>JBGCEE010000068.1:0-28159 GCA_045106015.1 Akkermansiaceae bacterium | reverse complement strand
CATGTTTATTCGGGTTATTCCGTGCCTCCCTATTACGATTCAATGATCGCAAAGCTGATTGTGACAGGAGCGACTCGCGAGATTGCCATTGCGCGCATGAAACGAGCTTTAGGTGAGTTCATGATTAAGGGCATCAAGACGACGATTCCTTTTCAGCAGGAAATTCTCAACCACCCAGACTTCGTGTCGGGCAAGTATGACATCGGTTGGGTTGGGCGGTTCCTTGAAGAAAAGGGCTTGTGACCGTCTCACTCCCGGCTAATCCAACGCTCTACGGGATCGTTGACTTCGGCTATGTCGCTGAAGATGACATGGAGAGAGTTGCTGCCGACTTGCTTGTTGGAGGCGTGGATATTCTTCAACTCCGCGCCAAGAATATGGATTTGGAAACGGTTGAAAGGGTTGCGAACAAGATCATTCCACTCTGCCAATCGCTTGCTGTTCCTTTTATTCTCAACGATTATCCGGAACTCGCCGTGGAACTCGGCGCCGATGGAGTCCATATCGGTCAGGGCGATGGGGCGATGTCCGATGTCCGGAAAAGAGTCGGCCCCGAAATGATTATCGGTCGCTCTACGCACTCTCTGGAACAAGCTCGGCAAGCTCTTGCTGACGGGGCGGATTACATTGGATTCGGCCCCCTTTTTCCTACTCCAACAAAAGCTGGACGGCCTGCGATCGGCTTGGAAGAGATCAGACAGATGGAGCTGGATGTCGGATCGAAAATCCCAGCCTTCTGTATCGGTGGGATCAAACCAGAGAATCTAGATGAAGTTTTCGCTGCTGGGGCTAGAAGAGCCGTTGTGGTTTCACACCTACTCATGGCGGACAATGTGAAAGAAGCGACTCAGCAACTCAGGAAAGCATTCACTGACTTTTAATCATTCCAACATCCGCTCCCTATGACCCAACTTGCACAGAATCAACTTTGGAAAAAAGACGACCGTTATTTTCGTATCGTCATTTGGGAGCGACTTGCGATTCGCTACAAAGAGACATCGAGCGCCGATGCAACCGAAGGAACGATCCATGATGTCTCCAAAAAGGAGTTTTGTAGGCTGATCAAGGGCGCTGAGCTTGTGGACGGTGATTGAGTAAATCGCCAAAATTTTTAGAGAAATCAGGGTGTTTTCAGGATTTTGGAGAAGACACCACCTCTTTGCTGGAAAACTTTTTAAAATGCGTCTCTAAGCGTGATCTTGCCCTGTAAAATCAATAAAAACTAAATATTAAGAAAAGCGAAATAGTTGTTTGAAATACCCTGAGAGCTTTAGTATTCACTTGGGTGAACTGAAAATTTCACTTTATGAAAACAAAAACTAAATACCTAAGCATACTCGGTTTGGCCATCGCCGTGGCCCCTACTTTAACCCTCAACGCAGCAGAAGCGTCAAAAGCAAAAAGTGACTCAAGTCCACTTGATGCCAGCTTCGCCGCGATTTCTGAAACCATCCAAACGGCTCGCAAAGAAGCAAGCAAAGCGGAAGGTGAACGTGACAAGGCCCTCGCAGCACTTGCGATGTCTCAAAAACAACAAAAAGAAACTGCGATGAAATTGCAGGAGGCACTTCGCCTGCAGGCAGAAACGTCCAAGAAGCTCACAGAGACTCAGAAGAATTTGACGGTTTCGCAAACGGCGCAGCAGAAATACAAACAGAAATCCGAGCAACTGGCCAAACAGCTGGAAGTCGGTAATGAGGCATATGCCAAACTTGTTTCGTTGCGCAGTCAAATGGAGCAATCGCTCAAAAACCTTTCAGGTATTGACCAGAGCATTGCAGCCTTCCGCGCCGAACTGGCTTCACCAACCAGCGCAGGAGAATACAAAACTCAAATCGCTAAGCTCCAGACAACAGAAAAAGGCCTCACGGCAAAACTTGCTCAGAGCGACCTTGCACTGAAAAAGGAGCGCGAGCAGCGTGAGAAAATCGTCAAGAACTCTACCGAGACCCAAAAACAGCTCGCAGCTGCTCAGAAGAAATCAGTGGAACTTGCAAAAGCTGGTGATCTGATGAATCGCAAAATCGCCAACCTCGAGAAATCACAGGCGGAAACGCTCACGATTCTCAAGAATACCAAAGGTGATCTGGCCAAAGTTCGCGAAGAGAGTGTGAAAATTGCGGCGAAGGCCAAAGAGCTCGATAAGACCAAAGCAGAAGTGCTTGCTAGCGCGAAGGAGTTGACGATTGCCAAAAAAGAGATCGCCGAACTGAAAAAGGTTGCGAAAACAGCTCAGCAGCAGGCTGCAACGACTTCTAAAGAGTTGAAGTCCGCGAAGGCACAAGGCGAAGACTTGAAAGTCGCTCTGAGAGACAGCAGGAAGAAATTGGGCAAACTTGAAGCTCAAATGAGAGACATGTCCTCTGCCAAACCAACCGAAAGCAAAGACGTTGTCAAAAGTGACTCCTAAACGCTCCTTCTAAAGTTTCAAAAGAACCGCAGTTGGCTCTGGCCACTGCGGTTTTTTTTGTCCGTGCATTACTGACCGACTTCAACTGGTTTTACGACGTCTTTGGTCATATGGTAAGGAAGTTTCCAAACTTTCGATCCGTCAGAACTACCGAAATAGAGATGACTCGGTCCGATCTCTTCTGGGTTTCCATCACTCCAAAATACGGCGAACGGATTCTTCCCGCCCCATACTCTTCGGACATAGCCATGATTACTTTCGCTATTTTTCGTCGTTTGTTTGGTCTTCTTCCAACGGATTCCTTGATCGATGCTTTCCCACGTTTCGATCTCACCACCTTGGCCCCAGAATCTTTTTGGATTGTTGTCTGAAGAAGCCAAAGGCGCTCCCGTTGGGCCAATCACACGCCAAGTGTTTCCATCAACCAGTAGGCATCCGGTATCGTAATTGTGGGACACGGTAGAAAGTTCGGTTGCAGAAGGGGGCATTTCCCGAGTATTCCATTTTTGCCCATTCCAGTGGGAAGTGACCCAGCGCCGTGGCTCTGCGAACGGACCGGGTTCGTGCGCTTTCCCACTGCGGTTTGACGCAGTTGTGTAGAAAAGAATGGGGTTTCCGCTGGTATCAAAATTCAGGTCATTGAGATAGACCAATTTGTCAGCTTCGACACCGTTGAATACCTTCGAAGGGCTCTCGGTAGAGTTTACGGGAAGCTCTATCGGTGTGCCGTCCGCTAGGGTCCATGTTTTGCCGAAGTCTGAGGTTTCCAAATAATAGATATCCGTGCGCTCGTTCACCTTTCCTTCATGGTGATTGAACATGGTGGCGATTCTATTGCCACTCACCGCGCTCGTTTGGTAGTGGCCGTCCATATTTGCCAGGCGCTTTTCCTCAGCCCATTCGATTCCGTTCTGACTGGTCCGGAAGAACAATTTTCTACGGCCTTTTTCGTAGACTGTAAATAAGTGCATGAATCCAGAACCAGGAAGATGGAGAATCTGCGGGTAGGAGCGTTTTATACCACTTGGTTTTTCTACTAGATCAAATGCCTCGGTGCTGTATGGCTTCCGGCTTTTGAAAGTCCAGTCCTGTCGAACTGTGGCTCTTCCCGAAACAAAGATCCAAAGGTAGCCGTCTGAATCGATGCTTAGAGAGGGATTGTCGTGGGGGTCATCCACGATTTTTCCCAACTCCTCGGACTTGTCGAGGACCACGGTTGGTTTCGGCACCAAACCTGTCTTGTGGTCGAATTCCGATGCCATGATGAGTAGTTGTCTTTTGCCTGCCTTTGGGGCGCCACCATATACAAAGAAGGTCTTGTCGATCTCAGGCCGATAAATTGCCAAGGGCACGTGTTTTGCCGTGTAGGTGCCAAGCCCTCCTGAGTATTTGTCTCCGAACTCCGATTTCTGTCCAAGTTCAAACCAAATGCCGCGGTAGCCATCGATCTTGGTGTTTCTACTGTTTTGAGCACAAAGCGGGGTTACTCCGAGCAATAGCAGAAGAATGACTGAGAAGTGAGATCCAAGCATGTGAAGGCCTACATTGATGTGCCCGCTTTGGAGCGCGAGAAAAATTTGGGATATCGACCTATACGCGACCTTTGCCGAGTATTTTTCAACGTCCATAGAAGCGGAGTTTTTGCGACTGAATAAGTTTTCAAAATGAAGAGGTGATTCAACGAAATTTTCATGAGTGATTCCTTTGGAACAAATTTAGATTCTAACGGCCCGTTCTTTGATGAGCGCTACGAGGCTTTCCATCTCCTTGCTAGTCGTGGACTTGGGAAGGACGAGCAGGAGTTCAGATTCGGTCATGGGTTTTGAGAGTTTCACGATCACGCATCCGGCGTGGGGGAGTTTAGCGGCATGCCCAGGCATCAGCCCAACCCCTCCGCCCGTTCCGATTTCTGCGAGCATCATGGGTAGAGAATCAGTTTCCGAAACAATGCGAGGGATGAAGCCAGCCGTCTCGCAAGTCTTGATAAGAAACTCCCGTCGCTTTGGAAAGAAGGCGTTGGCCAGCGAAACCCAATCGTCGTCTTTCAGCTCTGCGAGTTTTACCGATTTTCTTCCAGCCAGAGCATGGTTGTCTGGGAGCACCAATACAAAACGGTATTTTGAAAGGCGTAGCACATGGAATCGCTTGCGTTCGTGATCTTCAAGATTTCCTAGAATCCCCGCATCAAGTTCGCCAAGACGCAAGCGGTCAAGTTGAGCACGTGGTGAAAGATCGAAAAGGCTGACCTTGGATTTCGGATGACGTTGTTGGAACTCGCGGACTACCGGAGCGACGAGATCGTCCAAAAAGGGCGAAAGAAAGCCGAGACGTAGAGTGCGTCGCGCATTGCCGAATTGCTCTTGGACTTGCTGCACTGCGGATTCCGAATCACAAAGGATCTGGCGAGCTTTGATGAGAAAAAATTTTCCTGCCTCGGTCAGGTGGATGCGTTGTTTGATTCGATTGAAAAGTGGGACTCCGATCTCTTCTTCGAGCAAACGAACCTGACGGCTCAGTGCGGGTTGTGAGACATGCACACGTTCCGCCGCTTTCGACATGCTGAGTTCTTCAGCTGCTGCGACGAAATACCGGAGCTGGTGGAATTCCATAGACCCGTTTTAGAGGGAGGATACACGGAGGCAAGTTCATAACCTAAGAGCATAAAGTTCGTAAGTAGGTGGTATTATGCGGAAACCTCACCTCGTGTCATTGTGAAATTGTTATGAAAGCAAACACTTCCAATCTCACAGTCCGCCGCTCCTCAGAGCGTGGCCATGCGAATCATGGCTGGTTGGATACGCATCACAGCTTCAGCTTCGCCGACTACTATGATCCTGCGCACATGGGATTTCGCAGTCTACGAGTGATCAATCAGGATAAAGTCGCACCCGGTGCGGGTTTCCCCACCCATCCACATCGTGACATGGAAATTTTCAGTTATGTGGTTTCTGGGGCAATCGCCCACAAGGACAGCATGGGAAACGGTCGCGAGCTTAGGCCAGGTCAGGTCCAGCTGATGAGCGCGGGGTCTGGAGTCACACATTCCGAGTTTAATCCATCCAAGAGCGATCCCCTCGAGCTACTGCAAATTTGGATTCAACCTGAATTTCGAGGTTTGAAACCCAGCTATACCGAGTGGCATCCTAGCACCGAGGCTGCGGAGCAATCTAAAGTGTTAGTCATCTCGAAAGACGGTCGAGAAGGTTCGGCTACGATCCATCAGGATGCCGATATTTACCGTGTCCGCCTCAAAGCTGGTGAGTCGATAAGTCACGATCTCGGCTCCGGTCGCGGTCTCTGGCTGCAACTCATCGAAGGCTCGCTATTCGATGGCAGCGTCACTTTGGAAGCCGGAGACGCGGTGAGCACTGAGACGGCAGGAAGAATTGAATTTGCCGCCAATTCCGACACGGAAGCCCTACTTTTTGATCTCGCCTAAAATATATAAAACCAACCAAACTATGAAACACGCACCACAAATCGCCGCGGGCCTCCTTGGCCTTCTTTTCGTCGTCTTCGGACTGAACTTCTTTCTGAAATTCATTCCGATTCCATCACCACCTGAAGGCTCGCCCCCTGCAATGTTCATGGGCGCGATGTTTATGACGGGATACCTCGCCTTCATCAAAGTGTTCGAGATTGTTGGCGGAGTGCTCGTCGCAATTCCAAAAACTCGGAACATAGGCCTGTTAGTTCTTGGTCCGGTAATTGTGAACATTCTCGCCTTCCATGCGTTTATGACCGGGGGAGCTGGATTCAAGGATCCGGTGGTGATCTTGATTACGATTCTTTCTCTTTTTCTCCTATGGACTGGACGTAAGTCCTTCAAAGGCCTTCTGAATTAGTTAGACCCATAATCTATTGGCGGGCGATGGCGATGGTGTCATCGTCCGCTTTTTTCTATCTGGATCAACGAATTCCATTGAAAAATTACATGGAGAGCAGAGCCTCGACAGGCATGATCCGGATTTTATTACTAGTCCTCACATCTGTTGTCGCTTCTGCATCGCCCAATATCATTCTCATCAATGCAGACGACCTCGGCTATGGCGACCTTGGCTGCTACGGCGCGACAAAAGTGCAGACTCCAAACGTTGACCGGTTGGCGAAAGAAGGACGCCTGTTTTCCGACGCACATTCGCCCTCAGCGGTTTGCTCACCTTCGCGCTACGGCCTTCTCACGGGACAGTATCCACTTCGTAAGAATTACTGGGGCCCGACTTCGGTCAATCAAGAGCTCACCATTTCCACGAAGCAACCGACCCTTGCCAGCGTGCTCAAATCCGCTGGCTACTCGACGGCCTGCATCGGCAAGTGGCACCTTGGATTTGGTAAGGGCAAAACCGATTGGAACAAACCCCTGAAGCCCGGTCCTCTTGAAACGGGATTCGATTACTATTTCGGTATGCCCACCGTGAATAGCGGTGGACCCTACGTTTATGTCGAAAATCACGCCGTGGTTGACTACGATCCGGAAGACCCCTTCGTTTCCCGTAAGAAGAAGCCTTCGCTGACTCAAAAATGGCCTGCAAAAGGCGCTGGACCTTTTGGCGGAGCAGACAAGGCACAGCTAAGGTATCGTGACGAAGAGGTCGGCACGGAGTTCGCGCAGCGAGCGGTTAAGTGGATCAGCGAGCAGGCAAAGGGGCCGGAAAAGCCATTTTTTCTCTATTTGGCGACGACCAATATCCACCATCCATTCACTCCGCATCCCCGTTTTAAAGGCACCAGTGACTGCGGGCGATACGGAGACTTTATCCATGAACTGGATTGGATTGTCGGTGAAGTGTTAGGTGCGCTTGATGATCACAAGCTGGCAGAAAACACACTTGTCATCTTCACCAGCGACAACGGCGGTATGCTGAACGAAGGTGGACAGGAGGCTTGGAAGGCAGGGCACCGCCTGAATGGCAAGCTACAAGGGTTCAAATTCGGCGCATGGGAGGGTGGTCATCGAATTCCTTTTATTGCTCGTTGGCCGGCTAAAATTCCAGCTGGCACGACTTCCAATGCTCTGCTGAGTCAAATCGATTTAATTGCCACTTTTGCAGCGATCGCCAAATCGCCGTTGCCGGAGGGCGCGGTGATTGATGGAGTGAATCAGCTGCCGGAACTGCTCGGCGAGGCCAGCGAACCTCTTCGCGATTTTCTAATCATCAGCCCAAACAGCCCAAAGCACCTCACCATCCGAAAAAGAGATTGGGTCTATATTCCGGCTCAGGACGAGGGTGGATTCCAAGGAGAGAAACTCGGGGACCACCTTCTTGGCGGTGCGGCAACTCAAGCTTTGACTGGGCTAGAGAATAGCGATGTGGTCGATGGCAAGATTCGTAAGGACGCCCCTCCGGCACAGCTCTATAACCTTAAAACTGACCCATTTCAAAAGACCAATGTCTTTGAGTTGCATCCCGAGCTTGTCGCTGAGCTAACCGCGGATCTTTCCTCATGGCAGGAAGAGATTCCACCGACTCAACGGCTAGGCTGGATCAATCTTAAGCAGTAGGGCTGCCATCACTCGCTTCGAAAGACGGGCCGGAGGAGTTACTTGAAGATTGGCAGCGCTGGGTTAGGTTTCAGCGGTCTCCGATAAGTGAAAATTCATCGTCGAGACTACCGTAACCCTTTCACACGTGCTTAGAAATTTTTTCCATCTTCTGCTTCTTGCGACTCCACTTTCGGCTGAAATTCAATTCACCCGTGACGTCCAGCCTATCCTTAACAAGAACTGCATCGCCTGCCACGGCGGCGTGAAGGAAGCAGGGGGTGTTTCATTCATTTTCCGTGATCAAGTTCTTGGAGAAGGAGAGTCGGGGAAAATCGTCGTGGTTCCGGGGAAACCGGAAGAGTCTGAGATGATCGCACGCATCATTACCAATGACCTGGATGATTTGATGCCCAAGCCAGAACACGGCCCACGTCTGAGTGAAGAGGATGTCGAGACCCTGCGGCAGTGGATTAAGGAAGGGGCCGACTGGGGCGAACATTGGTCGTTCGCCGCGCCGAATAAACACGAAGTACCAAGTGTCAAAAATACGGACTGGCCCGCCAACGATATTGATCCGTTCATCCTCGCTCGGTTGGAAAGTGAAAACCTCAAACCTTCACCCGTGGCAAAACCGGCCGAGTGGCTGCGCCGTGCGTCGCTGGATCTCATCGGTTTACCCCCGACCATTGCGGAGCTGGACGCCTTCGAAGCAGCAGCGAAGCAAGACTATACCGCCGCTGTTGCTGCTGAGACCGAACGTCTGCTCGCCTCGCCGCACTTTGGAGAGCGCTGGGCATCTGTTTGGATGGATCTCGCACGCTACGCAGATTCCGAAGGGCTCGGAAACGATAGCAATCGCGACGTCTGGAAATACCGTGACTGGATTATCAAATCCTTCAACGAGGACCTGCCATACAGCCAATTTATCATCGATCAACTTGCGGGAGATCTGGTTCCCGAATCCACGTTGGACCAAAAACTCGCCACGGTTTTCCATCGTCTGACCCAGGCAAATAGCGAAGGTGGAACCGATGATGAGGAATTCCGTGTGCTTGCCGCAATGGATCGAAACGTGACGACATGGGAGGTGTTTCAAGGTCTTTCGATGAACTGTGTGCAATGTCATAGCCACCCGTATGACCCAATCAAACACGAGGAATACTACACTAGCCTCGCCTTCTTTAATAATGCACGCGATGCCGACGCAGCGGGTAATGCTCCCATGTTACCGATACCGCTTGAACGGGAGAACTACGCAAAAGCCAACGAACTGATCGAAAGTATTGAAGCGCTCGAACAATCAATTTTTGATGATTGGATGCAGCTAGATGGTAAAACCATCTGGAAGCCGGTCACTGAGCTAACTGCTTCCTCTCCAACAGCCGAGATGAGTGTCGTTGAGAAAGACGGTTATGCGGAATTCCGTGCGACCGACAATGCAAAGTCTGGATCGGTCTACACCTTGGACGCCACCCCCTCTGCCGAATTTGAATCTCTCTCGGCGTTCCGGCTGACATACCTACCCAAGGATGAGAAGAAGGCGCTAACCGATGCTGAATGGGGTGCCTCCCTCAATCATATCACTGCGCAAAAAATTGCGGCAGATGGAGCTGTCTCGCCCATCAAGCTCGTGGATGTCATTGCGGATGAAGCTCACCCAATGATCAACCCCTTAGGCTCGTTGAAGAAAGGTGGAGCGGGATGGGGAACACACTACAAGTTTTTCCGTCCGCGTCATGCAACCTTCATTCTCGAAGAGGCCGTGACTCTCCAGCCTGGCGACAAGGTCCGTCTAACTCTGAAAAATGGTGGTACTTACATGGCCTCGTTCCCTATGGTTGCGAAACGCGGTCGCTTAGCATTCGCATCAAATCCTTTCTGGATTTCCCTCCGATCAGAACCTGAGATGTTAAAGAATCGCCAAGAACTGCAAAGGTCCCAGGCGGAACTGAAAAAAATCCCAAGTGTCAGAACTCCGATCATCTCTGACCGAGATCCCGAACACGCAAGGCTCACCACATTTTTTAACCGTGGCAACTGGCTCGACAAAGGTGACGTGATTCAAATGCCAGACACTCCACAGGTGTTCCCTCAAATGAAAGCCAAAGACGGGAAACCAGATCGTTTGGATTTTGCCAAGTGGCTTGCTTCGCCGGAAAACCCACTGACCGCTCGGGTCGCAGTGAATCGGTTTTGGCTGGAATTATTCGGTGTAGGTATCGTCCCGACTCCTGAGGATTTTGGCTCGTTCGGTGAGAAGCCGACCCATCCTGAGTTGTTGGATACACTGTCCGTTCAGTTCTCTACGGACATGAATTGGAGTATCAAATCTCTACTTCGCAAGATCGTCACCAGCGCGACCTACCGACAATCCAATGCGGTCTCCTCCGAGTTACATGAACGGGATGCCGATAACAGATTACTGGCAAGAGGCCCTCGTCAAAGGTTGACTGGCGAAATGGCGCGCGACCTCGCACTCAGAGCTGCCGGACTACTTCATCAAGAAGTTTACGGTAAGCCTGTTTATCCACCTCTGCCACCTGGGGTCTGGAAACCCTTCGTCGATGGTGGTCGCTGGAAGACACCTGAACCTGGAAATCCTCAGAGGTATCGGCGAGCTGTCTATACCTACTGGAAACGTAGTATTCCTTACCCAACATTCTCGACTTTTGATGCGCCAACTCGCGAGATGTGCAGTAAGCGCCGTATGCCCTCCAACACACCAATTCAAGCCCTCGCTGTAATGAATGATCCGGCCTTCCATGAATGTGCTCAGGAACTTGGGAGACGAATGATGAAGAGTTCTGAGGGAACGATTGAGGAGAAAATTTCGTTTGGTTACAGAGCAACGACCTCTCTCCGCCTCACACCGGATCGTCTTGCTGAATTGAAGTCATTGTATGACGAGCTTCTTGAAACTTATCAGAATGATCCTTCATTGACGCGCGAGATTGCAGAAACTCCTGAAGGTGCGGCTCTTTCCGTGGTGGCTTCTGTCCTGCTGAATCTTGACGAATCGATTACCCGTTGAACCCTTTTCCCTTATCTAGATCATGAACCTCTTTGAAAAAGTCCAAGCAGAAAACCTCCAGCATACGACGCGGCGCCAGTTTCTTCGTGACTGCACGACAGGCTTGGGAAGTATGTGGCTTGCATCGCAGGGTATCGCTGGTGCGGCTGGTCCTGTGAGAATTTCACGTGATGCTTCGAGTCCACTTTCTCCGCTCTCTCCGTCATTTGCGCCAAAGGCAAAGCGTGTGATCTACCTTCATATGGTCGGTGCTCCAAGCCAGTTGGAGCTTTTCGATTACAAGCCGATCCTCAAGAAGTATGACGGGAAAGACTGCCCACAGGAATACCTCGAAGGCCAGCGTTTTGCTTTCATCCAAGGAGTTCCTAAAATGCTCGGCCCTCAATTTGAGTTTGCCCAGCATGGAAAGTCAGGACTTTGGATGTCTGACCGCCTACCGGAGCTAGCAAAACATGCGGACAAGTTGTGCGTCATCAAGACGATGCAAAGCGACCAGTTCAACCACGGTCCTGCCCAATTACTTGTCCAAACGGGTAATCCAAATCTTGGCCACCCATCCATGGGTTCATGGGTGACTTGGGGACTGGGCACAGACAACCAGAATTTACCCGGATTCATGGTTCTGATTTCTGGAGGACGAATCCCACGCGTTGGCTCATCTCTTTGGGGCAGTGGTTATCTTCCATCGGTTTATCAGGGCGTGCAGTGCCGTTCAACCGGTGATCCGGTTCTCAACTCGGCGAACCCTGCTGGCATTTCCTCAGACATTCGTCGGAAGGCTTTGGATTCGTTGAAAAACCTGAACAAGCGCACGTTCCACGAAGTCGGTGACCCTGAGACAGTGACTCGAATCGCTCAGTATGAAATGGCCTTCCGAATGCAGACTTCGGTGCCGGAAACGATGAGTATCGACGACGAGCCGCAGCATATCCATGAGATGTATGGCACACGACCTGGGAAGTCATCGTTTGCCAATAACTGTCTTCTCGCCCGTCGTTTGGCAGAAAGCGGAGTGCGCTTCATTCAGCTTCATGACTGGGGTTGGGACTCACATGGTTCCAATAAATCGGAGGCTCTGAACCATGGGTTTCAAGACAAGTGCACTTCCATCGATAAGCCGATTTCCGCGCTTCTAACCGATCTCGAACAGCGAGGTATGTTGGAAGATACCCTTGTTGTATGGGGTGGAGAATTTGGTCGTACGCCAATGCTTGAGAACCGCGGCGGCGGTAGCGGAAACCAATTTGTTGGGCGTGATCACAACCCAAATGCTTTCACCATCTGGATGGCTGGCGGCGGAGTGAAGCCGGGTATGTCCTACGGCGAAACTGACGAGATGGGTTATCACGCTGCTAAAGATCCCGTTCATGTGCGAGACCTACATGCCACCATGCTCAAACTTTTCGGCTTTGATGCCAAACGTTTGTCCTATCCATTCCAAGGCCTAGATCAGAAACTCATTGGCGTCAAAAAAGCCAAGATTATTGATGATATCTTGGCGTAGATCGCATCCTCTAATCGGGTGGAATTCAATGTGAAGCGTTGATCACTCGTTTCATGATCTTCTCCAATTCTTCGACCTTCTTCGGCATTTTTTCGTAGAGGTTTTTCCTTTCGCCAAGATCTTTGCTGAGATCGTATAGCTGACCTTTGGGTGCCGTGGCCTCTTTGGATTTAGAGCTTTTTGAAAAGCCACCGGAACCTTTTGCATCGATCAATTTCCAATCGCCCATACGAACCAGCATGGTGCCATTTGCTGAGCGCATGACAATCGGTGACCGTGGGGGCAACTCTTTGCCGAATAGTGCTTGGAGAAAACTGACGCTATCCAAATCTTCAGAAATCTTTTCTTCGAGTAGTTCCGCTATCGTTGCAAGGCAATCGGTAAAAGAGATGGTTTGAGGACTAACACTTTCCTTTTCAATTTTACCAGGCCAACGCGCGATGAAGGGCATGCGGTGCCCGCCTTCCCACGCATCACCTTTCATTCCACGAAGGGTTCCGACGGAAGAGTGTTCGAAGTTTTCAACATCATTTGGATACCAGACCGGTCCGTTGTCTGATGTGAAAATCACGAGCGTGTCCTCATCCATATTCACCTCTTTGAGAGTCGCCATTACGCGCCCAATCTCTGAATCGACCATCATCATGAAGTCGCCATACATACCTGCGCCACTTTTTCCCTTAAACTCTTCTGCTGGTAGCCAAGGCGTATGAGGAGCAGGATAGGCGAGGTAGAGAAACAGTGGCTTATCCCCATCTCGAGTTTTAAGGACTTCGCAAGCTTCATTAGTAAATTTAGGCAATACATCTGGGAGCTTGAGATCTGGAGCAATGCCACCACCGCGCCAGAATGCACCCTGAATTTTTGACCAGCCATCGGTATAATTTTCATTAATTTGATCGCTTGGCGGCATGACTGCTTGATCGCCCCGAATGTAGAAGTAGGGAGGAATATCAGTTGATGCACGGATGCCGAAAAAGCTGTCGAAGCCTTGATCTATAGGGCCGCCTTTGAGCGGTTTGTCGTAGCCTTTTTCCTCAAATCCAAGATGCCATTTGCCAACCATGGCGGTTTGATAGCCATTGTCAGATAGAAGTTTTGGCAAGGTCAGACGATCCGCTTCGATGAGCGGCTGCTTGCGCCATTTTGAAGTATCAGTCCGAAAGGGAAATCTTCCTGTCATCAGTCCGTAGCGTGATGGATGGCACAATGGGCCTGGAGCATGCGCATCGGTGAATCGCATGCCTTCCGCCGCGAGTCGATCAAGGTTCGGCGTCGGTATTTTTGACTCTGGATTGAAACTGCGAAGGTCACCATAGCCCATGTCATCAACTAGGATGACCACGATGTTTGGCTGTTTGGTTTTCGCGTTCAAGGCCGCTAAACCGAAGAAGAAAAATCCCAGTGTTTTGAAAGAAAATTTCATCGTGGGTCAGGTAACTGTGTTTCTAGTAGTTCAGCAAGTTTCTCCCTCGTAGCCTCGTGTTTCGGGTCTTCTGCAAGGTTGTAGTATTCTGGGTTTTTGACTTGGTGATTGTATAGTTCAATTCCTTTTTCCCCAGCTGGTCCCCACTCTGTGTAGCGCCATTTTTCGGTGCGCACGCTACGTCCTGTCGTTTTTCCACGATTCACTTGCGTGAATGCAGCCTTCTTGCCTGGGTGAGCAGCATTCTCAAAGATCGGGCGCAGGCTTTTACCGGAAAGTTCGTGGGGTGCCTTGAGGCCGGCGTAGTCTGTAAGGGTTGGGTAGATGTCGATGAACTCGATGAGCGCCTTTGTATTTTTCCCCATGGCTGCCCCGCCAGGAACCCACCAGATCATGGGCGCTCTGGCACCGAGTTCAAATACGGTGACTTTGTTCCACCAATCGTGCTCGCCAAGGTGGTAGCCGTGATCTCCGATGAGTATCACAATGGTATCTTCCCATAATTCATGACGGTCTAAGGCCTCGAAAATTCGTCCGACCTGGGCGTCGGCAAAGCTGACACATGCCTGATAGGCACGTTTGAATTCTCGGCGTTCTTTGTCGGTGAAACTTGCGAAGAGATCGCCCTGCGGAATGGCTAGTTTTGTTCTAGGTGTTCGGTTGGAAGGTTCTACAGCCAAGCGCGTTTCGGCCTTCGGATATAAATCGAAATAGCTGGCAGGCGCGACAAACGGGTCGTGAGGTTTATGAATACCCAGCGCTAGGAAAAATGGCTTTTCGTGTATCTCATCGAGCACACGGAGAGCCTCGGTTGTATTGATTCCATCGGGCTGGTCTTGATCATTTCCCTCAGCGGCTCGCCAAGTGCACCAAGGAATTCTGCCATCAGTGAGATTCCTGCCTTGTCCCCGTTTCCCCTTAGCCGGCGCATCGTGTAAGGCATCGAAAAAGTGATGAAACGATTTCGGGTCCTGAAAAAGGGTGGGCTTTCCGTCTTTGTCTTGTCCTTTGTGAAAAATTTTCCCGATGCCCGCTGTGTAATATCCGTTCTGTCGGAACAGCTCCGGCAGGCTCACAAGGTCTGGCAGTGCTTGGCGGAATGGGACGAGGTTCGACGTGATGCCCGTTTCATTAGGGCGAAGTCCGGATAAAAACGACGAACGGCTTGGATTGCAGACGGGGTATTGAACGTAGGCGCGTGCACACAAGATTCCTTTTTTCGCGAGCCGGTCAAATGCCGGTGTTTGCATCTCATTGATCCCGTAACAGTTCAGTTCTGGGCGAAGGTCATCGACCACGAGCATCAAGACGTTCGGTTTACCAAAGGCGCCTTCCCCAAATAGCAGTGCGGTGGCTAAGGCGAAGAGTGAAGTGGTCGATTTAAATTTCATAGAGAGTCTATTCGATGCGTTCGGGCATTTCTGAACTCGGCTCAATCTCTCCACGCAAGCGTTTTGCGGCCTCACCCACGAGCCATAGATAGTGATCGCTTGGAAGATCCCCGTAGGTCTGAAACTTGCTTTCCCCGATAGGTACATCGTTGGTTGATTTGAAGATGTGCGTGCCTTCGTCCAGTTCGTCGAACATGGCCTGATAGATCATGGTCGTGCCCGTTTCTTGAATCGCCGCGTCGTACTGAGTCCAAAGAAAGTTTCCACCTAACCGATCGATAAATGCATCTGCGTTTTCAGCTCGATTCTTTTTGAGATTTGCCCAGCTAAATCCAGGAAAGAGGACTGGTAGAAAATCTTTCTCACGTTCGAGGCACCAAGCGCGATCGTCCTTGGCACGGCCTGAGAAGTAGCGCCGCGCATCTGTTGGCGTGCGGTAGCGGCCGACGGTCCACGGCGAGATGATATCCGCAGCTTGATAGACTGCTTTCCAATCTGCAAAGGGCATCGCGTCTCGCTCACCTGTCCGCCAACCAGTGGAGGTTCCTAACATCACGGTCATACCACCGAAGACAGGATCGTTTTTGAAGAAATCAACCAATTCCAGAACTTCTTTCGGGCCGTAGTCACGGTTCTTAAAGCCAACGCCCCAAATCGCCACGACGGGAGCTTTCTTGTGATTTTGATACATGGGGCTTTCGAAGATCTTTTTTTCTCGAACGAGAAACCGCCAGTCTTCGCGGAGAGCTCTGAGTTGTTTGGCCTTCATACTAGAGAGGTCGTACATCACCACCCATGTGCGATTGTGTTTTTCGGCACCTGCGCGCACGTGATCAAGGACGGTGTTGCGTGCTTGTGCCTGCTTATGGTCTGCACGATCCGTTTGGGTGGTTACTTCCGTGCCAAACCGTTGGAGAAAGACGCCGTCGATCCCGTAGTCTTCCATCCATTTAAAATGGCGCACAACCGTATCACGGATGCCCGAGCTGAAGACTTGTGCGGTCCGACCGTCAGCATGTTTGAAGCTTGTATTGAAGCGTTCATGCTCGGCTAGCTCACTCATATCTGGCCAGTAGTCGATACCTGCGTAGCCGGGTTTGAAATCTTGACTGCTTGAGTGACGATAGTGTTTCCAACCGAGATCCAGCCCATCTTCGGGTGTGTGAAACCAGCCTTGGTAGCCGGACATGACCTTTCCAGTTAGTGTGTCGGCGGGTGAGGGTTCAGAATTGGCCTTCTCTTGCAGGCAGTTCACCAACGTGAGACCGATTCCCGCAATGAGGGGCACACTCAGAACACGCCCAATACTTTTGGAATTTTGATTCATTGTTTCTGTTAGGGTTTCTAGTTAGACCTTATCGAGGTTAGTGGCTTCTTCATTGTAGAAATTGGTTTCCGGAAGTCTGCGATACCAGAACCAGTAGAGACCGGCTCCACCGACAACCCAAAGAGCGGAGGTGATCGCGAAACCCTTCCAGCTATGAATCACGAGCAGCATGGGTGCGAGGAACATGGTCACCTGCCATAGCAGTGCAAAGGGAACAGATATTAGATCGTAGAAATGCTCATCGCTCACCTTCTTCCGCTCGGCTTCGGGGAGTTGGCGTTTTAGGTGACCCCAGAACCCGAAGGGGCGTGTCTTCATGTAGAAATTTTTCAACACTTCGGGGTCAGTTGGTTTATCGCAGAAAGTTGCGATGATCCCACCGATCATGCCTGCGCTGAGTGAATAGAATAGAAGCCAGACTTCGCCGAGGTCAGGAAAAATCCAGCGTTGGGTGATGGCTGCAGTCATTCCCACAAGTGATCCGACGGCGGTTCCCATTCCGTTGAAACGCCACCAGTAAAGCCGAAGGAGATTCGGCACGAAGAAAGCGCCACCAAGGCTGAGCATCAGCCATCCCCAGATGTCTTCGATGCTATCGACGTTGTTCGCCATCAGGATTCCGAAGCCAACCAAGATCACTACGGTTCCCCAGCTGGCATAGATCAGCTCTTTGGTCTTGGCGGTGGGTCGAAGATACTTCCGGTAAACATCATTCACGACCATACCGGTCGCCATATTTACGGTGGTATCGAAGGTGGACATGGAGGCGGCAATCAGCGCTAGAATGATGATTCCTCGCAGCCCTTCTCCGATGGAAGTGAGCAGCACGGTTGGTAGAATTTTTTCGGGATTCACCGTTCCGTCAAAACTAAGCAGGCTTAGTTTTTCAACAAAGCGGTCTTCTCCGAGGAGCTCGCGAAGCTGGGCGACCATCGCCGGAGGATAGTCGGCTGGGTTATAGGAAATACTCGAGATCAAAGCTCCCCAGGTTGAACGGGTCACATCTGGATTCAGCTCGCGGATGACAACACTTGCCTGCTCAAGAACGGCTTGGTCGGGAATGAGGTCTTTCACGACAAACAGGCCGAGTACGGCGATTCCCATCATCATCGGCCAGCGCACGGTCATGACGATGGTCCACAGCGCAGTGAGTTTGCCGCACTCACGGTCATTTTTGGCACCAAAATACTTCGGATCACCGATCTTGCTCGCTCCATCGAGCATGTTCTTGAAGAGGTAGAGAATCATTAGAGGGATGAGCGCCTTGTAGTTTTCGTATCCGGAGGGCATCGATGCCTGCCATTGTGGAACACTGCTCATCCAATCAGGGTTTCCTGTCACTTCGAGGGCCAGCGCGGCGACCTCATCAGCCCCCGAGACCGCGAAGAAGGCTTTGACCGATACGTAGACGACGGCCACGAGGATAATCACGCTTTGGAATAGATCGGTGAAAATGACCCCATAGAATCCCGAAACCATCGTATAGATCGCCGCCAATGCGATCAGAGTGTAGGCGCATGTTTTTGGGGAAAATGGCAGAAAGCTTGAGAGAAAAATCCCCACGCCCGTGGTGAGATAAGCCAGCATCCCGATGGTCACGATGCAGATGGCGACCACACTCATCAACTGTGCGAAACGCCCACCCCAGCAATCGCCAAAACGGAAGATATTCCACTCCGCTCCGGTCAGGCAGCCGGAACGTCTCTGCCACTTGCCGATCCAGAGCATCATGAACACGAGGATCAGCACCGCCCCACCGCGAAACTCGATGAACAAACCTTGCGGTCCGAGCATGAAGAGAAACGAAACAATGAGCGCCGTGCCGGTCAAATCCAAGAATTGCGCCATTCCAGAAATCCCCATGGCCCACCACGGAACCTTTTTTCCACCCGTGATATAGTCTTCAAGGCTCTCAGACGCTCGACCTTTTAGATAGATTCCTAGACCGATCAGGACTATGGCATAGATGGCCATGAAGACATAGTCTATCGTACCGAAATAGTTGGTGGCTGGCATGGGTTTGGGTAAAAACTTGTTAATTGAATCTTATGCAAATTCAATTTCCTCCCAAGTGAGTTAAACGTTTTTGCAAATTTCACAAGAATTGTCTTGGCTCATCGAATTTGCTGAGGTCTCTCTGAGCTGGCCACCAAAGCTTGCGACATCGTTTTTATTTGACAAATGGCCGATAAATGAATGTAACTTGTGCGTTATCTCAAATGCTTTATCGTTTAAGCATCTGAGTGATGAAAATCTAACAATCAAACAAGAATGAAGCCGAAGACCCTAATCTACTCGCTCGTTGTCACTTCAATGGTGGCAAATCTCGCCGATGCCGCAGTTCTCCGTTATCGTCAGAGCGGGAACTGGAACGCGATCACCAATGGCTCAACCCCTGGTTGGGGCCCGAACCCCAACGGCGTCGGGTCTGCTATTCCTGGCGCGGGCGACGAAGCGCGCATCAACTTTGGCAATAACACGGTGACGATTAATTCGGCAGTTCCGGATACTGCGCAGGTGAAGATCGGAGTGGACGAAGGAGGAACCTTGATCATTGCGAACGGCGGTTCTTTGAAGACAACCGGACTCCTCCGAGCGGGAAATAACGATGGAGGTGCGATTTCGGATACGACAGGAACCCTCACGGTTCAGAATGGCGGATCTTTGGACATCGGGGGAATCTTTTGGTCTGCGCATAACAACTCGTCCGGTATTATCAATGTGGATGCCGGAGGAAACATAATCGCCAGAGATCACCTTTGGTGGGGAACCTCATTGAACGCTCAGGTAAATATTTCTGGCACGATCACTCAGACGGGTGGAATCCTGGGGCTAGGTACATTGAACGCGGTGAGTCCCTCTGGAGGGACGGCTGTCGTTAATATTTTAGACGGCGGTTTATTGGCACTTAACAATCTCAGCGGCGCATCAGGAAGTCCATCCATTCAGGCTGGTTCGGTCATCAATATGGAGGCAGGAAGTACGTTTACTGTGAACGGGGACGGTCAGATCGGGAACGTTCAACGTTATATCGATGCGGGTAAGATCGTTGCCGTGGGTGGGACCTTTGATCTGACCAATGGAGGAGGATTGACGACCCTGACCGTTCAAGGTGCGACGGTAGTCATTCCCGAGCCATCCGTAGTCGGCCTGGCTGCCATCGGTGCAATGCTCGGCTTGTTTAGCCGCCGCCGGAAGTAAACCCCATCAATCTACAAAAAACTCGACCTTCGAATTGAGGGTCGAGTTTTTGTGTGTTTGGAAATACCTATTGTCTGGCTTTACGAGGTGAACACACGGAATCACGTGAGATCAATCGGGTGGGTTGGACTCGATGACTAGGGATTCGATCAGCATCAGCAAGCCGATCCACAACCATACGCGCGCTGAGGAGTCCAAACTCTCGTTTGTCCAAACCGACGGTGGTCAAGGGAGGCCGGCAAGACTCGGCAAAGGGATCGTTATCGAATCCGATTACTGAGAGGTCTGAAGGGATTTGATAGCCCTTTCGCGTCAATTCATCGACTAGATAACAGGCCAAGGTGTCATTGATGGCGAAGAGACCGGTGGGTGAATCTTCTCCGGAGAGGCGTTTTGTGACTTGTTCGATGGCTTCTACATTATCTTTCACTCGAATCACGGCATCGCCTTCGTTCGCCGGAAGTCCAGCTTGGCGAAGCCCAGAGAGAAATCCGGCGATACGCTGTTCGATATTATATAGCTCTGAGTCGTAGGCCACCATCACTAGGTGCCGGTGGCCATACTCCGCAAAGTGTTCGGCAACAAGACGAGCGCCGTTGTAGCCGTCACTTGTGAGTGTGTCGGCATTTGGTAGGCCGGCGTTGCCATCGACCACGCAGACTGGCACTGGGCAGTCCTGCAGAACCTTGTAAGTCTTTGTATCAAAGACGCCGGCTAGAACAACGAGAGCATCAACTTTGCCTTGTCGAACCACTGAGGGCATCCCGTCCGAATCAGTTCGATTCCCCAAGATGAGGTCCAGTCCGACCTCACCGAAGACTTCCGCAAGTCCTTCCATGATCCGAGCATAGAAGACGTTTCCAAAGAGCTCGGCAAACGATGGGGCGTAGATGACTCCGACGGCATCCGCACGGCGCAACCGCAAGCTGCGCCCAGCCGAGTTGGGAACAAAATTAAACTCGGTGCATTTGGCTAAAATTTCCTTACGAACCTCATCGCTCATCCGGCCGCGTCCGTTGATCGCATTGGATACGGTTGCTTGCGAGTATCCGACCAGTTCGGCGATATCTTTGAGTTTCATGCTCGCCCGAGGTTCCGCCATGGGTGCAGTTTAGGGTTTTGCTGCGGTCAGGCAATACTTTCCCGAGGGACGATCAACCGTCATTGAGGTTCCGTATCTTGAACGACTAAGAGTCAGCAAACCTTTCATTTTCCGATGGTTTATCGTTTACGCAAGTGGGCCTTTCGTTCTAGCTTTCCAGTAAGGATGTGAGCCGTCCCAATCCCATTTATCATGTCTAAAACAATTGTCCATCTCATCGCGAATGCACACCTTGATCCCGTCTGGCTCTGGAACTGGCAGGCAGGGGTGGATGAAGCTCTCGCGACGTTTCGGTCGGCGGTCGATAGATGTCATGAATATCCTGAGTTTCGCTACACACGCGGCGAGGCTTGGCTGTATCAATGGGTTGAAAAGATTGATCCGGTGCTATTTCGTGAAGCGAGCGCACTTATCGAAGCGGGGCGTTGGTCCATCGCTGGAGGTCAATGGACCCAACCAGATGCCAATTTGCCGACGGCGGCTGGTTGGCGTAAGCAATTCGCTCTTGGGCAGCGTTACTTCGAGGATCGTTTTGGAATTCGCCCAACGGTAGCTTACAATGTTGATACCTTTGGTCATCCTGCGACCTTGCCAGATCTGTTGCGGGAAAGTGGCTATCGAGGTTATGTGTTTCATCGCCCGAATGAGAGTCAGGTGGCACTTCCCGCTCAGACATTCCGTTGGCGAGGGAGTGCAGGCTCGGAAGTCACGGGCTTTCGGATCGCGGCAGCTTATGTGACCCGGGCGAATGAGCTCCACGGTCAGTTGGACCTCAATATTAGGGCGATGGCTCCTGGCTTTGGGCATACGATGATGTTCTACGGACTTGGAAATCACGGAGGTGGCCCGACCAAGGCGACGATTGAATGGCTGTTGGAACATCGTGATCAATTTGAGGGTGTGGAACTTCGATTCAGCACGGTTGATGACTTTTTCGATGCCACGGAACAACTCACTGAGAAAATGCCTGTCGTCGACTTCGAACTGCAGAAGACCTTTCCCGGTTGCTACAGCGTGGTGCAGGACATGAAGGCGCTCCAGCATCGGGGGGAGCGTATGCTTGAGCAGGCGGAGGAAATGGTCCGAGTCTTCGGAAGTGGCGGGGAGGGGGATGAAAAGGCGATCGAGCGGATCGACGAAGCTTGGAAGGATTTAGCCTTCACGGAATTTCATGACATTCTTGCGGGAACGAGTGTCCCGTCGTCTTATATTTCGACGCGGCACATGCAGGGCCGAGCAGGGATCGTTGCGGAAGAGGAAATCGTTTTAGTCAGCCGAAGTCATGCACGTGTCGAATTGCCGCCGGAAGATATTCAGCGAATCGTTTTACTAAATGCTTCCGAACACGATTTCGAAGGTCATGTGGAGTTCGAACCATTCATTGATTTCGACGACTGGCGAGAACGTGCCTTTGCCGATGAAGAGGGACGTGCGATGCCATTTCAGCTCATCACCTCTGAGCCAAACGCGGGTGCGATGATCCATCGAACCGTTTTCCCTATTTCGATCCCAGCGAAGGGTCGCCGAGTCATTCAACTTTGTGAATCCCTTCCGCAGCCACCTGAGCCGCTGAAGCATACTGCAAGCTACGAAGGGGGCGTGCTGAGCAATGGAGTGATCCGTGCTGAGCTTTCCTCGAAGGGGATTTCATCGCTACAAGCAAATGGTAAAGAAATGCTCGGCGCCGATGGGCTTTCGCTGCACCTCCGTGAGGAACATGGCGATACTTGGGTGTTTCATCAGACCTCATTTGATGAAAAAATTGCTGAAAGTCTAGGCGGGCTTGATTGGACGGTTGAGGATCAAGGTCCGCTCCGCACACGTGTCTTTGCTGAGCAGAGGCTTGGTCAGTCTACTGTGAAAATAGCCGTAACGCTGTATGCTGGAGAGCCAGAAATGCATCTCGATGTGCAAGTAGTTTTCGCGGAAAAGCACAAGGCGTTGCAGCTTCCCATCACACTCGCCAGTTCTCCAACCGCGTGGATAAGCGGCTTAGCAGGTGGCTGTGTCGAGCGTCAATCCGGCCCAGATGAAATGCCATTTTGCGGATGGGATGCCATTGAGCTGGAAGGTGCGGCACTTTGCCTACATTCGCCTGATATGTTCAGTTCGCGCGTTTCCGAGGATTGTTGGCAGTTCACGCTGCTGCGTTCACCATTGATGGCTTGGACCGGAGATAGTGAACTCGCTCCTGCCTATTCTCGTAGGCACTCGGATCAAGGTTGGCATGAATTTCATATGATTCTGCGAGCAGGTGATCACATTGAACCAAGCAAGTGTGAGGCTCATTCCGCACATCAGGTGAAACCACCGGTCATCTTTGACCACTATGTCGGGATGAATCGGCCGGCTTGGGGTAACGCTCCTCCGCGCCGACTGTGGACACCTGATATTCCCCATGCTCGTAATCTTGGGCACATGAAGCATCTTGATGAAATTGCAGAAGAAGGTAAAAACTGGGAGGAGAATCCCGACTAGTCTTCGGAAAAACGAGAAACCAAACTCATGTGCAAGAAAGCGTTTATCTACGGTATAGGTATTTTCTCAAGCGTCGCCTTCGCGCAGCTTGATTCAGGTCCAATGGTGGGCCACACCACTCACAATCGTGCTTCGATATGGGCTCTAGATCATGGTGCGAAGAATTTGAAATTCTCGCTACTTGAAGAGAACGGACTGACAAATGAAACAACGGCTGCTGCTGGGATACATGATGTTTTCCGACATCAATTTACCGATCTGAAACCGGCGACGAAATACCGCTATCAGATCACAACACCTTCTGGAGAGGTCGTTGCAGGAGGATTTACCACGGCACCGGAGCCAGATAAGCCAACTCGCTTCACGTATGCAGTGACCTCCTGCATGGATGCGAAGCGGTTCCCCGAACAGATTGCTTGGGATTTGGCATTGGAGAAAGATCCTGATTTCCATCTGTTGGTCGGAGACAATGTCTATGCCGATAGCACACGATTTGATGTGCTGTTAGAACATCATCTAAAGCAACGTGCCGTTCCAAATTTCGCGCGTTTCATTGCCACTCGACCGAACTATGCGGTTTGGGACGATCATGACTATGGTCCGAACGATTCACACGGCGCTACCCCAGGTAAGGAAGATTCGCTTAAAGCATTCAAAACCTTATGGGCAAATCCCTCCTATGGCCTTCCGGAAACCCCCGGAGTCTTTCACACGTTCAAGCGTGGCGATGTGGAATTTTTCATGCTTGATGGGCGCTACTACCGGACTGATGAACGTGCGCCAAAAACACCCGGAAAAACACAGTTTGGCGAAGCTCAGCTCGACTGGCTCTTTGACTCACTTCGTAAATCCAAAGCCACTTTTAAAGTAATCGTCAAAGGTTACGACATCATGAGTACGCGCTATCCCGACGAGACAAAAAAGATCGCGGGCCGAATTAGGAAGGAAGGCATCAGCGGAATTTTTTTCCACTCCGGAGATATCCATCGCAACGAGTTCAAACAACAGGATCACGGGATGGGTTATCCGATGACTCAGATTACTTCATCAGGAATTGCGCGCAATCCGGTCCGCCCGTGGACGTTGATTCAAATTGATACGACGGTGCAAGACCCGACCGTTACTGCGGAGTTTTATGTGGAGGAGAAACTCGTAGAGACCCATCTCGTGCGACTGAGTGAACTCACGATAAAGTCTGATTGATTCGCCCAATCAGCTTCTAGCTCAATCAACGACATTTTCAGTCAGGCCGCGGTTTTTGATTTCCTCTACGGTTAGTGTTTCAACATGGCCGTCTACCATACACACATTGACCTTGCCGTTGTGCCGAGCTGCTGGCCCGTGACCTGACCATCGGCTGGGTTGCGACCAGATGGCATACCAGCCCTTGTTGAGCTCATTGGCATTGCGCGTCGTATCGCCAATTAGCCAAGTTCGTGCGGGCTCGGAAATCTTATTCAGTCGCAACGATCCGCTTTCACTGACTCCAAATGGACTGGATTCTTCATAGACAAAAATTGAATCTTCGACGACTCCGTAGCCACCGTATGCATTGCTCATGAAATCACAATCCGGACATGTCCACACTCCTGTCCCACAAGGAACCGTTCCTTTTCCATCCCATAAATAACCTTCCTGTGCCAACTGCACGGGCCAAATTGGTGGGCGCTTTCCTGTATCTGGATTCTCGGATGGCTGAAGCGGAATCAGTTTCGCATTGTTGTCATTTGCATGCATCAGGAGCGCCATGCCCATTTGTCTGACGTTGGATACGCAAGTCGATGCTCTTGCAGAATCGATTGCCTTTCTAGATATGCCGAATCCTATTACGGAAAGGACAGCGATAATGGCGATGACGATTAAAAGCTCAATTAGAGTAAAGCCTCGAGAGCCGATTTTGGGCCGTCTCGGGCTAGGTTGGGTTTTGGGGTTTTTCATGATCTTTCGGCGCTATTGCATCTATCGATCTTCCTCTTCAATAGACGCAATTTCTTACTATTTAATGTCACTTTTACGAACTAAGATTAAACGTTTAAGCATTTGTCAAGTAGTGTCAAGAAAGCTTTTCTGTTCCTTCATCTTCAGGGCGGATTCTAAATATTGGATGAGCTAGAAATACGTGTTTCTTTGCGTCCATCTATGGCTAGGATTTTCCCGTGCTAGATCCGATTGCAGCCGATAAAGCCTATTGCTGGCATCCGTTTACGCCGCAAGCCGAGTGGTGCGCTGAGGGGCATCGTCCGTTGATGATTGAGCGTGGAGAGGGGGTCTGGCTTTGGGATAGGGAAAGGAGCCGATACCTAGATGGGAACTCCTCGATTTGGACGAACATTCATGGTCATGGCCGGCCGGAGATTGTGCGTGCAATCAGCCAACAGGCCGCACTTTTAGATCATAGTTCGTATCTGGGAGCTGGGCATCCACTTGCGTCGAGATTGGCAGAAAAGTTAATTTCTTATTTCCCAGAAAAAAGTCTCGAGCGGGTGTTTTTCTCTGACAACGGATCAACGGCTGTGGAAGTTGCCCTGAAGATGTCGCTTCAGTTTCGGATGCAAACAGGAGAGGAGGCTCGAAAAAGATTTTTAGCTTTCGACAATGCTTATCATGGGGACACGTTGGGAGCCGCGGCTCTAGGCGGAGTGAATCGGTTTTTCTCTCGTTTCCGGAGTCTTGGGTATGAGACTGGATTCATCTCGTCGCTTGATGATTTGAAGGGCATCGATTCTAGCACAGTGACTGCTATCGTAATTGAGCCACTGATTCAGGGTGTCAATGAGATGAGGACATGGCCAGCGGGTATGTTGAAAGCGCTACGATCATGGGCCTCCGAGCATGGAGTGCATCTCATTCTTGACGAGGTGATGACTGGATTTGGAAGAACTGGAACGATGTTCGCCTGCCAACAAGAGGGTGTCATTCCTGATTTTCTCTGTTTGGCGAAGGGATTGACTGGAGGAACGGTTCCTTTGGCCGCGACGCTAACTACATGCGAAGTCTACAATGCTTTTCTGGGGCCAAGGAAAAATGCTTTCTACTATGGTCATAGTTATACAGCAAATCCCATTGGGTGCGCAGCGGCCTTGGCTTCTCTCCAAATTTTTGATGTTGAAAAAACCATCGAAGGATTGCCTGAAAAAATTGAGAGAATGAGGTTGGGTCTTGATGGGCTGAAGACGAAGCATTCGCAAGTAGATGAGATTCGTCAGTGCGGCTTGATTGCGGGTATTCAACTCAAAATCGGTCTCGGAGAAAGCACAGTTCAGGCACTTCGTCGTCATGGCCTTCTAACAAGAAATATCTTGGATACGATTGTCTTCATGCCGCCTCTTTCCATCGATTTTGCTGAAATGGATTTTGCCTTCGAGGCCATTTCAAAAGGCTTGGCGGATCAATAAGGTAGGTGCTTTCTCTTGTTCGCTAGCCAGATACACTGATAGGGGGCGAAGTTTAGGAAGGCATTGTCTTTATCGATTTCCTCACCTGAAATAAGATCGATCCATTCTTCGGTAACGGAAAGGTTGACGCTGCTTAGAGAAACATTTTGTGGTTCTTTGCTGACATTGTGGAAGCAGAAGATGTTTTGCATGCGGTCCACGGACTGTCTCCAATAGGCAAAAATGGCATCACCTAAGTGTAAGGTGAACTGGGTGGCGTTCGGGTGAAACGCAGTTTGTTCACGACGAAGAGAGATGAGTTTCTTCAGGCGCTGAAGGACGCGAGCGTGCGGGCCATCTGAGTCCGCGAGAGCTTTCTCAATTTCATCCAGCTGCCATTGATGTCGGTTGAGATGACGATTCACGCCACTTGCATCTGCCTTTGCGTAGTCGTTTCGCGTGCCAAGAAGGCTGTGGATGTAGAACGCAGGGATACCTTCCAAAGAAAGCAGGATCGCATGTGCGGCGATGAAACGGCTCTCAGCAAATTCATCCATGCCTTCCGCAGTTCCCTGCATCGCATCGAAGAGGGAAATATTGATTTCATAGGGGCGACTGCTGCCATCAGGAAGGGCTCGAGAGGAGACTCGGCCGCCGAAGCTTTTCATCGTTTCAACCAAGCTATCGATCTCATTATTATCCAATAGACCTTCCGCAGGTCGAAGGCCGATTCCGTCGTGCGATGCGATGAAGTTGAAATAGGCAGTTCCAGGGAGTGCTGCCGGCATACGCATCAGCCAACTTTTAAGGTATTGGCTGGTTCCCGATGTCATGGCGTGCAGGAGCAAGGGGGGTAGCGAAAAATTGTAGATACAATGCGCCTCGTTCATGTTGCCGAAGTAGGAAAGATTTTCCTGATTCGGTATGTTCGTTTCCGTAATGATTACTGCATTCGGCTTCACGTGCTCGATCAAGGTGCGCAGCAAGCGAATGATTTCGTGAGTCTGAGGGAGGTTGATGCAGTTCGTCCCGATTTCTTTCCAGAGAAATGCAACCGCATCGAGGCGGAACACACCGATGCCATGATCGAGTTGCTCACGAATGATTCCTACCATTTCGACAAGCAGATCGAGGCTGCGGAAATTGAGATCAACCTGATCATGCCCGAAGGTGCACCAGACATATTTGATCCCATCAGCCGTTTCTGTTGGGCGTAGCAGTGGCGTGATTCTAGGGCGCGTAACTAGAGAAAGATCGTCGGCTGGGCTGGATTCGATGAAGTAGTCGACGCCCGGTTTTTCACCGCGCTCGTATTGCTTGAACCATTTGTGGGAGGATGAGCAGTGGTTGATCACCAGATCTGACATGATTCGGTAGCGCATCGCCATGTCTTCAATATCCTTCCACTCGCCGAGCTCTGGGTTGACTTT
>JBGCEE010000067.1:0-2977 GCA_045106015.1 Akkermansiaceae bacterium | reverse complement strand
ACGTTCGACAAAAAATGAGCAATCCGTCTGCAGGGGAGCCTCCCGCTTATTGGAACGGCTTAGTCAATTTGGCGATTGCCCTCCCAATCATGTTAGGGGTTCCGGCAGCGATTTACTACTTTGCAGGTTTCCCTATTTGGTCGTTTGCCGTCGTCGGCCCAGTCTGGATTTTCATGACAGCCAGAATCACAGATCGGTATATTCCAGATCTGACGGCCCCAATGATCCAGAGGACATACCATCGCCACGAAGACTCAAAGGCTTGGTATCCGATCCCTTTTGTTCGTGGCCGACGATACCGAGTGGTCTCCACGATCATTGGAGACTTCGAGAAGCTGGAAGAGGGCACTGAAGTCATCTACACTCACAGCGGATTTTCCAGATATGATGGGTATATAGGCTTCTTTTTCGAGGACGTAGACGGCGAGTTTCATCGATGGGATATTCGAGAGGATGAGAACCCAATTTCGGAAGCCCAAGCGCATTTCGAAGAAACCAAATAGTCGAACAAGGCAGTCGAGGACGACCCCTATCAGCGGTTTTGTTGAATTCTTGCCGCCAGCTTCGGAAGCTGATTGGATGCTCGCAGCTTTTCCGGTTCGGTTACCGGGATCGCCTCACCATCGACGTTCGATAGAAATGGAAACTCCCGAAGAATTGGCCTACAGTCAGGCGCACCTTGAATCTTGGGAAACGCTGGCCTATTGGCTTGGATTCCTCCGACCGGGTGCCGATCTCTCCAACACAAGTGCTGATGCCTTGGGAGATGCTCTCACCGGTCAGTATTCGATGGAAGATCAGAAGTTCGGAGATGAGTATTCCGTGATTGATCCGTTTACTGACGAGTGGTTCCAGCCGATTTCCCCTGTAACTCTTGCTAGACGTTGGTGTCCGAGTCGTTTAGCGCGAGAACTCTTAGGCGACCCGGTTTGGGCTGACGCGGGAACTAGGCACAGAGTTCGCCGCCCGATTGCCAACGTGTGGAATGATTTCGATCCTGAGGCTTTGTGGGATGCGGTCTCAGAGAGCGAAGACTCATCTCATTTTCTCTTCTTACTTGGGCTTGCGATTGATTCCTCAATCGATGTAGGAGGGCGGATCATGTTGGTATGCAATCCTGGATGGAGCTTTGATTATTCCGCACAGAACCCCTTGGGTTCTTTCGGTATATCCGCCATGAAGAGAGGTCGGCTTTATCCAGAGCGAGTGCCTTCTGGTGTGATAAGAATCGAATCGGGTAGGCGGGAGGTTCTAACTCCCGCCCCCCACACCACCTTACTATTACCCACAAGTAGAGGTTGTCTGATTTGCAATTTCTGCGCCCTCGCATAAATCCGTAAGTCGCTTCCATCCTCTCCAGAGGGTGATTGTCCCAGGCGGTCCATCGCACTTACGCCCAAGGTGGCCTCCGAGCCTTGTGATCCACGCGACCGCTTCTTTAATCGTCGGGGGACTTTGTGGGATCTTCTTGCTTCCATTCATTCTTCGAAAAAGGATTTCCCACTCCTTGCGACTCAGCAAACTGGAACAACATTGGTTTGGATCGGTTCTGGCGATGAGCGTGATCATGAAGAGTCGCCAGGCCACGATGCTCATAATCGTGAGATACCTTGCCAGTCTTTCTCCGTGAGCCAGTCGACAGGTTTCGACGCGAAACCCTGACTTAATGACTTTGAAAAACATTTCAATTCGCCATCGCAATCCATACCAACGGACTTTTTCACAGGCCTCCTCAAAGGAGGTGACTTCAAGGTTGGTCAATAGCATCCATTCGATACATTCCTCTCCTTCCGGAGGGTTTTCTTCCAGCACATGGATGGCATTCATTTTGAGATCTGGAAGGTCATCGGATTTTTGCTTGGGATGATTGCGAGGAGGATTCATTCGGAACGAACCAAACCGAACTACGACTGTCGCAATTCGAGCAAGCCTGAGCGAACAGTGTTTGGATTTCGACTTTCGTTGAACATCGATTTCGTAAGATCCAGCCTCCGGGAGCGTCTCCATATGCTCCCAAAGTTTAACGACATCTTTCTCAGCATACCTGGACTTTTTGTTAATCGCTCTATCCGCACTTGCCCTTACCAAAACTGGGGATTCTAATTCCTTGGAAAGTTTAAAAAAGTCATAAATGTCAGACTCTCGATCACACACTGTTACCACTCGATTTCCCCCCATCGCCTCGGCGGTGTCAGTGAGGGTCTCAAGCCAACGATAGCTTTCCTTCTCCTCAATTGGAAGGCGATCGCGAGCACCCGCCTTCTCCTGTTTCGGTCTACTCTCCCGAGCGACAATTTTGTTACTCAGCAAACCTAGGGGTAAGCCTTCAGTGGTGACAGCCAGGCAGGCGTGCATCATCAGCCCTCGCGAATAGATCTCTTTCACATTCTTACCCTTCTTCAAAGAGATCTCACCGAGCCCTTTGGTTTTTGGATGATCGGTATAGATGAAGTAGCTGCTGTCCTGGATCGCAAGAGTCGTCTCATGTGCTTGCGCCCGTCCCACGGTCTTATCGCGATGGGCGGACATTATGGCGGAGTTGTTGACGTCTTCGTTCTGAAAGAATCGATAGGCAGCCTTGGTCTCCGACCAGTCTTCACAGGCCTGGTTGATAGGACTCTCAGGCGCTTTGGACAGTCTGCCGCATAAATGAATTAGCCTTTGGTTTCGCCGCTTGTCACCCAGATCGACATCGGCAAATTCCTCCTCGGCCCAACCATATTCGATTTCGTTTTTCATTGTATTCGTTCGCTTTTTGATAATTCTCTTTTTTAGAAGACGTATAGTATACGTCTTGTACTTGCATAATTTACTTCATGAATAATCTTACCCAAACACGCGCCACCCTTTTAGAGGGTCTTGAAACGCACTGTGAATTCCTTCGTGGATCAATTACCGCCGTATGCGCCACATGCAGTCGGGCAAACTGCATCTGTAAACGGAAATCATCGCGCAGGTCACATCGTCTGACCTATAA
>JBGCEE010000066.1:0-4145 GCA_045106015.1 Akkermansiaceae bacterium | reverse complement strand
CTCATCCATTGAGTGAAACGGTACACCGATCGGCGATTCCCCGCAATGCGACACGCAACGGTGTGGCCACACTGATAAGCGCCACACGCTGCCCCCAAGACCAAACGCGCAGCGTGGGTGCGTGGACGAGGCGGGCTTTCGATTAATTTGGGTGAATGACGGCTCCCAGCCCGAAGCGGACCTGATCAGCAGCACGCTTTGCTAGCGCAGCGCCAGCAGGTCCGGCGGGGAGCGGTCATTCGCTGCAGGCGCATGGTGCAGACTCCATAGACTGCAGAGCGGAACTCCGTTGCAAGAGATGAGAAGTCTTTTTGCATCTTCCAGCAAGTTGGAGACCATTTTTGACTGGAGTTCGCCATAAAGGCCATAAACCATGGCGGTGCTCAACCAAAAGCGGTGGCCTGCTAGCTCGTTCTGCGAGTAAGCTTTTTAAGAATGAGCTGAAATTAGTAAGAGCACCTAGTTTGAGAAAACTGAGTTATGGCGACTGAAACCAATTTTGATGAACCGAGAAGCTACTCCCAAGCAAAAGCACTGCAAGACATCGTTGCTTGGTCTGTTGATCGGCCTGACTGGCAAAGAGACGCGATGCGGCAACTCATCAATGGCGTGGATACGGATGAGATTGACCTTGATCGACTTGAGGCACTCTGCGTCGGAGAACGCGAAGATTTCCAGTTTCTGGAAGAAGCAGATGTCACTCCACAGGGGACAGTTGGGGAAGCGGTCACTATCTCCCAACTTCGATCTGTTCGAGGTGTGAATGCTCTGGCTGCTAGTCAGAAGATGGAGTTTTCAAACCAGGGCATCACGATTATCTACGGTGATAACGGCTCGGGCAAATCTGGATATTGCCGCGTACTGAAACACGCTTGTCGCACACGTGACAAAAGGTTTTCGATACATCCGAACATCGATGCGACCGACGAAACTCCACAGTCTAGTGATATCGAATTTCGAGTTGGAACCGAGTCGGAAAGTACGACCTGGTCTCCGGACGCTGAACAAGTTCCAGCGCTCGCACAGGTGAGTATCTTCGATTCCCGCAGTGCAAACACTCACGTTCAAGCGGAGAACAGTGTTGCTTACACGCCGTTTCCCATGCGGGTCCTAGAGCGATTGGGAGATCTGTGCGATGAACTCAAGGATCGACTTGAGGAGCGCATCCGACAAATCCAGGCAAAGACTCCTCTCGCTATATCCAATCATAAACTCACCGACGGGACAGCGGCAGAGAAATATCTAAAGGGTCTAACGGCCAAATCCGATGTGACGGTGCTGGGTTTGCTTTGTGAGTTGAAAGACGAGGAAAGGCGAAAGCTGGAAACGCTGCGCATTGATCTTTCTCAGGACCCTCAAAAGACCATCAGCGCGCTAAGAGCTCAAAAACAACGGGTCGATGCAATCATCTCCCAAGTTCAGAGGTTAACCGAATGCCTATCGGAAGACAGCGTCACGGGTCTGAATGAGCTAGTAAGGACACACAGCGACGCAAAGAACGCCTCGGAGCTAGCGTCCAAGGAACTTTTTGAGGCGTCTCCCCTGCCGGAGGTTGGATCAGAAACGTGGAGGGCGCTTTGGGAGGCCGCCCGCGCTTTCTCAGACGGGGTGGCTTATCCTGCAAAACAATTTCCCGAGGCTAAGGCTGAAGAGGACCTCTGTGTTTTGTGTCAACAACCACTCGGCAAGGAAGCCGTGCAACGCTTTGCGACCTTTGAAGAGTTTGTAAAAAGCTCGACGAAGGCGAAAGAGCAGAGCACCTTCGCTGCTCTTGATGGTCGGAAGAAGGAGGTTGCCGCAACTGTCGTTTCTGCGGACTCAATGGCTGCCGCACAATCTTTGTTGAACGAGGAGCTTTCCCTTCCAGATGTCTCTGCAAAACTCAGCGACTGGGTGACCGCAGCAAATGCCAAACTCGCGGCTCTGTTGGAACAGCGTGAGGTGCCATCAGTCGGAGCAAGGCATCCAAAGGATGTGCTAGACAGCCTCTCTCAGGAGTTTGATGACCGGATAACACAGGCTGAGTCTGTCCTAGATCCTGAAGGCCGCACCAAACTGGAAAACGAAAAACAGGAACTGGAAGACCGAGCTCTGCTTGCCAATATCAAAGACGACATTGAAGCTCAGATAGGACGCCTGAAAGAGATTGCCGGGCTTAAAACAAAAGTGAAAACGACGGCGCGCACATCGGTCACAAACAAAAACAAAGAGCTATCCGAACTGCTGGTGACGGGCGCACTGCGCAACAGATTCGCCCGCGAAATCACGAAGCTCGATCTGAACACCATTCCAATGGAGCTGAATAAGACGCGCGATCGCAAGGCTCAGTCATACTTCCGCGTTGAATTTGTGGGATATCCTGGCCAACCCCTCGGAGAAATCCTCAGCGAGGGTGAGCACCGGTGCGTGGCGCTTGCCGCCTTTCTCGCCGAACTGGTCACTTCGAAGGATTACTCAAGCATTGTTTTTGATGACCCGATGTCATCACTGGATCACGTTTACCGTGCGCGGGTGGCAAAGCGCCTGGCGGAGGAGGCGCAGCATCGCCAAGTCGTCATTTTCACACATGATTTGGGTTTCTTGTTCGAGGTGATCCGCGAGGCAGAAAGCAACGACGTGCCGATTCATTTTCAACATGTTAAGAAGAGGGGCATGACGCCGGGCTATATCACTGGGGACCTTCCACTGAAGGCCAAAACCGCCCCGTCTTTGGTAGCCGCCCTGCGCACCGAACTGAAAGACCTTAAAGGTCAGTTGGACACCGTCAGCGAAACGAGACGCGAGATACTGGTCAAAGGTGTGATCGAGAAATTGCGTGAAGCCTGGGATCAGGTCATCGCAGACTTCATTGCGCCGGTCCTTGGTCGCTTCGACAACCAGATCAAAGGGAACAGTCTCTACAAGCTGTTGGTTCTGAATCAAGAAGATGTCGATCTCATAACTGCGGCACGCGGGCGCCTGTCTGAGGACTTGCACAATGCAGCGGGCGCATTAAACCCGGCTGAAGTGTCACATGATCAGCTCGCTGCGGAGTTGTCAGCCATTCATGACTTCATCGAAGAAATGAAAAAGAGGGCCAAAAGTTGATCGGGTGGACTGACGGTCCGTACGATCAACAAATGCCTGCTTCGGTTAGGGGCCCACGCCGGGTGCTAGCCCCGATGGTGCGTCGCATCTTTAGTCAGCTCGGAATCCATTGCAGGCAGACTCATCCACAACGCTAGTTTTGAACACCGTCGGTCAGAGACGACCGCCTTGCTCATCCATTTCGCGTGCGCGAGACAAAATACGCTGCACTTCGCTCCTTACGGGCCGAAATTCGAATTTCTCGCCAAGCAGCACGCAAATGCCATGCTTTGGATCGACTAGCTTGAAAATTTGTCCGATGGACTCGTTGGCGAGCGCCTGATCGTCTACCAGCGGACTTGGGAAGAAGCACCCGGCGCGATCCTCAAGAAGAAAGCGGTCAAGATCCTCATCGAAGTGCTCAAAGGCATTTCGCAACTTGCGCCATTTCAACGCTGACGTGTCATCTAGAGCGAAGGCATCTCGCAGTCTATTACCGCGAGCGGCTGCAAGTTCGTTTTTCTTGTTTTTCATTGGCCAGAAAAAGCGAGATAGCGCGCCCGCGTGGGTCAACGCCTCTTGAACGGTTGCAAAGATCAACTCGGGCGGCCGATCTGCGGCAACAGCCTCATCAAAGCGCTCGAAAGCCGTCTCCGAACGCTCTGCTGCATAGATTATCGAGTGGATGTAGAACGCTTCGTAGACTGGGTAGATGCCATTGTGCTCCCTTGCAATCAGTGCCTCTCTCACCTTGCGAACATCTTCAGCCGATTCCGCCATGTTGATACTCCTAATGTCTTGGGGTCGCACCAAACTACAAACGAGAGCCTCGTCCGCAATCTGCAAGTTTGGCTAGCTCGAAATTTCGCGCTAGCAGCGAATGGCGGCTATGCAGAGCCGCGACGCAGTATCCTGAACCCAAGGCGAATGTCCGGAATGGGCCGGTTGTGTCGCCACCTGTAGCTTAAATTCAGCTGATGCTGCACAGCATCCGAGGTCGGCTCAGAGCTCAACTTGCATCTATTCTTCGTTGCAGCGAAAGTCTGCTTCGACGAAGGGGGTTGATATTGAAAATAATG
>JBGCEE010000065.1:0-24189 GCA_045106015.1 Akkermansiaceae bacterium | reverse complement strand
CGTCTTGATGCCCTTAATCATGAACTCACCTAAAGCTCGTTTCATGCGCGCAATGGCAATCTCGCGAGTCGCTCCTGTCACAATCAGCTTTGCGATCATTGAATCGTAATAGGGAGGCACGGAATAACCCGAATAAACATGCGTATCGACGCGAACACCTTTGCCTCCCGGCGCAAACCAAAGCTCGATAGTTCCCGGGCTTGGCATAAAATTATTATAGGCATCTTCCGCATTGATCCGGCATTCGATGGAATGAGCCCGTGGATTTGCGTCTAAAACGTGTTCGGATAGAGATTCGCCTGCGGCTACACGAATTTGCTCTTTGATCAACTCGCAGCCCATCACCTCCTCTGTCACTGGATGCTCCACTTGGATCCGAGTGTTCATCTCCATGAAATAGAAATTCTCTCCCGCTTCATCCACAAGATATTCGATCGTCCCCGCATTTCTATAATCGATCGCTTTGATGAGAGCCACTGAGGCATCACCCATCCGTTGCCTCATCTCATCCGAGATCAACGGTGAAGGGCATTCCTCGATAATTTTTTGGTTGCGGCGCTGCACGGAGCAATCGCGCTCTCCCAAATGGATAAAGTGCCCATGAGAATCCGCAATAATCTGAAATTCAATATGATGCGGATTGAGAACCAGTTTTTCTAGGTAACAATCGCCGTTACCGAAGCAAGCTTCGGCCTCATTGGAGGCTGCTTGGAAAAGAGAATGAAATTCCTCTTCCTTGAAACATGGCCGCATACCGCGGCCACCGCCACCTGCCGTCGCTTTGATCATGACGGGAAGACCAATTTCTTTGGCTTTCTCAAACGCCTCATCAGCGTTCGCCATGAGTTCCGAGCCTGGAGTGATCGGAACACCGTTGGCGATCGCCGTGGCACGAGCCGTTGCTTTATCACCCATCATGCGGATCACATCGGCAGAAGGCCCGATGAATACAATTCCCGATGACTCGCAGATATCGGCGAAACGCGCGTTTTCCGAAAGGAATCCATAACCGGGATGAATGGCTTCTGCGCCGGTAATTTCAGCTGCCGCAATAATACGATCCGGCTTGAGATAGCTGTCCTTGCTTGGACCAGCACCGATGCAGACCGATTCATCCGCTAGCTGGACATGCATCGAGTCAATGTCTGCTTCGGAATAGACAGCCACCGACTCCACACCGAGCTCGCGGCAGGCACGAATAATTCTCAGTGCTATTTCGCCGCGATTGGCTACCAGAACTTTTTTGAACATCTCGTCAGGTATTCGAAATTATTTGATGCGGAAAAGGGCATCCCCGAACTGGACGGGATTTCCGTCCTCCGCGACGACGGCAGAAATTGTGCCGGAGCACTCAGCTTTGATTTCGTTCATCACTTTCATTGCCTCAATGATGCATAAGGTCTGACCTTCAGAAACGACGGTTCCGACATCAACAAAGTTTGGAGAGTCTGGAGCCGGCTTCTGGTAAAACGTTCCGACCATCGGAGAAGTGATTTCTGCACCATCGGCTACAGCTGGTGTTTCGGCTACGCCTGCTGAGGGAGCAGGTGCTGAAACCGGCGCTGGAGCGGAAGTCTGAGGCACGGCGGCCGGAAGGTTGGCGAGCAAACTACTTAACTCATCCATGTCAGGACCTTTCTTCAGCTTCAGATGAAAGTCTTTTTTGGATAGATCGAAATGAGTGAGCCCATGCTCGTTCATCAACTCCACGATGTTTCGAATTTCTTTTAGGTCCACGGATGCTTGGGGATTGAGGTTGTCGAAGAAGTGAAATCAACACGATTCCTTCACCCGCTCAGCGTAGGTAGCGACTCCGAAGGACGTCAAGCATTGCATAACCTAGATCATCTCACCTCGGCTTCACAATCGTAGTCAACCTGCAACGGCTTTTCCGTTCAAAATCAAAGGAGCAGACGCTCGTGTTCATCTCCTGGGTATTAGATTGATAAGCCAGATCCGTTGGAGAACCATTGAGCATGGCTGCGCTACTCCTTATTCTGGTGTTTTTCTCTGCCGTATCGAACTCAGTAATGGCAAGCAAACTTCCAGAGGGTTTCGCTGAGGATCTCGTGGTTGATGGCCTTCGTTCCCCTTCCGCGATGGCTTTCGGGCCTTATGGAAATCTCTTTGTCTCGGAGCGCATTGTCGGCGAAATCCGTATGATCAGGCAAGACGGCAAGCTCCGCGAAGCGCCTGTTTTACGAGTGTTGACCCCGCGCAAAAAAGACGGCCACATGCTCGGCGGACGCGGGCGCCGTTCTGGCGGACTACGTGGCTTTGCCTTCGATCCAAACTTTCCGAAAGCTCCCTATATCTATGTATTCTATCTGCATGGCACGAGCCTGCACAACCGTCTGAGCCGCTTCACATTAACGACCGAGGGGCCCTTTCGAGCTGTTGAGAACAGCGAACGAATCCTTTTAGAACTCCCATTTCACAAAAAAGAGACCGGAGGAAGCCACAATGGCGGAGCGGTTGCGTTCGGCCCCGATGGGAAACTCTACGTCACGACGGGCGACGGTTTCGACAGACAACATGATACCGTGCAATCGCTTACAACTTTTACTGGCAAAGTGCTTCGAGTGAATCGAGATGGATCCATTCCTGATGACAACCCCCTTGTGAACAAAACGAAAGGCCCCTATAGAGCGATCTACGCTCTTGGCCTACGAAATCCCTATGCTCTCGATTTTCACCCATCGACCGGCGACCTACTTCTCACCGATTGCTCTGGAAAACGTAAAGCTGCCGTTTATCGCGTCGAGGCGGGCGCAAACTTCGGCATGAGCATAGAGACCGGCCTTCTACCCCGTTGGAAGGATTCCTACTCAGGTAAAAAGACGCCCCCGCTCGCCAACGCCGCGATTCGCAAGCTTGATTGGCTTGTCACTGGTGGCGCTTGGTATCCCAGAGGCGGCCCTTTCCCCAAGGAGTTTCATGACAGCTTCTTTCTAGCTCTCTGGGGTTTCAACAATGACAGCCCAGGAGTAATCAATCGCTGGATTCCGAAAGATGCAAAGGTTGTCCCTTTTGCAGAGGAAGTCGGACTACCTAAAGATCCAAAACAAAACCCCGTATTTCTTACTTCGGCGCGTAAACCAGCCGCTCTCGCTGTCGGCCCAGACGGCTACCTATACTGGCTGGCGACGACCTATCGCACTTCACAAGGAGCGATCTTCCGCGTTTCCTACAATCAATAAATTCGGCTCGGTTCCTAACCGAGAAACTGCCTGATCGCACCTTCCTGATTGACCTTTAGAGAAACGTCGAAATCACCGTAGTGCTTAATCGGATTTCCGTATGCATTAAGAATCGTGGTGTACCAGTTACCGAGAGTCTTGTGGCCCTCATCGTTGTAATTCGGGAGACGGATGTAGCGACGGCGCGCCATATTCAATTTCACATTGTCGCCAGCAAGAATAAGGAAAGGCACCTCAGTTCCATGGCTATGATGTTTCTCACCGTTTTCGGGAAGATACATGATCATCGTATTGTCGAACATACTGCCATTTCCTTCAGGGCTGGCCTTCAAATCTTCCACAAGTTTATTCACAACGTTCATGTGATGATTCCGAAGATGACTGCGAACTTCTAACGCAGGCATTCCTTTGAGTGGCTTGTTATGACCGATTTCGTGGAGTGCAATCGTATCCTCAACGACTCCATCATAACGTGTTCCGAGATCATCTAGGGTGAAGGTGGCGACGTTGGTCAGCCCCGCCCGCATCGAGGAAACAAGAATATCAGCAAAGGCCATCTGCTGCTCCACGACGGTATACTGATCATCAAGAACTTCGTCGGTGAGCTCCGGCAAATTCGCTGCAATCTGGGGTGCCATATGCTTGAGGCGCTTATTGCGTTCGATGAGAGAATCCACGGAATTCACATAGTTCCCGATTTTCTGCGACTCAATCCAATCGAGCTTCTTGTTATCGTGGCGAGAAATGTTGTGGTCGAGGAATGCATACAGGCTGTCTGCGGCTTTCTGACTCTTATCCTTTTTCACACCTTCGGCGAAAAGGTTGCGAAAGGCTGCGCTTGGCGAAGCAAAGGCATAGTTTGGCTGTTTCGGTCCAATCGATGACATCCCGCGAACGACGCCCTTCTCGTTTTTCGCACATGTCAGCTCAACGTGCTCGAACGGCGAGGAAAACATGCGACCCAGCTCCACATCGACCGATGCACGAGTGATCGTCTCCACCCGCTCGGCAGAACGTGAAACTGCAAGGGGGGACTGATAAGTTGAATGACCCATCGTACACATCTTTGCAGAAAGCCCCTGCAACAAGGTGAGGTTGTTTTTATGAGCGGCGATCGGTTCCATCCATTCCGGCAATTCATGACGGTCCAGATCGATATCGAGCGCTTCTCTATTTTCCTCTCTCTTCTTATCCGCATCGCTAAGCGTCGGCGGCACCAATTCAGAAGGAAAGGTCCCGTTGCTTTTTCTTAGAAAAATGAAGCGCGGACTCACGGGACTAGCTGCAGGCGTTGCCGCGGCGATGCTAGAAGCTCCTAAAGCAGGAAGTGAGGACCAACCCGTCAGCCCGGCAATCCCAGCCGCGGAAGTCCGCAAAAAGTGTCTTCTGTTATGTGTCATGTTTACTTTCGGTAAATGAAGGAGTCTGAGGTAAGTAGAGATACGACCAATTCGCGGAAACTTCCACCACTTTCGAGGTAGGCTTTCTCCGCATTGACCAAAGTCGCTGAATCGGAAAATGTCTCGTTCCGGCCCATGAAGTAACGAAACACGTTACGAATGAAAACTTGTCTGACACGTTCGGACTTCCCAAGTCGAGTCATGAGATCGTGCACATCCTCGACCGGACCATCGAGGTTGCTATCACCCGTACCACGCAGGAAGCCGGTAGAATTGACGGGCTTGGTTTTGTAAACGGGAACTTTGTAGTTCTTGAAAACACCGTGCTCTCCCTTGGCTCGGACCACCTTGGTCTCTAAGATGTTCTCGGGATACTCGATCTCTTCCTCAGTTCTGAACCTTCCAAAGTCGTCGTATTGTTCAAAGACATATCCAAGAGGATTCATCTTTTCATGGCACTGCCAACAGGCCTTCGCCTCAGAAACGGCAAACTTCTCACGCAAGGTGCTGTGGGGGTCTGAAGGAACCTTCGCGTCCACGGTGATCGGCACATCACGAATGAATCCTCCTAGCAACTGCTCCCGCACCCATTTCCCACGGTGGATGGGATCCGTCACAGCATTCAGCGAATTTGCGACCAACCATGCAGGGTGTGTCAGAATACCCGTGCGGTTCTCCACTTTCATCGGCTGCTCGGGCTCGTACGACCATTTCAAATGATCCAGATTCCACATTTTTACGGAATGAATGACTCCTTCCCCATCGGGTGGCATCGAAACAAAGTCCTTCCTTTCGCCCCACGTGCCATCGGGACCGAATCGCATCTTCCAATCGTCGCTATCAATATTGAAGCGGCGGACGACCTTGCCGTCTTTATTCACGTATTGATTGATACTCTTCAGATACTCCACGACCTCGTTGCGCTTCTTATCTTTCGTGTTTTTGTAAATTTCGCGGGCTTGGGCGGCTTTTTCTGTAGCTTTTTCTGCCGCAGCTTTCATCGCCTCGTTATCTCCGTTGTGATGGACGAAAAAGCGATCAGTTGTCAGTAGGGTCTCCAGAACATTCTGATCTTTCTCCAAGACCCAATTCACCAAGGCATCCGCCTCTTTTCTGAGTTTACCAGGCACACGGTAGACGTATTTCGTAGAGACAACCCGGTGTGGATTGTAAGCACCCACGAATCTCTCTTCGTCTTTGAAAACGTTGTAGACGCCCTTGTAGCCAAAGTAGTCTTGGAAAAAACGTAAGAGACGCGGCTTATCAATGGAGTCATCTTCCAAAATCCGTCTGACCTCGCGTTCGAAGTCTGCTGGGTTCTGCAGTCTACCATCCTCCACAGCCGTAACTAACGCGGCATCAGGAATCCGGTCCGTGAGTGCATACGCAATCGCATAACTCGCCTCCCGAGGAGCAAGCATCTTACGCCCGTGCCCATCTGGTTTTCCAGCCCCGAACTCAGAACGATAAAGAAACTCGGGCTCCATCAGAACCGAAATCATCAGGTTCTTCAGCGCTCCAGTCTTGTTGCTTTCCTTCAAGGTAACTTGAACCAGCTTCAGATACCTTTGAATTTCGTCGTCGTTTGCCTTGCGCTGTAGAGCAACAGTGAACTGGTGATGAATCGCCGCCTTCCACATTTCATCCGATGGAAGCCCCTCATTTTCGATGATTTTGGTAAAAGCTTCCGGCGTTGTCTTAGGGTTCCACATCTCATCGGGAAAACGCGCACGGAACCCACGTGTGCCCTTAAACTCATGATAGCTGGGCGGAAAAACATACTCACCGCTCGCCACGAGTGCCGGCCGCAGTTGCTTGCCTACGATCCACTTGGCATTCGATAGCAAGGTAAGAAACTGACCGTTTTCAATCACCTCTGTATCGTAGTAAGCCACGCCTGGAGTCGTCGGCAGGTTGAACGGTTTTACGACTCCGAAAAAACTTTCTCTCCGCCCACGACCTTCGAGTTCGAACACATCGTTGATCTTTTCGGTGTAAATTAGCTCGTTAATCCTCCACCGCCGTGCGCGTGTGAACGGCTTCTGTGTCGACGTCCCGCTGAACAGCTTGTCGTGGTCGAGGTAGTTCGCGTATTTGTAATAGCGCAGCTTATCCTCCAATTTGGAGGCGTTGAAAATTTTCAGTTCACCCCAGATCCACTCCGCCAGAGCTGCCCGCTCATCCTCGGTCGGCTGGTCCGCCTTTCTGGGGGGCATCTCCTTACTGTAAACGTGTTCGAGCGCCATATTCAGTAGATCGAGACGCTCGCCTTGATTCAAAGAGCCTAGTTCGTCCAGTTGCACTCCACCCTTCTTGAGTCCAGCGTCGTGACAGTCGTAACAATAGAAACCCATCAGATCATCAATCTCATCAGGCATCTGAAACTTGTAATCCGCCTCATTTGCCGCCAAGCCGAGCCCGGGCAGTGCCAGTGAAAGAAAAATGGATCGCATGTTAAAAAAGCTGCAGCCACTCAAACGGCTGATCGGATAGGAATCTATCAGCAGAGGCCATGCCGTGCCATCGCAACTTTCAGCGGCGAGATCAAACTAGGAGACCGAAGTCGACCGCTGGCCAAGCTCGCCCATTGATCTGGGGCTCAAAGCGATGACCTCCCGAGTAATATCGGCGTGTTGTCACCTCTCTGAACGAATGCGCACCCTCGATTGTGATTTCCTCGCCCGATGCAAGCACCCGGACCCTTCCCTTAAATACTTTCGGCGACAAGCTTCCATTCGCTTTCCGGTGATGGATCGCGTAGTCGAAAAGCAGCTTCTGCTCACGATCCGACCGATTGCGAATCACCAGCAAGTATCGAAGTTTCTCACCAACGCGCACGTCGCTGTTTTCCAACCTGAATTCTTGTAATTCAAACGAATCTGCATCCGCGTAACCATGCAAGCTCAACGCATCAGGATTCCCCTGTTTCAACAACGTCCGGCTCGCGTGCCGCGAAAGCTTATCTAGCTCTCGGCTGATCGAACCCCCTGACCGCCAACGCTTTAGAGTATCCAACACAAGCTCTGGATGAGCTTTACTGAAATCATTCAAATGATTAGAAACAGACAACCGGACGTATTCACTTGGATCGTCATACAAGCGCTCCAGCAACGCCAAACCAAGTTCCGGTTTCACCATCAGACTCGGCAAACGCATCCCCCAAGGCAGCAGAGGTCGCGACCCCTCCGAAACCAGCCGCCGCACATGCTCGTTTGGATCATCGCACCACTCATGAAGCCGCCTAAAAGTTCGCGATTCATGCTTCAGCAAAAAAGGCCGCACCGCGAACTCGGCAGTATATCGAGGAGTCATCGCACGCAGGGCATTCATGGATTCTTCGAAATGATCCAGCCCCCTCCTTGCCACCACTTCGGTAAATGGCCAGAGCACAAAACCCTGCAAAGTCGTATCCCGAACCAGAGCTTCTCTCAAGATCTCGAACAATCTCGGGGGCTGAACTGAAATGGCTGATTCGATCCGCTCGGCAACACATCGAACTCTTCCCTTCAACTCCAAAGCCTCAAGTTCTCTCTCAAGGCCCTCAAAGAAAATCTCTCTCGAAAACTCATCCGAAGCTTCCTCGATGACCCGGGCAAGTTGCGCGACATTTGCAAAAGAAAGCTCGTTCTTAAATGGCTCCATTCGATTTCTCTATAAAATTATCCGTCCCAATCGCACAAAATCATCCGACCCAGACATTGTTCATTTGACCATTATATTTAGATCCCTTAAGTATTCCCCCCGCTGCTTCGTGAAACTACCAACTCTTCAACCGTTCTACTACCTCGATCATTTCCTTGAAATGTTGAACTTGGTAAAAGATCGGTGCGGAAAGTTGCTTGGCCCCGAAGAGCATCGCTATCTTACCGAATTCCAAGACCTGCCAAAGACATCCCAAGCGCTGCTCGTCCGGATTCTCAATCGAAAGGGTCTGCTGGTGCGCTTGGATAAACTGTCCTACCCAGAAATTTCGGACCCCACGGCAGCGACCCGTGAATTGATTGCCACGCGCTTTGCCAAGCATCCAAATTCGGATCTTGCCACAGAAATGGCCCAATCTTTCACCAAGCCAGAACTGCTCAAATGGTTCCGAACCAGCGAAACCTATCCACGCGGCGCATCCTCACTTCCAAAAGCCGCATTGGTGGAGCTTGCCGCCAAACAAGGCTTCGCGGACCAAATTCCCAAAGAGCTTTTTATCTGCCTAGACCGCGCTGAAACCATCGGTTACCTGAAATTTCTCTACTTCGGGCGCCTCCAGGACGATCTCCAAGCTTTCACCCTGCGTGACCTCGGATTGGTCAAAACTCGTAATAGCTCGGATGGTAGCTTCCGCTGTGTGTTTCCAGATTCCGAAACCGCACGCCGGAAGTACTTTTACGCCAATCTCAAACTGAGAATCCGCTCGGCCGCTGCAGAACAACTTAGCGATTTCCTTGTAGAAATCGACGACTGGCCTAGCGCGGAAAACTGCCCCGAACGCGATACTGCGATATCGAGACTCGGAGCACGATTCGAACGCGCCAATATGCCGGAGCCTGCCCTAAAGACCTACTTGATGTCCACTTCCCACCCAGCCCGTGAGCGCTCCACTCGCCTTCTTTTTTCCGCTGGGCTCAAACAACAAGCTCGGAAAATCCTAGACTCCATTCTTGAAAATCCAGATAGCGACGAAGAACTCATCTTTGCCGAGGATTTCCTTTCCAGAAAATTCGGCGAGAGCCGCACTGGCTTACTCACGAATCTACTTCGCGATGCACCCGCCATCCAGATTGACGAAGCCTTCCGGGACGGTGCAGAGCGACCCGCGATCAAACACTTCGAACTCCAAGGTTGGGAAGCTTGGCACACGGAAAACTGGATCTGGACCACCTTGTTCGGAATATTCTTCTGGGAGGAACTGCATGACCACGGCTCAGCAGAAACCCATAACGAATTTGATCTTAGACCCGCTTCCTTGAGAGACGGCACTTTCTACAAACGCCACAAGGGCCGCATCGAAGCCAAGCTGGAAAAGATCAACTCCGATGAAACTGCAGCCCTTCTGGAAACGACATTCACTGAACATTTTGGAACTGCCAACGGAATCTTCCGATGGGCACGACAGGACCTCGAAATTTTACTCAAACTCCTCCGCGCTTCCCCCCTAGACTCGCTTGCCACGGTGCTACGCCTCATCGCCAAAGACCCGAATGGTTTCAGCACAGGCTTCCCCGATCTGATGTTGATCCGAGAAAACAAAGTCCGCTTCGTCGAAGTAAAGGCCGAGGGCGACCAAATCCGCCGAAACCAACTCGCCCGTCTCCGCATGCTCGCTGACGCTGGCTTCGATGTCGGATTTGTCCGTGTGCAATGGATCGTCGATCCAAGTCAGACCTACGTCGTCGTCGACATCGAAACCACCGGCGGCCGCGCCCAACATCATCGAATCACCGAAATCGGCGCAGTCAAAATCCGCAACGGAGAAATCGTCGATCGTTTCACAACCCTCATCGACCCAGAGCGGAGCATCCCGCGGAATATCACACGCCTCACTGGAATCACCGACACCATGGTCTCGGGTAAACCCAAATTCGCGGAAATTGCCCAAGCCTTCGATCAGTTCACCCAAGACGCGGTATTCGTCGCTCACAGCGCCAAGTTCGACTACGGCTTCATTCGCCAGGAATTCTCTCGCCTCGGAACCAACTACCGCCGCCCGACCCTCTGCACCGTCGTCGCCATGCGAAAATACTTCCCCGGCCTCTCTGCCTACGGACTCGCCCCTCTATGCCAAGAATTCGGCATCGAACTAACAAGGCACCACCGAGCCATGGCAGATGCCGAGGCTACCGCCGATCTCCTGAAGTTGATCAATGCGAAGCGACTCGCTGGGCAGGTTTAGGCCGTTTTCCGTTCTTGCTTCGTCTCGCTCACGGGCTTGCTCAAAAAGTGGAGACATAAAAAAGCTGCCTTGCTTAAGAAAGGCCGCATCCACTGCGCTCCGGCAGCCCTTCTTCAGCAAGAAAATTACCTGAAAAATCAATCCGTCATAGTATCCACCTAAATGAGGCAACATGGAGCTGAAAACATTCAGGCCTGACTTCATAATCAGAGATGATTGTTGGGTGGGTGGGATTTTTGCCTATTGCAAAACCGCTATTTTTAGAAAGTATTACCATGTGCCTCTTTACTTAGCTCTCCTGAGTTCGCTTTTGCTTTTAGCTAGCTGCAAAAACAGCGATAATAGCGAAGATTCTGCAAACGCTCAAAGTGAAGCCGCCACCAGGATCCGCAATGGCGAGCAACTCGCACGTATCCACTGCGCGACATGTCACAGCTTCCCTGAACCCGCCCTCCTCACGAAACGAAGTTGGAAATTTCTCCTCGCATACATGGGGCTGCGTATGGGTGTCGAGGATCTCTCCCTCTTGGAAAACGCGAAACCTGCTGAACTGGATATGTTCCGGAATCTGAAGAAACTCGCCGCACTTGAAGGAAAGATCCCGACAGCACCCATGGTTACAGAGGATCAATGGATTGCGGTTCGTGACTACTATCTCCAAGCCGCGCCCGCCATATCCCTCCCACAGGCAACCAAACCAGAACTTTATGCCGGACTCGATCTTTTTCAGCCAAGCCCGCACGCATACGACCTTAAATTTCCAATTACGTCGTTGATTTTTATCGATGAGAGTAACGAGGAAATCTTAATTGGCGACAGCGGCTACGACAGGCTAACGGCCTTGGACAGGAACCTGAAGGTTCAGACAGACTATGATACGAAAGGGTATCTGTGGGTCCAGGCGGAGCAAAAAAATGACGGTGTTTATCTCCTGTCAATCGGCGACTTAATGGGGGGCTATGCGACCAATAAACTCGGCAAGATTTCGTATGGGGTCCGGCAGGGCAGTCAATACGCAAACAAAGGCATTGCTCTTGGCGGTTTGCATCGACCTGCAGCCATGGCATTTGGTGACTTCGACAATGACAACAAAGATGAAATTGTTGTCGCAAATTTCGGCTTCGCCAATGGTAGCGTGGATGTCCACAAGGTCATGGCAAATGGCTGGCAGTTCGAACAGGAACCCTCAGTTACGCTGTCCACTGATCCAAGTCCGGTCGACTGCAAGGTCGAGGACTTCAATCAGGATGGGCTCAATGACGTGGCGGTGCTCTTTGGTGGCGCTCGTGAAAACCTCAGTTTGTTTTTAAACCGTGGAAATGGAAAATTTGAGCGTAAGATCTTGATCGAACAACATGCTGCCTTTGGATATGTGCGTTTCAAATGGATGGATTTCGATTCTGATGGGGATCTTGACGTGATCACCGTCAACGGTGACAACTTTGACTCCACGCCCTACAACACCCTGAAGCCTTACCACGGGATTCGACTCTATTTGAACCAAGGTGATCTAACATTTACTGAGAGCTATTTTCACCCGATGTACGGAGCCTACGGGGTCGAGGTGCAGGACTTCGATCAGGATGGTGATCTCGATCTGGCCGCTATCTCCTTCAACCCTGATTTTGACAGCACGCGCAACGAGAGCTTCGTGTATCTTGAAAACCAGGGCGAGACACGATTCGAGACCAAGACGATTGACATGCCAAAGACGGACCGCTGGATGACAATCGCATCGGGGGATATTGATTCAGATGGTGACAAGGATCTCATCTTGGGTGGCAGCTATGTGCCCGCAGGACTTAGCGTCGACAATCCAGAACTGATGAAACAGATGAAGGAGAAGGGAAGGCCATTGATCATTCTGGAAAACAAAACCAGATAACATATCATTCCGCCTCGTTTTTCTTGGCCTGTGTGATTTTCAGCCTTCTCACGTCGAGAACCTAGTAATGGCTGTTCCCTTCAATAATTTCACCATTTCTCCCTCGGCGCACTCCCGAACCCAATCAGAAGCATGACAAGTATTGAAAAATATAAATCAATTTTAAAAATTTGGCGAGATTTCACTTGTCATCCCCGAAGTTATCTTGTTAGCAATTAGGTCGTTGCTGAATCCAGCGCTTATTTAACCCCCAATAACCCATGACAAAACATACAAACCTTGGCTTGGCTCTTGCTGCGACAGGATTGGTCGCTTTGGCTCCCTCGGCGGATGCTGTACTTCTAGTCGACTCGGATTTCCAAGATACTATCTACGGAAACGGGACGCAACTCGCGAACCCACCAGGTTTTGCCGGCTGGACGTTCAGGCCCAAGTCGGAAGGAGGGACTAACTACCCAAGAGCGCGATCAACTTCTGGTGATGTGCCCGTGGGCAGCGGGAATCAAGTGGTTCAGCTCGAACAGCTTTCGTACGTCAGACCGTCGCTAGCTCAGTGGGCCGATCACGATACGGGTAATCACGCTTGGTCGTCCAGCGACGTCTACACCTTGAGGCTCAATGCTACTCCTCAGTCATGGAACGGAACTCAGGACCGGTGGATCCGACCCAGCCTTCTTCAGCAAGATGGTACTGTGTTGTGGGAGAGTCCCGAGGATGCGACGACCAAATTGCCTTCCTACAATAGTTTCGGCGGCAACCCATGGACAGCTGCGCAAACCTTTGAATTCACCATTGATGCCAGCACCTTCACCGCTGGCACCGAGGGCGACCCACTCATGCTAAGAATCGGCTCGTCAGGCTTTAGAGGAGTCTATTTTGACAATGTAACTCTAAGCCTTCCCGATCCTGTGGCCATCCCCGAGCCTTCCGCAGCTATGCTAGCCGGTCTGGGTCTGTTGGGACTTTGTTTCCGCCGACGGAAATAAAATGGTTCCATACAACTCTCTAATCCCTCTCCGGTCTTCCGGACGGGGATTTTTCTTATCTTAAAACAAACTCGGCGCGCGCAATACGCTTGTAGATCCCCTACTCCTCGACTTTCTGATCGAGGGACGTTACCGAGGTTGGACTGGCTCGGTTTTGGTATCCCAATCCTCATTCCACTAGAAGCCAATGATGGATTTGGTCCGCTAGTGCTACTTCATACGCGAGTAGCGGCATTCTTCGACGAGCGCGAGAAACCCATCTATGACTCGGCCCCTCGTAGTACACGGTACCGCGCCAGTAGATATCTCAGTCAAATTATCGAGTCTTTTTAGCCCTCAGCCCCTTCGGTGCGCTTTCTTCCTCTTGCGGATGAGTAAGAGTCCCGTGCTTCCATGTTTGGCCTTCGCTTGCGGAAATGGAAACTCGAGCCATGGCAGACGCCGAGGCTACCGCCGAGCTGCTTAGACGCATCAATCAGAAACGTCTGATTGCACGAGGTATTGCTCACGAAAGCTGAATCGTTCAACGGTCAGAGTTCAATAAGGAACCAGCGACAAAGCCCGTTGAACATTGCATAAACATCAGCCTTCGAATCCGCCCTTAAAAAATACGATTCCCCTTGACCTTGACAGATGATTTGGGCAACAAATATAAGCGAAATGAGAAATTTCTTAGCAACTTGCTTTCTTTTGGCTTCCTCCGGCTTCTCCTCTGCCGCGATGATAATCAGCGCCGACGGACAGAATTACACCTTTACCTTTGATCCTGTTCAATCTGCTCCGCTTAGTCCAGGTTTTGCGAGTTACTCAAGTGTGCCAAACGGACCCTCGCTCAATCTTTTGGGCTGGACACCTACAAATATCATTTACGGCAACTTAACCGTCGTTTCGAACACTCTAATTGATGCCACAGGGGCCCCTGTTCCAGATGCTTTGGTCCGAGGCGGCATGTTCAATAATACATCTAGTGAAGTTTTGGGATTTGGTAATACCGATGGCGCTGGGGGCTTCACAGTCGCTGGAGGATCCTTAACACTCCAATTTCCCAGTGCGTTTGGGGGTATACCTCATGTCCTCCCAACCACTGAATCTTCCACGCTGCGCCTTGGATCATATGATCCCGGAACGACTGGCACCAACGGAAACCTCAACCTTTTCCAACCAATTCCCGAACCATCTTCAGGTTTATTTTTGATGTCTGGAATAGCGTTGGCAGGCTTCCTGCGTCGCAGGAAAACAGTTGCCTAGCTTAAGCCAAAAGAGTTCTACCAACTACCAACCTGCTTGGCATTGAGCCTAGCAGGTTTTTTCTTTTTTGCGCTCTTGATTCACACCTCCCAACTATCAATCCTTTCTCCATGCCAGACCCCACTGAAGCCGATCCTCGCTTCAACGATTTCATCCTCATGCAGGCGCAGAACGCCGGACTGTTTCTAGCTCAAATTCCCAATCCCGCCACCGGTGAAAAGTCGCTAAATCTGCGCGCCGCGAAATCCGTCATCGATTCGCTTGGGATGCTGAAAAACAAAACCTCAGGAAATCTCACGGAAATCGAAACGAAACTCATCGATTCCGCTCTCAAAAACCTCGTCCCACTCTACAAGACCGCTCTCGAAAATTCAGACACCGCAGACTCATGAAGCCCTTCACACCTTTCCAAATCTCAAACGTCCCCGTCGGCGGGCCAGTTCCTTTTTTTATCCTTGGCCCATGCGCGCTTGAATCCGAATCATTCGCCTGGGAGATGGCTCGCTCTCTCAAAGAGATCGCCGACCGCACAGGAATCCCCTTCGTATTTAAAGCCTCTTTCGACAAAGCCAACCGCACCTCAGTCGGTTCCTTTCGTGGACCGGGGATCGACGAGGGCTGCCGCATCCTTGGCGAAATCTCCTTTGTGCTCAATGACCCTGCCACCACCGACATCCACACCGCCGAACAAGCCGAAATCGCCGCAGCGCACATCGATCTACTCCAGATCCCTGCCTTTCTCTGCCGCCAAACGGACCTGCTCGAAGCCGCCGCAAAAACCGGCCGTGCGGTGAATGTCAAAAAAGGCCAATTCCTCGCCCCTCTCGATACCGTCAACATCGCCGATAAAATGCGCTCCTTCGGCTGCGACAATTTCCTCATCACCGAGCGTGGCACCACCTTCGGCTACAACAACCTCGTCGTCGACATGCGCTCGCTCTATCTCATGCGCAAAGAAGGCATTCCAGTCATCTTCGATGCCACGCACTCCGTGCAGCGCCCCGGCGGTCTCGGCGGCGCGACCGGCGGCGATGGCGAACTCGCCCCAGTTCTCGCCCGCGCAGCCGTCGCAACCGGCCTCGAAGGCCTGTTCATGGAAGTCCACTCGGACCCCGCAAACGCGCTCTCGGACGGCCCCAATCAAATCCCTCTCGAGTTCATTGAAGACCTCCTTGTGAAACTCCTTGCCATCCACCACGCGAGTCATTGAGCGGAAACTTGACGGCCGCACTTTTTGACGAAATGGTTCCCTGAAGATGGGCGACTTTCTCACACCTTTGCTCGGAGGCTTCCTGATCGGCCTGGGAAGCATTCTGGCCATGCTTGGCTCAGGAAAAGTCCCCGGCATCTCCGGTATCGCCGCCCGGCTTCTAAAAAGTACCTGCAACGACAGATCATGGCGGATGTTATTTCTCATTTCCATGATCGCTGGTGCCGGAGCCATTCACTTCTTTGACGTCGGCTGGACCGCTTATTCCATCCCCGGTGGACGTCCTCTTTTTATCTACGGCATCGCTGGTCTGCTTGTCGGGTTCGGCACGAGAATGGGACGGGGCTGCACATCCGGCCACGGGGTCTGTGGCATGGGAGCCGGTGCGAAAGATGCCATGGCCTACACCATGACCTTCATGGCCACCGCCATCATCACCGTCTATCTCTGGAGCATCTTGTTCGGAAAGGGGGTATCGGGATGAAAATGCTTCTCGTCTCGTTAGGCGGCCTCATGTTCGGCGCCGGCCTCGTCGTCTCCGGCATGACCGATCCTTCACGTGTCGTTGGTTTCCTCGATATCACGGGCAACTGGGATCCTGCCCTCGCTTTCGTGATGGGCGGCGCGGTCATCACTTTCGCCATTGGAAAGTTCATCCTTACCAAAACCCTTTCCTCTTCAGCAACCTACAAGCTTCCCGATCTATCCGCCGAACCTCTCAAGAAACAACTCATCATCGGCTCAGCCATCTTCGGCATCGGTTGGGGCCTTGGCGGCTTCTGCCCCGGCCCAGCCATCGCGAATCTTGCAACCCTCCAAATCGAAGCTCTAGTCTTTTTCCCTCTCATGCTCATTGGAATGATCCTCGCCCAGCGAACACTGAAGCTGGATGCGTGAAGAACCATTCGTCTCAACCATCCCCCCGATCGTGTAGCTAGAATGAAAAAGGCGATCAGCTTTCACTGATCACCTTTTTACGAATTTGAATATGGAGGCCGGCCACGACAGACCTTCGGTGAAGTAAACTATTTTCCCCAAACTTCCATCAGAGTGGTCGCCATGTCACTTGGTGTTTCCGCAACGCCAATCCCGCAATCAGCAAGAATCTTTTTCTTGGCTTCCGCCGTGTCTTCCTCACCACCGACGATCGCTCCGGCATGACCCATACGGCGTCCCGGAGGCGCGGTCGCACCAGCGATGAAGCCAGCAATTGGCTTGTTGCAGTTGTCCTTCGCCCAACGTGCGGCTTCGGCTTCGGCGTTTCCGCCAATCTCCCCGATCATGATGATCGCTTCGGTTTCGTCGTCGTCGTTGAACATTTTCAACACGTCGAGATGGTTGGTGCCATTGATCGGATCACCACCAATACCCACACAAGTACTCTGACCATAACCCATCTGCGTGAGCTGAAAAACGGCCTCATAAGTGAGTGTGCCGGAGCGTGAAACCACACCAACGTTTCCGCGCTTGTGAATGTAACCTGGGGCAATACCAATCCGGCAGCCGCCGTGGCTTTTCTCACCATGACCCGGAGTCACAAGACCTGGGCAGTTCGGGCCCACAAGTCGGGACTTCGAATCTTTAAGAGCCTCTTTCACGCGCATCATGTCCATGACAGGAATGCCTTCAGTGATCGCAACGATGAGCTCTACTTCAGCATCCATCGCTTCGAGAATCGCATCAGCCGCGAACGGAGGTGGAACAAAAATCGCAGAAGCCGTGGCTCCGGTTTCGCTTACTGCCTGAGATACCGTATCAAAAATCGGCACGGTATTTTCGAATTTCTGACCGCCCTTACCGGGAGTCACTCCGGCCACAAGCTTGGTGCCGTATTCGAGAGATAGTTTCGCGTGCCTACCACCGAAACTTCCGGTGATACCTTGCACGAGGACTTTGGTGTTTTCGTCAATGAGAATAGCCATGAGAGTCTTTCTTTTAAATGTTTCGTTTCGTTGTTCAGCCAACCGCTTTCACGATTTTCTCGGCTCCATCCGCCATGGTATCAGCGGCCACGATGTTGATTCCTGAAGCAGCAAGTGTGGCCTTACCTGCTTCCACGTTGTTGCCTTCGAGGCGAACGACGAGTGGGATCGGAAGTCCGGTTTCCTTGGCAGCAGCAACCACACCTTCGGCGATGACATTGCAATCCATAATCCCGCCAAAAATATTGATCAGGATGCCTTTGACGTTCGGATCACCTGTGATGATTTTGAAAGCTGCTGTGACTTGTTCTTTGGTCGCGCCGCCGCCTACATCAAGGAAGTTCGCCGGCTCGCCACCGTAGTGCTTGATGATATCCATGGTGGCCATCGCGAGACCCGCACCGTTGACAAGGCAGGCGATATTTCCGTCGAGGCCGATGTAGTTGAGATCATATTCGGAAGCGGCAACCTCGCGGGGATCCTCTTCTTCTTTATCACGCATTGCGACAATATCGGGATGGCGATAGAGCGCGTTATCATCGAAGCCAAACTTCGCATCAAGCGCCAACACACGACCATCTGGTGTCGTTACCAGTGGGTTAATCTCCAGCATCGAACAATCGCAATCGATGAAGAGCTTGTAGAGATTTCTGAGGAGTTTGCCGAACTTCTTGGCGATGTCTCCGGAAAGTCCGAGTTCTGCAGAAATCTTACGAACCTCGTATGCCTGAAGGCCGAGGAGCGGATGCACCGCTTGGCGGAAAATTTTCTCAGGAGTGTCATGCGCGACATCCTCAATGCTCATTCCACCTTCGGTGGAGGCAACAATGACAGGCCCGTTGCTTTCGCGGTCCATAAGGATCGCAAGATAGTATTCATGAGTGATGTCCACCGCCTCGGCGACCATGACTTTGCGGACCAAACGACCTGCATCTCCAGTCTGCACCGTCACCAAGGTTTCATTGAGCATCTTGCCGGCAAACTCTGCCGCTTGCTCAGGGCTATCGATCAAATGAACGCCTCCTTGGAAACCATTTTTAAAATGACCTTTCCCGCGACCCCCGGCGTGAACTTGTGCTTTGATCACCAACTTGGAGCCCTGAAATTCCTTCGCCGCTGCAGCAGCCTCGTCAGGACTTGCAGCCACTTTCCCTTGCGGGCTTGGCACTTGGAAACGGTCGAACAGCTCTTTGGCTTGGTATTCGTGAATGTTCATAACATGAGTCTGGCAAAAACCGCGCGGTTCTAGCCACCAATCGGCGCTTTGGTCAAGCAAGCCCTTCTATTTTCTGCGTTCACTTTCATCTCACCGAAAAAGCACCTGCAATCCGTCCTTGCCAAGTGGCGCTTCCGAATCACCATTTCCTTATGAAATCCATTCTCGCTTTCGCAACGCTCGCCTTTTCCTCCCTCGCCTTTTCCTCCCTCGCCTTCGCTGACCACCACGGAGAGAAACTCGCCAAACATCCAGAATTTCCCGCCAAAGGCTTCACGACCATTTTCGATGGCTCAAATCTCGATCAAATCAAAACCGAGGGAAACTGGATCATCAAAGAAGACAAGGTCCTCGCCCTCGAGCCCCGCAAAGGCGAAAGCGGCTGGAAACGTTACGGCTCTTACCTCTGGCTACCCGATGAATATTCGGACTTCGTTGTCGACTTCGATTTCAAATACACCAAAGGCGGAAACTCAGGCCTCTATTTCCGCATCACCGACGAGGTGGACGCCACGGCCAGCGGCTGGGAAGTCCAGATTCTCGACAACTTCGGCAAGAAAGACAAACTCATCCACCACGATATGGGCGGCGTCATCCGCACCAGTCCAGCTTCAGAAAACGCCAGCATCGCCCCCGGCGAGTGGAACCAGATGACCGTCAAACTCAAAGGCAGCCACCTCCAAGTGCTCATCAACGGCAAACTCGTTCAAAACTTCGACCTCGCGGAAAAAAAATCCAAAGACAAGGAACTCGCTACTAAAGGCAAAATCGCCATCCAAGACCACGGCGAGCCTTTCTGGGTGCGCAACATCCAAGTGAAGCCGCTCTGAACCTGAGGCTCGGCTGTAACCCAAAGCAGGAAGCCAAGACACCCGAACTCCAAGCCGACGTCATCGTCTACGGAGATGCGGCAGCAGGCGTCGCTGCCGCGGTGCAGGCGATCGAGGCCGGCTCATCCGTCCAGGATCTCGACTACGGAAAACTGAAAGAACAACTGATCAAGGACGGCCAGGTTCTGAAGGGCGACCCGAGAAAATAGTGGCACCGAGTCCCTCCGTGATGTGATACGATACCCCTTCGGATGATACACTGGAGGAGTGCACCCCAGTATTTTTGCATAAGATCATGAACAACCCACAAAACACCCTCCTGCTCTTTCTGAGCACCGTCACCATTTGCCAAGGCGAACTGCTGGTCTACGAACCTTTTGATTACAAACCAATCAACGATGAAATAGCGGGTCGGTTGGAAGCCCGCAATGGAGGCCTTGGTTTTGCCGAGGCTTGGAAAGACACCGCCGGCGCCTCGGGATATGCCTTTATCTACGATCAGCGTGGCAACCCGGAAAATATCTATGACGGGGGATGGGGTGAGAGCCAGCCCGGCTGGGACGGGGTTGTCGACAATCTCCCCACGATGGGTGGTTACGTAGGTATTTCGGATTGGGACAGAGGTGGCGCACCCCATTCAACCCGCAAGCTGGCGCGCAGCGCCGGGGAGATGTCCAAGGGCAATGGGGGGGTGCTGTGGATGAGCGCCGTTTGGCACATGCCCAACCAATCCTTCTTTGCACCCGTCGGTCTCGCGCTGGCTTCGGATGAGAGCGGCTTCAAGGACCGAGCGATCGCCATGGACGGAGAAGCGGATGCCATCGGTGCCGGCAATGGACGCAATTTCAGGGATGGTAGGAAGCGCCTGAATCCGGTCATCTGGAAAAAAGGCGAGGAAGTGGCAGCCTCCCCCGGCAGCAACCTCGATAGCAAGAAGGACAACATCGTCATCCTCAAGTTCGAGTTTGGAGAAACCGACAAGGTGAGCACCTGGTATTTCACCGAAGACCAGGAGATGACCGAGTCCGCATTCAATGAGAGCGCTGCTTCGTGTAGCTCGGACATCGACGAGAACACCCTCAATGTCCTCACGATCTGCACGATCCTCAATACCAATGCGATCGATGAGATCCGTATCGGGACCGATTTCAAAAGCGTGATCAGCGGCAGCATTCCGGCACGCCAAGAGGTGAAGATCACCAAGCAGCTCTACGATGCGAAAACCGATCGCTATTATTTGAAGTGGTCGTCGAATCCCGGCGAAACCTACGGCATCTACGTGGCAGAAGATGCGGGCGGCTACAAACCCTGCGTGGCGGCAGTTGTCGAAGCGAACAGAAAGACTGGCGTCACAACTTTCGGACCTTTTGCCAACCCGATCAAAGGCAACGGCAAACTAAATTTCGAAATCGGCTTGCCCGATACCACTCCGCCGACCATCGAGCGGGTCTGGGGCAGCGGCAACACCGTCAGCATCGTCTTCAGTGAGCCGATGATTCCAACCACCTCGATGTCTGCCGGCAATTATGCGATCGCGCAGGATAGCGGCCAGCAAGCGACCGTGGAATCCGCAGTCTTTGATCCGAACAACGGATCGGTCACCCTGACCACCAAGGAAACCCTGAAACCTGATACAACTTACACCATCTCCACCCGCAATCTGACCGATCTCGCCAACTATCCGCTGATGGAACCGAAAACATCATTGCGCACCTGGGACGATGATCCAAAAGGCATCAAGGTCTTCATCTTGGCCGGCCAGTCGAACATGGTCGGCTACGGCCACAGCGAAATCGGCAAGGACAACAAGGTAGGCGCGCCGGGAACTCTGAGATATCTTGCAAACCACGATTCCGAATATCCGGAATTTAAATACAGCTCGCTGTTGGTCGATCCCAAGCAGCCGGCCACGAGCGAGTGGAAGAACCGCGGTGACGTCAAACTTTGGTGGCGCAACGGAGCCAACGCCAAATATGGTGGTGCGATCTACAAAGGCGACCTCGGCCCCCTGACCAGCAACGGCAGGTGGTTCGGCCCCGAATTCGGCTTTGGACAAATCATCGGCGATTACTACAAGGACGAAGACGTGCTCCTCATCAAGCCCGCATGGGGCGGCCACAATCTGGTCAGCCAATTCCGCTCGCCGAACGCGGCAGCACAGCGAGGCGGTTCCATCGGACCGTCCTACATCGAAATGTTCGAGAATGTGCAAGAAATACTCTTCAGCCTCGGAAAGGAGTTCCCCGAATGGGAGGGCCGCGGCTATCAGATCGCTGGCTTTGCCTGGCATCAGGGAACTAGCGACAAGAGCCCAGACAAGGTGGCAGACGAATACAAACTCAACCTGCTCGATTTCATCAGCTCCGTGCGTTCGGAGTTCGGCAAACCCAGACTACCCTTCGTAATCGCCACCACAGGCATGGGTTACGGTGGCGAACCGAGTCCTCCTCCCTACGAAAACTACCACGCGGTGGAGAAAGCCCAGCTTTGGGTGGCAGGCATCGACAAGCCAGCGAACGTCCTCACCGATGACACACGAAAGTATTTTGAACCAACCGAGAAGTCTCCGAGAAACCAAGGCTTCCATTGGCACGGCAATGCCCGCAGCTATTTCCGAATCGGACTTGGACTTGGTAAAGACATGGTCGAGTTGCTCAACCCTTGAAGAGGTCGCCCGCGACATGACACCACGAAAATGATCACGCTCCATTCCAAAACAGCAGCAATGGCGACCTTCCTACTCTCCGCAGTTTTCTGCCATGCGAGAGAGCCATCCACGCTCGTCACCAATCTTGAAGCAGGGAAGAAGCAGGTGATCGTCGCTTATGGCACAAGCCTGACAGCAGGTGGCGCGTGGGTCGGACAGTTGAAGGGCGTCCTCGACAAGCGTTTCCCTGGACAGGCAACCGTCATCAACAGCGGAGGCTCAGGCCAATGGTCGGAATGGGGTGTGAAACATCTCGATCAAAAGGTCATCCAAAAGAAACCGGACACCGTGTTCATCGAGTTCTCTATCAACGACAGCGTCGAACGGTTCAAGGGGTCAGTGGAAATCGCAAAAACGAATCTGGAGACGATGATCGAACGTATTTCCAAGAGCAATCCCGAGTGCGAAATCATCCTGATGACCATGACTCCAGGCAACAAGTATCCGCAAGGCCACCGGTCTTACCGTAAGGATATAGACGCGCACTACGAGATGTATCGTACTTTCACCAAAGAGAAAAGACTCCTTCTCATCGATCACGATCCCAACTGGAAAAAGTTGCAGCGAGAGAACGAGACGCTGTTTCTGGAATATGTGCCTGATACCATTCATCCCACCGCAAAAGGATGTTCAAAGGTGGTGACTCCTGTCATTCTGACAGCTTTGAAACTTTAAATAACCACCACCGATTTTTTTCACCTTAGACAAACGAGATTAGCAAATGATCAACATCAGACTTCTTCTATCAGCCCTGTTCACCGGGCTCATCCTCAGCGGCTCACTCGGCGCCAAGCCGCAGCCCTTGCCCATGCCGGACTTCACCAAAGGCGACACCATCCCCAAGGATGCGGCCAAGGATTGGAATCTCGGTGCCACTGGCGCCCGTGGATGGATGTACATGGACCAGTTGGAAACGACGCAAGCCCGCCAGGTGGCGATCACCAAGGTGGCCGCAAACAGTCCGGCCAGTACCCACCTGGAAGTGGGAGATGTGATTCTCGGCGTCGCCGGCAAACCCTTTTCGTATGATCCGCGACAGGAATTTGGCAAGGCGCTGACCGCCGCCGAGGCGGACGATGGCAAGCTGGCCCTCACCCGCTGGCGCGCCGGCAAGACCAAAGCCATCACGCTTCAACTACCCGTGCTCGGCAGCTACAGCGCAACCGCTCCCTACGATTGCCCCAAATCAAAGTTGATCCTCGAGAAGAGTTGCGAAGCACTCGCCGAACGCATGGCTTCACCGGAATACAAGGAAAACGCAATCTCCCGCTCCCTCAACGCGCTCGGCCTGCTTGCCAGCGGAAATCCAAAATTCCATCCCCTCATCAAGAAGGAGGCCGAATGGGCCGCGGACCAACACATCGAGCACATGGCGACGTGGTGGTATGGATACATCACCGTGTTCCTCTCGGAATACGTGATGGCGACCGGCGACGAATCAGTCCTGCCCGGCCTGCGCCGTATCGTGATGGAAGCCGCTAAAGGCCAGAGCGCCGTCGGTTCCTGGGGCCACAAGTTCGCCAACGCCGAAGGTCGCCTTCCCGGCTACGGCATGATGACCTCACCCGGTGCCTCGCTCACCGTGGGCATGGTGCTGGCACGTGAGGCTGGTGTCGATGACCCCGAGGTGGCCGAAGCCATCAAACGCAGCGCCACCCTGTTGCGCTTTTACATCGGCAAGGGCTCCGTGCCCTACGGCGA
>JBGCEE010000064.1:0-4608 GCA_045106015.1 Akkermansiaceae bacterium | reverse complement strand
CCAACCCCAAATCCATCCGCACCAGCGATTCTTCTTCGACCTTCGACCTTCGACGAATAGCCCTAGCGACTCAATCCTTGCATTTTCAGCCGTTCACCCTATTCTGAGATCATGAACGAGTTTCCTGAAATTACGGCCGATCCAAAGGTCATGACAGGTATGCCGTGCATTAGAAACACACGAGTCACTGTCGCGAATTTAGTTCGCCAGATTGCCGCCGGACGTACGCCAGACGAAATCTGCCACGATTATCCGAACATCACAGCTGCTTCGATTCAAGCGGCCCTAGCGTTCGCCGCAGCGGTAACATCGACGGAATCTTACGATCTGATCGCCTCGTGATCATCATTCTCGATGAAAATCTGCCACCAAGGTGGCGGGATTTTCTCGCATCGTTTAAAATTGAAGCAATACACTGGACTGACATTGGAGCCAGCGGAGATCCTGACGAAATCATTTTCGACTACGCTTCGACGAATCAAGCGATCATCATCACCCAGGATCTCGATTTCACCCGCATGTTGGCTCTCCAGCGGTCAAAACTACCAAGCGTGATCCAGCTTCGAGTCGAATGCCCGACTCCCGAAATGATCGGCGATGCGGTCTTGAGCGTCATCAAAAACCATAGCCACCAACTCAATACGGGTTGCCTCATTACCTTGGATTCCAAAAGAAAGCGCCTCCGACTACTCCCCCTACACTAAACCGATTCTTTCGCACCCGAAATTCTTGTCCGACCTTCGGCTCTCAACTGAATCATCCAGTTTTCAGCATTTCAGCATTTCAGTTTTACCCAACGAGAGACCTCATCCGGAAATTGTGATCGACAGGGATGGCTGTCCCAGCCGTCCGTTTTTCATTATCGATCGGGTTTCTGTTTCTTCGCGGACGGCTGAGACAGCCATCCCTGCCACACACCAACCCCAAATCCATTCGCACCAGCGATTCTTCTTCGACCTTCGACCTTCGACCTTCGACCTTCGACCTTCCGACTGAATCATCCAGCCTTCAGCATTTCAGTTTTTTAGCTTTCAGTTTTACCCAATGACCCCTTCCGCCGCCATCCTCTGTGCCGGGCCAGTACCGATCGAAATCGCGGCGCTGTTCCGCTGTTCATCGATCGGACTGATTCCGCTGAATGGGCGACCGCTCATCGCCTGGCAGTTGGATTACCTCAGCAAGATTGGAATCGAAACCGTACGCATTGGTATTCGCAAGTCAGATCGGCGCCTCGCGGATTACCTCGAAACCTACCGCCGGTTATTTCAAGCATCCATCGAGATCATTCAGATCGAGGACGATCGGGGTCCCGGAGGGACGCTTCTACAAACCGTTTCCGCAGAAGATGCCGCAGGCGGAACCTTGGTCCTACTTGGAGACACCCTTCTGGAGCCTGAAACAATCCTCGAGCTATCGGAAGGAAGCAGGATTTTCACCTCAGAAGTCGATGACGTGCAGCGCTGGTGCATGGTCGATTCAGATCCTGAAACTGGTGAAGTTCTGTCGCTAACGGACAAGCCAAAATCCTCTCCATCGGAAAACGCCCGCGCCGCGATCGGTTGCTATTGGTTACAAGGAGTGGAGGAGCAGACTTGGCAAAAGCTGCAGGACATCAAGGAAAAGAAAATCGAGCTCTCCACTATCCTACGCAGTATTGGCGAAGCGCACGGACTGCGAGAGGAAGCCTTGGAGAACTGGTTGGATTGCGGCAATGCAGATCTGTTGGTCACCACCCGCCGCCGGATGATCGCCGCCCGTGCGTTTAACAGCCTCGCCATCGACGATCTTCGTGGCACGGTAAAAAAGAGAAGCCAACACTCGGAAAAGTTCCGTCACGAGATCAATTATTACCGCCTCCTCCCGCCCGATCTCGCGATCTACTTCCCACGCTTGGTTTCGTATGAAACAGCCGAACCGGAAGCCTTCGTGGAGCTCGAATACTACGCGTATCCGACGATGAGTGAAATCTACATCTACGAGGAATATAGTGATTCATTCTGGACGGGAGTCTTCGCAAAACTTTCCAAAATCATGGGAGAGTTTCGCTCGCGAACCGTTGCCCTCAATCCCCAAACCTGCTCTGGCTTCTACTCGGGAAAACTGGATCAGCGTTTGGAAACAGCCAGAAACTCAGGAGGAGAAATTGCCAGCCTCTTGGCTTCCGAAAACGTGAAGGTGAACGGAAAAAGTCTTCGCGGGATTTCCAATCTACTTCCCGATCTCCATTCGGAACTCGAAAAGATCAGCCAAACCGTGAAGGCCTCCGTCATTCATGGTGACCTCTGTTTCGCAAATATTCTGCTCGAACCCCTCAACAAGATGATACGCCTCATCGACCCCCGAGGCTCGTTTGCCGAGGTCGGAGTGTTCGGTGATCCTCGTTATGATGCAGCGAAGCTCTGGCATTCCGTCGACGGTCATTACGACGCGATCATTAACGATCTATTCAGCATCTCCGGATCTGGTAACGAATTGGAATTTGAGAGCTTCCAACCACGCTGCCGAGATCAGGTCATGGAACTACTCACAACCATTATCCCAGAAGAGGACGACGTCAGAACCATCCGCCTTATTGAAGGAAGTTTATTCCTTTCCATGATTCCACTCCACTCCGACCGACCGCTCCGCCAGAAGGCGATGCTCGCATCCGGCCTCAAAATCCTAAACGAAGAACTATAATTGATGAAAATCTGTGTCGATATCGACGGTGTGCTCTGCACTCTCCGCAAAGAAGACGAAACCTACGCTGATGTGCAGGCTCTACCCGGTGCGGCGGAGCATTTAAAATCGCTCAAAGAAGCTGGCCACTACATTATCCTGAATACCGCCCGCCACATGGCCACTTGCAAAAGTAATGTCGGAATGGTCATCGCTCGCCAAGGCAAAACCCTGATCCACTGGTTAGAAGAACATGAGATGGTCTATGACGAACTCTGGTTTGGCAAACCCCACGCGGACGTTTACATCGACGACAACGCCTATCGTTTCGAAGGCTGGGATAAAATTGCAGGGGACGGCTCCAGCCTCCCACTAAGCGAGGAGAAACGCGCAAAAGAACTGGCGAAGAAACAATCATGAATGTGGTCATTCCCATGGCAGGTCGTGGCTCACGATTGGCTGAAGAGGCCCTTCCCAAGCCTCTTGTGGAAGTCGCAGGAAAACCCCTTTTTGCTTGGTCCACCCGTTGGATCGAACAACTCGAAAGTCCGAACATCATTGTCATCGCTCTCGAAGAACATGAAGAGCGTTTTTCTATCCGAGAAAAAATCGCCGAACATCTCCCGAACGCAACATGCCTACTAATCCCAGATGTCACTGCGGGCCAGCTCTGCACCGTACTTCTGGCCGAACATCTCATGGACTCATCCAAGCCGCTTCTCATCGCGCCATGTGACACAGCGGTCGAAGGTCTTTTGCCTATCCCAGATTCACTGCCTAGTTCTGACAGAGAAAGTGTAAAGGGGCTTATTTCTGTCGCCTCCATGCCGGGAGATCGATGGAGCTTCGCCGACTGTGATGCGAACTGGAACGTCAGCCGGGTAACCGAAAAAGTCCGCATCAGTGACTGGGCCAGCACGGGCTTATACTATTTTTCTGATACATCGAGCTTCCTACGCGATGCGAAAAGCATGGTCGAAGAAAACGAACGAACCGGTGGTGAGTTCTACGTCATGCCGCTTTACAACCGCATGCTCGCTCGCGACGAACGCGTAAAAGGCGTGCCCGTAAAAAAAATGCACGATCTTGGAACTCCAGAAGCCCTAACAGCCTTCGAAGAATTGATCTGAACATATTACCCCCCCAAGTTACCTAGTTCATCCATCTGGAGGAATTTCAGGTAGGGGCGTTTTGATAAAACGACCGCCAAATCAAAATCGCAGACAGATCCCGCTGGCAGAAGTCGAACGGCCTTGCCAGCAATCCACTTGATTCATGAATCGGAGGAAAACCCGCAGCCAGTTGGCACGCTTGAATCGGAACACTCTTCCAGCGGCAAAAAAGATCGTGACTGAAACGCAAGCTCATGGGGTGAAAAACGCCAAAAGTGGAATGGACGCGCAGGGCAGCGGTGGTTTTTCAAAACGCCCCTGCCACATGGGTCAGAGCTTCAGGTTCGACGGCAAACCTTTTCACCTACTCGATGACGCTGCCCAAGGTACAAATCTCCGAAATGGATTCCGTTGCGATATACCGTAGAATCAACCAGCAGGCTTAGATCACCGTTCCTACTCTCAAATCCCTTCCCCAAACCAATCGCACCAGCGATTGTTGTTCGACCTTTCGACTTTAAGACCTTCGACCATTAACCCTAATGCGCCGCCCAACTTTAACCAGCGATGCCAAGATCCCCATTTGGGTGGTCATCACTGGTAACGTGCGCTCAGGAAAAGAATTTCGCCGGATTTTCCAGCAGGCTGATGCGCTGCGCCAGCAAGGGTTAATCGACGGCATTCTCTTTTCGACATGGCAGGACGATCTCGACTCCGCACCGGGACTTGAAAGCACCCTGAAGGCAGCGGGCATATCGGTGATCGGTCTTAAGCCGCCTTCACCCGCTCCGAAAATTCATCCCCTCTTCCACGGCTATCTCTATCACCAAAGAAAGTC
>JBGCEE010000063.1:0-3058 GCA_045106015.1 Akkermansiaceae bacterium | reverse complement strand
AACGTATAGATATACGGAGCCGCTCCGGTCCCTGCCAGCATGATCAGGATACCGAAGAGCAAAAGCACGATCAGGATGGGCGCCAGCCACCATTTTTTGTTTTCACCAAGAAAGGAGACGAATTCACGCAGAAGTCCGCGTTGACTCTCTCCGCTTTGAGCGGCTTTTTCAAACTCGTTGTCGGGTTGGGTCATGGAGATGGGATTCTGATTAAAATTCCGCCCGATCAATACTGGCGGAAGTAACGCCGTGCATCCTGAGGCAAATCGGCAGGAAGCCAATAGGAATCCGCCTGTTTGTCCCAATTCCGCTTCAATTCATCTCTACCTCGGAGCTTGAATACCAGGCCGATCGGTAGAAATACGAGGATGAAGAGCAGCGCCAGAATCAAGGTGGCAACGATGGGGCCGATCACCGCGGAAATCGCCGTTAGCAGCCAATAGAGAGGTTTCAACAAATACGGCTCGATGACCGCCAAAGCCGCAGAAAAGATACCAAGGCCGGCAAAGATCCCTGGATACAGCCAATCGCCGCTTTCAAACCAGCCAAATTTCCAACCCAACAACAAACCCATCAATCCAAAACCGGCCAAGCCGATGAAGCCGAACTCACGCAGCTTCTTTCTATCGGGGCTCCAATCGATTTCTATCATTAGATTCGTGCTTTTGAAAAAATGCCGAGTATACCCATCAGTCCAGCTCAAACTTCGCCAAATGTTCTTGAGGATCAGGGGCATGTTCTTGCTGGGTTTGTTCGCTCTTGAGCAAAACATGACGGCCCAACACAAGGACATCCATGTGAGTTGCCATAAAACAAGTATACGCTTCGTCCGGACTGCAGACGATGGGTTCACCTCGGACATTGAAACTTGTATTGATTAGCACAGGACATCCCGTCTGTCGCTCGAACTCGAGCAATAGCCGATGGAATAAAGGGTTTCTCTCGGAATCAACCGTTTGAACGCGTGCAGAGTGATCCACATGGGTGATCGACTGCAAAGTCGAACGATGGATTCTGAGTTTCTCGAAACCCTTCGCCTCCTTCAACGATTCTTCATTTCCTAAGCGGCGAGCTTTCGCGACCTCAGCCACGATCAACATATAGGGGCTTTCATCCTCATCACCCAAATTGAAATAGTCCGAAGCTTTTTCGCTTAGAACGCTGGGAGCAAATGGCCGGAAAGACTCACGAAATTTGATCTTCAAGTTCATGGTCTTTTGCATATCTAGCGACCTTGGATCGCCTAAAATGCTGCGCGCACCCAGTGCCCGCGGACCGAACTCCATTCGCCCCTGAAACCACCCGACCACTTTTTCATCAGCGATATGACTGGCTACAAGCTCGGCGAGTTCTCGATCACTTTCAGCTGTTTGATAAACCGCTTCTTTGCCTTCCAGAAAACGAGCAATTTCTTCATCGGAAAAATCAGGACCTAGGAACGAACCTTTCTGCCGATCAAGCGCGACAGCGGGACGCGGCTTCTCTAGCAACTGATACCATGTGAATAGCGCCGCACCAAGCGCCGCACCAGCATCTCCTGCTGCCGGTTGGACCCAGATTTTCTCGAATGGAGACTCACTCAAAAGTTTTCCGTTCGCCACACAATTGAGCGCCACTCCTCCGGCTAAACAAAGATTCGGCAACTTGGTTCTTCGATGAGCTTCCGCGGTCATCGCCAGCATCACTTTTTCAGTCACTGCCTGAATACTGGCAGCGATATCCATGTGAAACTGACTGATTGGAGACTCGGGCTTTCTAGGTCCTTGCCCAAACAACCGGTGAAACTTGCGACCTGTCATTCGTAGTCCAGTACAGTAATCAAAATAAGAGAGATCCAGCCGAAAGGATCCGTCCTCCTTGAGATCGATCAGATGGTCGAGTATCAGTTCCTCATAAATCGAATCTCCGTAGGGTGCCAAGCCCATCAGTTTGTATTCACCACTGTTGACCTTGAATCCTGCGTAGTAAGTGAAAGCAGAATAAAGAAGACCAAGTGAATGAGGGAATCTCTGTGAGGTCAGAGACTCGATTTTGTTCCCCAACCCAGAATAAATCGATGTAGTCGTCCACTCACCTACACCGTCGGCACAGAGGATTGCTGCCTCATGAAATGGGCTTGGATAAAACGCGCTAGCAGCATGAGATTCATGGTGGTTCGTATAGGCAAGGTGACCCTTATAGCGCGTTCCTTTGTTCAGCTTTTTCAATCCATTAAAAATCTCACGTCTTAAGAAAAGCTTTTCCTTTACCAAGGCAGGAACAGCTCGGCGAAAACTTCCAAAACCGCGCGGAACAAACGATAGATAAGTCTCCATCAAACGATCAAACTTCAACAGAGGCTTTTCGTAGAACACCACGTAGTCGACGTCTTCAAGCGATACGTCCCCTTGTTTGAGGCAAAACTGAATGGCCCTGCAGGGAAACGAAGCATCGTGTTTTTTCCTACTAAAGCGCTCCTCTTGGGCTGCAGCAACGATACAACCATCTTCAACCAACGCTGCAGCGGAGTCATGATAAAATGCTGAAATACCGAGGATTCTCATGACTGGTGTATTACTAGTAGCTACGCTGCTTGATCCTAAAGAACTCGGCCTAATATCTTAAACATTCTCCAAGTTGAAAAAAGCGTAACTTCCCGCCATGCAACTCCAAGCCAATTTCCCACAAGTAGGAATGGGGAGAAAGTTGTGTAGTTACCCTCACCATTTAATAGCGGTGAGCATGAACTTTCTTTAATTTACGGCTAAATCCATCCACTTTCATGTTTTTTCAATAGGCTCAGATAGTGTTTTCCGTATGCTCTCGGTTACCTCAGGTCGTCTTTGCCAACTCTGCCTAATCCAAATATTTACTGGAATTCACCTTTAGATTCGATCCACTCGAATCAACTCGTCCTTAAGATTATATTTTGAAAGGTCTGAAGAATACTAGAGTAGAAACCCAACACAAAATGAAATTCGTTCATTCAAAATTTATTCCCAGCGCGTTCGTCGTGATCGCGGCAGGGTCTTTCTGTTCTTTTTATGTTTCCCAAACGGGAGCCGCTACGGAAACTGTG
>JBGCEE010000062.1:0-88488 GCA_045106015.1 Akkermansiaceae bacterium | reverse complement strand
CAAGCCAGCAAATCCCACGCCCACCTCCAGAACAAATACAACATCAACGTCACCCTCGGCGGGACGGAGGAGGAGTAGTCAATTTTTGCAGAAGAATATTTTTTACAGTCTTTTTTCTGAGAACTCCTCGCTCTATATTGCCGCTTCGAGTCGTTGCGTTCATAAACAAAATCCTCAATTCCAATCGAAAGATCGTGGGAAACCGTATTAAGGAAGGGCGCTGTATTCCAGAGGAGGCTGCGTAAGTCCAGCCGTGACTACGGTCGTCTCACATTTCAGGGCTTCTCAAGCTTCAATGTGCGTATTCCGATCAGAGAGAGTGAGCGTTTCGTTTTACATTCGATGAATCGCTTTGTTCAGCTCTATCGTGTTCAATCACCCCTTCCCCCACCTCCCGCTCACTTCCAGAATCCAATTCCGAGCGATGAGTTCATGCCCTTGCGGAAGCGGATGAATCCCGTCCCAGATCCAATGCTCGGGAGACACGGCTTTCGCTGCGGAATCGAAAATTTCCTGAGTCCGGATATGCACGGCATCGTAGTCCTTTGCGAGTCGGGCGACGACCGTGCCGAGTTGGTCGGTGGCCTTGCGGCGTGAGGCCCAAACCTTTTCATCCTTCAACCTTCCACAACGCAGGACGAAGGGATTCAGGAAGACGAGTCTCAGGTCGGGATTGGCTTTCGTGCTGGCATCCAAGATAGAACGGTAGTCGGCTTCAAACGCCTTGGGCTCCACTCGGTTGCCTACGTCATTGGTTCCGATAAGAATGCTCAGCACATCAGGCTTCATATCTATCGCATCCTTTTCCCAACGCTTGCGAAGATTGGCAACCGCGTTTCCGCTTATTCCGCGATTGAAGACTTCGAGCTGCGCTTCCGGCAGATCCACGCCAAGCCTTGCCGCGATCAGATACACATAGCTATGCCCTAAATAATGATTTCGATCGCTCTGGTTGCGCCCCCACTTCATGTCAGTGATCGAGTCACCCTGAAACAACAAACGACTGCCTTTCCGAAAAGACGGTAGTGGATATTCGTATTTCCCAACGACAGTCTTTTGGTTCCCTACTGTATCTGCTCGAAGATTACCTCCCATCGTTGCAGCACCAACCGCGGCCATACCACTTGTCACGAAATTCCGTCTATTTGTCATGATTTTTTCTATGCTTGATTGCATCGCTACTTTTTCGCGGCAGATGTGAAGATTTTGTCCGTTTCGTAAAAGTTCAACGACCCTTAAACAAAGAGTAACCTGATATCGTGTAGACCCCCAGGACTGGCTAAAAATTTCGCCAAAAAAAGTGCTCGAAAGAGGAATCGAACCTCCACGGCCTTGCGGCCACCAGATCCTTAGTCTGGCGCGTCTACCAATTCCGCCATCCGAGCTTTGTCCTGCGACTTGGTTGAGCGGGTTGGATAGGATGTCACGAGACGGTTTGCAAGAAATTCTTCGAGTTTTTCATAAAAAAGGGAAACATTCCTTCAGTTTAGGTGTTTAAGCATTCTGAAAATCTAATTGTAAGTGATCGCCGCACCCGTTAATTTTCACCGTCCCCGCGACACTCCCCATGCCCTTGAGAATCTGCCCTCAATCAAGAACTCGATTCCTCCAGATCTGTAGCTCAGCTTGCCTAGCGCTGCTACTGTCCAAGACTGCAGCAGCTCAATCATCGAAAAAAAGTGGCTGGGAGGTCATTAAAGTCGGAGGTCGTGACTATGTCTCCGTGGCTAGCATGAAGAATTTCTATAATTTTTCAAAAATGACCCGCACTGGAAACAACCTAGTTCTTGAGAATTCCAAAGTGGAAATGAAGTTAAAGGTGGGAGGTCATGAATGCCTGATGAACAATGTGAAGTTCATCTTTTCTCATCCAGTCACTGCCTCAGGAAAAGGCGTTTATGTTTCCAGAATTGATCTCGCGAAATTAATCGATCCAGTCTTAAGACCTAATTTCATTAAAAACGCCGGAGATTTTAGGACTGTGATTTTGGACGCTGGTCACGGAGGCAAGGATCCGGGGGCAACCAACCGACTCGGCACCGAGGCTGGCTACAATCTAAAACTCGCCAATCGCCTCAAAGGCCTTCTTATCGCAAAAGGCTTCAAGGTCATCATGATTCGTTCCTCGGACCGCTTCTACTCGCTTCAAGAGCGAGTGCGCCTTGCTAACCGAGTCAAGGAAAACGCCATTTTTGTAAGCCTGCATTTCAATTCTGGCGGACGAACCGCAAGAGGCATCGAAACCTTCACGTTGTCTCCACCAGGTGTATCTCACTATGGCCGTGGCGTTATTGCGAGCGATGCCAAAGCCCGAGTCGGAAACGAGCACGATTCCTCAAATATTGCCCTCGCCACTGCCATTCATGGCTCAGTTCTCCGTAGGTTAGGAACGAATACTCTCGATCGTGGAATCAAACGTGCAAGGTTCAGCGTCCTATCTGGTGTGAAACATCCTGCCGTTTTATTCGAAGGAGGCTTTATGAGTAATTCTCGTGAAGCCCGCTTGATTGCTAATGAATCTTATCAGGCAGCCATTGCCGCTGGAATGGTCGATGCGATCGCTCGTTATCGCTACGCGGTGGGACGTAAACCAGTTAAGCCTCAGCGTTAATATCGTAGTCAAGAAGCTTGCTCTGACATTGATTCCAGATGAGGTAGGTGCATACTCCAGCCACGAAAGTTCCCGATGCTCACCCTGCTTAAAATTCGTAATCTCGCTCTTGTTGACGAACTCGTATGGGAACTCGGGTCTGGTTTAATTTCCGTTACTGGCGAAACCGGAGCCGGTAAGTCCGTCATTGTCGGCGCCTTAAAAATGATACTCGGAGAGCGCGCCGATAAGGGGTTGATCCGAACTGGTGAAGAGACTTGCACGATCGAGTCAGTCTTCGATCTAGCAGATTCAACTGAAATCAATGCCATTCTCGAAGAAGGTGGACTCAATCCTTGCGAGGACACTCAGATCATTATCCGTCGCGCGATCGGCACGACCGCAAATCGACAATTCATCAATGACTCTCCCGTCACTCTGAATCTTTTGCGAAAAGTCGGGGAGCGGCTTGTCGATCTTCATGGCCCCCATGACCACCAATCCCTGCTCTCTCAGGAAAGGCAACTGGGCATGCTAGACGCCTATGCAGGCAACGAACCTCAACTGCAGAAATATCGTGTCTCCTACCGTGAGTGGAGAGAAAACCATCATGCTCTAGAAGATCTTCGTAATGCAACTGATGCCAGCGATCAGGAACTTGATCTACTGAGATTCCAGTTGGAAGAAATCACCGATGCCGACCTAACAGATAAAGATGGCGAGCCTTTACAAGAGCGATACCATCGTTCATCCAATTCATCCCGCCTCCTAGAACTCGCCGCGCATGCCGTATCGGCGCTTGCTGATGAGGATGGAATCATGTCACGCATCTCTGACTTGCAACGGTTTGCTCGTGACTTAGAAAAATTCGATCCGACTCTTTCAGACAGACTATCATCTTTAGAGACGGCATCGATCGAACTCCAAGACCTTGAAGCGACGCTCACAGACTACGCAGAGGATTTGGATATTGATCCAAACGAAGCAAACTCTATCGAAGCACGGGTAAATCTTGTCGAGTCTTTGAAACGGAAATACGGCCCTGAAATCGAAGATGTTTTAGCTCGTCGAGAGATGATTACAGATCGTCTCGACAACATGGACAACCGCTCGGAAAAGATGGAGACACTCACAGCGGCACTTGTGGAATCTCGGAAGAAACTTGATGCCGCCGCTCGGAAGCTAACGACAATCAGGAAGAAGGCCGCACCTAAACTTGCGAAAGAAATTGCCGATCAATTAAAGGAACTAGGATTCAAGCAGTCATCCTTCGAAGTCGAGCTTTCGACTCTGGAAGAACCGAGCCTCAGTGGCATCGAGACCTGTAATTTCCAATTTGGTCCCAATCCAGGAGAACCCCTTCTGCCGCTCCGGCAAATTGCTTCTTCGGGAGAGATTTCACGAGTGATGTTGGCCGTTAAATCATCACTTGCCGAACAAGATGCCACTCCACTGATGGTTTTCGATGAGATCGATGCCAATGTCGGGGGTGAAATTGCACGTGCTGTTGGTAAGAAGATGTCACTACTGGGAGAACTCCATCAAGTCATCGCCATCACTCACTTCCCGCAGGTGGCTGCAACAGCAAGCGCACATTTTGTCGTCGAGAAGGAAATCGTCGCTGGGCGAACCCGATCGAAACTCTATCCGGTAGAGGGCGAGAAGCGAATCTCCGAACTCGTCCGCATGCTGGGGGGCGGGGGTCAACAAGCCCGTGATATGGCCGCCTCTCTACTCGAAACCTGAGGGATTGAGGCACTCTTAAATTTTCCCAACCGCAATAGAAATTGAAAATCGCCTTTATCGCCACCGGAGACATTGCCATTCCCACGTTTCAACATCTCATTGAGACGGACCGCAAGCCCAGTATCCTGATCACTCAGCCAGACAAACCTGTTGGAAGAAGCCAGAGTAAAACCGTCCCACCAAAGATCAAAACCCTAGCAGAGACTCACGGGATAGAAGTATCGCAACCGGAGAAAATTGGAGAGATTGCTGATGACCTTCGATCCCTTGGAGTCGATCTTGCCGTGGTGATGGCTTATGGACAAATCATTGGCAAAAGCGTTCGCGAGGCCCCCGCCCAAGCGATCATCAATTTGCATGCGTCTATCCTCCCGAAATACCGAGGAGCTTCTTGCATCCAGGCAGCCATTGCAAACGGCGACGAAGAAACTGGAATCACCATCATGCACGTGATCCGAGAGCTCGACGCAGGTGACATCATTTCCAAGAAAACCATTCCGATCGGAAAAAAAGAGACCGCTGGCTTACTGCACGACCGCCTCGCTCAACTAGGTCCCGAAGCCCTCGATGAGGCGTTAGAAATCCTTGAGAAAGATTCTTCATTCGGCATTCCTCAAAACCCGAATGAGGTGAGTCACGCGCCAAAACTACTACGTAAAGACGGACACTTGGATGTATCCAACTCCCCTGTGGAACTCGAAAGACGGATTCGAGCCTACGATCCTTGGCCAGGGACTTTCTTAGAGATCCCGATCAAAGGAAAATCGAAAAGATTGAAGATATTCCCCCCGACCTTTCCACGCACAAAGCCCGTTCCCCCAGGGGAAATTCAGGTTGTGGAAGACGAATTGCTACTCGGTTGCTCTGAGGGAGCACTAGCACTGCAAGAAGTGCAAGTCGAAGGATCAAAACGAATCACCGCAGCAGCTTTCAAGAATAGCTTGTAGAAAATTTAATCGACTACGGCAGTCTGCTCAGTTTTCTTTTGCTGAGCCTCCAGTGCACCCTCCGATTGGCCCTTGGCCCATTCGTTATAAGCTTCAGCTTCGACGACTTCTAGTGTTCCAATCATGTTCGCATGTCCTTCTCCGCAAAGCTGGGCACAGATCACAAAGGTCTCCATCGGCTTGACCGGCGTAAACCACATCGGAATCTCTTTTCCCGGGATTGCATCTTGCTGAATACGCATTGGAACAATTGCGTAATTATGAATCACATCTTTGGTGCCAATGTTTAAAACAGCTGGTCGTTTCGCTGGAAGCTTTAAAATTGGAGCAATGAAATCATCATGTGCATTGGGATCACTATAATCGATTCCGAGATCGTTCGATCCACTGATCAATGCAGGGTCAGTCCGACCAAATTTACCATCTAGCCCAGGATAGTGATAGGTCCAACCAAACTGCCATCCAACAACTCGGACACGGACTGGATCCATTTTCTGAACCTTGTCCCATTTATCGACACGCTCAGCCCACAGTGGGAATGCAAACCCAAGAAGCAATACTGCTTCGATGACAATCACTGCAACCTCCATGTGACTGGAGATGTGGCTACGGACACCTGAGTAAGAAGCCTTCGGATTGCGCTTATGCCAGAATCTATAAATGCAGTAGAAGAAAAAGAGTGTCCAACCTACAAAAAGCGCAATCATGAACCAGTGAACCACATCAAGGAGATGGTCAACTTGTCCACCGTGGGCAGAGTAGTTTTCGGGGAGTCCTAGGAATTCGGATGGGCTCATGTGTGTTTGAAAAATCTATGGTAAAAAGCTACTTAAAAGCCCTATGGCTGATGAACAAAATCGTCGCGGAGTTCAGGATCTAGATTGTCGTTTTCACGACGCATTAATCGAGCCATGAAGAAGCCGATCCCACCGAGAACGGCAAGAATCACAATCAGAAGTGCGAAGATGGAATAGCCTGCAGCGTCTCCCCCGCCCTCTATCATGGAGATCCGGCAAGTGGAACAAGCAATCGAGTTGAGTAAATACATATCAGAGATGAAGTTTAGATGCTTTGCGTAGAAAATAGACCCCGTAGACCGGGACCAAGAGAAGACCAACGATTCCGGTGATACCAAGACCTGTCGCCAAAGCTGAAGGCTCAGGTGCAAGCAAGAAAGCCCATGTCACCAAGAACGCAAAAAGCAGCGAACAAACGGTGATAAAGACTAAATGGAATCCTCTAAGAGACATCGGTTTTATTGATAAAAGAAGGCGTCGAAGATCGGGCTGTATTTCGCTAAGAAAAGCAGGGCGAACATCGAGGCACACAGTAGCAGCGCACTAAAGAAAATCCAGTAGATCGATTTCTTTTCATGATTTAAGTGCATGAAAATGATGGCAACCAAGGATGCCTTTGCTGTGGCAATCAAAAGGCCGACAACGGCATCCCACTTATCAAAGCCATGTCCCCCGACATCGAGGGCCTCAACCGTGGCAACCAGAACAGTTAGGACAGTCCCAACTAATAATGCACCGAAAACGGCGAGGTAAGTCTTTTTCGCTTTTTGGATTTCTTCAATAGAGCCAGCCATGTGTCAGATCGTGTTTGGGGTAAGAGATTTGGTAGTTTGGAATTACATGAGGTAGAGGATCGGGAAAACGAAGATCCACACCAAGTCAACAAAGTGCCAGAACAAGCCGCCGACCTCGACGCGGTTCGCAAGCCATTCGGGATTCTCTAGATACATCTTGCGACCAAAGAAGAGGTAATACGCAAGGACTAACGCACCACCAATCACATGAAGACCGTGAAGGCCAGTGATCGTGAAATAGATTGCGTAGTAGGTATTCCAAGCCGGAGTGAATTTCGAGGCAAAGCGAATCTCTTCACGAGGAACTGAAAGATGTGGGAAGGTTTCTTCGCCACGTGCCTTGTAGTTTGGTCCTAGGAACTCCTCTCGGAATGACTCCATTCCAGAGAGTTCAATTTCGTGAGTCTCTTCACCCCATTTCGCCATTTCCTTCCAGCCAACCCGGTAGAGTTCCTTATGAGTTGGCTCACGCTTCGGATTGCCCTCATCGTCCAGCCCGTAATCATCGATGAGCCGTTGGGTCAATGCAGCAACTTTTTTCTCATGCCATGCCCAAATGACGCGAACAAACTCGTTATTCTGCATCAACCATGAATTTTTGATCGCTGTCTCAGGATCGATACCCTTTTCCTCAGCCTTCATCACAAGATGCTGGAAATCAATCGCATCGACGTTGTGAAAAACCATCGGGCTCGCAATTAGCTCACCATTGATTGTGGTGTCATCGCGAAGTTTTGAGCTCTCTACTCCTTCTTTGATGTTTCTTGGTTTAAAAAGAAATTCCGCTTCACCGCTCGCTTCAAACTTCACTGTCGAAATTTCCGAGAGAAGTTGTGGCTTCAATGCAACCATGTCGATTCCGACGTCAGGTGCGATCTCCCAGCCGGCAGCATCCGGATTTGCAGTCTTAGCCTCGGCCCACTCAAGGCGGAGTGCCTCGGTCCTCATCTCAGCATTGTGAGCGCGTGCGTCGAGATGAACTTCCTGAATCTTTTCAAGCAACTCGACTGAAAGCTCATCACCCTTTTTGGCAATAACAGTTGGGGAAGCTCCTACCTCGGTAATTGCTTCGACATTTTCCGCCAACTTGAGAGTCACATCTGCGTGACCTGCCTCAGAAATCAACTCTTCGACCCAGTCAGCATAAAAGCGGACTGAACTAAAGGTGAGGGTGTCACCCTTAGTCACTTTGATTCGAATCATGTTCTCCTCAATCTTGTGCCCGTGATGATCGAGAACGTATTCGTCCCCTTCTTTCTCATAACCAAGGTGCCCTTCGACAACGGAAAAGTCATTGAGACGAACTGCTTGGTGATGGAACTTCACGTTATACTCAACCGCCTTCAAAACCATGAAGAGGAGGGCGCAAACGATGGTGATACCCATGTAGATTTGGAAATGTCTCCATTGACGCATCTTGAGCGCAGCCCAAGCAAAGACGACCGTTACAGAGGAACCAATCAGAATGAAGGTGTTAATCAGACCTGGGAGAACGGGAAGCGTTCGCTCTGGCCAAGGGTAATCCGCACCAAGCCGTAAGAAGACGTAGGCGGAGAAAAAGCCGCCAAAAAGCATGACCTCGGAAGCGAGGAAGAGCCAGATTGCGATCTTCGAGTTGAACAGACCCGTGTCTTTTCGGGCGTTTACAATATATGGGATTTCCATGTGTTTGGTAAAATTGATCTAAAAACGCAGGCTCTTCGATCAGAGGGTTTCCTCCTTGTCCTTGGTGCTAACAATCTCCGGTTCTTTTTCCGGTTCTTCCGCCTTCTTTTTAGGTGCCTCCCACTGAGGGTAGTAATCTTTGTCACAATCGGGGCGAGAATACTCGTAAGGTCCGCGATAGACAGCGACATCGAAGGTGAAGTTTCCGTGTCCCGGAGGTGTGGGAGTCGCCCACTCGAGGGTCGAAGCCTCCCAAGGGTTGTCGCTTTCGACTTTCTTACCAGTCTTCCAAGAAAGGAAGAGATTGATCATGAAAGGAATCTGAGCGATCGCCAATGCCCATGCACCGTATGACATGATGATATTCAGATCAATATACTCGCGGACGGTGTTTCCGAAGACGTTTGCACTGTCAGCAGCTTTCGCCAAGTAAGCATCACCACCGTTATACCAACGACGATGGAAACCAGCCATACCTTGGACGAGCATCGGGAAGAAGATCAGATTCATGCAGACGAGGCTCGGCCAGAAGTGCAGATGAGATAATGTCTCGCTCATGTAGCGTCCGGTAATCTTCGGATACCAGTGATACACACCTGCAAAAAGACCAAACAGAATACCCGGCGCCACCACGTAGTGGAAATGCCCAATCACGTAGTAGGTATCATGCAAATGAAGCCCCACGAGGTTGAAGGCAAGTGGCAAACCGGTCAGTCCGCCGATACCGAACATCGGGATAAACGCACATGCCCAAAGCATGGGCGGTGTGAAGCGGATTGAACCACCCCACAGCGAGATAATCATCGCCGTCAAAATAATCACCGAGGGAATCGAGATCAACACGGTCGTCGTTTGGAAGAAGGTCGAGACTGCTGCGCCCATTCCGGTCATATACATGTGGTGAGCCCAGACAATGAAGGATAGGAATCCTAGAATCAGAACCGAGTAGACCATCGATTTGTAACCCCAGAGAGGTTTACGAGTGTTGACTGGAATAATCTCCGCCACACAGGCGATCGCAGGAAGGAGTAGAACGTAGACCTCTGGGTGACCGAGGAACCAGAAAAGGTGTTGGAAAAGGAGTGGTGATCCACCACCCGATAGGTCAGCGAGACCCTCAGACTTCGTAAACAAGCCGGAAGGCATGAAAAACGATGAATGCGCAACACGGTCCATGAGCTGCATGATGCCGGCAGCCTCAAGTGGAGGGAAAGCAAGTAGAAGCAGGAAACCAGTCACAAGCATCGCCCAAACAAAGAATGGAAGTCGCATCCAAGTCATCCCTCGCGCACGGAGGTTAATAATCGTCGTAATGAAATTCACAGACCCCAACAAGGACGAGGTAATGAGTAGAACGAGCCCCAACAACCACTGGGTCTGTCCAGCCAGCCATTGGTTCACAATTTGCCCGTCGGCAAACCCAGCTAGAGGTGAATAGTTTGTCCATCCAGACTTCGCTGCTCCGGACTCCATAAAGAAAGAGGCGCACATAATGATACCACCTGCTGCATAAATCCAATAACTCGCCATATTGAGACGAGGAAAAGCCATGTCAACCGCACCAATTTGCAGCGGGGTGACGTAGTTTCCGAAGGCACCGAAACCGAGAGGAACAATCCCTAAGAAAACCATGATCGTCCCGTGCATGGCGCCGAACATATTGTAGGTCTCACCTGTCACTTTTCCATCCTGAAGCCATCTAGCTTTCCAAGTGTCGGTAAAGATCCAGCTCATCCACTCTGGGAGTGGTTGATGTGGATAGGCGATACTCCACCGCATCACCATCATTAGGTAGAATCCGAATGCCAAAAACAGCATGGCCGTAATGCCATACTGAATTCCGATCATCTTGTGATCGGTAGAGAAAATGTATTTCTTGATGAATCCGGGATCGTGATGGTGATCGCCATGATCATCATGCGAATGATCTGAAGAAGATGCTGCGTGGGCGCTCATAGGTTAGTTTGGGCGATGATATTGGATAAGGTGATAAGATCGATTACTCGACGGGTTCTAAAGTAGCTGGATTGACCATGACGGCTGGGTCAAGGGGCCCTCCGGGAAGTTCCTGACTGTGTTTGGCTGCGATTTCCTCTGCGGTAATCGGCGAACCGGGATTGTCGCGGGAAGCGGAAATATCCATGGCGTTTTGTGCCATTTCTTTTGAAATTACACTTCCAGAAGCATTTCCAAAATTGTTCCGAACATAAGTCATGACTCCCGCTAGATCATCGGCATTCATACCAGTTCCTTGAGCTGGCATGATGCCAGAACCATAGACTTTGCCAGTGCTCGTTGCGCCCTGCAGACCGTTCAAAATAATCATGGCAAACTGCTGAGTATCACCCATCACCCAATCAGAACCGGCAAGCGATGGATAGTTCGCCCCATCACCCTTTCCGTCAGCCCCGTGGCAGCCATTGCACTTGGAACTGTAAATCTTACTACCCTTGGCGTTGAACGCAGCAAGTGCCGCTTTGGCTTTTGGACCCGTATCCCCCGCACCAGGTGCGCTCGAACGAACGTAGCCGTCACGTATGAAATTATCGTATTCAAACCAGCTACTCGCTTTTCCAAGAACGGATCCAACGATAAGGAGGACGATTCCACACGAGACCATCACCAACAGCGAGATGGGCTCGTGGCCATCTGCGGAAAGCTGTTTTTCACGAGTCGCCGCTGCAGCTTCTCTAGCCACGCGACCGTGGGTTTTCGTGACGTTGATCGCCTCGTCTAAGTCTGGTGTTTGTTTCGATTGATTCGAAGACATGATGAATGAATAAATTTACTCTAAGAATTTCAGGGAGCGGGAGTCTCCGCAGAGGCTTCGGTAGTGGATTCCGTATCCGTATCTGCCGAGTCACCTCCACCGGCGGATGATCCCGCAGCAGGCTGAGTTGGCTCGGCCGCTGTATCCTCCGGTGAGAAATCTAGAGATAGTGGCACGGGCTGGTCCTTTTTCAACGAAAGAAGATAAGAAATTAACGCTTTTGCATCGGGTGATGGAACAATTTCCTCGCCATCATCTCCCTGGAACGGCAGTCCATCATCTGAAGGTTGCGATACGGCATCGATTTCATCGAAGAGAAAGCGGAAAGACGGGCAGGTCGAGTTCGCCAGCATGGGGTCCAAGCGTGGCGAATACAGATGACGGTAGAGCCATTGTTCGGCAGAGATTTCAGCATCTTTGGCGTAGATTTCACGGACCCTCACAGCGAGGTTTGAAAGGTCTGGCCCATTACGCGCCACACCGATGTGAGCAAAGCTCTCACCCTCGTAATCAAACACGTTGCTTTCACGACGTGTATCGCCGCGGTCATCATCGTATATAAAACCACCGGCATCGCTTCGATAAAGATCATTCCCCGCATAGGTCGGTCGGACCAATTGCGAGTGGCAGAGGTAACAACCATTGGCAGCATACACCTCTGATCCGTCAGCAATACGCCCAGCGCGTTTCGGTACATAGACGGCGCTAGTTCCTTCAGCATCGTCACCCATGGAGAGTGGTTCAATCGACCGCATGTTGAAATACGGAACGACGATGATTGCCAACCATGCGACTCCGAAACTTCCGGAGAGGCCGAGGATGAAATTACGAAAAGTCATTGTGGGTAGTTTTAAAAAGCGTTGTTGAATCAGTGTGCCGATGCGGTGCCCGAGCCGATATTATCGATGTCACCCTCTTCGCCGTGTGGGTTTGCTCCATGAGAGGAGACTAGCAAGGTTGGGTGCATGCTCTTTCTTCCGAGACGCAGCCACATGAAAGTGAGATGGAGGAAGAAGAAGATGTTTGAAAAGAGAATGAAGCACCAAGCAATGGTCGTCGCATAAGCATACGGGAAGCCGAATAGGGAAACCTCGACCCATGGTTGACTCCATTGCTCTTGGCCGTGGCCTTGCATGAGACCTCCAAAGATTGCGACAAGCGCCACCATGATGATCCCGTAGATCGAGAAGTAAAAATGCATTTTAATGAGTCGGCGGGATAGCCACTCACGCCCAGTCACGCGAGGAACGATGAAGTAGATTGCTCCGAACATGATGAAGGTAAAAAAGCCGTAGATCGAAAGGATTTCAAATCCGTATCCTGAGATGGAAAACTGAGTGAGCCGAAGAGTCGAACCCGGAAGATTGAGAAGCACGGCTGCGAGAGCCATCACCACCAGACCGAAAACACCGGCGATTGTGAAACGGAGTGAGGGGCTGTTACTCACCGTCTCCATGTCAAACAAAGCGGTGCGCAAAATATTGATAGCCGCTGTAAAGGCTGGAATAAAAAACAGAATCGTCGCAGCAGCTCCGAGGTAAGGAATAAAATAAGGGATCGGTGCTCCGGCAAGTTTCTGCATTCCTGCCCAAGGCATGATGATGGCAAGCGACCAAAAACCCAGTTGCGCAAGCGAGTAACTTGTAATCGGTCGTCCGGTTACTTTTGGAGTGATATAGAGAGCCGTTCCCAGTGCGATGGGTGTGAAGAAAAGGAAGATGAGTCCAGATTTATACCAAGCATTGATTCCATTTGCCATCACTGGATGACCAGGGAATACATGTAACAGGAGATTTGCGGTGATAAAAACCCATGGAAACCAAATGATCGCCGCAAGCAAATACCATTGTGAAACGTAAACGTGACCCTCGGGACGCACCTTAAACTGAACTATCGACCAGACGGTGATTGCGAAATAAGTAAGCAAGAGTGCAGGCCATGTGAATGCCGGAAACTCCATCCAAGGCATTCCTGTTCCGAAACCGAAGAGAATACCGAGCACCCCTGCGGTGACTCCAACGTTCCACAAATGCCCAGCCATCAGAATGATTCCAGCAGCTTTGCATTTTTGGCGGGACAGCCGCGACATCAACCAGATCAAAACACCGAAGGCAGCTTGGAAACCCCAACCGTAGATCAGTGCATTGATATGGGCAGCTTGCGTGCGTCCGTAGGTAAGCCATGAACATCCGTCCATGAATTCTGGCGCGTGCAGTTTTGCCGAAGAAATGATTCCGAGAATGAGCGATACAGCAAGCCATGCCGCGCCGCTGGTCATGAAGAACATGACAGGATGACGAAGCGAGCGGTCGATTTCCGCACGTAACAACGCGTCCTTTCTGGTGTTATCTGAAGTATTGTTTGCCATCTGAACTGATAAAACTTTTGAGCTTGGGACTTACGGTTTGATGAGATCCTCAACCGTGACCTGTGGCTTTCCGACTTCACCGCGCAGCGCGGAGACTTGTTCCGGTTTCACGGCGGAAGCCTTGTTGCCAAAGCTATTACGAATATAGGTTAGAACACCCGCTACCTGCTCATCATTTTGATAAGCCATTGGTGCCATTCCTGCAGGAAATTCATAGAGTTTACCTTTTACTTCAATGGGTCCGGTAAGACCACGAAGTTGGATAAGAATAAGATTTGAGATTGGACCCGTCACCCATTCAGAACCAGCTAGCGGAGGACCGGCTGGGCCACCCTCTCCGTTCTGGCCGTGGCAAGCACCGCAGACAAGATACTGCTGCTTTCCAATTTCCATTTGAGCTGGATCAATTGGGGCGTCGGAATCTTCCTCAGCTTCGTCGACCTTGCTTAGGTCTGGACCCGGCGCATCTGCCAAAGCCTTCGCCGTGGCTGAGCCGGGAACAATCTGATTGGGTTGCTCGACGGCAGCAGGCTTGGAGGCGGCAAGTTTGGTCGCAACCTCGCCCACAACCGATTCGATTTGGTCTGTCGTGAGAACGGCTGCCTGAGCTACCTCAACTTCTTCTTTCGTTTCGTAGCGAATTTCACCAGTAGCGTCTTCCGGTGTTTCAGGCTCACTGAACCAACCGAAAAGTGCGCCAGCACCGATGATAAGCACGAGAATCAGTGCGAATACGGTGAAGATGCCCAAGCCATCTGCAAAGGCTTTGAGTCGGATGATTGGATTGTCGCGGGTGGGGTCCATGTGCGGAGATTGAATGGATCAGTTGGTAAGATTAGCGGATTCCAGAATGCGAGGATCGCGATTCGGGTAGAGAGAATGTTGGCCGAGAGCCCTCAAGAGGAAGAAGAGGAAAGCAGCTCCGATGGTGATGAAGGCGAAAATATCACCCCAGAACGCACCAGGCACCGAAGGTTGGATCGCCCCAAATACTTCTGGATTGATTTTCCCAAGTGAGACACCTCGCTCAGGAATACTGATGAGGTAGTGATCAAGGACGTGCATGCAGAGTGTGTAGATGGCAACGATGGAAAGATACTTCGGATTTTTTTTCAGCCATGCTTGAAGCAATATGATGAAAGGAACCACGAAGTGACCAAAGACGAGGAAGATCATTCCTTTGTTCCAGTTTCCGGTATTACGAATGAGGAAATAAGAAGTTTCTTCGGTGATGTTCGCATACCAGATGAGGAAATACTGAGAGAAAGCGATGTATGCCCAGAAGGTCGTGAAGGCGAAGAGCAGTTTCCCCATGATGTGGAAGTGCTCGGGTCCAGTCACGTTTTTGAGGTGGCCTTGGCTCTTCAACCATGCACAAACCAGGATGATTACCGCCATCGAGTTTAGTGCCATACCGGCGAAGATATAGACACCCCACATGGTAGAGAACCACTTATAGTCGAGTGCCATGAGGAAATCGAATCCAGTGAATGTAATCGTCAGCGCAAAGATGATGAGAGTATACGTAGAATGCTTGCGGGCGGTGAACAGGCGTTTGGTGCCAGGATTTGGATCAGTATCCTGATCGGTCGACAGTTTACGGAGGAAATAGATCACTGCCGAGAGGCCTACTCCGTAGAACACAAAGCGACAAAGCCAGAACGTCATATTCATATACCATGCTTTGTTGTAAAGCAGGTGATCGGTGTGATGGAGATACTGCTTGAGTGTCTCGTCATCTGGCTTTGCACGATGGATATTCATCCACTCGAAAAGATGTCCGTTCACCTGTGGAAGGAGCAACGGAAGTCCAAATAGGAAGAGCCATGGGAAGGTCGAACCAAGATTCTCGAAGGTCCGGCGAACGGAAGTCCCCCACCCTGAATTTGAGACATTGTGAAGTAGGGTCCAAAAGACTCCGCCAATCGATAGAGTCAGAAAAAAGTAATACGCGAATACCCATGAGTAGGCATAAGTTCCTTGCACCCAGTCACCGAAGAGACCGAAAAATGCACCAAGACTGAGGAGTGTGCCAGCGCCTGCAACGATTAGTAAGATCGTCTTAAGCTTAGCGATTTTCGAGTTATCGAGATGGTCGCCGTTGATGGCAATATCGGAGGATGTTACGTGATGAGACATCTTAAGAAATTCTATTGGTCTGCTTCCTGGGGTTCTGCGGAAGCGTCAGATGGTGAAGTTTCAGATGAAGGACCTGCGGTAGCATTTTCTTTGGCAACCTGCAAAGTCCGGACATACGCGATGATGGCCCAGCGATCTCGCACCGGAATGTTTGCACCATAGGCACCCATTTGGCCCTTACCATTGGTGATCACCTCAAACATTCGGCCGTCTGGATAAGTTGGCGTTTTAAAAGGATCCAAGTGGAGATTCGCGATGCCTGGCACTCCGTAGCGGGAAGTGATTCCCAGCCCGTCCCCAGATTCACCGTGGCAAACCGCACAATAAATTCCGTAGCGTTCCTCACCTCGCTTGATGAGTTCCGTCGCCGTTTCGGCGGTGAGTTCAAGTTCTTCAGGCATTCCAGTGCCAAAATAGTCCCCGACGTGACCGGAGTAGTAGTAGCCGACTTGGCCACCAAATTCATATTCAGGAACTCCACCGATGGTCTGCGCACCTTCCTCGTTGAAGCCGCGTGGTTGCGTACCTTCAACGGGTTGTCTCCCACCGACTCTGTCAGCGAAAAACGTTGTCGGTGCTTGAGCCTTCAATTTGTCCTGATTGTCCATATCTGGGAAGACTTGGACAGGTGGCTTGGAGAAATGCTGGCCACGGAATCCCAGAATCCCGACGAGGAGAACTGCAACAATGGCGTAAGCTAGAAAAAAGTAGCGCATGGCAAATGGTTAAGGGCGGATCAAAGGGGTTAGTTCTCTTCTTCTTCGACGAGTTCGATGTTTTCTCCACCGATTTCAGCTAAGAGATCGTGAGTTCCGTTCGGGCTGAATTTTGCGTCACGAGCCTCGATGGCGATGAAGAAGCCATCGTCAGTTGCACGATGAAACTGCTTACTCGCAAACAACGGGTGATTGAGACGCGGAAGCTGCATGAGACCGAGCAATCCAAATAGAACCGTGAAACCGGAAAACAGAATGGTCAGTTCGAACATGACTGGGAAAAACGCCGGCGTGGTGAAAATATTCGCTGGCTTCGCCTGAACAATTGTCGGGTAAATCACCACCTGAGTCACATAAGCGAGGGCAAAAGCGGTCGCTGTTCCAGTCACTCCTCCGAAGAATACGAACCAAGGAAGAATGGAACGCTTGAGGCCCATCGCGTCATCAAGACCGTGGACGGGATATGGCGTGTAGCAGTCCCATTTGCGGAACCCTGCGTCACGCACTTGTTCAGCCGCCTTATAGAGGGCCGAAGCACTCTTAAACTCGGCGAGATAGCCATAAACTCGTTTGCGGGTCGTACTCACGTGGATTGGATCGAATAAGGATTTAGAAATTTAACGGAATTCAGAAATTCAGGAAGAGACGGTTTCTTTCTGATAGGCAGCAATTTCTTTTGCGCCCTCATCTGGATGGGACTGAATATCATCGAAGTGTGGATCACTTTCTTCTTTGGTCCACTTCACCTCGGCGATGTTGATACAAGGAAGGAATCTGAGGAAGAGCAGGAAGAGGGTTAGGAACATTCCAATCGTTCCGACAAAGAGCATTTGATCCTGTGGTGAAGGAGAAAAGGTCTTCCAATCACCCGGCAGCCACATCCTAGCGAGTGTGGTGACGATGATGACGAATCGCTCAAACCACATACCAACGTTCACACACATCGCCACAGCCATCACGATCCAGAGATTTTCTCGGCAGGCTTTGAGCCAGAAAACTTGAGGAGAAAGCACGTTGAGAGACATCATCAGCGCATAGGCCCACCAATAGGGTCCGGTAATCCGATATCTGAAAGCCTCCATTTCGTAGATCGCTCCAGAATAAAAAGCCACGAAGAGTTCCATCAAGTAGGCGTAACCAACGATCGTTCCGGTCAGGAGAATGATCTTCGCCATGTTATCAATGTGCTTCATCGTAATCAGATCTTTCAAACCGTAGATAAAACGGGCGGGAATCATGATGGTCAGGACCATCGCAAATCCACCGAAGATCGCCCCCGCGACAAAGTAGGGAGGGAAAATGGTCGTGTGCCATCCAGGAACTACAGAGGTAGCGAAGTCAAACGAGACGACAGAGTGAACCGAGAGAACAAGAGGAGTGGAAAGCGCAGCGAGAAGAAGGTAAGCCATTTCGTAATGACTCCACTGGCGGTTGCCACCTCTCCAACCCATTGCAAAAATACCGTAAAGAATTTTACGAATCCCTGGCTTGCAGCGATCGCGAATGGTCGCCAAGTCCGGGACCATACCTAGATACCAGAAGATCAATGAAACTGTGAAATAGGTCGAAACCGCGAAAACGTCCCAGAGAAGTGGCGATTTAAAGTTCTGCCAAATACCATTGGCGTTGGGAATCGGAGCAAGGAACCATGCAAACCAAACACGACCCACGTGGAAGGCTGGGAAAATACCCGCGCACATCACTGCGAAAATGGTCATCGCTTCGGCGGCCCGGTTGATCGAAGTTCGCCAGTTTTGTCTCGTTAGGAAAAGAATCGCTGAGATCAGAGTTCCCGCGTGGCCGATGCCAATCCAGAAAACGAAATTCACAATTGGCCATCCCCACATGACGCGGTTGGTGTTTCCCCAAACACCGACACCGGTGGAAACCAAGTGGAACAGTCCACCACCCACACCGATGAGAGCAATCAGCGAAGAAGGAAGAAACAGAAGCCACCAGAGAAGAGGTTGGCGGTTTTCAATAATGCCGCAGATCCTATCGGTGATCCAGTGGTAGGACCGATCATTCAGGATCAGTTTCTCGCGCTTAAGAACAGGAAGTTTTACTCCTGAGTCTTGTTGCGTGGCGGTTTCTGTATTTGCAGCCATGGGAATCGTTAAAATCGAAAAGGAAAATCAGATGGGTTAAGGATCAGACCATATGGATGGTTGATTGACCGACGTATGCGGCATCGGGCATGTCAGGATTCGGATTCTTCACACGTGCGAGATAACTCGTCCGAGGTCGTGTGCCGATGTAATGAAGTAGGTCGTAGTTTCGTTCGAGATGTTTGGTGCGGCCCATGGCGGAAGCCATGTCGTCCTTCAGGTTCCCAAATGTGATCGCTTCTGCCGGACAAGCGTCCTGACATGCGGTTTTCACAGAATCAACTGGAATACGAAGCATCTCGTTGGTGACTTTGACATCCGGAGAGTGTTCCTCGGATCCGAGAACTTCCTGCTTGTGATTGCGTTTTTGGCGAATCACCGCATCTTTCAAACGTTGCACACAGTAGGTGCATTTTTCCATCACGCCCCTCATACGAATGGTGACGTTTGGATTTTTCTGGAGACTCTTTGGCTCTTTATCGTGTCGCACACCAGCCGGACCGCGGTTGAGGTTCTTATCGATTAGCGGGTTGCGCTTGTTGTAATCGAAGAAATTGAAGCGACGTGCCTTGTATGGGCAGTTGTTCGCGCAATACCGAGTCCCGATGCAGCGGTTGTAGGCCATCGCATTGAGACCATCCTCGGTATGGACGGTAGCGTTGACTGGGCAAACGGTTTCGCACGGTGCTGATTCGCATTGCACACACGCGACGGGTTGAGGAACGAGTGCGGGATTATCGCGGACCCATTCAGGATTCTTGCGATATTCACCGGTTTCCTTGTCCTTGATTTTATTACCGTGACTATCGAGAGCGTATTCCTGAGTGGCGAAATACCGGTCCATACGGATCCAATGCATTTCACGTCCCATGGCCACCTGCTCTTTACCAACAATGGGAATATTGTTTTCCGACTGACATGCAACGAGGCACGCATTACAACCCATACATGACGAGAGGTCGATAGACATGGCCCACTGGTGAAGCGGATCGTTGATAAGCGGTTGGGCCTTACCATCCTTACCTGGATCAAAGGTCGCTGAAGTTTCAGGCTTATAGAGCGAAATATTCGGAGGGGCATGGGAGTCATTGCCCTGCTTCTTCACGTTGTGAAGCTGCTTTTTGAAATCACCCTTCGCTGGGATGTTGTCTGTGGAAATTTCACGAGCGAGGGAACGCCCATACATGGCGTGATGCTCTTGAGTGAGGGCCACAGGGTAACGGTCACCAGTCAGTTTTAGAGTTGCACCCGATGCGAAGTAATCAGTCTGCGAGGTTCGCAGCGGATAGGCATTGAACCCTTTGTTCACGCCGACCAGGCCGACAAATTTTTCAGATTTTGTATCGCGACTGAACTGATCTTCATCGCTGAATCCCTGTCCATAGCCTAACGGAATGACCAATGTATTCTCGGCTTGGCCAAATGAAACGAGAACTGGGAAGTCCTGTGACTTTCCGTTAACCGTCACGGTCACCATCGGTGACTTACGGTTCTGGGCCTCACCATCCGGAGGAGTTCCCGCGTAGGGATCTTCAAGTGGAATGATGTGATCGTAAATTCCGAGTTCTTTCGCCGTTTTCGGAGCGATGAGGACTGCGTTATCCCAAGTCAATTTTGAGATCGGATCTGGAGCTTCTTGGAGCCAGCCGTTATCGATCCAACGTCCGTCATATACGGAAGCGTCAGTGGCGAAGATAACATCGAGTTTTTTTGCCGTCGGACCATCAATACTCGCATTCGTAGTTGATTTTGGACTACCTGCTGATGGAGTTGCATTTGCAAAAGTCGTATCGCTTTGAAAACCATTCTTGAGAAACTCTTTCCAAGACTTCTCGTCGCCTTCAAAAGTCGCACGCACTGCAGCGAACGCGGGGGCAGGACCGCCCTCCTCACCTTCCCCGGTCATCAAAGTTCCTTCTTCAGAAAGAAACGCGAGCAGCATTTCTAGTTCAGAAATACAATCCGCATAGAGCGGCAGAATCATGGGTTGGACAACCGAATAAACGCCAGTGGAACTACGAGCATCACTCCATGATTCCAAATAATGGGCAGAGGGAACATGCCACGTGCAGGCATGAGCTGTCGCATGAGCACGATCACCCATGTGAATACTGGTTTCTACTTTTTCGAGTGCTTCGGAAAACTTCAGATCAGAAGGCGCGTCGTAAACTGGGTTCGACGGCGTCAGGAAGACAACAGCATCAAGACTGCCGGCCTTCATGTCTTCGGTAAGCGCACCAATGTCACCATAACCGATAGCTTCCGATTGGAATGCACGGATACCTACACCGATATTTCCAAGAGCGAGATTGATCGAAAGGGCGAGTTGCTTAACTGCCTTGGATTGACGCGATCCGGCAAGCACGGCGGTTTTTGCACCATTGGCCTTTAGGTCCTTTGCTAGTTGCTTAACCCACTCCAGTTGCCGCGAATCGGTGACAGCTGAAATATTCCCAGCATCAACACCGAGCTCACGTGCAATCTGTGCGGCGATCGCTGCAACTTGGCTTGGGGCAATGCGCAAACGATGGTCTGCCATCCCACCGGTCAGGCTGTAGGCCGACTCAACTGAATAGAGGCGATTCATCGAGGACGCATCGGGCTTCGATTTGTAATCTGCGCCCTCGGGCTTTCTGCGATTGAAAAAGGTAACATTCGACCCCTGTGGGTCAGTTCCAGCAAAGTCGCAATCCAGAGAAAGAATACGATCTGCTTTGGAAAAATCAGGCACTAGGCGGACACCCTCGCCGTAGACATCCGAATCATTGGTGGTCAGCGCCTCGTAGCTATAAAATTTGGAGCCAGTAAATTTCGCTTTCAATTCACCAACGAGACGCTGGCGGGTCGGGCTCTGATCAGCCCCGAAGACAAAACCGAGTTTTCCACCCGCATTCGTCGCGAGACTAGCTAGAACCTTTTCAAAATCCCCTCTCTTTGCCTTCTTACCCTTGTGAAGAATTTGCTTGGAACGCGATGTCGAATACATGTCCAGCACGGAAGCCTGCGCAAATGCGTCGGTTCCTTCGTAATCTGGATGAAGACGATTCGGGCCGACTTTGGTCGGGCGCCCTTCAAAAGTCGTTACGACAAGAGGCACAGCCCCAGCGGCGCGGGGCATGGAAGAAGCGTAATAAGTCGCCTTGCCTGGAATCACCCATTCGGGCGCATTGGTGTAAGGAACGATGTATTGTTCCGGACGGCGGCATGCGACCATTCCAAAACCAGCAAGAGCGGTTGACGAGCCCATCAACTTCAGGAACGAACGGCGGCTTGTTTCCAAGGCCTCCTGGTTTTCCATCTCAGCTGCACCCCGAGGAAACTCGCGATCCATCCAAGTGCGGAATTCTTTCGTGTCTTCCAGTTGCCCGGCACTACGCCACGAGACCGTTTGCTCGTTCTCGGGGATTTCCGGATGTTCCAATATGCGTTTACTCATCTTAGGCGCTGAAAAATTTTCTAGGGTAATAAAAGATATCAATGGTGGCAGGTTGCACAGCTAGTCTTCGGATGGACCGAATACTGCTCTCTGAGCTTTTTACCGAGGTCTAGCGTCGTTTTTACGGATCCATCCGTGCTGTATTTCTGCGCGTCCTCGTCGCCGTAATTAAAATTGTAAACCTCTTCGAGCGGGCGTAGGTGCTCTTCAGGCGCACGGTGGCACTCCAAGCACCAACCCATGGAATGAGGCTCGGCTTGATAGACGACTTCCATCTCGTTCACATCACCGTGACAGCTCTGGCAAGAAATCCCGCGATTCACGTGAGCGGAGTGGTTGAAGTAGACGTAGTCAGGAGACTTATGCACGCGAACCCATTCGATTGGCTTACCGTCGTAACCAGGAAACGTCGGATTCATCGAGCGATGAAGAGGCGCAAGTTTTGGGCTATCTCTTTGGATGTGTTGGTGACAGTTCCAGCACGTATTTCCAGACGGCACGTTCGAATGACCTGCGACATCGACGAAGGAATGGCAATAACGACAATCCAAACCAAGCTGGTCGACGTGGATCTTATGCGAAAAGGGAATCGGTTGCGTTGGCTTGTAACCTACGACAAGAGCCTTGGGTGTCGCGTAGTAACTGAAGGCCAGAGCCACGCCTGCGCCTACGGTTCCAAGGCAAAATACGATTTTTAGGGGTAGAAAATTGGACCAGCGTGGAAAAATGTTCGCCATGAGTGCTAATTGAGTGGAGCGGGAAGACGGCGGGAGATTGGGAGATTGTGAAAAAATTCACAAGCGTTTTTCTTAGACATTTTCACTTTTCTGAAACGCTTCGAATTTTCTTGGGGATTTTTCTCCATAAGCAACTCAACAGACGAGGTTTGCGAAAACAAAAATTGACAAGAATTCGAAGTCTTGGCCATCAAATTCAGTAACGATTTTTCGAGATTTGCCAAGATTCCGCACAAAGTGATTTCGATGACTGCTAACTTTTCACAAGTTTGAAACAAAAAGGCCACCGAGGAGTCCCTTCCTCGGTGGCCGTAAGATTGTCTGATCATCACCCACACCCATGAGATCCGATAGACAACTGCTGTTACACCCTTACATGAAACCGACATTGTCGGCATTCAAGGGGGATAGACTCTTAACTTTTCATTATGTTCAAAAATACCTGATTTATTTTTATTTTTTTCTGAACGCATAAAAATCCTTGCATGGACCTGCCCCTATGACACGAACGGATCGAATTCTAAATTCCTTGTATTCTCAACCAAACCCAGACTGAACCTGCTTCATCAGTATACGTAAGTCCTTCTTACCAAGTCCGATCCAACCCACAACAGTTTGCAAGGTTTTGAGCTCGTTGCGATCAATTCGACCATCGGCAAGTGAGTAGCGAATGAGAGTTTTGAGTTTTACCCTTCCGTCGGAATTTGTAGTTTCCTGCCGAGCACGAAGACTAAGCGCGGCGATTTTTTCCTGACTCCAGCCGTTACGGCGAGTCCACTTATCGAGACAACGTTGTTCTTCTTGGTTAATTTCTCCATTCAATGCAGCGAGTTGCCAAAGTTGGATATACTCCAGTTCCGCCATTTCTCCCGATGATGGCGCATGTCCGAGACTTGCAGCTACCTCGTTCTGAAGACCTTTTCTCTTTCGGGTGGCGTTGCGAACAATCAGTAGGACTCCAGCGACTATCACAACAGCCAATGCACCCAGGATGAGCGGTTGACTGGTAAGAAATGCAAACACGAGCGTGATCAAACCGATTAGGAAACCAAAAAGCATACCGATCCATCCGGTTACTTGGTTGATAAACGGACCCACGATGGGAATAAAAACGAGCACTCGTGTGAGACTCGAGAAGAGTATGCCTCCGCCTATCGTGCAGGCGACAAGGCCGATGATACGGACAATCATTTTTAACCGAGCCAAATGCTTTTTTACAGAGATGAGTGCAACCTCGCGTGGCCCTGCGACAAGATGGTGTAAAATTCCTTTGTCCTGAATGATGTTTGAAATAAAACCCTTTTTTACCTCGGCCTTGTGAGCAACCCCATTACCATTTTGCCATTTTCCGAAGTAGGTCGCCTCCATTGGTACTGGAATACCCGAATACGAAATCCGTTCATCACCAAGTTTATCGGACTTGCCCTTGGCGAGATAAAAATACGCGTTCTGCACAACCAATCCTTGATTGGCTCCCTTCTCACTCAATGAAAGCTCTGCTGGGGCAATGGACTCATTTGCATCAACGAATTGAATATCCGCTGACTGAACGGGCAAATCAGAAATTTGGTATTCGGGCGGTGCTAGAGTTGTAGATCGAAATTTCTTCTCCAATCCCTTGTTGCGATCATTGCTTTGAAGGTTGGACATCCACTCTTTCGACCAAGTGACTCCGTCGTCATCTTCATCACGATCCCAAGCAAAAATTTCTGCTGACCTTTTAACTGTCAAAAAACCTTCGAAAGACTGCACGTATTCTCCTTTGAGCGTCAGATCTTGATCCATCTCACCCGTATAAGAAAACAAAGCTCCCGGATTCAAGGCATCAACCGCTTCAACTGCGACGGTGGCTTTTGCAGCTTTGTAGTAGTCAAACCGATGTTCGTTTTTCCAGATCGCTCCGATCGAAATTCCCATCAAGACCAGACCAAAAATGATCCCATTGCCCTTCTTTTTCTTTCGCGCTGCCATGTGATGCGGTGAAGTTAACAGCCAACCGCAGTTCGTTTAGAAGCGAAAACATGAAAATTGAGCGCAAGCAACATATCGCGGTTACTCTTGCTCTTCTGCAGGCGGGCCTGTTTCGAATCGCATCAGTTCTTCGACAAAGGTAAGTGGTATTCCGCCTGTCTCGCCGTTGCGGTTTTTAGCTAGAACGAGTTCAGCCTTACCTTCGAGAGCGGCACGCTCTTCTTCGTTTTCGGCGTAGTATTTGTTCCGGTAAAGAAGACCGACGAGGTCGGCGTCCTGCTCGATCGAACCAGACTCACGAAGATCCGACATGCGCGGCACACCTAGGCTCTTGCCTGTCCGCCCCTCTGGTCCCCTGTTGAGTTGGGCTAGCACCATAATGGGGATGCCGAGTTCTTTCGCCAGGCCTTTCACTCCGCCAGATATCTCAGCGATCTCGCGCTCGCGCGAGTTTTCGGCTTGTTTGGTTCGGGACTTCATCAATTGCAGATAGTCGATGGCTATGAACTCAATATTCTCATCGCGTTTTTTGCGCCTCGCCTTCGCCCGCAACTCGTTGATGGAGATACCCGCTGTATCATCGATGAAGAGCTTTGAATCAACGATTTGCCTTGATGCGTTACGGACGCGTTCAAGTTCTTGTTTTTTCGGGCTGTAGCCGCGAGAAAGTTGGGAAACGGCAAATTTTGCCCGTGCGAACAAGAGACGCTGAACCAGTTGCGCAGAACTCATCTCGCACGAAAACACCATGCAGGGCTTGCCTTGATCCAAACAAATATTCTCCACAATATTCATCATGAAGGAGGTTTTTCCCATGGATGGCCGAGCAGCGACGACGAACATCTCACCTGACTTCAAGCCACCGGATTTGCGATCAAGTTCTTCGAATCCTGTCGTCACACCAGTCGAAACCTTTTCCTTAGAGAGCAGCATTTGGAAATTCAACATCACCTCCTCCATTGTCTGCTTCAAGGTCTGAGCCTGATTGGTCTCGGAACTTTCGCGAATGGAGAGAATCGATTGCTCTACCGTATCGAGTAACTCCGGCACTTCGTCGGGTGCTTCATAGGCCTGAGCCACTGCCTCGTTCGAGCTTCGGATGATTGCCCTAAGGACAAATTTATCCTTCACATGAGCAAGGTGGTGATGGAAATGCCCAGGGCTTGGTGCGTAGGTATATAGCTCTGTTAGATAGCCAGGACCGCCGACCTTTTCCAGAAGTCCCCTATCCAATAATCGCTGCACCAAGGAGACCAGTTCCACCTCGTGACCCGCTTCGAAAAGTTCGATGAGAAAAGCAAAAAGAGTCGAATGATTTGGTAGATAAAAGTGAGCCGCTGTTAGCTTTTCCTCGATGGCCCCGCCAATATACTCCTGTGGGTCCTGAAGCATGGTCGAGAGCAAAGATTTTTCAGGCCCAACGGCGTGCGGTAGAGCGCGTGTCACGTCATCGACTGGATCAGCACCCTGCTGCAAATTAAGGGAGGAATTTTTATTCGGAGTTTTTTTCAGCGATTCAGCCATCTGCAGCGGATTTTGATACAACGATCGATTTCGTCAATCTAACGGACGAAGAACTCAAAAACCCTTGCGAGCCATTGTGAACAAGTTTGCTTTTCCTTAGATCAAAAATTCAATTGGATTCGTGTGATGAGAGTGCTTCTTCAAAGAGTAACATCGGCGAGTGTCGAAATTGACCAAACCACAGTCGGTAGGATTGGGCGGGGCCTCTTGGTCTTTGTCGGGATCGAAGCAGTGGACACCAACGAGGATATTGAATGGCTCTGCGGAAAAATCAGCCGCATGCGCATTTTCGAAGATGGGCAGGGAAAAATGAACCGAAGTGTGATTGATGCCGGAGGCAGCGCCCTAGTCGTCAGTCAATTCACGCTTCACGCTACCGTAAAAAAAGGCAATCGGCCTTCTTTCCTAAAGGCAGCGAACCCAACTATTTCAGAACCGATGTTTCGACAATTTTGCGAAAAGCTATCAGAGAGCCTTGGAAAAAAGGTCGAGAAAGGCCAATTCGCCGCGGATATGAAAGTCGCTTTGATCAACGACGGACCCGTGACCATCTGGATCGATAGCAAAGCGCGGGAGTAGCTCTAGTATTGAGTGACGGCGCTTCGTTCGTCCGCTTCGCCAAATTCTGGGACCTTGGAACGAATATCGTCGATCTTTTCGGTCAGTTTCTGCCAGCGAGCTTCCGACCATGCGGGCGGCGCGGACATTTTTTTGCGAAATTTCGTCAAACGTTTCTTGGCATCATCGCGGAGTCCAATTGGCAGTTCTCCAATCGCCTTGGCTGCGATCTCAGCAGAGTCGTTCTGATGGCAGATCATCGCGAGATCGTTTCCCGCACGAAGGGCCATTTTTACATCTTCTCCTCGGTCATAGCGTTTTCCAATCGCGCCCATGTCTAGATCATCGGTCATCACCAGATGTTTATCGAAACCTAGTTGATCGCGAAGCCAACCGGTAACAATTGTTCGCGACAAAGAGGCTGGAAAATCAGGATCGATATTTGGAAAGCAAACATGAGCCAGCATAACAGCATCCAGTTCCGGCATCAGCGCGGTGTAGGGGATAACATCCTCCGCCATCAACTCATCTTTTGTCGCGTTCGAGCTAGGCAGGTCATTGTGAGGATCCATCGTTGCCCTCCCACATGCAGGAAAGTGTTTTCCACAACCCAGCATCCCCCGCCTTCTCGTCCAGCGATTCCACATGCCTGCACGGTTGATCACATCCTGAGGATCTCTACCCCAACAACGTTGATTCAAACCATTCTGAAAGCTGGGATTGTGGTCGAGGTCGAGAACTGGGGCGTAGTTCAAATTAAATCCTAAAAGCTGAAGCAATTCGGCAGTGGCCTCTCCTGCTCTTGCGATCTGCTCCATGTCATTCTTCGCACCGAAGGCAGTCGCTGATGGCAGAACCGGTGCAAAACCCTTCGTTCGCTCAACTCGCCCACCTTCCTGATCTATTGAAATAATTGGTTCATCCAGACACAGCTCGCGGAGGTCGTTCGTTAGCTTTCTCGTTTGTTTTACGTTTTCGATATTCCGACTGAAAAGAATAAAACCTGCGGGTTGGAGCTTTCTGAATAAAGACGCTTCTTTGGAAGACAGTTCAGGACCTTCAACTCCCAACAACAATAACTCGCCATCCATCGGAACAGCCAATCGCACGAAAGAATAATCTTCAAGCCTATGGAACGAAAATCTTGAGACTATTTTGGTTTTACCTTTGGAAATTGAAGCCTAGCGTCTCCGCATGCGCCTCGATGATACGTTCTCAAAGCTTAAGGAACAGAATAGGAAAGCCTTTATCGCCTATGTTGCTGCCGGTGATCCGAATTTTAGATCCTCACTAGACATCATGCACGCACTCTCAGCAACTGGCGCAGACGTCATCGAACTTGGCTTGCCTTTTTCCGACCCTTTGGCCGATGGAATCGTCAATCAGATGGCGGCTGATCGAGCACTCAAAGCTGGTATGAGCACGGCACGAACGCTGGATCTTATCCGAGAATTCCGGACAAAAAATGACAACACTCCAATCGTCCTTTTCACCTATCTGAATCCAATTTTCACCTATGGATTTTCCAAATTTCAGGCCGATGCCGTTGAGGCGGGAGCAGATGGTATTCTTCTTTTGGACCTACCGCCCGATGAAGCAGAGCTCTCTTCTGAGCTCGCTGAAAATGACAAGCTCTCTCACATTCGCCTGATCGCTCCTTCCACCCCTCCTGAAAGAGTCAAAATGCTAGCGGAAAAAGCTGAGGGCTTCATTTACGCTTTATCCCGGACAGGAGTAACTGGCGGGCACTCAGCCCCTTCTGAGACGATTCCTCAGCAAGTTGCTGCAATCAAAGAACACACGGCGATCCCTGTTTGTGTTGGCTTCGGAATATCAAATCCCGAGCAAGCCAAAATGGTCGCCGAGAGCGCGGATGGGATCATTGTTGGCTCTGCCATCGTCAAACAGGTGGAAAACAACCAAGACAACCCTGCTCAAGCGGTAAGCGATTTCACGAAACCATTGGTTGATGCAATTCGCTGATCACTTCTCAAAGGATTTGAGATTTTAAATATCGAACCTACGATCTCGCCAGATGCTCCTACACTTCTATAAAATGAACGGTGCCGGTAATGACTTTATCATTATCGACAATCGCGACCTTTCCATCGCCCTTGATGAAGACACCATTGCTGCACTCTGCGACCGCCATCGTGGTATCGGTGCCGATGGGCTTTTGGCTGTCGAACCCGCAGAGAAAGGAGCTGACTACAAATTCCGCTACTACAATGCAGATGGAGGTGAAGCCGAAATGTGCGGCAACGGAGCACGTTGTTTCGGTTTTTTCACCGCTCACCTCGGCGAAGAATCTGAGGAACTTCCATCCTCCGTATCGTTCGAGACCATTGCCGGAACTTTGGCAGCTGAGATCATTGCCGAAGAGGTCCGTATTGCAATGTCAGATCCGACAGACTTAGAACTTAGGATTCCTGTTAGGATCGAAGATTTTCACGATGACCTTCATTTCTTCAATACGGGAGTTCCGCATGCCGTCAGCTTTGTAGAAGATTTGGAAAATACCGATATCATCAAACACGGTAAAACGGTCCGGCAGCATGATTACTTCGCCCCGAACGGAACGAATGCAAATTTTGCAACAGTCCTGTCACCCGATCACATCGCAATCAGAACTTATGAAAGAGGTGTCGAAAATGAAACTCTCGCCTGTGGCACGGGTATGGTTGCCTGTGCATTGATTCATCATCTGCTTACCGGTGCAGAATCCCCGATCAAAGTCGATGTCAAGGGTGGCGATACACTCACCATTGGCTTCGAAAAGTCTGGTGAAACGTCGTTCAAAAATGTAACTCTAACCGGACCTGCTGACTTTGTCTTCGAAGGCGAAATTGAAATTTAAGCTCCTCGCCCGTCGGATGAAGCAATCTGGTTTTACGAAACAACCATTTTTGCAACTAGAGTTTTTTGGATTAAAATCCCTTCAGACTGCTCTCATTAACAGAAACTCAAGATTCCTATGAAAAATATTCTCTCTGCTTCTCTACTCATCCTTATCGCATCCTTGACCACCGCCTGTGGAGAGAAAGCCCCAACGTCTCCAGAGGCTGCAAAACTCAAAAAGGAACTCACCCCGTTGCAATACAAAGTGACGATGGAAGATGGAACCGAGCCCGCCTTCCAAAACAAATACTGGAACAACAAAAAGGAAGGAATCTACGTTTCGATCGTCAGTGGCGAACCACTTTTCAGCTCGAAAGACAAGTTTAAGTCTGGCACAGGATGGCCGAGCTTCACCAAACCAATCGAAAAAGGCGCGGTTAAGAATATCGTCGATAAGTCACATGGGATGGTTCGCACCGAAGTTCGCTCAGTCAAAGTTGATACCCATCTTGGACACGTCTTTGAAGATGGCCCCGAACCAACCGGACTGCGCTACTGCATGAACTCTGCGGCAATGAGATTTGTCCCTGCTAAAGACCTCGAAAAAGAAGGCTATGGGAAATACAAAGAGCTTTTTGAGAAATAGGAAGTCCCTCGGCCGCTTCTTTTACCCAGATGCATCGGGTAGTTTGGTGCTTGAGGATTTAGCTCAGTGCCGAGGATTCCTTTTCTAAATCCGAGGCTTCTTGCTCTCTAATACCAATTTTAAGCCCTGAAAATTCGACTTTTTTCGAAAGTCGGCCACGGATTTTTCATTCAGCTTCATTGACTTTCCGAAAAGTTGCCCAAATGCGTATTTTTTACGTGCAAGTTCCGAAAAATAAAATATCTTGTATTTACATCGGTGGAATTTTGCATTTAAAAAATGTGAGAATCCTCCCAAACCCAACTAGTCGAGTAAACTGAGAACAGAACCATACAAAAGAGAAATCCAAGCTTGCCAGCGCAAAAGGCTCAATGGTTTCGCCTTGGTAGCAACCCTTTCGTTGATGATTTTAATGCTCATCATCACCTTGGGCTTACTCTCGCTATCATCCGTCGCCCTCCGATCGAGTAGCGGAATGGATGCCAGTCAACAAGCCAGAGCAAATGCCAAAGTTGCCCTAATGATGGCGATCAGCAGTCTTCAAGAAGAGATGGGACCCGATGGTAGAATCTCCGCACCTTACGATGCCGGCAGCCCAACCGAAGGCCAACCAAACTGGGTCGCGGTCTATGACGCATGGGGCAACCCGGAAACTGGTCAGACATTAACTCCACAATCACGCGACCCTCAGTTCCGCCGTTGGCTCGTCTCAGGAGCAACCGATTTGGGTGTTTCAACCGGAGAGACAATTTCAATGGTAGGCACTGGAACACTTGGCGACTCACCAGCCGTTGAGGACCAAGTCGAGGTTCCTCTTCTTGAATTTGATAGTGGTGATAAAAATGGTCGAGGGGCATGGTGGATTTCTGATGAATCCGTTAAGGCCAAGGTCAATGCAGGAGCCAACGCGGACCTTGCAGCAATCAATAGCCCCCTGCTTGATGCCCAGTCCCCTCCTAAAATTGGCTATAAAAGTCTCACCGGATTGGAAAACTTTGAATGGCTGGAAAACCGCCGTGCCATCACCGTCTCGACTTCTCAGTTAGATCTTGCCTCTGAATCCCAAGCTGGAACCACCGGTCAAAATTTTCACAATTTGACTCTCCATTCAGCCGGAGTTTTAGCCGACGTGAGATCAAATCGTTTAAAAAGAGATTTAAGCCATCTACTTGCAAGAGACATCGGAGAACTTGAAAACAAGCCGCTGTATCTTGCGGACGGCCGGATGAATGATTTTGTCATCAGCGAAGAGGGAGCGATTTCTAACGCTGACTTCATTAGCGTTGTTGGAGGCGGTGCCAATCGCTGGGGCATTAACCTCGAAGAACTCCATCTTTTCCATCAACTACATCGCGAAATTGACTGGGACACGGGGAGTCCACGGCTCGTGAACAAAAGCAGCACCTCAGAGATGGCAAATGACCGATTTTACATCTATCGCAAACCGTCACTCGAGGCCATCCACATGATTCTTTCCTTCAAGGCGATTCCCGATTCCGAACCCGATGAATATAAGATGCAGGGAATGCTCGATGCCATGTTGGCCTTCTCAAATCCGAACGATATTCCAATTGAATGGTCTTCCAATACAGCTTTGAGCGTGAACCTTCATAGCCTACCATACTATGTGAAGTGGGATATTCGGAATTCGAACGGTGCAGTAAAGCACAGTCATAGCACGAATACGATGAATACGATCTTCTTCAAAAGTAGCATCAAAGATGGGTTCACCCTCGAGGCTGGTGAAGCAGGTGTATTTGGAAATTCTACCGCCGACACACAAGCGAGGGAAAGCAATCTTACCCGAGGCTTCGTCCCGAGTGGAGGTCTTGAGATCAATGACGACGATTGGAGGAATACCGGTAGAACGTCTACTCCCGGCCTCCGAGCAAATCGCCTCAAGACTGACGACAGTGTCGATTTCGCCATGCTTAAAACAAACAGTCCAAGTTTTGGCAGAGTCAGCAGTGGATTCATTCAATGCCCGATCAAGGCAACTGGAGGTGGAGCCACCTTGAACATCGGGCAGACAAAGCTCACTGGAGGAGGCAATTCCACGCTCAAATCGACGCTGATGGACCAATTCATGCTCAATCGGATCGAACCGCCGCAGGCACTCGATGTGGAACAATTTATCGATGAACCACTACCAGTCATGATGATGACCTTCATGCCAAACGTCGAAAGAAGCCGAGCCATCGAACCTCCAAATTCCTTTGCGTCACGCCCGTTTCAAATGATCGAGCCAGCAGTCGTAAACCGAGTCCTCAATACAAACAGCCTTGAGGAAGACATGCACGAGACCCAGTGGCTAGTGATCACTGACCCAATGAACTACGAATTTGGAAATGACAGGACACTCGCCGCAGGTGATGGGGGCAAAAATCTTTATCATGGAGGCGCCCGAAACGTTGGCAGAGGTGGAAGCTTCAATGTCGTCAAGCGCCGCATTCCCCTCGCCCCACCCATGTCGATCGGAGCATTTGAAAACGCCATCGCTTGTGGCCTGACCTCACGTTTGAATGGTGGCAATGCTCTCAGTGGAAACGAACCGGCAACTCCCGCCATCGCAAAAGCAATTGGCAACTCATGGGCGACACCTTTCGTAGCAACGAACCAAGTCTTTGATGGTGATACCGACCCATCATGGATGGCGAACAATGCTCTTTGGGATCAGTGGTTTCTCTCCAGTATCGTCGATGGAAGAAGCGGAGGATCGTCAGCCTGGATGAACGACTCACGTAGCCCGAAAGAGCAGTTCCGCGAACTTGCCGAGGGCACAGGTTCACTTCGAAATTCGAGATACTTATTTCACCCTCACAAGACACCCCAGCAAGCAGTCGATGAACTTTTTGATGGTGAAGACTTCAAACCATCCGCCGTCAATAATCTCGCAAAGTATTTGCTAATTGATGGCCCGTTCAATGTGAATTCAACTTCCCTTGAAGCTTGGAAGGCACTTCTAACGAGCATACGAGATCAGGAACTCGTTCTCTCGGATGGTTCGCAATCCGAATTTGATCATTCCTTTGGAACTTTGGGTTATGCCGTAAACACCGAAACAAGTGGTAGCAACAGCGAGTGGAGTGGAATTCAAAATCTCAGTGATTCTGATTTAGAGTCACTCGCTGGATCGATCGTCGATGAAGTCAAGGCTCGCGGCCCTTTTCTTAGCACTGCGGATTTTGTAAATCGTCGACCGAATAGCGATGAAGCAGAGCATCGGGTCGTTGGAGCGCTCCAAGCTGCAATCGACAACTCAGGCTTAAATGGCCGCTTTAGTGGTGGAGACCGCGAGCTCGTCGCAGATGATATTGAGAATTTTGACGGAGCTAGTCTGGTAGACGAAGAAATCACATCGGCACGAGCAATCGGTGCCGCTGGATACCTCAGCCAAGCAGCGCTACTTACCTCAATCGGATCTCAGCTTACTGTCCGAGGCGACTCATTTCTCATACGCGCCTACGGTGACCATCGAAATGCTTCAGGCGAAGTCGTCGCTCAAGCATGGTGTGAGGCCCTCGTCCAACGAGTGCCCGAATACGTGAATAGCCAAGACGAACCAACCAAGGCTGAAAATCTAACCGAGGCGAACTCAGTCTTCGGCCGTAGGTTCGAGATCGTTTCGTTCCGATGGATGAATCGAGATGAAATCTAATGAGATCCATCTCCGCATCCAATCAGCCGAAATCATGAAGCACCTTCACCACTAAATGAACTATTTCAAAATTTCGGGAGCGATATTCTCATTCCTAGTCTTGTTCACGGATCTCTCCGCCCAAGTGAACACATCGACGAAAGACAAAGACAGTGGCACTTTGATTCGCATACTTTGCGTTCGTAGCCTTATCGAAAATGATCAAATCATCTTGGCGACAAAAACTGAAGACGGCGATTGGAGAGAGCACGAAGAGCTCACCCTTCGCTCCCCGTTCATCACTGATTGGACCAAGGTCCCCAAGGGAACCGTTCATCTGACGAGAAAAGCGGGTGAGCAGCTTACTTCCGTAGGATCATTCAACACCGCTCAAAATCTCAAGCGTGCGATTCTTGTGCTTCGTCCTGACCAAAAGGAGAACATGTATCGAGCTACGAAAATCGATCCCAAGAAACTAGATTTCGCAAATGGTAAAGCTTTGGTTATCAATTACAGCAAGACGCCAGCTATCGTTAAGCTTGGAGGAAAGCAGTTTTCAGTGAAACCCGGTCAGAAAATCGTCGAAAGAATGCAAACCGAAGATGATCGGATGTTTCGAATGCTGGTAGGGTATCGCGATGAATCGCAAAAGATCATCCCCTGTTATGACCGATATGTCTCAGGTAATCCCAAGACTCGCAAGTTCCTCTTATTGTTCCCTGATCCCTCCAGCCGTATCCGGGTCTTCAGCCTCTCAGAATTCGGTCCTTTTGAGTGAATTCCTAGCGATTCTGTGAAGAATTTCTTCATCTCCAGAGCCCCATTTATCCACGCTTTACTGGAGACCTTTAAGCTTCTAGCTCACAAATGGAATTTTTTCGCAACTCGGGCATAGAATTTCATTGCCTCGGACACCTGTGATTCTCATCTTTCCCGCCCCCAAAACAAACCCAACCAATGCCCACTTATCTCACTCCACTCGCTGGACTCCTAGGTCTATTGCTTTCGGCCTATATCTATTACTCGATTAAATCACAGAGTGCGGGTGGCGGGCTTGCCGAGAGAATCTCTGAAAAGATTCGAAATGGTGCGATGGTCTTCATGAAGCGCGAGTTCATGCTGATTGGCTTGTTTTCGATCATTCTTGGGGCCGCAGTCTTTCTCTTTCAGGACCGTGAGTTCGGGGCAGCTCAATCCATGGCCTTTTTCATGGGATGTATTGCCTCATCAGCAGCGGGCTTCATCGGCATGAAAACTGCGACCCTTGCGAATGTTCGCGCCACTATTGCTGCGAATGAAAAAGGGGCTACGAAGGCCCTGAAAATCGCCTTTTCCGGAGGTGCTGTCATGGGTCTAACAGTCGCCGCAATGGGCCTCTTGGGACTAGGGACCCTGTTTTGGATTTTTAATGGAAACAAACACCTACCTGAAATTATGGAAGGTTTTGCGATGGGGGCATCACTCGTCGCGCTTTTCTATCGAGTCGGTGGTGGAATTTTCACCAAGGCTGCGGACGTCGGCACCGATCTTGTTGGTAAAGTCGAAGAAGGAATTCCCGAAGATGACCCACGCAATCCGGGTGTCATTGCTGACAACGTTGGAGATAATGTCGGCGACGTAGCCGGAATGGGATCAGATATTTTTGAATCATACTGCGGAGCTCAGATCGCAACAGTTGCAATCGCAGCCTCCACAAGTGCTGCCGCAATGACCTATGCAGGTGGAAGTAAAGAAGCACTTCTGCAACTTCCTCTTATCCTGACAACCGTAGGAATCATTTGCTCGGCGCTCGGTATTCTCTTGGTAAATCTTTTCGCTGACAAAAATCCTGCGAAAGCGTTACGCACGGGGACGATTGGGTCCGCTGTCTTATTTGTCATCGCGGCCTACGGTGTTACCCATTTCTTTGGTTTAAGCCCAATGCTCGCCACTGCCGTACTTTGTGGTTCGCTAGGTGGCGTCTTAATCGGATTGATCACCGAATACTACACGGGAGGTGCTCCTGTTAGAAAAATAGCTGAGCACGGCCAGACAGGTGTTGCCACTTTGGTAATTTGCGGGCTTTCCGTCGGATTGCAGTCGGTCGTCTTACCCATCCTAACTATTGCTGCGACTCTCTATGGAGCATATGAATGCGCAGGGCTCTACGGAGTAGGTCTAGCGGCGATCGGAATGCTCGGCACGGTTGGCATCACCATGGCGATAGACGCTTATGGACCCATCGCAGACAACGCTGGCGGAATTGCCCAGATGGCGGACATGGGTGAAAAAACACGTGAAATCACCGACAGCCTAGACATCGTTGGGAACACAACAGCTGCCATTGGAAAAGGCTTTGCAATCGGCGCAGCTGGACTAGCTGCACTGGCCTTGATCACTGCCTTCATTCAGAAAACGGGTATTTCACTCGATCTCGCTTCCCCTGATTCACTCAGATATTTCTTCGTCGGTCTTTTGATCGGTGGTGCCGTGCCATTTTACAATGGTTCACTGACCATGGATGCAGTTGGAAAAGCTGCGGGTAGGATGATCGAAGAAATTCGGCGCCAGTTCAATGAAGAGCCTGGAATTCTCAAAGGAACTGTGGAACCGGATAGCAACCGCTGCATTGAGATCGCGACGAAGGCCGCAACGCGTGCCATGGTTGGACCAGCCCTACTCGCTGTAGGCACTCCTTTGATTGTCGGATTTGGATTCGAATGGATTGGTCCAGAGGGCGCTCAAGCAGGTGCAAAAACGCTCGCCGGCATGCTGATTGGTGCTCTACTTGGCTGTGTCCTCCTTGCTCTGTTCATGTCCAATGCCGGAGGTGCTTGGGACAATGCCAAGAAACATGTTGAGGAAGGAAATTTTGGGGGCAAAGGATCAGAAACCCATGCAGGTTGTGTCGTTGGCGATACGGTTGGAGACCCCCTCAAGGATACATCCGGTCCATCTATGAACATTCTCATTAACGTCATGGCGATTGTCAGCCTTGTTATCGCTGGCCTCTTGTAAGCTGGACCTGAAATGTTGATCGATTGCTTCTAACTCTTCGAAAAGATGACTCCGGAGAAAATCACAAGCTATCTTGAAAGCCTGAAAATTGCAGAGTCACTGGCACCCCCCCCTTGGTGTCCTAGGCTCGATCGTATTTCTCATCGTAATTGCCTTGGTGGCAAATTTTATCGCAAAGCGCCTGATCGAATGGGTCGTCCATCCGATTATCCGTAAGACGGCGATCAAGCTCGATGATCTACTAATTGAGAAACGTGTGATCATACACTTTTCGCACTTAGTCCCTGCTGCAGTCATTCATTTTTACGCACCAACCTTGTTCGATGGCCATGATAGACTGTTAGATATCATAGGAGTCGCAGTGAACACCTACCTGATTCTGATCGTCTTATTAGTGATCGATGGGATCATCAACTTTGCCAGAGTCGTTTGGGAACTAGGCCCAGTTGGAAAGCGTTATCCGGCAAAAAGCTTTGCACAAGCTACCAAGCTTGTTGTCAACCTGATCGGACTCATCTTCATTCTCTCAGTCTTATTAGGAAAATCTCCTATTGTCCTATTCTCAGGGCTGGGTGCAATTACCGCAATTCTCTTACTCATTTTCAAAGATGCAATTTTAGGTCTCGTCGCTGGATTCCAACTCTCGGTAAACAATATGGTCACCGTTGGAGACTGGATCGAAATGCCTCAACGTTCTGCCGATGGCGATGTCATTGACGTCTCTCTAACAACGGTGAAGGTACAGAACTGGGACAAAACGATCACCACAATACCGACCTATTCTCTCATTTCCGATTCATTTAAGAATTGGCGTGGCATGAGCGAAGCGGGAGGGCGCCGAATCAAACGGTCACTTCATATCGATATGCAAACCATACGTTTTGCTGATGATAAGCTCCTTGAACGTTTTAAAATGATCCGACTTCTTCGTCCCTATCTCGATTCAAAGTTGGACGAGATTCAGGAATATAATGCGGATGTTGCAGAAGATTTAGGCGAGTTGATCAACGGACGGAGACTCACGAATCTGGGAACCTTCCGCGCCTACTGCCTCGCGTACCTTCGGAACCACCCGAAAATCAGCAAAGATATGACGCTACTCGTTCGTCAACTCTCTCCCGGCGCGCAGGGCCTGCCGATCGAAATCTACGTTTTCACAAACGATATAGCTTGGGGTCGATATGAAGATATACAGGCAGATCTTTTTGACCACTTTCTTTCGGTGCTACCCGAGTTCGGCTTGAGTGCGTACCAATCACCCAGCGGAGCAGACCTTGAAAAGGCCTTTTCATTGAAAAAAACCTGACGACTAATCGTCAAAATCTCTTCTTCGGCGAAATGGTTGCTCAAAATCCTGCTCGACGACTTTTGGCTCATCTGGCTCCAAGACTACACCAAAGGATTGAACCCACTTCTCCAGATCTTTCGCCTGTTCAATCAAGTTGACCGAGTCTTTTCGAATCTTGATCTGCCCAGCGGCTTCAGCCTCTTTACCAATTTCAGCCATTTTCGTCACATAGGCATCACGAATACCTGCCACTTCAACGGCGAATTCCTTGTCTATTTCTCCCTGTTTTTCGACATGATACTTAATCAATTTTTCCATGTAGGGCGAAATACTCACTCCCTCGTTCATGATCGTGGCGCGATACAAACGACTGTCCTTAATGCAGCGCTTCAATCCATCGACCTGAGGAGCCCAAAGCTGATTCGAACTCTTTTTGAGACCTCGAACCCAAGCATCTAGATCCCAGTTCATTTTCTTCATATTTTTAGCAAGTGCTTCGGAACGTTTTTTGTCGGAAGCAATCACGATTTCTTTGGCTTTGACGACAAATTCCTCGGCCGCATTTGAAGGCGCACCGCTTTCGCCAGAGGAGGAACCTTTGTTGGTAGTTGGGTCATCGCTCCACTCGATCATGAAGCCAGAGGCTTCGTCAGTTTTGTCCTTTGCATCCCATCCCTTTCCAGGACGAATCAGCATGGCGGAGTCTGGCCTTGTCGCGTTCCTCTCATTTAACCACTCCACTCCATTCCAGGGTTCACCGGTGCCCCAGAACCATAGGTCGTCTTTCAGATAGGCACCTGCCCAAATATCGTCATAGGCCTTGAGATCTGAAGCAATCTTCTCAATTTCCGTAATTTCTTCCCCACTGGAAAGAACGAGAAGGTGACCGCCAGCTTTATCGGCATACGTATTTGCCTCTTCCCAAGTGGCTGAAAGAGGCACATGAAGATAATGACGCTTACCAGAAGCGATCGTTCCAGGTGGATAGACTGGGCTAGCCTCCTTGATCGAAGCACCTACCGCAGTCAATTGAGCTTCCAAGGTCGCTGGATTAGACCCACTCATACGCCACTGAATCACAAAGGGCTTAAGCTTTCGCGCATTTGCGGTTTCGAAACCTCCATTGCCATCCATGAGGACAAAAAGCTCTTTTCCAGAAATGTCAGATGGTGGCTGCCAAGCAGTACCGTCAACCAGGCTGAAGGCGTCGCTGCCGCTGCGCGCGGCGCCAACCCAGAAACTTCGGTCTTTGGTCAACTCATCAGGCAGCCAGCTCAGATCTCGATTCGGAAGAGCTAGGTGTCCTCCATACTCTTCAGCAAAAGCGGATGCATCTGCCCAATTCAATGGCTTCGTCACCAGAAAATAGCTACTTTCCCCTTTGGTGATCGTTCCAACTGGCATTTCTCCTCGACGTCCAGCTTTCAATGAAGAACGCAATCTCTCTAATGATTCGGTCGGAGTCTCGAAACGCTCGGGAATGACAGGTTTGGTCGGATCGTTCTGATTGGCGATCGTATTCTGGCGATCTTCCGCCTTCTTACGCATCTTTTCTTTTGCTTCGGCGATCGCCTTCTCCTTGGCGGCTTTGCGTTTTTCAACAAGTTCTCGATTCTCTTTTTCTCGACCTTCCCGAGCAACTTTCAAATAGCTCCAAAGTTGTTGCACCGCGACCAAAAGAATAACAATGACGATGATCTTCAGGAAAAGATTGGTATCGAAACCACCCTTAGATCCGCCGGAAGCAGCTGCCACAGCAGGAGCAGGACGGTTTGGCCCTGAGGCACTTGAGGGAGTTCTCTTCGCAGGAGATTTCTTAGCTGGCTTAAGTGAAACCGCCGTTTTCGGACCACTATTCCCAGCCGCACGTTTCAACATCGAATAAAATTCTGATGCATCGGAAAGGCGCTCGGATGGATCAGTCGCTCCAGCCTTGCTCAAGACTTTATCAACGGCTAGCGGCGAACTCGTCAGGCTGGAAGCTGGAGCTGCACCCGGACCGTAGGGCTTTCCAGTAATCAACTCGTAAAAAATTGCCGCTAGGGAATAGAGATCGGATGCTTTACTCGGTTTCTCACCCGCCAATACTTCAGGAGCGGTAAAGTGCCCGGGAACTTCAACTTGAGATCCCGTATGAACGGAGCGACTCAATCCAAAATTGCCGATTTTTGGTTCGGCCTTCTGGTTTAGAAGAATGTTCAGCGTATCCAAATTTCCGTGAACGAGGTCATTCTCGTGGGCATAGCCAATACCCTCGCAAATTGACTTGATGATTCCCATGGATTGGCTGAATTCAATCGCCTTTCCACTTGTCGAACGGGAGAGAGATTTGCCGGGAACAAACTCCATCACAATATACGGCATACCTTCTACCTCACCTGAATCGTAGAATCCGATGAGATTTGGGTGCCTCAATCCAGCAACGGACTGGGCCGAATCAGCGAACGACTGTTTGAATTTCGGATCGCCGCCCAATGCAGGCGAGAAAATTTTGAGCGCCACCTGACGATCCAAGGACTTTTGATTCGCAAAATAGACAGCACCTGAACCGTTGGAGGCCATAATTTCACTGAAATCATAGGCAGGTAAGAGGGAACTCATCGTCTCTAGCGATGGGCATTGAAAGTCAGTTTCGGACATAAAATGGAGGAAAGGTTAAGAAACGAATAACTAGAGGATTACAGTAACAGGTATTTAGGGTCAATCGTAAGCTAAAGACACATCATTTAAATTCTACCGCCTGCAGAAGGAGTTCTTTGGTTATCCAGAGAAGATCATTCTGTGTGAATCATGCAGGAATTGAACCATTTTTGGGTAAAAACCGTGTAAAATTCGCAAAGCTATTTCTTCTCGAACAAACCGATCCCACGCGATCGCGTAATCGTAAGTTTATTAAAATTATTGTAATACTTGATTGTAAGTAGAAGTAAAAAATCAGCTAAGTTCGAACACACCCAAACATTCGAATCTCTCTCAACACCCAGTCCCATGAATCACGCCCAGCCAGCCGCTATTGATCTCGAACAGATATCAAGCCATTTACCCTCATACGAATTCCAGCAATTGATATCGATAAATGAGCATTCAGCTGTTTACCGAGCTCGCCAAAAGTCGCTTGATCGCGATGTTGCCATCAAAGTTCTACTCGAAGATTCGATTGAAAATTCAGAATTACAGGAAAATTTCCTGAAGCGGACAAAAGCAATGGCACGACTCACCCATCCAAATTTGATTCGTGTATTCGACTCTGGAGAAGCTGCTGGCATGCTCTACGTCGTGATGGAATATGTCCATGGAAAGTCCTTAGCCCATTCCACTAAAGGTCAAACGGTCGAAGCGAAACAGGCGGTGAGAATCGTTCTCTCGGTATGCAAGGGACTGGCCTACTCAACGAAAAACGGAGTGTCACATGGAAACCTTTCTCCCTTCAAAATACTGCTAAATTCGGAGTGTGAACCAAAGATTAGAGGCTTTAATTCAAGTGCCGTTAACCCAATGTATGTAGCACCCGAATCTCTTAAAGAAGAACGTTCTTCTCCGAACACTCAATCCGATATTTTTTCAGCCGCCACGATTCTTCGTGAACTTCTAATCGGCTCCACTTCCGATGAGGAAGCATTCAGAGAATTAGAAACTCGGCACCCCAAGCTCGCAGAAATCATCTCTCTTGCCACACAGTCAGCACCAACGGATCGTTACGACGGTTTCGAACAGCTGATCAAACATTTAGAATCTTGGCTTTCGAATCACAAATCCTTGGTTATTCCGAGTCAAGCAATTCAAGGAACTCCCGTAAGAAAGAGTCATTCACTAGCGGCAGCCAAGCCACTTCCGAAACCACCTAGTTTCAAACCTGCGCCAGCTAAACCTGTTTGGAAAAAAGTCGCAGTGATCGCCGGGCTTCTTTGCGCCATTCATCTACTATGGGGAGCTTATCAAACAAAAAGAGAGACTCTTAATCGTCTTCAAGCAGAGGAAAACGCAAAACCAATCGAGGTTAAAGTTGTAGAACTGGCTGCAGATGGACAAATAATTTCGACTCGTTCGGAGCAAAGACAAACGGCCAAAAGCTCAAGTCTACTTGTCGGCCGGACCGATTAGGCTACCTTAGGATTTTGTCAAAAGCTTCGTCCATTTTCAGAAAGAGTTGACTGAGGTTGGTTGGCCTTAGCGTGAAAAAGTCTGCAACCTATTTGCCCAGCCAACGTTTTTCAGCGGCCGCAATCTTTGCATCGCTGAGTCCAAAAGTTTTGAGAATACCTTTGGCCATCATTGCATTTCCTAAAGTATTCATGTGACAGCCATCGCTTGTTAGCTTGTTCTTGATGTTTCTCGCGTAGTTCGGCTCGCCGAACATTTTCGCTTTTCCCTTTTCATCAGGAATTTTCGCCAAAGCCGCTCGCATATCTTCATTAAGGTCCGCTAGAAGAAGACCCTTTTCTTTCGCGAGCTCACGAAGAAAATCATTATAGGGCTCAAGTGTTTGATTTGTTTCCTTTTCGGGATCTTCACCAATCATAGTCGATGTAAGGATCATCACTTTGATATCTGCTGCCTCAGCCTTGTCGATGATCTCAATAATATTCTTTTTATAGTCCTTCAATGGCACTCCCTCGAAGGTCCGGTTTCCCAACTTAAGAGTGAAATGCCAAACGTCATTGACGCCACAACTCAGCAGCATCCAATCAGGGGCCTTGCTGACTACATCCTTATCAACCCGAGCCAACATATTGGTGGATTTGTGACCGGAAATCCCTGCTGGCACAGCCGTAACATTCAAATTCTCATGATTCAAAGCCTCAATGACAAACGTGATATAACCGTTCTTCCTTTTACCCGCTTGAGTGATCGAGTCTCCCAAAAATGCAATCTTTTCGCCCTTCTCAACGATCAGTTCGGCGTTCGCTTGGAAAAGCGATTGTACAAAAAATGTGAAGGTAAATAGAAGACAAATTGGTTTTGGTGGCGATAATTTCATAACTTGAATCAGCTGAAAAGTTAGTCAGACGCAGATTGGTGACGAGCCAAAAGAACGATTCTTCTGAGTGACTTCCCTATTTTATCTTTTTAGGTATTCCAGCGTTCGTTTCTTTTAACCAAATCTCCAGCAGGTTTCTCATTCTGGCAGCAACGTCAGGCAATTTATTTGCGAGGTCATTGGCCTCCTCAAGATCCGTTTCAAGATCATAGAGCTCAACCGAATCATCGTCATACCGAAGGATCAGTTTGTATTTCCCGTCGCGGATTGCGGAACCCGGGCGGTTTCCTTTGTGAAATGGCCAATGCGGGTAATGAAAATACAATGGCTTCCTCGAAAGGTCTGCATCCTTAAATATTGGTCGCAATGACTCTCCATCGATCTTTTCACCTTCCGAAAGTTTTACTCCTGCAGCGTCGAAGATCGTCGCAGTTAGATCCATGGTGATGACGGGTTCAGACTCGATTCGTCCTGCCTCACTCACTCCTGGCCAGCGAACCATCAGAGGAACGCGGATTCCTCCTTCGTAGAGGTATCCTTTCCCTTTTCGAAGGGGTCGATTGTCCGTTGCTCCATCCCATCCACCATTATCACTGGTAAAGATCACCAAGGTGTTCTCTGCAATACCCAAACTTGTAAGTTCATCTAGAACTCGACCCACAGCCAGATCCGTCGCTTCAATCTGAGCGCCATAGATCGCGTTCACCAGTCCCGGTCCCTCTTTGCCTTTATACTTCGCAATCAACTCCTCTGGAGCTTCGAATGGAAAGTGCGGGTTATAGGTCCATAAAGATATGAACATCGGTTGATCCTTGTTGTCGCGCATCCAAGAGATCGTTTCATCTGCCAAGCGTTCACTCAGATATTCACCCTTCTTTCGAGGCTTCAGAGTCGGAATACGGTAGGGATCAAAATAAGTCGGTGGCCCTCCAAACCCACAGCCTCCGAGATTTACATCGAATCCATGTTTATCTGGAAAAAAGGCCGAACCACCCGTCGAGGCATCACCCTTCTTTGGCTTATTTCCAGAAAGATGCCACTTACCAAAAAAACCAGTGGCATAGCCCGCTTCCTTCAAACGCTCGGCAACGGTTAAACGTTCAAGGGGAAGAATGTGTTCAACCTTCGGTGGCTGAATCTTCCTTCCTTCCGGCCAGAATCGAGGACCATCTGCACCATGCTGCAAAATGTTCAATCGTGCCGGTGCCAATCCTGTGATCAACGCAGCACGTGTCGGCGAGCAAACGGGAGAGGCCGCATAGGCATCGGTAAACCTAACGCCCTGACTAGCCAGTTTATCAATATTTGGCGTGTGAAGCTTTTTGTTGCCCTGAATAGAAAGATCCATCCATCCCATATCATCTGTCATGATCAGAAGTATATTCGGTGATTTAGAATCCTGACCCGACAACGACGATGCCACTAGAAGCAGTAAGGAGAACGATTGGAAAAAAGAAAAAAATTTAGTCACGATTTTGTAAGTAGGATTGGAGTGGAACAAAGTTTACGCTTTCTTCAGCAGACAATGGCAGTCGAAGATTGTCGAATACAAGCGAAGTTCTCACATCCATACGAGTAAATTGAACTTTTCGAAATAACATGAAAATCCTCCTTACCATATTAATCACGGCGACTGTCGTGGTATCACCCCTTGACGCTGGCGAAATTCTAAAACCAAATATCTTATTCATTGCAATCGATGACCTAAACGACTGGATCGGTTGTCTGGATGGACACCCTCAAGCACTCACACCAAATATCGACCAAGTGGCCAAGAGAGGTATTCTCTTTACGAACGCCCATTGTGCTTCTCCTGCCTGCCGCCCTTCACGGTCCGCAATTTTTACCGGGCTTATGCCAAATAAGACAAATGTTTGGTCCAACGAGAGTAAGTCACTTGATCAGTTGATGCCGAATGTCCTGAAGTTTCCAACACCTTTTGAAAAAGTTGGATACAAAACTATCGGAACTGGAAAACTCCTTCACAAAAACTCCCAATCCGCTTTCTCGGAGTATCGAAATATCCCCCAACGGTGGAGTCCGATCTCACATGAGCAATCCGAATATACGAGAAAGGATCTACATACGAAGGGTAGCAAAAATCCGCGCCATCTTGTAACGGATTCAACGGGTCGCGACGTCATTCTCCCGCTAAACCGCATGCCATCAGACCGAGCTCCAAAAAGGAAAGCTGGAGAATCTTTCGACTGGGGGCCATGGGATGTTCCAGACAAGGATTTTGGAGACACTCAGATCACAGACTGGGCGATTAAACGTCTAGGAGATCAGCCAGAGGAACCTCTATTTCTCGCGCTTGGTTACTACCGTCCGCACATTCCACTATGGGCACCCAAAAGATTCTTTGAGCGTTTCAAAAATGATCCAGGAAGACTCCCACCAATTAAGAACAACGATCTGGAAGACCTAAGTGACACGGCAAAAAAATGGGCCTTGGAAGCCGTCACAGCCGGAAGCCATGCCTCTGTCGTAAAGCACAAACAATGGTCAAAAGCCATCGAAGGCTACCTAGCATCGGTGACCTACGTTGACGAAGAAATCGGCCGCCTACTTACCGCTCTCGACAGTTCCGCCTACAGCGAAAACACCATCGTCATTCTTTGGTCAGACCATGGATGGCATTTAGGGGAAAAAGAACACTGGGGGAAATGGACGGGCTGGGAACGCTCCACGCGAGTCCCCATGATCATCGTTCCACCAAAAAACCGGCTCAATGAATTTGCACCGGCCGGTTCGCGTTGCCATCAACCCGTGAGCCTCATTGATATTTTCCCAACCTTGATGGACCTATGTGGAATTCCAGCTCCGAAAAATCTCGATGGACAAACCCTCGTTCCATTGTTGAAAAATCCAGCAATGAATACCGGCCGCAAAGTTCGCACAAGCTTTGACCAAGGAAACCATTCCATCCGAAGCGATCGATGGCGTTATATTCTGTACCAAGATGGTTCTGAAGAATTGTATGATCACCAGACTGATCCAATTGAATGGAATAACCTCGCAAAGAAGCCCAAACATAGACCTCTCATCAAGACACTCAGAGGTGATCTGTAAAGTCCCTCCCAAGCCCCTCTCATTTTCCAAACCAAAAGATATATGACTCGAACCCATTTCAATTTCATCGTCATCGGCGGCGGAAGCGGAGGTTATGCAGCCGCCCGCACCGCACGCGAAACCCTTGAACATGTCGCAATCGTCGATGGAGCCGATCCGCTCGGTGGACTTTGCATTCTGCGTGGATGTATGCCTTCTAAGACCTTGATCTACTCCGCTGAAGTCCTACACCTCGCCCAGCAGGCCAAGGCTTTTGGGTTAGATATTCCCAAAGCAGCAGCCGACATGGCACGACTCCATAAACGCAAACTCGACGTAATTGGGGAGTTCGCGGAATACCGTCAAGAACAACTCCAGAGCGACCGATTCAGCCTCTTCCGTAACTATGCCAAATTCGTTGACGAACAAACCATCGAACTCGACGACGGCACCCGTCTCACTGCAGATCGATTCATGATTTCCACCGGATCGGTAGTTTCGACACCTCCAGTTCCTGGCCTCGCCGACGTACCTTTCTGGACCAGTGACGACATTCTAGATCTGGATTTCCTACCTGATAAAGTCATCGTCTTAGGCGGTGGAATCGTTGCTTGTGAACTCACTCAATTCCTCAAGCGAATGGGATCGGAAGTCATTCAAGTGCAGAGAAGCCCACATATTTTAACGGACCTTTCTTCAGAAGCAGCAGCCGTAGTCGAAAATAAATTTCGAGCCGAAGGCATCCAGCTATTTACCGATACGACCCTGCAAAAGGTTGAGCATGATGGAGCACAATTCACCGTCACTTTTTCTCATCAAGGAAGCGATCAAAGCTTCCGTGCGCCACATCTCCTGAATGCTCTTGGACGTCGCGCTTCTACGGACAAGTTGGAGCTAGGAGCAGCAAAAGTGGAAATCCGGAAAGACAGCAAGATTGTGGTAGACGAAATGCAACAAACGACCAACCCCGCCATCTACGCGTGCGGGGATGTCACAGGGCCGTTTGAGATTGTCCACGTCGCAATCATGCAGGGAGAACTTGCTGCCCGCCACGCTACGGGAAGAAGCGCCGAAGCCATCAACTACAACCACCTTCTTGGCGTTGTCTTCACTGATCCTCAAATTGGCCAAGTCGGACTCAGTGAAAAGGAACTAAATAAACGAGGTATCGAATACATAAGCGCCGATTACCCGTTTGATGACCATGGGAAGTCGATTCTGATGGAAGCAAAACATGGCTACGTAAGGGTCTTTGCAAACCATCAAACAGGAGTGATTCTTGGAGCAGAGTGCGTTTCCAAAGACGCAGGAGAACTGATTCACGCGATGGCAGTAGCGGTGACGCTCAAAGCAAAAGCTCACGATTTATTAAAGGTGCATTGGTATCACCCGACCCTTTCGGAAATTTGGAGCTACCCTCTTGAAGACTTGGTTGAAGAAATCGGATAGGCGGGTGATTCTTCGCTACCAATCACCTGCCTTCAGTTGAACATCTTTGCCAAAAGATGTCTTTCCTGTCCATCCTTGGCCGTTTTCATCTTGAGTTAAGATATACGGCTTCTTTGCGCGAGGCCACTTCACGACTAACGTTCCATCTTTTAAAATCTCCCAACGCAGTCTCCATCTCTCACCGACAGCTTCCATTCGTCCATCCCCATGAGCAATCCAACGAGTTACCTTGTCATATGAGTGAACATCCCAATTACCCACGAATGCTTTCGCCATCATTTTCGGGCTCTTTTCGGGATCGGGATTTAAAAGACGGACCCAAGCTTCCAAATCCTCTGCTCTTTCCGCTTGTACGGCGAGGCGCTTTTTCAGCTGATCGTCACTGGTTTCCCCTAGTGCTTGGGAAAGGCGATTCACATAAGCATCACGGATTGACTTCAGTCCTGACAAGTATTCGCGATCAATCGACTCTTCTTTGTCTGTAGCTCTCTGAAAATCTTCTCGAACTGTAAATGGGATTATCCCGGCGCCACTCTTCGATGGTATCCGTGTTTCTGAAGTCCGCTTCTCTAGCTGTTTGATCATTCTTGCCGCATCAAACTCAGCATTTCGCCCATGAATTCCTAATTGAAACGTGAACCAACGAGAATTCTCAGCAAGTTGAGTATTTCGTTTCTTTCGCAACTCTTCGATCAAACCAATAGCTTTCTGTCTGAGTTCGGGATCGCCCGGATCCAGCTCCGGCTCTTCCAATACTTCGGGTTCTTTCTCAGGGATCTTCTCTTTTTCTGGTCGACTTGTTAGAATATCTTCGGGCTCTTCCTTCTCGACCTCCATCACTACCTCTGGCTCGGTAATTTCAGGGATCACCGGATTCACATTCTTCACGGTCGTTTCCGGAACAAAATCTACTCTAGGCTCTACGACTTTTTCTGGTTCAGTGAGAACTTCAATCACTTTTGCCGCGGGCTCATTCTCACTCTCCAAGTTTTTCTCTACGATCTTAGCCTCCTCTTTTGGAAGCAAGTTAAAGAGTCCAATCAAGCCGACTGCAAAAACAGAAACGAGAGCAACTTTTACTCCGACTCCAGAGCTTTGTTGTGGATTGGCAGGTGGAGCGACTGGAGTTGCCCCAGAATTCGATGCATCAACCGCAGAGGCCCATTTCTCCAAGTCATCCGCCATGGCCGCAACTGTCGCATACCGCTGGGTCGGAACAATGTTTGTCGCCTTTCGCCAGATCGCATCTAGCCGCAAGTTACTTGTTGGCTCCGTCGGCGGCTCCATTGAACCAGAAGGATTTATTCCGGTCAGCAATTGATGAAGAATGACGCCAACCGAATAGATATCCGCAAGCTTACCTGATTGCTCAGGATCCTGAAAAACTTCGGGAGCCGTGTAGCCGGGAGTCCCCATCACAAGACCTGGTTGATCAGAATCAATTGCCTGCGCAAGACCGAAGTCAGCGACTTTTGGTTCAATTTTTTCCGTAAGCAAAATATTTGCCGGCTTGATATCACGGTGCACGATATCGTGCTCATGAGCATCGGAAAGACCTCTGCATATACCCAGTACAATCGCGACGGCTTGCTCGGAATCGACGGCTTGTTCGTAACATGCCTCGTATAGTGAGCCACCCTCGACGTATTCCATTACAATGTAAGGCATCCCATCGACACTGCCGAAATCGAACACTCCCAGAAGATTGGGGTGATTGAGTTTTGCCATCGCTTTGGCCTCGGTCGTGAACGATTCACGAAACTCTTCATTGGCTCCCATTTCCTTTGGAAGAACCTTAATCGCTACGTCGCGATCCAAAGAGCGTTGCCGCCCTTTGTAAACCGCACCCATTCCCCCTTGGGCGATAAAAAACTCCACATCAAACTGAGGAAGTAAATCAGCTAGGTCTTGGGGGCTGGGAGCTTGGAATGAAGGTTCAGTCATATAAGGACAAGTAGCTTTGGATCAAGCCTCCGGAAGTTTACCTACCGCCCTGTTCTATGGGAAAAAGAATTTTATGCTTTTTAATTTTTCCAATTCGAGACCCGTCATTGAACACATGGATCTCTCGCCGAGTCGGTCGTAATACAACGGTGGAAGCAGTGATGATTCTCCACTTCTTATGCTCAGCATGAAAGAATTCATACCTGACAGGGACGTTGGTTGATTTGGCTAAATCCGGAGCAGCAAACAGATTCGCATCGCGTGCGGGCACGTTCACCGTGCTATCACCAAACTTCACACGAATCGGAGTCTTACTTAAATTGATGAACAAGCGGTCTCCTCCTTTGAAGTTCGCAAGACTCTGAACTTGGGTCATGAAGATCAGATCCCCTTTGGGCACAGGTAGCGGCATCAAAATAATCAAAGCTTCTTTCGTTCCCGCGCTTATTTTTGCTTCAGCGAGAACTAGATACTTGGTCTTTTTAGGATCTTCGAGGTCAGGAACTTCACGAACGATTCGAATGATACCATCTTCCGGAATCTTCACTGGATCACTCGCCAAGTATCTTGGGAGCTCCAGCTCAGTAATTTGCTCTCCCGCCAATACTTTTATGGGATTTTCAAGATCTTTAGGAATGGATGTACACGCAAACCAAACAGCACGGGCGGGCTTTTTCGTTCGCTCGTTGTTAGGATCTGGCTGCGCTACCAATGGCAAAACAGCACCGAATAAAATCAGAATGTAGCGGAGCAAGGTTCTCATACGGGAAAACAAGGTCAAACAAACTCTGCTATCAGACCTCTGAAACATTCAACCATCGAAATCTCTGAATCGTAAATTTCCGACCATACTTCCGATTCGTCTCTGTCAGCTCACTGTCTTCGATATCTGTGAACGCACCGTCAGCACCAATTTCTCGAGCTGGAGTTTCAGGAGTATTACTTGAATCGGAATACTCAGGAACTCGCTGAACAATGGCCTCGCACCATGCTCGTGCAACTACCTTGCCTTCAGCGTCGAGCGAATCACCATAGGCCCGAATCCGAAACGTATCATCGCGCACCGAAAGCGTATTGGCAATTGGCTTGAGCAAATCGGACTGAATCACATAACCCGGAATTCCAGCAAAGCGCGAACCAACGGCCGCCTCTGGAGTTTGAAATGCGTGGTCTCCTAGATCCCCTTCCTCAAGCATGAAGTCGGAGTTGCTTTTGAAGGAGTAATTGATCGATCCCGATTCAGGATTTTCATCATCGTAGTCTATTGCCGATTGCAATGCGCCCATCACGCCTAGCGCATCATCGGAAAGTCGACGGTTGATAAACTCTGAAAAGTTGAGAAACGGACCGCGCCTTTTTACCTGCTTTACACACTCCTCAGCGAGCTTGCGTAATTGATCATCATCGAGAAAGCGCACACCGGACCATGCCAACATTCCGTCTTCACGATCGATCCCATATTCAGGATCGATTCCTTCCTGATCCGTCGTCGCCGTATTGAACCGCGACAAAGCGATTCGTTTGTCAGCAGGAATTTCCACAGGCCGCAAAGCGCCGCTCTCGTTACGATAAACTACCTGACGTTCTCGAATCCCAGCAAAGAGCGCATACCAAGCGTCAATCGACGTGCTGTTCACGTTGAACATCCCCTCCACCATGAGCCGGGATGCTACCTTCATATATCCATCTTCAGCTTCTAATTCAGCCTTCACTTCGGTCGATGATTCATTTTCGAGATGAGGCGAGTAACGGCTGTTTGATAAAACCTCCTCATCCACAAGCTTTTGCAAATTCTCCTCAAGACTTGCTGCCGTCGATGCACCGGGTCGTGTCTGATCTGCCAGAGACGAAACAAAGTAGTCATCCCACAAGGCATCATTCAGCAACAAGACGTGATCCCAATAATCACAATAGGCCTTGGTGTCTGTTGCGGTGAAAGCACTTGGATCATTGATGTTCGTATCCATCCGGTTCTTCATCTCCATACTGACCGAATTATTTAGATACTGATAAACGCCGGTGCGAGGAATCATAGGATGAACAAACGAGTTACCAATGCCCGGCCCAGTGATACCACTTTGGTAAGCCCATGCTTTCGATTCAGCAATATGTAGAGAGTCACCTGATCGATCATCGGTTCCCCTTCCGGTCGACCCCCTCTCCCATTCTGAATTCAACGTTTCGATTTCCGTCCAGCCAGGATCAATTTTCATTGTGGCAAATCCAGCGAGACTTGAGATGGGAGCGGTTGGCAATTCCAACAGCGCAGCAGCAGTCACCTTTTCACCATTCCCCATAAAGGCACTCTCGCCGATATGCTGAATGATATCGTCCACATCTTTTCCAGATCCAAGTAAGGAACCAAACCGCATCTCATAGGGGCAGTCGATCCTTTGAGTATTGGCAATCGTTTCGTCTTCAGAAATATACATGCCTTTACCAAGGTAGAAGGGTGGAGCTTGGATCCAGTTGCGACAGCGCCAGTCCTGCTCCCAACCGATCGTATCGTAGTCATGATCATGGATTCCCTTCAGTGCCAATTGGAAGTAGCCGACTGGTAGTAGATCATTGTCGAAAACAAACTCATCCGGCTGTCCCGAAGGAGTGATCGGCGTGTAGGTTTGCCCAGTATCAAACCAATCGACATGATGATGAAACGGTATGAAGGCTCTTGGGCTATAGTCTCCAGTCGGAGTCCAATAACGGAACGATACAAAGGACGCCGGAGTATTTCCGTAGAAAAAATTGAACTTCCATTGTGTCTCGTAGCTAAAGCGAAATTTGAACCCAGGATTCTCTGATTGAGCGTATGAACCCAGTTGAGCATAGAGCCCACCGAATGATTGCGGATCAAAACCCGGAAGCATATCGAGGAGATTTCCTTTGATTAGATTTCCTGGCTCTGGAGTGAAAATTCGGAATTCGCCAGGCTTAAAAATAATGTCTCCAGAGGAGCTGGACATCATCCGCGCGTAGTCGTCGTCAAATCGGAGAATCACATCTTTATCGAGGCTACCGTTTTTATAGAACCTCCCCTGAAGTGGATGAACTTGAGCCAAGTAGGTCCGAGTCGTCATTGCCATATTTGGCACACGCATTTCCACATTGTATGGATTCCAGTAAACATACACCGGAGACGCGACGTAGCGGAGATCATACTTACCGGCGTTGCGAGAATCAGGCTCAGTTTTCAGACTGAGAATATAGGTAATATTGGTCAGCACTGGAAACCGAACATAGGCATCCTGCCCATCCCAAGCAGAACCCCAAGTTCCGGCGTTGCAAGCCGCCCATGGCTTACTTCCATCCCAGCTAAGGCCCGAGGTTCCAGCGACGCTGGTATCAGCACCCATAACCGTGCCACCACTGCCGAATGCAGGTGCTCTTTCATCACCATCCTGCCGATACATCCGGTAAAAATGCCTCATTCGGTTCCAAGGGGCAAAATGCCGTTCTGGGAGGATCGCCCGATCTGCAATATCGGAACTCATTGGACGAATCGAGGGCTCGCGAATATCTCCCTCTTCAAACCGATATCGATCAGGCAGATCATCCTTACCTTTTTCAAATAAAAGACTCAGGTCTTTTTTTAAATGCCCTGTCCTTACACTTGCGATAACGCCTCGACTCTCCCCTGTTAGATCAAAAAAGTGTTGCCCCAAAACATCGGCATCAACCCCTGCTGGACGCAAGGTCTGACGTGTTACAAGGCGATCGCTAAGACCTTCATCTGCGTCCAAAGCATCAAAGCCAGGTATCGCCCCAACTCCGACCTCCGCCGTATCGCCGCTGGAGCTTTCCCATTCTTCAATGGCGAGGTCGCGAGGCTGTTTCGCCAAATCGATTCTCGCCTTTTGGTTTTCAGGCCCAATCCACCAAGCACTGCGACCCGTTTCGTTAACCGAGTTTAGATAGGCACGGGTGATGAGCTCAGGATTTGCCGCAGTAAAATCTTCTCCCAAGCTTCCCTCACCGACCAAGACGACGGAGTTGTCATCATCCCACCCACTGAGACTAACTGGAGCGTTAACATCGTCATCCATTCCATCCGGCATGGATAGCAGCCACCGCCGAAACATCTGCTCACGCTTCGGTCCGTAGGTATCCTGAATGGTAAGCGTACTTCCTGTTTCGGGATTCTTGTAGGAGCCGTTTAGCCATCCTCCCCATGATTCATAAGCCGCAAGCCAGTTTGGTTGATCAACCCCTTCGATTTTTGCCGTCGCTGAATCCTGATCAAAAATGCCAGCAGTCGCGCTGACTCGCATGTCTGGACCCATCTCTTCTTGAAGCCTTCCCAAGGCAATCATCAGCGCCATTTTCGCATTGGCCTTCGCCTCACTCATCGCATCTCGCTGCCCCCCAGTTCGTAACGCCACTGTCGAAAGGCTCAACATTCCAAGGGCGAGAATTCCCAAAAGGATCATCAACATCAGCACACTGACCAAGGCAAAACCCCTTCCAGATCGACCTAGTCTTTTAACACTCAGCTTCAAACCGAAAATCTTCATGTAATCACATTGTGATTCTAACCTAGTGATGGAGCAAGGATCAATTTCAGGTCTAATCAAATGGTGAGGAAATACCGGACATCCTTATTTTCAGTGATTCCCAAAGCAAATGAAGCCATCATTAACCGACGTTCAATCGTCCTAGGTCCGCCCCATATTACGAACTTTTATTCGCGAATCATTTGCCATATTTAAGTTTCTGAGTTAGGGACAACGCATGACAAATTCCAAATGGTTGATCGGCTACGGCGCATTTCTCTTTCTTTGTGGCCTTGCCGGCTATCTATCAAACCCAGCCGCCGCAAAAACAGCACTGATTTCCGGTTCCGTCTTTGGAGGGTTGTCCGTAATTTGGGGGCTACTTCTAGGCAAAGGGTTCGGATTTGCTAAGTGGGCCGCGCTCGTCACTACCCTAATGCTCTGCGCAGTCTTTTCATGGAGGTCCTTCGCCTCATGGCAAAAAGTGATGGATGGTGAACCTAAGACATTCGCCGCCACACTCATCACCCTCATGCTCATCGGATCGTTGGCCACCGTTGGAAAGATACTTCTCAAGAAATAGCCTGCCACATGTTGCACGCTTCTGTGGACAGTCATTAACCAACTATTGGCGAGGACCGATCCTAAACACTCGTCCAGTCTTCCCACCGGTTTCGGCGAATTTATACTCGCAGACATAGATCTCGCCATCGTTTCCTTCACTGAATGAAGAAACTTCATGGCATGTGCCATACGGAAATTTGAAGGTATCAAGCTCCTTGTTATTTGCGCTGCCCAGTAGACGAAAACGCCCATTGGAAAACCCCCAGTGATTGGTGAACAAATATTTGCCTTTGAGCGAGGGGACTTGATTACCCCGGTAAACATACCCACCGATCACCGAATTACCCGCTTGATTCAAATATTGATAGACCGGAGCCGTCCACACTCCAGGACCACGAGGTGTTTCCGGCTTCTCGCCTTTTTCGGTTCCTTCAAGAATTGGCCATTGGAAATTATAGCCTAGTTTCCCGTAACTCACACGATTCACCTCTTCCTTCACTGCCCCGCCCACATCGCCAATCCACAAATCACCAGTTTCTCGATCGAAACTGCAGCGCCAAGGATTACGAAGGCCTAGATGGACGATCTCGTCTCGTATCTTGTCATCTCCAACAAAAGGGTTATCAGCAGGCACGCCATAGTGCGCCTCCCCTCTTAATACCGCGTCATACTTCGGTCCAACATCGATTCGAACCATTTTCCCATAAAAATTATCACCATTCTGCTCCTCACCGAGGCGCTCATCATTGCCGTATGCAAGATACAAGTAACAAGTCCCATTCTTCGCTACCTCCACTGAGTTAAAATCCATCCAACCACCACAATGAGTCGTGTTTGCTTTTGGCACCGTGAAGATCTCTCGAATCGAGGAAACATCCGCTCGATTCGCGTTCGCCTCAGAAACCGTTCCTCGAATGAGCACTTCATCTCTCAACCTTCGCCATCCGACTTCCGGATCCTGGTATTCTTTGTCTTTGTAATAGCGGGCAAAGAAGACTCCACTGGTCGCAAAATCGGGGCGAAACACAAAATCAAGAGCGCCAGATTCAATTCCCTTGTGTAATCCATTTGGAAGTTTGGATAGATCTACAAAAGGCTCTTCCAAAAGTTCGTAGGTATCATCAGTGGTCGCTCTTTTTAACACATAAATTGGGCCATTTCGACTCAGTACAAACAACCGCAAGGAATCACCCGGTGCTTGATCGACAGAGAGTGGCTCTGGAACCTGGGCCAATTCAACAAGCTCGAAATTTGCAGCCGCAAAACTGCTGGTCACCAAACTGGAATAAATCAATACCTGTGCCAAAATTTTCTTCCAATCAATCATTTCCGTTAGAATGAAAGGCTAAACAGTTTGGTCAATAAAAGACCTTCGGAATCCGACCTATTGCAATACCGCAAGTTTCCCCTAGAAATTAGTCATGCCTCTTGTCTCAGTCGTCCTTCCCTTCCGCGATGCGGAGACGACTCTACGAGACGCCGTACACAGTATCCTTAAACAAGAATTTGACGACTTTGAACTCATCGCTGTCGACGACAACTCCACCGACAAATCGCTCAAAAGTCTAAACGAAATCAAAGACCAGCGATTAAGAATCGTCTCTAATCAAAAACGCGAGGGAGTTGTCGGAGCCACAGCTACAGGCCTCGAACTTGCCACGGGAACATGGTTTTCACGTATGGATGCCGACGATTTGGCCAAGCCTCGCAAGATCACTGAACAGTTGAAAGTCGCTGGGAACGATACCGGAGTCATCACTTGTGGAGTTGAACCAATTGACAGCCAAGGCGAAGGAATGAACCGCTATGTGGATTGGGTGAACCAACTAGCGGATCACGAAGCAATATCTCGCTCCCGCTTTATTGAATCCCCCGTCATTAACCCTACGGCGATGGTTCGGATGGATTGGATGAAAAAAGTGAGTGGTTACCATGACACAGCATGGGCGGAGGATCATGACCTTTGGCTTAGACTACTGGCTGCAGGTTGCCGTTTCGGCCGAGTCGCAGAAACTCATTTTCAATGGAGAGACTCAAAAAATCGTCTTACCCGACAAGACCTCCGTTACGGAACCGAAGCAAGAAGCCGCATGCGAGCCCACCATTTGAGCAAACTAGCCCAAATCCAAGAAAACGGGGTAGTCATCGCTGGCGCAGGACCCATTGGAAAAAAACTCGCTCTGGATCTCAAAAACGAAGAGGTGGAGGTGAAAGGATTTTTCGATGTGAACCCAAAGCGAATCGGAAAGAGAATTCAGGGTATCGAAGTCGCCAGTGCTGAAACCATGGACTCAAGATGGCTTGGGAACATCATGTTGGGAGCAGTCGGACTTGAAGGCGCACGAAACACGGTTCGCGAAATGGCCCTCCGTGCCGACCGAACAGAGGGAGAAAACTTCTGGTCAGTTTGCTAGTCTTCCGTCGAGACAAATAACGAAGTGGCTTTTTGAAAACTCATGGCCAAGTTGGGCGAGGGTTTGACTCAGAAACAGACCTTACGAATACTCCCCCTAGTCTACGCAACTCCACGTTCACCAAATGAATTCATTTTTTCGTCCCTCTACCATTTCCAGATTTCGAAGCACATCATTCAAATCACTCTTCAGCCTAGCAATGCCCGCCCTATTCGTAGCGGGTCTTGTTCAAGCGGATACCGAAAAGCAAAACGCCGATTTACAATACGACTACCACACGAACTTCCATTCCACCCAAGCCAAGATCCGAACCCCTGAAGAAGGCTTCAACCTGTGGATGCCTCGTCACAACGATCTCAAGGATCGTGTGAGAAAAGGTCCTGTCGATCTTTTGATGATTGGCGACTCCATTGTGTTCCGCTGGGAGCGTCAGGGGAAAAAAGTTTGGGATGAATTTTACGGCAAACGCCGTGCGGTGCAAATCGGGTCCAGTGGTGACTACACGGACCACATACTCTGGCGTTTACAAAACGGTGCTATCGCCGGTGCAGACCCAAAACTCACCGTACTACTGATCGGAACCAACAACACTGGACTGCGCGGAGACCCTCCAGAAGAAACCGCCTACGGCATTTTCGCAATTGTTCAGGAAATCCGAAAACGCCTACCCAATAGCAAGATTCTCCTACTCGGAATTTTCCCCCGTGGAAATTATGCGGAAGCCACCGACACTCACAAAAAAAGGCTCGATCAAATCACCCATGCAAACCATGCGGTGAACAAAATCATCAAGGGCTATGCAGACGAGAAGATCATTTTCTACCGCGATTTGGGAAAGGTATTTTTGACACCCGAAGGATTCGTCGACCCAAACCTCATGCCTGACTACGTACATCCCGGCGAAGAAGGATTCCGTGCCTGGGGGAAAGCCATGGAACCATTTATCAAAACTCACCTCGGTGAATAACCCCCTTTCTCTGTCTCTCGAAACGAACCGTCCGCTACGACCCCCATCTAAACCGTATGAACCTTCCATTCGTCCATTGCCTCATCTCTTGCTCCATACTTCTGTTTGCTCTACCCTCAGCAAGCTCGGCAGAGGAAAGGTCACGTCCCAACTTCATCTTCTTCATCTCCGACGATATTTCTCAAGAAGATCACGGCTGCTACGGACACCCTGTAATTCGCACTCCTCACATTGACAGCCTAGCTGAAGCAGGCATGCGCTTTGATCAGGCCTATCTAACAATCAGCAGTTGTAGCCCCAGCCGCTGCAGTATCATCACTGGCCGCTACCCTCACAATACCGGCGCCCCCGAGCTCCATTCGAAGCTTCCCGAAAAACAGATCCGCTTCCCCGAACTATTACGCAAAGAAGGCTATTACACAGCACTCTCCGGGAAAAACCACATGTTCGGAAGCAAAGACCGAAGCTTCGACCGAATCACACGAGGCGGAGAGCCAGGCGGTTCTGCAGACTGGGTCGACCACCTCCGTGAGCGCCCCAAGGACAAACCTTTCTTTTTCTGGTTCGCTGCCTATGACGCCCATCGTGGTTGGAAAGTGAGTGATCATGCACCTGAATACGATCCCTCTGACGTCATCGTTCCTCCATATAATTTTGATAGTAAAACAACACGTGAAGATCTCGCTCTCTACTATCACGAAGTCAGTCGATTCGACCACTTCATCGGTAAGGTTGTCGAAGAGCTCAAACAGCAGGGCGAATTGGAAAACACCTTCATCGTTGTCGCATCAGACAATGGTCGCCCTTTTCCTAGAGCAAAGAGCCGACTCTATGACAGCGGGATTAAGACTCCATGGGTCGTCTACTACCCGCCAGCGATGGAAACCACAGGCGCCGCAACTCAAAGCCTCGTTAGTAGTATCGACCTTAGCGCAACCTGTTTGGAGCTAGCTGAGATCGAAATTCCTGAATCTATTCAGGGACAGAGTTTCGCCCCCATCCTCAAGAATCCGAAAGAGACCGTCCGTGAAGTGGTGTTTGCGGAGCAAAATTGGCATGTCTACCGGAATCACTCGCGCCTCGTTCGCTCGGCGAACTTTGCCTACATCAAAAATAATTTTCCAAATCAAATGAACCTCTGTTCTGAGTCCGATCTCACCTACCCTGCTGGCAAAGAATTGTGGCAAGCACATGCAACTGGAAAAACTGGACAAGACCATTGGCAGACCTTCGCCAACCCGGTTCCTGAAGAAGAATTGTATGACCTCAGCGAAGATCCGCATCAACTCAATAACCTCGCCCAGAATCCTTCACATATCGAGTTTATCATCCGCGGCAGGTCTCTACTAAAACAATGGAGCCAAGAGACCGGTGATACCATTCCAGAGAATCCAACACCCAATCGCCACGCTCCACCCATCATCAAGGATGGAAAGGTAATCTTCCCTAAAAAATGGAAAATCCGGAACCCTCACGCGGAGTTTCCTGGTGCCGCAAAAGAAGCCCATACAATGAATCACCCAGGACCCATCAGCCCATAAAATTAAAACGGGGAAAATACTCAGATGTGGAAAGCAGTGATAAGACTATCAGATGCAAAAGTCATGGAACGAATTCTTGCCTTACCCCCTTTCAAAGGAATATTCTTCAGCTAAGGAGGTAGATTCACACTTCCACAAAAAAAACACCAATGAGCAAACTCGATGAACTTCTAGTCAAATTCACTGCCGATCTTGAAAAGATTGGCGACAAGGTAGATGCTAATCTCCTGCGTGCGGCAGCCAAATCATGTGGCCCGGGCTTATATCGCAAAGATGCTTCACTCGTCGCTACTTCTGATCCAAAAGAGTTAGAACGTATTAAGAAAAGTTTTCTTATCGGAAAACTAGGGCTCAAAGACACCCCGAAACTTGATGACGGAATCGGCGCTGTGAAGAAACTGTATGCAAAACGAGCCAAGTCTCGCGCCGTATTCTACTATCTACTCGCGAAACACTTCAAAAAGGGCACGACACTGAAAAAATAGACATATTAAATATTTGAACTAGACCCTTTCTGACGTCTTTCAGAAAGGGTTTTTTATTTCATCGGGCCTTTTTCAGGATCTCTCACTACAACCTCCTTGAACATTTCTTTACCTTTCACTTCACCTCGAATCAGATTCAAAATACCCATTACCTCTCCAGTATAGAGACCTCGACCTTTAGGGAATTACTGACAACTCTCTAAATCTCAGCCGTATCTATGTAGTCGAATTAGCTCCTCCTGAAAAGACCACTTGGCTAAAATGGAAACGATTTCGATTTCTTAACTTCCACATATTATGATTAACCGCCGAAAATCGTTACAGCTCCTCGCATCTGGATTTGGATCCGCACTGGGAGCCTCAGCCTTGCCGGGGGTGAGTCGAGCCAGCACGTTAGGTTCCTCAATCGGCACAGCTGGCGGTCCGAAACGCGTCATCTTCTTCATGCAGAACCAAGGTTTCGACCCTGCAACCTGTATCCCATCAGGCATGCGGCACAGTGGTTCCTTGGCGAAGGCGATCCTTCCCGAACCGATCAAGGCACTCGAACCATTTAAAGAAAAACTTCACATCATCAATGGCTTGCACGGTATTCACACAAGCCCAAGCCATAGTGCATTCTTCGGCGCACTCGGTGGCTATCGAGGAAGCGATGGAGTTCCTCCAAGCGGCCCAACAATCGATTTCGAACTCAGTAAAGCCCTGTCGGAAACGCTACTGCCACATCTGTGCATCGGAATGGACTCACTCGAGAACATGAAAGGTAAGCCCACCGTCGCGAACCTCTCGGCACGAGGAGCGGGAAGCCCCATCTTCATGCACTCGAATCCAAACCATCTCTATCAGATGCTCTATGGCGGAATTTCACAGGGTAATATTCGGAGCCACCACGAGGCGAAATCGAACATGCTGGACCGCATTGAACAAATGGCGGCAGCCAAGAGCGAATCACTGCCCGGACCTGAGGCGGTTCGTTACGGCGAGTTCGTTCGAGGATTTGACGACATCAATGGTCTCCGCGAACGCCTTTCCGGTGTCTCAGATCACCTTAGAAACTTCGCCCCTGAAGTCGATGAAGCATACACACGACCGGAATTCGAAACCGATTGGCATGATCGATTACTCGATCTAGGCATCTCTGCTCTCAAGTCCGGCATCACAAGCACGCTAACCATCGGATCCGGACGAGGCGAAATTTTTGGAGCATGGAAAGGACTCGGAGTTGATCAACAGGGACACAATCTCGGTCACATGAAACAACCAGACAATCCGATTTGGGTCAAAATTCGCCAATACAATAGCCGAATGCTGGTCAGGCTGATGGAGGAATTGGAGAGCGTTCCAGAAGGCAGCGGAACTATGATGGACAACACCCTCATCGTCTACACCAGCAACAATGCGGACAAACAACATACCAATGGTGCAAACTGGCCAGTGATGTTGCTCGGCAATTGCGGAGGCGCTTTTAAAACGGGACGTTTCACTCAAGTCGATGGCAAACGACCCATCAATGCGCTCTACACATCAATTCTACGGGCTTCCGGAGTGGAAGTTGACCGTTTCAATATGACTCAGCAGATGGCTGCCAAATACGATTCTGGAAGCGGCCCGCTCCGTGAAGTCCTCGCATGAGAAACACTCTGCTATTCATCTCCTACACTATTCTGTTAGGAATATCAAACGCGGCCAAGCCATACACCCCGGGTGAACCGGTTGTGGGCGATTTCAAGAGTCTTGCCTCAGAATTCTTGGAGTTCCACTGCTTGGACTGCCACGATAGCGCAACCAAAAAAGGAGGTCTCTCCTTGGAGGGTCTTGGGCCTATCGATGAAACCAATGCAGCACTTTGGAAATCGGTCTGGGCACAAGTCTCGTTGCAAGAAATGCCACCGAAGAAGAAGGACCAACCCAATCCTATCGAACGCCTCCGTTTTACGGATTGGATCGTCTCCGAATTGCAAAAATCGATGGCCGAGCAAGGAGGCTTTCATGCTCACCTCGATCCAAAGAAGGGAAATTTTTTAGACCACTCTCTTCTCTTCGGAAAACTTCCCGATGGGATTCGTTTGGCCCCGACTTCTTCACCGGCTCGCCTTTGGAGGATCACGCCGCAAGAACACATCACACGTCTGAACGTACTGATCAACACTGAGTCCAAATACGACCCGACAAAACCCGGACTACGAACCCATGGTGATGCCGTTCCCACAAACCATGGAGGTGAACTCAAACTGTATTTTGGCACTGATCGCATCACGAAGCATCAAGGCGGAACCGTGGCCTATGCAACCGCAGTAAAGAGCGTCCCTGCAGTCCTTTCATCAAGCCGTAAGCACGGCTTTGAAAATTACGCTGACTTCCACACGGTCAACAGCGCAGAGGCTACCCAGATCCTCAACAAGGCAAAAGACATCCTTCGCTACATGGCGTTTGGTCCTCTCAGCATCGCTAAGCCAGAACAGATCACTGATGACCCGAATTCATACAAGATGGAAGGAGACATTCGTGGCCTTCCTTCTTCGCTTGTTTACAGCACGAAACGAACGCGTCCCATGACACCGATTTTCGAACTTATGGAAGCCGAGCAAGTCAACGACGAGAGTCTGCAGGCAGCTGTGGACTACCTCTTCGAAGCTCTCACCTTCCGCCCTCCCACTGCGGAGGAATCAGCTCAGTATTTATCGATTGTAAAGGAATCCATCGCAAAGGTTGGGAAAGAAGATGGGGTGTTCATGGGACTCTCTGCCGTATTTCTCCATCGAGACGCACTTTTCCGACCTGAGCTAGTCGAATCAGGCACACCCGACGAACATGGGCGCATACAGTTGAAAGACTGGGAGCTTGGTCTCGCGGTAAACCACGCCTTGAGCTACCTCAAGCCAGACCCAGAATTACGGGAAGCAATCGTTCAGGGGCGGATGCGAACACGGGAGGATGTCAAACGCGAAGTGTCCCGCATGCTCGAAAACGAATCAATTCGGAAGCCAAGAATTTTACGCTTCTTCCGCGACTATTTCGATCACGATCTTGGCGGATATATCTGCAAAGATACCAAGGCACTGAGTGCTACGGGAGCTCCCGGCGGAAACCCTCACTACCGTGCCATGTTTGATTCTACCGCAAGCACGGATCGCTTGATTGAACTGATTCTTGAAAAGGACAAGAATGTCCTAAAGGAGCTACTCACAACGCAACAAGTCGTAGCAACTCCAAATGACCGAATCTACTTTGGCCGCGAACGAAATCGAGAAGAGATAGCTGAAGCAAAAAAACAACAAGAAATCCAACGAGAGCGTGAACTAAGAGAGACTGAAGATACGGTCCAAAAAATTGAACTGCAGATCACTGAAAAAAACATAAAGCTAAAAGTAGAACCGAAGAACAAAAAAGTCCGAAACAACCTAACTCGTCTCAATCAACAGCTATCGGCTTCAAAAAAACGACTACAAAGCCTCAGAAAGAAAGGACGCCGTGGTGGCAACCTCGCGATTTCACCAGCTAAGGTCGAAGGGAAAAAAGTTTTCGCACGAGTCAGCCGTCGATCCTTTGGCGGAGGAAGCATGAAACCAGAGCGTATTTTGACCGAAGCTCCAAAAGGCGAGCGACTTGGCATCCTCACTCATCCTTCATGGCTAGTCTCTCACTCCGATGCGATGGACAACCATGCGATCCATCGTGGCATTTGGATTCGAGAGCGCCTGTTAGGAGGCGGAATTCCTGACGTTCCAATTACGGTGGATGCGATGCTTCCAGATGAGCCAAAGAACACTCTTCGTCAACGAATGGAGGTCACACGAGAGAAATACTGTTGGACCTGTCACGAAAAAATGGATCCCCTCGGATTGCCCTTCGAGATGTATAATCACGCAGGTATTTTCCGTACCACCGAACTTGGCAAACCTGTTGATACAAGCGGCGAGATCTTCGATTCGGGTGACCCGAAGCTCGACGGCCCGGTCAAAGATGCTATCGAGATGATCCAAAAAATTGCTGATAGCGAGCGAGCTGAACAAGTCTTCGTTCGCCATGCATTCCGGTTCTGGATAGGTCGCAATGAAACCCTTAATGATGCGCCCGTCTTGCAAGCGGCTCACGAGTCGTATCGTGACAGTGGAGGTAGCATGAAAGCTCTTATCGTATCCCTAGTAACTTCGGATGCCTTTTTGTTTCGAAAGCGTGATTAGAAACAACAGGCAATATTTTAGAGCAATACATAAAGACAGACGCTGATCACGTGGCAGACGCTTCCAGCAAGAACGAACAAATGCCAGACCGCGTGATTGAATCGTAGTTTGTTCCAAGCGAAAAAGATCACACCAAGCGTGTAGCACAATCCACCGGCTGCCAGCCACGCGACGCCAGATGCGGATAGGTCTCGCCAGAGAGGGACAATTGCAAAGACGATGACCCAGCCCAAGAACACGTAAAGGGCTGTCGAGATCCAGTGATCTTTTTTTTTCCCCAGGGTTTTCGTGAGAATCCCAGCGATAGCCATGGTCCAGACAATTCCGAAAATCGACCAACCCAGTGGTCCGCGTAACGTGATCAGCGTGAAAGGTGTATAGGACCCCGCAATCAACAAATAGATGCAAACATGATCAAGTGTCTGAAAACGGCTTTTCCAGCGATGGCTGGTCGCAATGTGATAGAAGGTCGATGAGGAATATAGAACGACGAGTGATATCCCGAAAACCGCAGCACAAAAGGTCTCAATTACGTCACCCCAGGCCAAGACCGTCATGACAACCAAGGCCGCTACGCTGAAAAGTATTCCCAGCGCATGGGTAGTCATGCTGGCGACTTCCTCAGAGTGACTATCACATAGATTCGAGCGATCGCCGAATTGCTCTTTCATCAGGCGAAAGGTAATACAAAAAAACAACCGGCTACTACGAGCCCCTGATTTCTAGAAGAGGACTCGCGAGTGGTTTCTCAAGTGACCCATAGAGAGAGATCCAAACAAATGGCAAAGTCTGCGGATCGGCCTCAACAGAGGCTCGATCCTTTGGGAGGAACCCCCCAGTCTAGCGGACGATCTCAAGCAATTCGATATCGAAAACCAGCATGCCGCCGGGGCGACCACCGCCGGGGTTTTCCCCGTAGGCAAGTCCAGCTGGAATCCAGAAGCGACGCTTTTCTCCAGTCACCATAAGCTGAACTCCTTCTGTCCATCCCTTGATCACGCCGTCTAGGGGAAACTGTGTTGGCTCACCGCGGGTCACTGAGCTATCGAACATCTTACCATCAAGAGTCCATCCTGAGTAGTGCACCTTCACTGTATCGGTGGCTTTTGGCTTTTCCTTACCTTTGCCCTCGCTGATGACTTTATGCGCTAAACCACTTTCAGTCTTTTTCGCATCATCTGGGACTGCTGCCACGTCTTCTGGAACCGCTGGAGCAGGAGCCGCCTCTTTGAAAGAGACCAATTCAAGATCGGCGACAACGAAGCCACCAGGAACGCGTGCTTCAGGCAACCAAGCGGTGCGCTGCTCACCTGCCTTCATATCAGCAAGAATCTCAGCCATTTCGGGTGGCAATTTATCAAGTGGCACACTTGGAGGGGATGGCTGGGTGCGCGTATCCTGCATAGTCTGCCCTTCCATCGTTTTACCAGTGAAATGGAAAGTCACCATCTGATCCATTCCGGCCTTCTCTCCTTCCCCTTCCTTAGTGACTTTATAGGCCACTCCATTGGCAGTCTTTTCAGTATCTTCAGGTGGCTTCGGGGCCTCTTTGATTCCGATGAGTTCCACATCGAAACAGAGCATGCCACCAGGGCGTCCACTACCTGGGACAACAGGTCCATAAGCAAGGTCTTCTGGAATCCAGAAACGACGTTTCTCTCCGACAACCATCAATTGAAGCCCCTCGGTCCAACCGGCGATCACTCCTCCGAGTGGAAAACTCGTTGGCTCTCCACGCTGGACTGAACTATCGAACATTTTACCGTCGGTGGTCCAGCCGGAGTAATGGACCGTGACTGTATCAGCTGCGGTTGGTTTTTTGTCTCCAGTTCCAGCTTTTAGAATTTTTGATGCAAGACCACTTTCGGTCTTTTCGGCATCATCAGGGGCGGCGGCTACATCGGCAGGTGTTTCGGGCATATTCTTTTTAGGTTCGGTGGCTGCGGGATTCGCAGGATCTGAATTTTCCTCGCCAGGGACGAGAGTAGGAATCGCCACCAATACGGCAGCGGTGGTGAAGAAAGTAAGGGTACGTGCTTTCATAGAGGCAAAGAGCATTCACTCTCTGCCGGATCTGTCAACTGTCCCCCAGCGTATAAATGAATCATTTGAACATGCGCAGATCGGTCGCTAATAGCCCATAAATGGGAAATCGGTATATCCCTTCGCACCACCTGGCGTATACCAATCTGCCATATCGGAATCAGGATTGAGTTCAGCACCAGCCGCCCAGCGTTCGACAAGATCTGGATTGCTAATATAGGGGCGACCGATAGCGACCATGTCGGCAAGCCCGTCATCGACCACCTTTTTGGAAGTTTCAAAATCGTACCCGCAGTTTCCCATAAGGGGACCATCGAACACCTCACGAAAATCTTGAAGGGTCATCGGCTCACCCAATTCATGAAAACCAAAGGCGAGGCCGTCCATCACATGGAGATAGGCTAGACCATAACGATTCAGCTGAGACGCAACGTAGGAAAACTGTTCACGAAAATCCGAAGATCCCATATCGTTAAAATTCCCGTTTGGGCCAAGCCTCACTCCTACACGGTTTGCCGGATACTCCAATGTGACTGCTGTCACAACCTCATCCAGAATGCGATAGCGATCCTCGATACTCCCACCATAGCGGTCTGTTCGTTTGTTGGTCTTCGATTGCAAGAACTCGTCAAGAAGGTAGCCGTTTGCGGAATGAACCTCCACTCCATCAAACCCTGCCTCTTTGGCACGCTCAGCGGCCTTTCTGTAGTCTTCCACAATTCCCGCGATTTCGTCAGTTTCAAGGGCACGAGGAATCTCATGATTCTTTTTACCTTCGGGTGTGTGAACTCCGTCTCCCTCCAAACGGATCGCGGACGGAGCGACTATTGGCTGACCTCCATGAAAATCACTATGGGATGCCCGGCCTGTATGCCATAGCTGAAGAAAAATCGTGCCGCCTTTCTCGTGAACCGCAGAAGTGATCTTTTTCCACCCCCCTACCATTTCATCCGTGTAGATTCCCGGAGAGTCAACCCAACCATTTGCCTGTTCCGATATGGTTGTCGCTTCAGTAATGACCAATCCAGCCGATGAGCGTTGTGCATAATACTCAGCCATGAGCCCGTTCGGAATTCTGTCTGGGCCCGAACGCGCACGTGTCATGGGTGCCAAAGCAACCCGGTTTCGAAGTTTGAGATCGTGGATCTCAGTAGGTTGAAGTAACGGAGGTAATTCTGACATATCCTCCCATCGTCGCGTTTCACCATTTGAGCAAGTGGATCTTTGAAAGTAGAAATTGCCTCTCTAATCGTCGATGATTGCTTGAAACCTTTCATTTAGCACTTGCTTGTTCGTGCTGTTTACAAAGATTTTGGAACAGAGATGGAACAAGGGAGCGATCAAATCACATCAAAAGGGAGCACGCTCCAGTCTTTCCTCATCCTCATTTTTTCAACAACATGGTTGGTCGCACTTATTGGAGGCTGGTTAATTCCACGAATCAGGGGTGAAGACAGTTCCGCTGCGGCGACGATCGAACAAGTTCGCTGGTCCACGGGAACCTTTCAGCAATGGAATATGTTTCACACGATTCCGACCCTACGAAATTACGAAATGGAGTTGCTCGGAGAGACGGCCGATGGGGACCAAAAACGCTTTGGAGTGATCGCTCCTAGTTTAGAGGATCTCAACGGTAGAAAAGCGATTCGCTACTACTATGCGCTAAGTCGTATTCTGGGAGATCAGGAGTTTCTCGATGGTTACATTTCCCAGTGTGCCGAGGCTTTGCATGACTCTGATCCAAGCCTAAACCAATTCTACATTCAGGCAGTTTCGGAACCTACTAGATCACTTGACCGCATCAGTGAAGATGGGGAAATCTGGACAAAGGTTACGGAAAAGTTTGGCCCTTACCCCTTAACAAGCGATGGATCATAGCGAAGGGTATGCTGGTATCTGGCTGAAGCCAGTAGATGCAAGGCGCTATGCTTGGACTCGGGTGGTATTCGCCTTGGTGATCATCTGCCAGATGCTGCATCTCTGGCAATATCGAGAAGGCCTCTTCGGCAACAACGGCATTTTCCCAGCCGATGTCGCAAAAGCGCATAATCCAGGGTTTCATTTTCCCTCCATCATCATGGCCGATCTTTCATGGTGGCCAGGCCTGATGATCATTTGTGGTCTTCTGTCCGCATGCCTGCTCTTTTGGGGTAAGTGGCAAAGGGTCGCGCTGATCGCTATCTTCCTAATCCTTCTAACATTTGCTCAACGTGCACCACTCGCCACCACAGGTTGGGACTTTGTTCTGACGAATTTCACATTCATCCTAATTTTTAGTCCACTGGGAAAAAACTGGACCCCTCCAAAGCTCTGGGCATCCAGAAAGAACGAGCGATTGGGTCGCTTGGAAAGTGATTTGTTACCCCGCTATGGCCTCGTCCTCATTCAGGTTCAAGTGGCGGTAATCTATTGGCAGACCGTCATCGAGCGAGCGGGTGACAGGTTTTGGGGAAAAGGCGAATTCATGAGCTACTATCTCCTTTCTCACCACAGCCGTTTCGCAGGTCTATGGGTAATTGAGTGGGACGGAATGCTGGTGCTGGCGACCTATCTCACTTCATTGTTAGAGATCGCCATTCCCATACTCCTCTGGATCAAAGGAACAAGATGGATCGGACTGACCCTAGGTATTATGTTTCACCTCAGTATTGGTTTCGTCAGTCTGAACATCGGACTTTTCTCGCTCACCATGATCATGAGTTACGTCGCATTTCTTGGGGGACTACCAAGTGACGATTGGCAAGATGATTGAAAACCCGGCCTTTCGCTCCATCTCCAGCCAAAGAATCACTCAGCAAGAGTTTCCAAGGCTCTCGCAATTTCCATCCGATCCGATTTCGACAAATCTCCGAGAGAATATGGAACCCACTTCTCTCCCATTTTGAGATCAATCATTCTGCTACCAATTTCATAGCGTGCCTCTGCTTCTATCTTCTCACCATCGCGGTTTGTCCAAGTTCGAGCTGGAATCGACATCGCATTTTTAGGCATCGGATCGGACGCTGGGCCAAGCGCTCTTTCGACTTCTTCCACCTTAGAAATCGTTTCTCCAGAGTCCTTTGGATTCACCGCCGCTCCAGTGACGAGAATCATCGCATCATGTTTCACCTCCTTTGCGCCAAGATACATTCCCCAGCGAAAAGAGTTTTGCCCTTCGGGGCGTTTGTAGCTTCCCTCTCCTGCCTTCTTCCCATTGAAATAAACTTCGTAATCATGACCGTTGTCTCGAATCCTCATGTGAAACGACTTACCCACCATCCTTCGGGCTAACTCCTTATCTTCGCCCCTTCGGCTGTTGAGTTTCACATTTCCTTCATCGTCCATATTGATCATAACCGACCAATCATTGATGTTGTTCTTTGCTTGGAAAATGGCGCAACGATGCGGCTTGATAATCGTATAGGTTCCTACCCATTCCTGCCATTCACCTCTTTCCCATTTGAAATGACTAAAGGATTCGATTCTCGCAGCGAGCTTGCGGCTGTTCCGAACATTTTCTTCATCCTTGAATAATCGGAAAATTTGAGTGTTCCGATCTTCCTGATACCATCTCGTCCAAGAATCAAAATCCTTTCGATGAATTGAGCTATTCCCGAGAGTATGGATTCGAATATCACGCATCAGAGGGCGTTTCGCGTTTGGTCCGCCTTTGAACAATTCGTGATTGATCGAGATATCAGAACCCTCGAAGCCCCTTGATGAGTTTTTACCTCGGGGTAATTTTTCACTTTCCATCACTTCCGCAAACGACGGATCGGTTCCCCTCTGAGAATAAAACTCATCTTCCTTCTCAGCTGAGGCAGACCCGAAAATCGTAAAAGACAAAACAAAAGTCATTAGTAGTTCTCTCTTACCTATCTTCATTCTCCTATAGTCTTTGGATTTTTTATCTACCACAATCACCTTTTGAAGGTCGGCCTCGCAGTATTCAGTGTACCACTTATGTTCCCACAAAAGCCAACGGAACTCAATTTTCATATTTACGGCGTTACAATTTTCTGTCTTTCTCCCGCCCGCACTCAACCTTTGAGTCTCATGCTTGTTCTACAGATCCATTTCTTCCTACCCATGACCAAACCCTGAAGGGTTTGAGTTAGCTGATCACATGGCTGGCTTATAGCGCAGCCGAGGAAATGAATTTTTAAAAAGTCGTGGAAACCACACGCCCGGAAATCCGGTGCACCTTTTCCACGCAACAAAGCAAATGAAACTACACGAAGTGGAGGAGGTGCGCGCCTGCCTACCAAAGGGGCGCACACTCTTCCTATATGGAAAAGACTGGTATGCCGTTGAACTCCTAAAACTCGCCCTACGCGGCGAAACAAGCGTTGCAGACCTAAAACAATCGCCGCTCGGGCGATTGTTCGACAAACAGAAAGTTCGCCATTGGTTCGGAACCTTAGGGAAAAACAAAGTCACTCGAAGTGACCTTGATCTACTTTGGCCCGATGAATGGGAAAGTTATCGATTGCGTCTCGATCGCTTCGACGGATGGACGCAAACCAGCCGCCGCGGTAATCAAGCATGGAATCTTGTATTACAGCTGAACCTAAACGAAACAGATGCCCGCTTGATGGATACTCAATTGCCGGAACGCAATGACGACCCTTTCGAATGGACCTGTCACCCCATTCATGAAGGGCGCCACCGAACTCTGGCATGGGCTCGTATCGATCTCGATTGGAATACCGGCGAAGCACTCATCGAAGAAATCCAGAACGATCGACTTCGAGAGGTAAAATGGTTGCTCGATGAAGTACGCTCACGCAAGCAAGCGACTGTGACGCGTTGGGGCGTTGAGTTGAAGGCAAGTTTTCTCGAAGAGTATTGGGAAGACCGTCTACGGCTCTCTCGCACAGTATGGGCAGAAGCTATGCTCTGTGCAACGATCCGGTTCATTGTCGATGAACTCGGACTGCGCCGTATCTTCTACCACACTCCGGAAAGCGGGCAGGCCTACAAGGACTATGGGTATTCGGCACCTCCACGTTCAATTTATACCGACATACCACGTCGATTTTGTTTCAAATCAATCGATGAAGCACCACAGTTCCTCTGTCGTCGTTTCAAAAAGAGACCAAGAGTTGGGTTCCAACTCTTGGAGTTATGACCGTATCCGCTGCTGGGTTTAACACTCAGCAGCGGGCACACGGATTCCTCACAAAAACGACTTAGTTACTCCCGATCACTTCAGTGTTCAGGATTCATTCCATGAACCGTGGCATTGGCCAACATGAGGTAGTGAAGCAGCTCTTCTTCCTGCTTATCATCAAGCTCAGCCTTCACGCCCATGTGCGCAGTCACTGACGGCCAAAATTCAGGATCAATTTCACCTGGCTTCACATGCTCATGGCATTTCGAGCAATGCGCCATATAGGTCTCACGACCGCGCATCAATGACGCTTGATCCACTCCGTATTCCATCGCCATTTTCTCAGTGACCTCGGGTATCTCATTCGTCCGATCAGCACAGCCTGCCAGCACTAAAAAACCAACAATGCCGGCACCAATCGCAAACCTAAGCTTCATGGCATAGAGCATACCCATTCCGCTACCGCTCAGTCAAACTTCATAAGGCGAGAGAATCCGACGAGCGATTCTGAACATATCAAAAATATGAGTTTTGCTTGATAAGGTGACATATTTTCTAAAACCTCTCTTATTGATCGGAATTCGATTACTTTGATAACAAGAAAATGAAACCCATCCTCCTCTTGAGTTTTGCGGTTAGCATAGCGTCGAATGCAGCAGTCATTTCTATACCGACGGCAAATGTCACAGCATCCAGTGAGATTCCTCCAAGTTTCAATCGACAAGACGATTTTATTGTCAACGGCAATGGCCTGAGCGGCGGCCTACATAATATTACACCGGATGGCGGGATGTGGCTCTCGCGTGGAACCGGTTTCGGTGGTGACGATCTAGACCCTTCAGTAAGCTTCGATCTCGGAGCGGTTTACACCATCAACAGCTTTCGAGTTTGGAACTACAACGAAGCTGGTAACCTTTCCCGAAGAGGTGTGAATGGGGTTTCGGTTGAGTATGGGGAAACCTTAGCGCTTGGTGCAACAGTTGCTGGTATTACCAATTTCACCCAAGCCCCTGGTGCAAACGGCTACGCTGGCGAACTTTATAATTCTTTTGCTCCGTTTGATGCTCGCTACGTTAAATTCGACATCGATAGCAATCACGGCGGCGACAACAATTTCTACGGTCTATCTGAAGTCCAATTTGACGGGGTGCTGGCACCTACCACAGTCATACCTGAACCTTCATCTACTGCCCTCTTAGGACTAGGGATTCTTTCAATAGCTTTTCTGAGACGCAAATAGCAATCGGCGCTTTCAAACTAGGCAAATCCGGCCTCACTACCCTACTAAATTGGTAGCGGAGAAAGACCAATGCTTTGGCATTAGTCCCATCTCCAGTCGATTAAGCCCTTTGAGTTTTTCTCTCCCCGCCGCTCCCTCTCTTGGTCCTTTTGGCGATCACTCGCCTTCCGTTCTGTAACCTTTGTATCACGCACTGAACTCGCAAGCAGAGCTTGCCGATGCGCCGAATTAGGATTCACACCATCCGCGACTGCATTCCTATAGGCTTCGCTGTAAGTGGGCCCAGAGGGATCCCCCGTGAAAACATCTTTTATGTAAACGGTGCAAGACGCTATCGAAGCGCCGCCAAAACAGATGAGAAAAGGTCTAAGTATTTTCATATATCAGATTGAAAACTTACCCAACTACCGGCCTCATCCAAACAAAATATGAATAGACCGTTTTGCGGATGGAATTGCCGATATTGGCTTCGTCCGCCCGAAACGGTGCCTGACATCGCTTAGCCAATTTCTTCGAACCCCAAAAAACACACTCGATTTCGGCAAGGCCATTTGGAAACCGGTCTAATTTCAAATCGGACCGAAGAACTTGAAACATCGCAAAAAGGAGAAAGTAGTATTACATAGCTTCTGACAAGGCACCCAAGATCAATTTTACCTAGCTTTTACTCGATGAGATCAATTTCACTTACTGCCAAAACAGTTCTATTCGTTCTAACGTTTACAGGTTCCCCTCTCTTGCTTGCTGCTGATACGTCAGTCAAGGATCTAACAAACGCCATCGAAGCAGAGAAATTTGAAGAGGCTCTCGCTCTCGCGAAGAAGCTAACAAAAACGCAGACAGCCAACGAAGACATCGAAGATGCAATTTTTCGAGCAGGTGGCTTCAGCATTGCGAAAAATAGTATTCATCGCGCCGCAGAATTCTACCGATACTATCTCGATACCTTTCCCAAAGGAAAACATGCAGAGACAGCACGGGCCGAGTTGGTGGGCTGTTACAATCACCTTCGGGAACTCGACCTGTGCATTGAACAAGCAAAGAAAAATCTCGAACTCGACCCTGACTCCAAATGGGTGGAATACTGGACCTTTCTGATCGGTCAAAGCAACTTCAAGCAGTGGAAATTTAATGAGGCAAAACCTCTGTTGGAAGCCTGTCTAAAGAAATTTCCAAACGGTGACTACACAAGCCTTACGAAAAAATACCTTGGCTGGATCGATCCAGATTGGACCGTCGGAGAAAATGGATTGATCGACTACAACGGAAAATTCAAAGAAGACATTCGACTCAAGGCGGCCATCGAAAGTCTCCCTGAAGACATCGAAACCGGCTTCACTACATTGGAAGATCGACTGGGAGTCAACCTACGTCCACATACCCACGTAATGCTACTTTTTGAAGACTCGGGCCCAAAGACCTCGCCGGGCCTAAAGGCATCTACCTATGTGGTCGGACGCAACAACGTGCCAAACATCGTGATGCGGTTTTTTACCGAATTTGTCGTCAGTTCCCCAATCAGCTACCGACAAACAATCACGCATGAGTTGAAACATGCGGGCTTCAAGGGAGCCATGGGTCAGGATTACGAAAATCTACCCGAGTGGATTACAGAAGGTCTTGCTGTCTGGGGAGCGGATGATGTGGAGACACGCATGCAGCTCGTGCTCTCCAATAAAATCGCTGGGAAAAAGGATCCGCTAAGTGCCTTGGACGGTATCGAGGATGGAGACTACAACCACACCGACTACATGGAAAATGCCTTAGCTTTCGATTGGCTGGAATCCAAGAAGGTTGGCAACGTGAAACGATTCTGTCGGGAACTCATCAAAGGCCGACCGTATCAAGAAATTTGGAGCGAAGTCAGTGGAATGGATTACGAAAGGGCGATGAATGAAGCCGATGCTTTCTGCCGCCAGAAAGTAGAAACCGCAATTGGAGATCAACTCGTCAGCTTCATCCAGCTTCGCGCAGCTCAACAGAAAGCTATGAGTCAAGGAGAGGCAGCCAGTAAGAAATGGCTAGCAGATGGCGCAAGAGAGGAATTGGAACAATGGTTGGAGATAAACGAAGTACATCCGGCAGCACCAATGGCTCGCTTCACTTTAGCGAATGCTCTAGCCCGCGCAGGAGAAGGTGAAGCCGCTAGAAATATTCTCAAACACATCATCGAGAAGGATAGTTTACGCTGCACGCTACGTGACGATGCACAATTCTGGATCGGTGTCTCATACAACTGGGCCCGGGACTCTGAGAATGCGATTGAAGCGTTCGGTGTTCTACTGCGAGATTACCCTGCATCTCACTCAGCAAAGCAAGTCGCCGGACAGTTTCGTCCAGCCGGCCCCATGAAATAACATTTCAAAACGATCCACGATCCCACCGTTCCGACTACATACCCATTTTTACTCTGAAATCAGCACAAAACACGTTGCCTACTTTAAATCCCTAACTGGCAATCCGCCGACATCATCGGGAACCTGATATTGTTGACGCAGACGTAATAGCTCGTTTTTGAGTTCAGCCCTTTCTGCATCATATCTCGAATCACCGTATACGCTGGTCAACTCATTCGGATCGGTCTTTAGATCAAAAAACTCCCACTCTTCACCATTCGGCACATCGTTTCCGTAGAAACGGATGAGCTTGTAGCGGTCGGTCGAAACACCCTCATGCCTGCGCACGGCATGCCAGTAAGCTGGGAATTCATAATAGTGGTAATAGAGACTCTTACGCCAGTCATTTGGTGTTTCACCCTTGAACAACGGAACCAGGCTACGTCCTTGCATATCCTTCGGAGAATCGACACCTGCAATATCAAGAAAGGTCTCCGCATAGTCGATGTTCTGAACGAGATCGTTGTTTTTACTGCCCTCTGGCGCGACGCCTGGCCACTTCACCACGAGCGGAGCTCGATAGGATTCCTCATACATAAAGCGCTTATCAAACCAACCATGCTCCCCGAGATAAAACCCTTGATCGGCGCTATACATAACGATCGTATTTTCAGCTAAGCCTGACTGTTCTAAAAAATCTAACAATTTTCCTATATTCTCATCCACCCCAGCGATGCAGGCAAGATAGTCACGCATATACCATTGATACTTCAACTTGGTGAGAGCACGCGGATCGTCCGCATTGATCTTGGAAAGCTCAGATTGTCGTTCGGGTTGATTCGCTTTCACATCTCGATCCATAGACATGGTTTTCAGAATACTCATATCTTGGTTTTTTGCCGCAAATCCCCTGCCTTCAAAGTCATCAAACAGCGTGGCGGGTTCCGGAAAAGTCATATTCTTGAAACGCTCCTTCCAACGTTTGGTTGGCTGCCAATGACGATGTGGTGCTTTGTAATGAACCATCGCCATGAAAGGCTTGTCCTTGTTCCGTTTGTTAGACAACCAGTCGATTGCGTTTCGTGTGATCACATCAGTCGAGTGCTCGTCTTCGTAGACCGTCTTCCCTTCTTCCGTGATGAATTCAGGATTCCAATACCGGCCCTGACCTGGCAGGACTTCCCAATAGTCAAAACCCTGCATTTTCCCCTTAAGGTGGATCTTGCCGATCATGGCCGTTTGATAGCCATTTTGCTGCAGGATTTTCTGGAACTGCTGCTGGTCGTGATCGAACTCACCATGGTTATCGAATTTCCCATTCAAATGACTGTGCTTGCCGGTTAGCAACGTCGCACGTGCGGGCGCACAGATAGAGTTTCCCACATAGGCTCGGTCAAAACGCATTCCTTCATCCGCGATTCGATCAATATTTGGCGTAAGATCCATTTCTCCAAAACGTCCGCCATAAGCTCCAATGGCCTGATACGCGTGATCGTCAGAATAGAGCCAAAGAATATTTGGCCGTCGTTCCTTAGCCGCAAACGACGAGATTTGTAGAGCTAGTAAAATGAGAAGAAAGCGAATCAATATCATTAGAGAAAACCTACGCGGATCTTGATGCAGCTTTCCAGAATAAACAACGGATCAAAGAGGCCTCCTATCCAAATAGTCTGCCAAGCCGTCCTCCCACTCCTGTCGCTCGATGAATAATTCATCCAGCCACAAGCACAAACCCTTTACGGGTATACTTACAGCGCAAGATCTTTCCCGCCTCGTCAGGTTTCCAACCGTTGGCATGGCCAAAGTCGACCGCATCCATGACCATCTGAATGCTCACAATTCGCGGTAACTCCGCGATCAATTCTCGCCCTCCGACCGCTGCTTTCGTGTAGATCGATACACGACTAATCCCGTTGTGGTTCTTCATCAGCCACCGGTATTGGACATCACGATGGTTGAGGGTCTTATAGCCTTTTTCGGATAGGGACATAGAGGTTTTCTGCACCCTGACACACTTCTTAAAGGACGGGTATGCTTTTGTCAGTATTTCTTATGAACGCCTAGAACGGTGTGGAAAGGGGCACTTCAAAACGTAAGGTTTGAGATAGAAGTTGGGACTTTTCCCATACCCAAATTTCTACCAGCAAAAGAGCCGATAACAGAATGGTCTGGAGTTTGGGTGTGAGTTGGTCATCACTAGGACATGAAGATTTCTTATAAGACTCTTGCCAGTAAAGTGACCAAAACGGATTTGCTCATCGTATTCTCAGCAGAGGGAAAAACTCCGAAATTACCCAAGGAGGTTTCCGTTTCCAAAAAAGTTCTTTCGGCTTTTGACGGAAAAAAGAGAGATACACGTTTTACCGATGCAATTGACGGACCGGCAGAGCGAGTTTTGCTGATTGGTTTGGGCGAAGCCAAAACGATTGATCCGGAGACCATTCGACGAGTTGCTGCGATCGCAGTGCAACAAGCCGAGAAGGAAAAGGCCACATCAGTCACGTTTTGGCTGGATTCTTTGGGCGGAAAGCAAGCCGAATCACTTGGTCAGGCTTTGACCGAAGGTGCGGTGATGGGCGCCTATCGTTTGGTTGACTTCAAGAGCGACCCAAAGAAGTGCTCCCTTAATAAAGTCATGATTCAAGCTTCGACGGAATTCAATCGCGGTGCAAAACGAGGTGAAATCACTGGTGGTGGGAATGTGTTCGCACGGCGCCTACAGGATACTCCGGCCAACAAGATGCGCCCGAGAGACATGGCAGCAGAGGCAAGAAAGATTGCAAAGAGTTCATCGGCAATTTCCGTTAAAGTGCTCGATGAAAAAGCCATGGAGAAATTGGGGATGGGATCTTTGCTATCGGTTTCACGTGGTTCATCAGAGCCAGCTTACTTGATTCACCTCACTTACAAGCCAACCAAGAAAGCCAAGCGAAAGATCTGCTTTGTAGGCAAGGGCCTTACTTTTGACTCAGGTGGTATTAGCATCAAGCCCTCCGCTCGGATGGATGAGATGAAGTATGACATGTCCGGTGGTGCTGCGGTCTTAGGAGCGTTTCATGCACTCGCGGGATTGAATCCAGATGTCGAAGTTCACGGGCTGGTTCCGACTTCGGAAAACATGGTGGATGCAAGCGCGGTGAAACCAGGCGACATCGTAACTGCGAGTAACGGCCTGACAATCGAAGTTCTCAATACCGATGCGGAAGGACGTCTCATTTTGGCTGACGCACTGGCCTATGCTGATAAAACAATCAAGCCGGATGCGATGATCGATTTAGCAACTCTGACCGGCGCAGTAGTCGTAGCCTTGGGTCACGAACTGACCGGAGTAATGGGTAATAACGAAGCGCTGATCCAAGCACTGGTAGCCTCAGGCAAGAAAACGAGTGAAGCAGTCTGGCATTTGCCAATGACCGATTTTCACAAGAAAGATATGAAAGGTGCGGTGGGTGATTTGAAAAACATCGGTGGAGGCGGAACAGGTGCGGGCTCTTCGACTGCTGGTGCGTTTCTCTCACACTTCGTAGGTGAAACTCCGTGGGCTCACCTTGATATTGCAGGAACGGCTTGGGGCGCGACCGATCGTGACTACCAGGGAGGTCCCCGTGGAACAGGAGTTGGCGTGCGGCTTCTACTCGATTACATCGAACAGAAGTGACCCAAAAGATACACGGTGATATCTGGATTGTGGTTGAGGGTTGAAAATCGTTTATACGATGAATTTGGATGAGACGCATACAACAACTGTGACGGCGCTAAAAAACACCCCTCAGAAACAATGGATCCTCACCGCAGTTTCCTGGGCACTTTGTTTTCATCTCAATGCCGAACAGGGTTTCGAGCCCTTATTCAATGGCAAAGATCTAAGTGGATGGCACTCGATGGCGGAAAAGAATGTCAAAGGCACTGGTGTCTTTTTTGTCGACCAAGAGGAAAAATCGATCCGACCCTACGCTGGGGAAGAAGCTAATAGTGAACAGGACATCGACTGCCTTCACACCGAGAAAGAATTTAGTCATTTCATCCTAAAACTGGAATACAAGTGGTTGGACAAGCGCTTCGCTCCACGAACCAAGGCAGATCGAGATGCAGGTATACTTTTTCACGTCCACGGCGATCTAACAAAGATTTGGCCGCATTCAGTGGAGATGCAAATGGGTGAATCAAATGCAGAGAAAACCAAGGGCCGCTACACCACTGGCGACCTCTGGGTAATCGGTAAGGACGTCCAGGCGATGAACCGGCGCACAGGCGAATTCTATTCTCCTAGAACCAAACCCGTCCCAGTCGGGAAAGACAAGGATTACGACAAGTCTTTCGTTCAAGTTCAAAATGAAAAGCCACATGGCCAATGGAATGAAATTACCCTGACCGTCCGGGGCGCCGAAGAAGCCGTCTTCGAACTCAACGGCAAAGTCGTGAACCGCATCGGGAAAATGACCTACGAAGTCGATGGAAAGAGAATCCCCCTGAAAAAAGGGCGCATCGGCCTACAGGCAGAATATGCTGAACTGATGTATCGCAATATTCGTATCAAGAAGTTAGTCGAAGTTACTGAGCACGCCGACTAGGAAGAAGCTATTTTCTAAAACTTCATCTTTTTCTATCACCCCTGCTCTTCGCTCCCACGAGTTAACTGATCGAAGCCGTATGCCCTGTCGCCAGCTTACTAATACGATCAAATGGGAATGGCACGAGTTTAAATCCATTCGTAACCCCCCATTGAATGTGGTGTAAAAGTATGGAGTGCACCATTTATATCTCTGATCCCTTTTTAGTAAAAGATCCTATTAGAGGAGGATAAAAATGTATAAACTCAACTCTCCAGTCTGCAAAAGTCTCGGATTTTGGAATGAGCATGGACTTTCTGCGAAACAGGATAAATCAACCTAATGAACGCAAATCGACCAGAGATTAATTTGGGTACTTTCGAAAAGTATTTGGTGCTCTGGATTCCACTCTGCATGGCGGCTGGCGGTTGGTTGTCGCGCTACACCACAATCGGTGAAGCGATCGAAGGTTTTTCTATTCGGGGGATCTCGATCCCGATCGGCATCTGCCTGTTCTTCATGATGTATCCGGCGGTTCTTAACCTAAGAGCTTCGGAGTTGCGCAAGCTCAAGCAGACGCCCAAGCCTATCTTGTTGACTTTCGTCTCGAATTGGTTTGTCGCCCCCCTAGTAGGGTTTGGGCTAGCGAAAATCTTTCTTTCAGACCACGACGAGTTGTTCGTAGCGGTAATTCTCCTTAGTGCCAGTCCGTGCACGGCAATGGTTCTTGTTTGGGGTGCGATGGCCGACGGCAACCAAGAGCAGAACGTCGTCAATACTAGTCTCAACACCATCACCATCATGGTTTTTTACGTTCCTCTCGTCGCGCTACTAACGGGGATTCAGAAGATCGAGATCGATCGATGGGGGCTGGTAATCTCCGTTCTCGTCTTCATCGGATTGCCCATATTACTCGGACTGTTGACTCGCAAAACCGTAATTCCTTGGAAGGGGGAAGCATGGTTTAATAATGTTTATCGCCCCGTTCTAGGCAAGGTTTCGATGGGCGCACTGCTGGTCACGCTGATCGTGCTTTTCGCGCTGAATGGAAACACGATCATGGGCAATCCTGAATCTCTATTGTTGGTATCAGTTCCGCTGCTACTGGGCTTTGTCATCGTCGTGGGATTTAACCTACTGATGACAAGACTTCTCCAACTTAGGTATCGAGAGGCGGTCATCACGGTGATCATCGGGTCATCCAGCCATTTCGAAATAGCGATCGCCACCGCCATTGCCACCTATGGTGTGGGATCGGTTGCAGCACTAGGGACTACTATGGGACTGTTCTGGGAAATCCCGATCATGTTAGGTCTCGTATATTTCACACGTTACCTTGATAGAAAGGAATTCTGGTCCAAGCAATAGCAGCCTAAAAACGGGCTTGGTAGGCCCTCTCAGATGTGTGGTTTGGAACTTCATTTCACAGAGCAGTGATTCAATCAAATCGGCAATTGCCTCAAATCTCGAGTATTTCCTTGCTCGTCGGCAGTTGTGCTCGGAGCGTGAATTGTGCAAATCAATTCCGCCACCTTTCATATCAGCGCCCGTGACATTGAGACTGCGCCGGAATGGAACCGGCCCGAGTTCGCGTTCATCGGTAGATCCAATGTCGGCAAGTCCTCATTAATCAACATGCTTTCGAACAAAGCAGGTCTCGCAAAAGTTTCCTCTACCCCAGGGAAGACCCAGCTACTGAACTTCTTCATCATCAACAATACATGGAGTCTGGTAGATCTCCCTGGATATGGATACGCAAAGGTAGCCAAGAGTCAGAAGATGAATTTTAACGAATCCGTCGGCGACTATCTCGAAACAAGAGGAAACCTCCGCTTGGTATTTACACTCATCGATTCCCGCCTGCCGCCGCAGCGCATCGACCTCGACTTCATCCACTGGCTAGGAGAAGCCGGCATGCCTTTTTCCCTAGTCTTCACCAAAGCGGACAAGCAATCCCCCACCAAGACACAGACCAATGTAGATGCCTTCCTCGCTGCGATGCCGAAACACCTGAGAGGAAATCCGCCAGTGATTGTGAGTTCATCAAAAGACCGCACGGGAAGGGTCCCAATCCTCAAGCAGATCCAACAAAGGCTCGATTGACGCGGTAGTTCATTTTGAAAAAAATGTCTAAGCGGCATTTCATGAAACCAACCGGAACGAACTACCCTTAGCGGACCGCTCTGGCAGGTCAACTTGGCCCTAACTAAAAATTACAAGGGCTACTACAACGCCAAAAGACGATGAAGAATTTGCTGGAGGAGGTGACGATTTGACGAAACCTAGTTCCTTCGCCACGAAACGCCTAACGCATCGCTTCGCGGAAGTGTTTTCGGCACACGGAGACATAGCGCTCGTTGCCGCCGATCTCAACTTGGGCGCCTTCTTTGATCGCATTGCCATGGTCATCGGTTCGAAGATTCATCGTGGCTTTGCTGCCACAGTGGCAGATCGTTTTAAGCTCAATCAGGTTGTCTGCCCAACTCATTAAGGCGGCACTGCCAGGGAAGAGTTGACCTTGGAAATCGGTCCGCAGGCCGTAACAAAGCACTGGTATTCCATGTTCGTCAGTCAACTGGCACAGTTGCTCCACCTGCGCGTGAGTCAGAAACTGGGCCTCGTCAATCAACACGCAGGCAATGGGCGGAGTGGCATCGGTTGACCTAAAGAGTTCATACAGGTCGTCGTCTTGATTGAAAGTCTTTGCGTTTGCTTTCAGACCGATACGGGACGCGATTTTCCCGATACCCGCGCGCTGATCAATCTCAGGCGTAAGGAGCAAGGTGTTCATGCCACGCTCTTTGTAGTTGTGACTCGATTGCAGTAGGACAGTGCTCTTGCCCGCATTCATTGCCGCGTAGTAGAAGTAGAGTTTAGCCATTGTGAGAGACCCGATTTTTGTCCACGAGATTTAGAAATCAGAAGTAAAATTGTGCCTCTCAAGCTACAGTTTTCGATCTATTGCTCAAGGGGAGAAGCACTTTTCTAAACGATACGACTCTCTCTCGAGAGGGCTCTTCGAACGCTCCCTCCTGTGAAATCAGACTTATTCCCGAAGACTCCTCTTTCTCTACCCATGGGCTATAGTCTGACAGGAAACTCACAGATCTTAGAATCCGAACTGGCATCGCTAACCCTCTAATCTTTCGAGGGGAAAGGAAAAATGATTTGGCGGAAACTAACCTGATTTACTGGCAAAATACGGTACCTGACTCATCCAATTTTGCCGAATTCTACTAGGTTGATTTACTTTTTTTGATCGACTGCTAATCTGTAACCTTCGTTTGAGGTCCTCTTCCCAGAAAGTCGCCGAGAATATCTGGAAGACCCTCCAATCAACGATCGCAGTGTCATAAACAAATTCTTCACCGCACCAACGGATAGACCTCCACAACCTCAATGAGGACGAAAACCACTTTCAGCATCCTATTTGCGATCATTCTTTTGAGCCACAATTCTTTGGCACAAACCACTGTCACGGTATCGTCGATCAAAGCTCTACGTGAAGCCGTCGCCCAGAGTAACCAGCAAATTGTCATGACGCCCGGAACCTATGTTCTTCCTGACATGATTGACGGACGAATAGGAGTCCACCTCTCAGGATCCCACAATAAGCTCGACCTTACCGGTGTCACAATCCAAGCGCCCATCGGCATCTTGAACCGGAAGAATCGGAATCATTACAACAACAAGAAGCAAGGCTCGCGTACCGGCATGTGCGTCCATCTCGTCACAGGCGATCATGTCACAATCACTGGTGGCATTTTCGACAATCCTCACCCCGCGCACAACGGATCGCCCATCGATTTCGGCAGCTACAATCAAGACTCTGCAAATTACCCAGTCAGCAACATGACTGAAATCCGACTTGAAGGCGATCACATCAACCTTATCGACTGCCACCTCACTGTCCGAGGCTCCTCCCCCTACGGCTACGGAAACATCTACGGCATCGGTGCCGGCGCAGCCATTCCCTTACGGAAACACTCAGGTATTCTCATGACCGGCGATCACATCACCATCGATGGTTGCTCAGTGAAAATGGAAGCCTTTGGACATGCCATTTTCGTCCAAGGCGGCGACCAGATCATCGTCCAAAACTGCAAGGTCATTGGCGGAGTCCGACCCAGCAACGACCTCTATCTAGAATCCCACCCGAAGGATCTTGCTAAAAAATTCGACTACAAAATGCAGTGGCCTAATTCCGTGCACGGTCTCCCCATTCCAAAAGACCATATGCTCAATCTCATGGAAGATGGCATCAGGGCCTACAAGGGCACTGGACACATTACGGTGGAAAATTGCATGGTCACCAAAGCGCGAGGAGGCATCAAACTCTACATGGCTAAGAGCGCCACCGTCACCGATTGCGAAGTCTTCGATTGTGTTATCCAAGGCTACTCGCTCCCAAGCCGAGGATCACTCAACCGATCAACCGGAAACGCCGCCTACGGTCCGCTTCTTTACATCCATTCGGATTCACACCACTCCCAAAAGATTGACCTTAAAATCGTACCTTCGCCACACGCCCTCGGCGACCATCCTCTCGCTGCACTCAAGGGAACAAACCACCAAATTAAGCTTTCCGGCCAAGCTACTCTTGCACCACGGCCCATTATCATTGGATACCATCTCCGCTTTGACTACCTCTCCGCCGACTACCCAGAAGTTCCAAAAGGCTTCGAAGCAAATTTCGAAAAATTCGCCCCCAAATCATATCGAGCCTCAGACATCACCCTCGTAAATGACTCAACCGCTCCCGTTGTCACCGGAAAATTCTCCAAAAATAATCGAATCACTAGTCTAGGAAAAGTTCAAGATCTAGGTATGAACCATACCATCTCTCCTCAAACGAAAAAAAGGTAGCACACCCACCCAACGGACCGAGCTCCAACTACCAGTGCTTAAGTTGACGCATCTTGAGAAAAAATATAATTATTCAACCATGCGTATTTTCTGGGTAGTCACCCTTAGTATTCTGAGCACTTTTCCGGCTATAGCCGAGAAACGCCCAAACATCCTTCTGATCTTTGCTGATGACATCGGTTATGAAGCGCTCAACAGTTACGGTGGACTAGATTTCAAAACGCCAAGTCTCAATAGAATGGCGGAACAAGGCATGCGTTTCAGCCGCGCGTATACCAGCCCAGCTTGCACGCCTTCACGCGTTAGTCTGCTAACAGGGCTCTATGTCACGCGTCATGGTCACAGAGGAGTCCTTCCCGTTCATCTAGGGACCGAAGAGAAAGTCGATTTCCAAAAGATGCCAACTTTCGCCCAGCAGATCCGAGCAAATGGTTACCTGACTGCCGTCACTGGAAAATGGCAGCTCGCCACTTTAGAAAAACATCCAGAGCATATCCGAAATGCTGGTTTTGATTCATGGTGCGTTTGGCAAATCTGGAAAGATGGCAAAAAAACCAAGCGTCATTGGGATGCAACATTGAACCACGATGGCAAGGTCCGTGATGACATCGCAGACCAGTTCGGCCCTGATATCCTCGCTGATTACGTCATTGAGAAAATGCACGAAGCAAAGGCTGCTAAGAAGCCCTTCCTCATTGTGCACAACGAACTACTTCCTCACTGGCCAGTCATTGAGACACCTGATGATCGCCGACTCAAACGCGAACCATCCCTCGGAAATTTCATCAACTACATGGACAAGCTGGTGGGAAGGCTGCTTGAAGAAGTCGAGACGCTAGGTATCCGTGATCATACCTACGTCATTTTCATGGGCGACAATGGCACCTGGCAACCCGACTTTGTGAATCCAAAATCTGGACAACCGGGAGAAGGAAAGCACACTCGTCATACCCTAGCTGGAAATGTAGATGGCGGTAAAGCCGAGCTAAACGACGCCGGCAGTCATGTGCCATTGATCGTCTGGGGGCCACCATCACTTCCTGTCGGCTCTGTTTGCAAAGACCTTATCGATGTCGTCGATCTCTTTCCGACTTTCTGTGAGTTAAGCTGCACGAAACTCAATCCATCGCACCCCATTGATGGCCGTAGCATCGCTGCTCAACTGCACGGCAATCCGGGTATTCCACGCCTATGGGTTCATCACGCCTACAAGGGCGAAGACCTCTTTGACGGAAAGTTCCGTCTGTCTCGTAAAAGCGGCAAGCTAATCGACGCCCGTGATCTCCCAATCGAAAAGCCAGCCGACCTCAAAGACCCTGAAGCACAAGCCGCAAAAAAACGCTTAACCGAAGTTTTTGAAAAAATTCAATCCACTAGTCCCAGACCACCCGAGCCTTTTGCTCCGTTGCCTGAAAAATAAGAGAAGAGTAATTAGTAGAAGACTGGTTTATTTTTATTACTAGTGCATCGGTCCGGAAGTTTGTGTGCAAAGGCCGCGAGACATTTTTTACGAGTTCAAGGCGCGAGGAGGGAGCGAATCGAGATTCGTGACCGACGAGCAACGCAGAAACCGGGGAAAAGGACCGCGGATCCAAATTGCTTCGATCGCAGATCGCAAACTTCGTCGATCCCCTTCCTTTCCCGTTTGCACAAGAACTTTGGGAGCGGTGCACTAGTGCATTTCAAAATAAACAAAACGAGGTCTGAACCGAGTCATCCATTGCGAGCTGAAATTTTTTCCTGATCTTTGACCAGCCTTCGCCCCGACCCGTCCCTATCCAATTTGTAGAATCAAGAAAAGGTTTCAACTAGCCCCCAATGAATAGCGCTAAGTTTGACGATCGATCGTCTTTCTCTATGGCGATTCGGAGGTCCTTCAGTTCCGCGGTTGAACGCAGGGAACGGAAGGGCCAGTGGCCTGCTTGAAACGGGTCTTCGAGCGGATGACTAAGGTGCCGAGGCAGAGGTCCGCCAGAGGCAGCACGACATTAAAATTCTTGTGCATTTGGCGGTGATGCAGCAGATGGTGACCATTGAGCCTACGGAACCACCATGGTTTCTCAACCCGGCGTGCTTTTGGTAAGTGCATGCACCAGTGGATGTATTCGTAAACTCCGTAGTAGGTGCCGAACGCAAGAATGGCACCGAGATGGATACCCCACTGGCCAGTTATCCAGCTGATGATGGCGCAGGGGATGGAGAAGATCAGGATGAGAATCGGTCCGTTCCACCAAGCCATCGGGATGGTCTCTTTATCTTTCTCATTGCTCAGGTGGTAGGATTCGTCGGCCTTGAAGGTCTTGTGGTGGACCACTGCATGGGCTTGAAATGCATAGCGAAAATTCCCCAGAGGTCGGTGCATCACGTATTTGTGAAGCAGCCACTCGAAAAATGAGGCCGCCGCGATGTTGGCGACGAATGCGACGCCGGCCCACAGAAGAAAGTCGTTCATATTTAAAGAAGACGCCCGTTCCTTGCTTAGGAACGGACGGCAGGCGCAAGGCACTCCATTATTGATCAATTGTCGAGACACAAAAGGAAATGAAACGAAAATGTCTTCTGGGGGAGTCGTTGACGAACCCCATCAAAGTCTGGACAGCAGGGCGTGTAATTTGGAAAACATAGTTTCCAAATCCGCAAGTTCTCGCCGGGCGCAGACATTTTTGGAACTGGTTGGAGGCGGGGCAATTTTTATGGCGCTTGCCCAAGGGTCTGATTTTTCGATATAGATACGTACAACATCATGTTAAAGAACCTGCCTGTTTTCTCGCCCCATGGTATAGCTGTATCCTGCCTGCTGACTTTGCTTGTGGCGGCTTTGACCATTTCAGCGCGGGCTCAGGAAATCATGGTTGTTGAACAGCTAAGTGTTCGCTCAGATGGCTCTACCCTAATCTCTGTCGATTCAGAGGGAAAAAAAGTGTCCTTAGCCCCAGCCAACGAATCCGAGAGCAGCAGCAGTGCGGTTGTTTCACAGATCGGACCGGGAGAGCGGGTGGAGGTGTCGGGAAACGATTCCGCGCAGATGATCATTTCCGAAGGGGTTACCGCGCATCTGGCGCCAGGCACCCAGATCGAGATACCAAAGGTCGAGGAGGGCCAGAAGGCAACCGCCAGCTTGAAGCTTCTGAAGGGCAAAATGTTCATCAAAGTCGATGCCGAAAAACTTAAGGGCACATCCGGTGACGTTGTTTTAGCTGGCGATTTGGGTTCCTGATGATTTTCAAAGTGCGGTTTGGCGGCTTCCGGCTCGGGTTCGGTGTTTCGGGGGTGGTTTCCTTGTTCTGTTTTCGCTTCTTTCGCCCTTTTGTGGCTCCCACTTCGGGTGGGAGGTCTTCTTTCACGCTCTCGCTGTCTTGATTTCGGCCAGCCTCACAAAGTTGTACACGAGGTTGCCCAGTCCGATCTGCATGGTTGCTCTCATGATGCCTATCGTGCGTATGCAGTCCGCTTTCATCAGGTATACCTGGTGGCCGAAGATGTGTTCGACCCGCGCCCTCGTCCTGCTTTTCTTGCGGTTTTCCCGTTTCTGGCCGGGGGTGAGAGCTTTGGCTTTCGTGCCTTTGGCGCACAGCCGAGCTTTGAGTTTTTTACCTCGTAGCATCCTCAGGCTTTCCTTGCTGCGATAGGCACTGTCCGCCCATACGGTATGATCACCTTCTTCGAGCAACTCCTCGAAGCACTGGCTGTCGTGGAGGTTCGCCTGGCTGGCACGGTAGCGGCGGATGAGCTTGGTTTTCGCATCGCACTTGATGTGGTTCTTGTAGCCGTAATGGGTCTCGTTGTTCTTCTTTGCCCAGCGCGCATCGGTGTCCTTCTGGCGGAGCTTGGACGGATTTCCGTTCCATTCCTCCGGGATCCCGCCTTCCTTGACGGTTTGGTTTTCCTTGCGGCTGTTGCGCTGGCGCGGGACTTCCACGAAGCTCGCATCGACGATGATGCCCTCTTTCCCATGGAACCCGAGGGCGGCGAGGTGGCCGTCGAAATGTTCGAAAAGCCGGACGATGCCTCCGGCTCCGAGC
>JBGCEE010000061.1:0-21138 GCA_045106015.1 Akkermansiaceae bacterium | reverse complement strand
TTCATGGTAACTTCAACATCAACCCAGTTTCGGGACAGCGCACTCCGGTGAGGGTTCGTGTCCTCTGACGTTCTGCAAAAAATGCAAAAACTAATCCCCGTCGTAATTGTTGCCATCTTGGCGCTTGGAAGTCTCTTTGGGTGCAAACCTCATGCCGGCCCATCAAATTCAACAGGGCAAAGTATGGGCTCTGCTGGACTGGCGGAGGGAGCGGACACTGAAGCACTTATCCAAGCCTTAAAGCAGAATGACTTTGAGATGATCGAGGGGAAGAACTTTCAACAGATCCTGCCAAGCGGCACGCCGTACCGCGGCTATGAAGGCCTGGTTGCCTTGCGCGACACTACCGCCAAAACGCCGAATGAGTTCGTCGTTGGTGTGGGACCGGACACGGTTATGTGGTTCAAGTCGCACGATATCTCCGGCGACGACGCCATTGCGGACTGGGAAGCGAATGTCCAGAATCGGATCGCTCTCGTAGAGCGGCTGGTAGCCAATAAGCAGTAGTCCTGGAAACCGAAACGGGAAGCAGAACAAGTCAGCGCACCGAACCACCCACCGCTGCGTGTTTGACTGTCGCTTGGTAGCTTGATAGATTTCCGGCTTGGCGACCTCCGCCCTCAGTGGGTGGTCCGGTGGCCTCAAACGTTCTCCCAAGTATTCAAGATGCCAGACAAAATATATGTTAGCTAACGGAACCGTATAAGAAAAACGTTCTAGATATCCAAAATTAAAAAAAACCTCTACCAAAGCTTAGCTTTAGTAGAGGTTTGAAATAGGTTTGGAATGATTTTTTATTCGCTCGCGCCTTGGAAGGGATTCCAATCCGCATCGACTTCAATAATGTTATTTTTCGCTACATAAGACTCGTAAAGAGCGATCATTTCTTTGAGTTTGGCAGGATTCTCTCCCTCGAGAGGCTTAGACTCTGATGGGTCTGAAACTACGTTGTAGAGGTGCCATTTACCATCACCAAACATTCCAGTGCGAACTTTCATCGCTTTCAGTTCACCCATCATGACATAGCCATTCCCGAACAACTCAAAGGCCCACCAGTCCTTTTCAGTTCTTACAACTTGAGACTTGCCGTCAAGAAACGGCTTGATGCTAATCCCGCTTGGAGCAACGATCTCACGATCCTTGTATTTGGTCATTGGGTGCTTGACGTTTGCATATTCCAAAATGGTCATAGGAATGTCTTTCACATACACGACAGCATTGGATTTCTCTCCTGCGCGATCATACTTTTCGCTAAACCCGCCAGGAGGCACGATCATCATTGGCACTCTGATACCACCTTCACCGATGAACCACTTCCACCACTGCAAACCACCAGTAGCTGCATTTGCCCATGAGGTGCCAATCACATTTTCAGAGTTTGCGGTTCCGATTGCCTCAAACGAGGAGTCGAACTGATTCTCAATCCATGTTGCAAGCTCAGGGTTTCCAGTCTTGGGGTTTGTTGGCTCTAACCCTTCAGGACCATTGTCTGTAAGGTAAACAACGAGCGTATTATCCAACTGGCCAGAAGTCTTGAGGTAATCGAGGATTTGACCAATTCTGTTGTCTTGATCTTCAGTCATCGCAGCGTAGGTAGCCATGATCTTAGCCTGCTTCTCTTTGTCTTTTTGAGAAAGGCTCTCCCATTTTTTGGTCAAGTTATTGAATGGTGCCTCTGTCGCCTCATGAGAAATGAGACCGTGCTTTTTAAGGCTCTCATATCTTGATTTTTTCAAGCCTGCGTATCCGAGTTCTAGATATTTCGGATAATACTTCATGATCAAGCCCTCTGGAGCTTGGATCGGGAAATGGGCGGTTGTGAATGCCATGTAGGCAAGCCAGGGTTTGCCATTTTTTGCCCCTTCTTTGATGAAATCTAACATGTAGTTCGTGTAGATTTCCCCAGAATAAATACCTGCCGGCCTATCAAAGGGTTCTCCGTTGAGCGTCCATTCTTCTACTCTTTTCTTAGTGAGACCCTCTGGATCGTGAAAATCCGGAGTCATTGCCAAGTTGTTCCAGTGATTTGACCCACCAGAATAGATGCCAAACTCTTTTGTGAATCCCCAGCCCAGTGGGCCTTTGCTTCCAGGCTTCTCACCACCTAAGTGCCATTTTCCAGACTTGTATACTTCGTAGCCATCATCGCTGAGTAGCTCGGAAATAGTAACGGCATCATCAGTCAAATACGTTTCATAACCCTTTTTCCCTTTGGTCGCCGGATAAACAGAATAATCAAAGGCGCCCAAGCCCACTTCAATACTGTTGTTTCCTGTGAGGAGCATCGATCTAGTGACCGAGCACACAGGTGACACGTGGAAGTTGGTGAAGCGAACTCCAGCATCAGCGATTTTGTTCAAATTCGGAGTATGAACCTCCGAGCCAAAAGCTCCAATATCTCCAAATGCTGTGTCATCGGCTACTAAAAGTAGGATATTTGGCTTCTTGGAGTTATCTGCAGCAGACACATGGCTAAAACCGCTGAGGATTACTGCTGTGGTAAAAGCACCGACTAAGGATTTGGCTCCTGCAATCCGCAGTAAATCAAATGTTCGTAATTTTAGTTTCATTTTTTGTTTAGAGGAAAGAGCGGTATCAATCGGCCGATCTATCAGCGGAAACTAGCAAGCCTATCGTTGCACAACCAGCAACAAAGATAAACTACCGTTGCTATTTGCGGTGCATTGTGTTGTTCTTTCGAGAACAACATGATCGAGCTTCGCCATTTCCAACATTTTATTGCCGTCGTAAACTCGAAAGGGATACGCCAGGCAGCTCGTGACATCCATATCAGCCCCTCCTCGTTGACCCGTAGCATCCAATTTCTAGAGGAATATTACGCAGCTCCTCTTCTCCAGCGTCATGGAAAGCAAATGATTCCCACTCCACACGGAGAACTGGTTTTTAAGGAGTTTAAAGGAATTTTCAAGGGGGTAGATTCGATTAAACCCAAACTCGCTCAGCTCGACGCTCTTGATCACGGCTCGCTACGTGTGGGATTAAACCCTACAGTCGCTGACACCCTACTGCCGAAGATTGGCACACGCTTCATCAGCGAATACCCCAATGTTAGAATCACGACGGACATCGGAACTGTCACACGCTTGATGAACCTCCTTGCCGACGGAGAACTCGATCTGATCATTGGACTCGACGGTGTTCTCGAGAAAGAAAGAAGCATCGAAGTCATCAGCCTTTTAGAAACAGAGGCTCTTTGGTGGGTTCGAAAAGATCACCCTTTACTTAGTAAAGAAAAAGTCGGCCTCGCTGACTTCGTGAATTACCCTCTGCTTTCTCAGTATCTCCCGCCAGTCTATGAGGAATACCTGAATGAATTGTGCAAGCAGGATGGCGTACACCTGAGCTCCATCCAACAAGCGCAGCAATGCGATGATTATCGAGCACTCTATCTCATGGCATCCCAAAGTGATGCGATTCTTCTGGCTCACGCTTTCATTAGTAACAACGACTACTTTACTAATAAGCTCTGCCTCCTAAATACGCGACAACAGATGCCTAACGCTCAATTCTCAGTAGCGCTGCCAATCCAGCCAATCCCCTCACCTCTTGCACGTCGCTACGTTGAAATCCTGCAAGAGGAAACCAATCTTATGATCGCAAATTCAGCTTAAGTATTCTTGACATAAATCAGCGTTGATTGGTGGCGGCCGATTCATGAATCGAGCTTCCAGCGAAGTATCCCAATCGGATCAACCATACCAGAGACAACAGCAAAGGAACCTCGATCAGGAAGTAGATGGCAGCGACACTGGCGCAGTCGAGACGGCCAAGCAATGTGATGGCTATGAGGCTTGCAACGCCGACATTTCGCACCGGGAAGCAGAGCAGGGAGGCATGAGCGCTTGATGGAGGCAGTCGAAGAAGCCGATTGCAAACGAGCCCGCAGGCAAGGCATGCGATCATGAAAGCGAAACATGTCAGGGCAAACGGCAGCCCGTTCTGTTTCACGGTTTCCCATTGGGAAAAGAGGATGACGGACAGCATCATGAAAATGCCAATTGCGACAAAGCGATGAAGAAGTGGCCTCATTCGACAAGCGAAACTTTTCTGCTTCCAAACGATCAGCGCCCCGAGGGCCACGGGAAGGAAAAGGAACAGGACGAGTCTTCCGAATAGGGTCGACGCAGGAACTGCGAGGAAGGTTTGCTCGAATCCCATCGCATTCGTTACGGCAAAAACGAGGATCATACTCAGGGGGGCGAGCAGGCAGGTGATGGCATTCAAGGTGAGGGAGAGCGCGGAATTTCCCCGCGCCAGAACGGTGTAGACGTTTGCGATGTCACCGATCGGACACGCTGCGAGAAGGAAATCAAAATGCCAGACAAAATATACTTTGTCGTTGCTATTGGGATTTGAGCCGCTAGAAGGGGGGATGGCTGTGAAGAACACACGAAAGCGATTTCTGGCCCCGTGGAAGGGATCGGAGCTGAAACCGGCGATTTATCACTGCATGAGCCGGGTGGTGAATTGATTCCGTTCCACTCCATCTAGGCAGTGTGCCATTTCCTCCTCCGGAAATGGATTTGGTAAAAGGTCGCTACAGCGATCGTAGCATTGGGATTTTGTTTTCGGTGATGAGGAGCGCGAGGCGTTCCGGATGTTCATGCGGATGTATGAGAATTTCTCTGGCTGCCGGGTGCTTTCCTACTGCGTGATGTCGAATCATTTCCACCTGCTGCTGGAAGTGACTCCGGTGCCCGAGGGTGGTGTTTCGGATTCATTGCTGCTGGAGCGAATGGGGGCGCTTTATGGAGAAAAGCATGTGGAGGGTGTGCGTTTGGAGCTTGCGGCGGCAAGGGAGGAAGAACGGAAAATGGACGGTTTTGAGTCGAGTGAGGAGGAGGGCGCGGTGCTTCGCTCAGATGAAATCCGTGAGCCGTATGTGAAGCGGATGCACGATCTGAGTCTGTTCATGAAAGGGTTGATCCAGCGCTTCACCCGTTGGTTCAACCGGAAACACGAGCGCAGGGGGACGTTGTGGGAGGATCGGTTCAAGAGTGTGCTGGTGGAAAGCGGGACGGCGGCGCGGACGATGGCGGCCTACATCGATCTCAATCCGGTGCGGGCCGGAATGGTTAGCGATCCGGCGAAGTATCGCTGGAGTAGCTACGGAGAAGCGGTGGGCGGCGGGAAGAAAGGCAATGGGAAAAAAGCACGCGAGGGATTGGTGAGGGCTTGCATGAGCCACCGGGGAGCGGGATTCGAAGCGGATCGGTGGAAGGATGTTTCGCGCATCTACCGTCGGGCGATGGGCCTGGCGCTCGGGCGGAAATCCCTAAACGCCAAGGTCGGTTCTTCCGGGAAAAAAACATCGGTCAGCAAGAACGAAGCGGAGCTTCTGGAGTCGAAGGACAATGAGACGCTGCTGCCGGATATCGATACAGGGGCGATGCTTCGGCACCGGATCCGATATTTCACCGACGGCCTGGTGATCGGCAGTAAGGGATTTGTGGACGAAGCATTTATAGGGGCGCGAGATCGGTTTTCAGAGAGGAGAAAGGACGGGGCGAGGCGATTGCGAGGAAAGGCAAGGCCCGCGGCGGGAATTCTCTGGAGCGCACGGGATCTGAGGGTCGGGGGTTCTTGAGTTTGCTAGGGGGTAGTGCTGAGTGGTAGGGCTTGGGTTGAAGAATTTTGAGGGAGAGAGTTCAGGTCCAAAAAATTGGTAATGTATTTACGATACGTCAACGAGGCTCTGTTCATACGGTTCGATGGCTTTCTTGATCGAAACGTTGCATCTGCTGAGCGAGGCAATCAACATCGTCCCATGCTTCGACCAAGAAAAAAATTTACGGTTCACGATTTGAGAGCGCTCAAGGGTGAACGATGCCTGACTCATGTGCATGTGAAATCGCCGGAGGAAGCGGCGGCGGCAGAGGAGGCGGGAATAGATTTGATGAGTTGCCCGTTCGATACGCCTGAGGCACAGAAACGCCTTCCTGATTTGGTGGCGGCGGCACCGAACAGCTTTCTTTCAGGTTCCACTCCGCACGGCTTGGTTTCTCAGGAAGAGGCAATTCGTATTGGTTTCCGAGCTTTGGAATTGGGGGCGAGTTCGGTGTATTGCTCGGCTAGTCCGCATATCATTGAAGGTATGGCGCGCGAGCGGATTCCTGTCGTTGGGCATCTAGGGATGGTGCCCCGTCATGTGACTTGGACGAACTACCGGGCCATTGGTAAGACGCTTTCTGAAGCAAAGGAGCTTTATCAGGCGATGAAGCGACTTGAGGATGCTGGGGCTTATGCAGCTGAGCTAGAGGTGGTTCCGCACAACTTGGCCTCATGGCTTTGCAAACAGACTTCGATGATCTTGATGTCATTGGGATCTGGTTCGGGTTGCGATACCCAGTTTCTTTTTTCCGATGATATTCTGGGGGACTACGACGAGCGATTGCCTAGGCATGCGAAGTCTTACCGAGATTTTGCTGGTGAATATCGCCGGCTACAACGCGAACGCGTCGCGGCGTTTCAGGAATATGCTGCGGATGTAAAATCAGGAAGTTTTCCTGCTACCGAAAATATTCTTGAGATGGATGAAGAGTTGTTGAGTTCGATCCGTGAAAAGTTGAGCTAAGGCTTCTGATCCGTTGCCGGTTCTTCAACGCTCATAAAGCGGTGCGAGAGAGAGCGGTTTTTATCCACATCCCACCATCTGAATCCCATGGGACGTCCGTCGAAATTCTTACTGGTCGTCTCACCATTCACGAGCTTCATGCCTTTATATTCGTTCTCGGTGAACTTGTGCGTGTGTCCCCCTAGGATGGCCACAACATTGCTTTTTTCGCAGAGAGCGAGGAGTTCTTTGCGCTTCTCCAAAGGTAGGTTGAAGTAGTGGTCCTTTTCATCGGGATCTTTGGTGAAAAACGGGAAATGTACGACTACGATCACTGGGCTTTCTTCAGACTTTGCTTTCTCCAAGGTCTCTTTGAACCATGTGTCATGCTTTTCAGATTCGCCTGCTAGCGGTGCTTTCCAGAGTTGGGTATTGGCCACGACAAAGGTGAAGCCCTTGTGCTGAAAGGAGTAGTAGTCATCACCGATTTTTTCACGGTATTTCCGAAGAGATTCTGCGGTGGGTTTATTTTCGACGTCGTGATTTCCTGCGGCACAATGGCAAGGCACGTTGAAGCCGCCACGAATCGTATTGAAATCCGCGAAGGATTTGTCGTTGGCTTTGCCGACAAGGTCGCCACAGATCACCACGAAGTCAGGTTTCAGGTGATTGATCTTCGCGACGGCGAGTTTGAACATTTTCACATCATGTTCGTATCCACCCATACCAAGTTGTGTGTCGCACATTTGAACAAAGGAAAATGCTTGTTGGGCCTGCTTAGCAGATTCGTTTTCGGCGACGGTAGGCAGAGCGAATCGCATGACGAAAAGGATGATGAGGGCGGCGTTTCTTTTTTTCACGGTTCCACTCTAGTTGTTTGGCTCAGTTTTGGAAGCTTGGTTTATGGGAGTAGAACTGGCTCGTGAAATTCGCAGTGCTTGATTGGGATGGCCCAAGTGTTTAGAAAGTATTGATGGAAGATTCTCCCGTGGATGGTTGCCCGTTTCATAAGATGCGGGCGCAAGCACCAGTCGCTCACTGCCGTTTCCAAGGAGAAGATGTGCCAATGATTCTGCGGCATGCCGACGTGATGGCAGCGGCAAAAAACTGGGATAGGTTTAGTTCCGATGCACCGTTCCGAGTGCCGATTCCATCGGAGGAGGATGTGCGCAAAGTCAGGCAGTTACCGATCGAAACCAATCCGCCAGAGCACACGGAATATCGAGCGATTGTGGAACCGTTTTTTAAGAAACCGCGAGATAAGGGGTTTATCGCCAAGATTCATTCTTTGATCGGTTCGTTGCTTGATGGGTTGATTTCGGCAGGTACTGTCGAGGTGGTGGGCAGGTTTGCCGTGCCTCTGCAATCCAGGGCTTTGGCTCATCTACTTGGACTACCACAGACTGAAGCCGAAGAGTGGATCGGGTGGGGGACGCATGTGTTCCGCGATGTGCTAGAAGGGAATTCAGATGGAACGGCGGTGGATGCGTATATCGCTCGGCAGCTTGACAAAGAAAAAGAGACTTCTGGGGATGATTTTTTCTCGGCCCTGAAGTCGGCAACCTTCCGTGGTAGGAATTTGACTCGTGAAGAAATGGCGGGATTTGCCAACCTGACTTTTGCTGGAGGTCGAGATACGGTGATCCACAGTGTTTCTTCAGTTATTGCTTATTTTGCGGAAAATCCTGATGCGTTGGACTTTATCCGCGCAGATCCAAAGCGAGCAGTGCTTGCGACTGAAGAGTTTTTCCGAGTCGTGTCTCCGCTCACGCACATTGGGCGAGTGTGCCCGGAAGAGACTGATGTGCACGGGGCGCAGGTTCCAGCGGATGGGCGGGTTGCTCTTTGTTGGGCTTCGGCGAACCGTGATCCTGAGGTGTTTGATTCACCGGACGAGGTCAGGCTGGATCGAAAACCCAATCCCCATATCGCGTTTGGGGCAGGTGCTCATTTCTGCCTAGGTGCGGCCCATGCTCGGCTGATCATCCGCGAACTTTTAAAACATCTTGCCGCTTCTGTCGGAGAGATTCAAATCGTCGGGTCGATTCCAAATATCGACGAAGCAGAAATCTATCGGCGGCAAATTGGCTATGAGCAGCTTGAAGTCAAATTACTGCCGAGGTGACAGAACTATTCTGCCGGTGGTCTAGTGATCACCGTGGCGTCGCCGTCGCCTCTGCTAGCTGTGGATGGCCGTAGTTCCTCGTCGCTAGGTAAAGCGAGGATGTCGTCGCCGATTCGGAGGCCGTCATCAGGGCCTGCGGGGAGGGTTGTCTCTGCGACTACTTCCGAAGGTTTCTCTTCGGTTTTTTCTTTTGGCGTTTCAGCTACGACGGTTGCCTTCGGTGCGGCGCAAGAGGCGAGACCGATGGCGATGGCAATGATGATTGGGTTTTTCATGTTAAGCCGATGTTGATTCGCTTAACGCGATTCAATGGGTGGGACAGGGGACAAGGTCTCCGGGCCTGTGTAGAGAGTCAGCGGGCGGTAGAGGCGGTTGTCACGGAGCTGTTCAAGAATATGAGCGGTCCAGCCAGAAGTTCGTGAAATCGCGAAAATCGGGGTGAAAAGGTCGGTTGGAATCCCGAGCGAGTAGTAAACCGTTGCGGAGTAGAAATCGACATTGGCTTCGAGCTTCTTGCGCTCACGCATGATTTCTGCGATGCGCTCGGACATTTTGATCCACTTTGGTTCGCCGAGTTCTTCGGTGAGTTGGACAGCGAGTCGGCGCAGGTGGGGTGCGCGAGGGTCGAGCACCTTGTAGACGCGGTGGCCGATGCCCATAATTTTCTCTTTCCGTTCAAGTTTGCCTTCGACGAATGCATCGACTTTGTCGAGATCGCCAATTTCCTGAAGCATGTGGATGACGCCTTCGTTTGCCCCGCCGTGAAGAGGGCCTTTGAGGGTTCCGATTGCCGAGGTGACGCCTGAATACATGTCGGAAAGAGTGGCGACGGTGACTCGTGCGGCGAAGGTTGAGGCGTTCATGCCGTGGTCGGCATGGAGAATCAGGGCGACATCAAGAATGCGCGCTGCCATGTCAGTGGGAACTTCCCCATTGATCAGGTAGAGGAAGTGTTGTGCCTCGGTGAGGTCTTCGCGAATAGGGGGGAGTTCGAGGTCGTTGCGGAATCGATGGTAGGCGGCAACGATCGTGGCGGTTTTTGCGCAAAGCGTCAGGGCGATCGCTGCGTTGGCTTCGATGTCTGGCTCACCGATTTTGGCCCTCTCGTCATAGAGACCAAGCATGGAAACTGCCGTGCGGAGCACATCCATGGGTGAGGCTTCTTTTGGAGCGTTTTTGAGGAAATTGATCACCTGCTCGGGAAGCGCCCGATCGGATCGCAGGCATTTTTCAAAATCTTCGAGTTCCTGCTGATTTGGAAGGCGGTTGTTATGCAGTAGGTAGACGACTTCTTCGTAGGAGCAATTCTCCACAAGATCATCAATGTGGTATCCGAGGTAGCTGAGTTCTCCGATGTTTCCGACAACGTTGCTAAGCGAGGATTCGTTGGCGATGACCCCTTCGAGGCCGCGTGCGTATTCTGTCATGATAGGATTGGGTGGTCGTTTTGAAGTTGAAACTGGGAGGAAGGAAGCGTTTTGAGGGTCTTGGTGCAAGGGATAATCTATGTGAGAACGATCTGAATCGATCTGCTTATTTATCGAATTGCAAGCTCAGGGTTGTTCGATGCTCGTGATCGCACGCTCGGCAAGCACCTTTAGCTCGGGATTGCCATCTTCAAGAATTTCTTTGAGAGCAGGAAGACTCGCTGAAGTTCCGATTTGTGCGAGGATCGAAAGAGCGGAACGTTTGAGCGGGGCGGAATCGGCGTTTACGTTCTCGAGGATCGCTGGTTCTGCGGCGGAGCCGAATTCGATGAGATACTTGTCCCAAATGACTGGTTTTTCTTTCCAGATGGCAATGAGGGTTGGGATGGCTTCGGGGTCCTTTCCTGCGGCAACAAGCGCCACAAGCTCCTCTGGGACGGGTAGGCCTTTTGCCAAAAGGTTTTTGATGACTTGCAAGCCGACTTCTGCCGCAGGGACGGGATCTTCTGCCCAGACTAGCAGCGCTTTTGAAAGAGAATCATGGAAAGTGACACCTGGCTTGAGCATGAGTTCCAGCATGATTTTGGTGATGTCGGTCCGATAGATCGATGATTTCGCGTCGGCCAAGCGTTCGACAGCCTTTCGGACACGATCAAGGTCGATGTTTTTTAATTCCCGCAAGTTGAGGTCGTAAAAGGCAGGGTCGGTCTTGTCGTTGAGTTTCGCCGCCGAGCCGGCAATAAATTGCCTGTTGTCTACGCTCACAACAACGATGCCTATTTGCGGATGAATCTCTTCAGTTTTCCCGAGCTTCCCGGCAATTTCAGCAACTTCGTTGATGGACTTGGATACTCCGGTCAGCACCATTAGGTAGTTGTCATTGTCTCGCGGATAGAGGTGGGATGAAAGGGCTGCTCCGGTGTCTCTGATGAGAAAATCACGGACCGTGTATTTGTTTCGCCCGACCATTTCCGTGATGTAGACACCGAAGGCTTTCTGGTTGGTTTCGATACCATCAAGGCGTCCTTGCTCTTTTTCCAAGGGCCCTGTCGTGAATCTTTCCCGAAGGGCTGCCTGTGGATCAACGGTTTCTACCGGAATGATTGGTAGAACATTTTCATTTGGGTTGTCATCATTCGTGGCGATGTTCGGCGGTTCTTTGTTGAGAAACAAAGGAATAGAGATCAAGCCCGCAGAGAGAGCGAGGCCCACCAGAGTTGCTTTGAAACGTGCTCTGGGATTTGCATAGATCAGCAGAATCAGGCCAAGGAAGGAAACAAACCCAGCTATGATCAGTTTATTTTCCACCGGCATCACGTTTAATCCAGAGCCGGGCCCGGACATGAAAAGTAGAGGAATGGCGACAATCACCATGATGGAGACTCCAAAAATTCCAGCCACAACGCGCTGTGGAGAGATTGGGCCAAGCTGTTCCGGACTGTTAAAATCTTGGTATTGGACCTGTTGGAGCCCAGCTGGTGGTGGTGCAGCTGAGATTGGGACACGCTGGAAGCGCTTGAGCTTTGGATCGGCTCTCTCTCCTGGGTAGAATTTCTTAGCCCGCACAATGACTTCGTCATTGATTCTGAATCGAGTGTCACATTCTCCGCACTCCACCATACGGTTCATTAGGTCGGGAGTTACGTGAAAGCGCTGCCGACACGCTGGGCAGCGTATGTTCAGCTTTGGACTGCTTTCTGATTCCTCGGACATCTGGTGGCAAAAGCTGACTAACTTTTTGCCTGATTGCAACACAACTAACAACGAATAAGGCACGGGGCGATTAAATTTAAGATAAATTAATGTTTGAGTTATCCGTAAGGTAATCATATAAGAATCTTCGAACGGCTTTCAAATCCCCATGACCAGTCTACCTCTCCACCCCCTACCTGCGGAAACCTCTGAGCAAGCAACGGAAAATAGACGTATTTTGGAGGAGGGATTCATTGACGAAGCAGTCGTTCGGTCAGTGGTTGATCGAGGCATCTATGAGCGTGTTTATGCGAAATCGGAGGACATGGTGCTGTCATCGGATGAAAACGACTATGCCGGATGGTCGCTTCCGGTTCGCTCTCCTTTCAGACAGATGGTCGCGAGTGAAAACAGTGGGCCGAAAGAACCCGTTCGGCAGCCGACACCTCCGGCTTTGGAGAAACCTCAAGCTTTAGATGGGGAAGAGCCGGGGATTTCTGAACCATATACCGGCACTCATCGCTGGTGGTTATTTGGAATCTCAGGAGCCATGAGCTGTGCGTTGCTATCGCTCACGTTGATGATCCTGGCAGAGCGCGATCACGCGAGTGAAATCGTGGATGGATATGTGCCTGCGATTCGGGCGACTCAGGATTCTGCCGACCGGCTTGTTGCAGAGCCTCCAGCGATCCAACATGCCCTCACTAGGCTTGTCTCGGAAGACTGATCTGATGCTCGGGCGTCCGGACACGAGTGTTCCATGAAACTTCGTTTTTCCGGACAAGAGAATTGGCTCGTCATGGGCCTTCCGCTTGCATGAGAATCACGCCAGTGATCCATCCTACCGCAATCATTTCACCCAAGGCAGAGCTCGGGAAAAACGTCCGTGTTGGTCCGTATTGTGTCATCGGCGCCAATGTCACAGTTGGCGATGACTGCACGCTTCACAGTCATGTCGTTCTTGAAGGCACCGCAAGCTTTGGAAGAGGTAACGAGTTTTTCCCCTTCGCCCTGGTGGGAGGTAAGTCACAGGACCTCAAATACATTGGCGAGCCTACTGCCTTAGAAGTCGGCGATCACAATGTCTTTCGCGAAAATTGCACCATACATCGTGGCACTCACGAAGAGCTGCCGACGCGTATCGGCTCTCACAATCTGTTTCTTTGCTATTCTCATGTCGCGCACGATTGTCAGCTAGGCGATCACATCATTCTCTCTAACAACGGCAGTCTCGCTGGTCATGTGACTGTGGAGGACTACGCCATTGTTTCAGGGCTTGCAGCAGCTCATCAGTTCTGCCGCATTGGGAAGCACTCGATTATTGGTGGTCTGTCAAAAATCGTTCAAGACATTCCTCCGTTCATGATAGTCGATGGCAATCCTGCTCTCACCCGCGGTCTGAACCTCATCGGGCTCCAGCGCCGCGGATTTTCGGATAGCGATATCCGTGACCTGAAGTCTGCCTACAAAAAACTTTTCCTCAAAAAGGACATCAGCTTGGCAAACGGACTTAGCTCTCTGAAGGCCACCGAAGCTGCGCGAAATGCTAACGTCGAGCACTTGATACACTTCATCGAAAACTCTCAGCGCGGCGTGACTCGATGAAATCGCTCCCCCTCTTGTTGATTGTTGCGCTACTCCCATGTTGCGGAGAAAAAGCAGAGGGTCAGGCAAGGGAGCGAGAAGCGGCGAAGAACGTCGAGCTCGACCTGAGTGCTGCGCTTGCGGAGAAGAAATTGGAGCTAGGTTCGCCTATTTTCATCCGGGCATTCAAAGAGGAGGATGTGCTCGAGCTTTTCATCGAAAGCAAGAAGACTGGAAAGTTCGAATTGTTTCGCACCTACCCGATCGCTGCAGCTAGCGGGAAACTTGGGCCCAAGCTCGCTGAAGGTGACCGACAGGTCCCCGAAGGTTTCTACTTCGTCGGCCCCAAGGCGATGAATCCGAACAGCAGCTACCACCTTTCGTTTAACATCGGTTTCCCCAACACCTACGACAGAGCCCACGGACGCACCGGATCGTTTATCATGATTCACGGCAGCAATATTTCTATCGGCTGTCTTGCCATGACCGATGAGAAGATCGAAGAGATCTACACCCTCGCCGATGCCGCGCACGATGGCGGCGAAGCCTTTTTCCGTGTTCATATCTTCCCCTTCCGCATGACCGATGCTCGAATGGTCAAGGCCGCCGACCATCAATGGATAGCGTTTTGGAAAAACCTGAAGACTGGCTACGATTTTTTCGAGAAATCCAAAATTCCACCCAACGTCACGGTGAAGGATAAAAAATACATTTTTGAGTAAACAGAAACATGCTTCCCGAAACCCATCCGCTGATCGAAGCGGCTACTGAACCTCTTGCTAAAAATGCCGAACAGCGGCTGGCGGCAAACGATATGTTGGGGAGAAATTTTGATCCGAAGCATCCTGCTGTCGAAGCATTAGGCTGTCGTCTTAAAGCGGGTGTGGGACGGGGACGGTTTGTGTTTGCCGTCGTTCTGTGGCTTCTGGCGGTGGCTGCGGTTGCGACAGTGATTGTCTCGAATGCTCCCGCAATCCGGATTGCGGAAACGATTTTGAATTTCAATTTGTTTGAGCCAGTTGAGAAGCCAATTCTTCCCAAAGGCCTGACTGAAGAAGAGCGTCTTATTCTTGGGGATCCAGAATTGTCCGACCTAGAACAAAAGCAGCGGCTGAATGAATTCGCCCCAGAAAATCCAGCTTATTACGCTGAATACGCCCAGCAGTTTGGGATGATGAACGGAGCGCTTCCACCCAATTTTCTGGAAACGGTAGAGCAGATCGCACCTGAAAACGCGTTTTTCCTCTACTACGCCGCCGGTCGGCTTGGGGCCGATTGTATTGATAAAAAGCGTTTGGGATCTTCACCTCTTCCGTCTCGTTTTGTCGATGGGGTGCGGCTTAGCCCGCTTCCTCGCGAAATGGAATTCGAGATTTTAGATGAAGAGGCTTTTGAGGAGGCGCTGGCGCTAATCAAAACGGCCAACTCCAAAAATGAATTCGAAACGTTTACGAATCAGATGATTCGAGCGAGATCTCGCCCGCTTCCGATTCGAAACATCGCAGAATTTATGCGCTCGCTCGCTTATAGTTACGGCACGAGTACAGGGATAATTCAATTGCGATACATCGCCGATTTACTTTCAGCACGTGCTGAGCAACTGTCAAAAAAAGGGCGGGAAGCTGAATTCATTGAGCTGGCAGCGCAGCGAGATGCGTTCATTGTCCAGCTCCTTCAGAATCCTGATGTGTTGCTCGTCGGTGAACTGGTGAACCGTGTGATCGTGGCAGCTACAGCGACGAATTTTCGCTTCGCAGCCGAGCGCTTGGAACTGGATGACTTGGCCAATAGATATCGAGAGCAAAGCGATGCAATCCAAGAGGAGCGCGATCTGAGACAAATTCGGGATAAAAAGGAACCGGAGGTTTTCTCTGAAGAGGAAGCCTCCATACTGGTTGGGCTAGCCTTTCCGATGGTGAAGCGACAAGTGAACACTCCGGTTCCATTCAGCGAATCTGATTTCAAACCCATGCGGATGGCGGAGCATGAGCTTGTCGGCAAAGTCGGTATTTTCGCAGTCGTATTGTCTGTCATCGTTGTCGCTTTCGTTCTCTTTCTTTTTCGGTTGATTTTCCCCGCTCCCATCCGAGTCCCCGCGAAGCGCCTCTCTGCGGTTCTGGGCTGGAAAGATGGTCTATGGGTGTTAGCACTTGGAATTGTTATCCCTGTGTTGATCTTCCTGATTGTCACCCGTCTCACTCCTCTTAGTGGTAGAGAATATGGAGCGCAGCATTTCCTCTTTTGTTTTCCATCCATTCATTTAATCGCCCTTCTTCTAAGTCTGCTGATCGCACCGGCGTTGGTCGTTCGCTGGCGACTAGACAAACACCTTGCCCCTCTTGGCTTGGGCGACCGGTTTACCATTCCCGTCGCCCTCGGGGTGCTCGCAGTTTTGCTCGCGTGGTCGCTCACCGCTCTGCCAACACTGCTTTTCTTGGAATTGTCCGACCGCACTCTCATGCTGCTCGCTGCGCCTCTGGCTTTGTGTCTGAGTCTCATTGTCGCGCATGCGCTACGATCCATCTTGGGTAAGCCATCAGATCGCCTTTTGCAGTGCACTGCTGCTGTGGCCGTCCTTCCAAGTTATGCTGTCGCAATCGTCGTTCTTTGTCTGCTCACGCCTATTTATACCGCCGCCGAAAGCCGGTGGATCGCCAAGGACACTCTCTTCCGTATTGATCCAGATGCTCCGGATCTTGGGGCTTATGAATTCAAAGTCGCCGCGCAGATTCGAGAGGAAACCAAAGCCTTGCTAGATATGGAATAGGTCAGAAATGGCAGAGTCTCTCAAAATGGTCCCGCCAGGAATCGAACCTGGATCTGCGGCTTCGGAGACCATTGTCTTATCCATTGGACCACGGGACCTTACTCGGTGAGAGGAGGGGAGTATGTAAGTGAGAGGTGTCGGTTTGGCAAGGATAGACCGTCTAGACCATTTTCAGAAAGTCCCTTCATCTATCTGGCAGATGTCTGGTTTTCATATTTCAGCCGCTTGGCGGGAGAATATGGATTCGAGCTAAAAATTCCCAATAGCAGCGTTGTTCCTCACTCGGGGTGCTTGCACCAATCGTTCGTCACGCCTTGCTCTTGAAAAATCTCAGTTCGCCTATAGCGGAACAGACTTGGAAAACGGTCTAAGGAATTCTTCGGCCTTGCTCGTGGGTAGGATATCGGCTACGCAGCCAGCGTTATGCCAATCGCAACTCCCGAACAATACGCCGCTATGATCGATGCCGCCCAAGAAGGTGGCTATGCCTATCCGGCAATCAATGTGACCTCTCTCACCACCATCAACGGTGCACTCAAAGCATTTTCCGAGGCGAAATCCGACGGAATCATCCAAGTCTCCACAGGAGGAGGCGAGTTTGCTTCCGGCACGGCTGTAAAGGACGCTGCATTCGGTGCGATTGTTCTTGCCGAAGCTTGTCACGCGCTTGCTGAGAAGCACGACGTGCTCATCGCTCTCCATACTGACCACTGCCATCCGGCGAAAGTTGATGGTTTCCTTAAGCCACTTCTTCAAGCCTCCCGCGAGCGCATCGCTGCTGGTAAAGGTCCTCTTTTCCAATCCCACATGTTCGATGGTTCCGTGGTCGAACTGGATGAGAACCTGAAAATTTCCAAAGAGCTTCTCAAGGAATGTGCCGAGCTAGGCATCATTCTTGAAGTTGAAGCGGGTTGTGTGGGTGGAGAAGAAGACGGTCACGATACTTCAGGTCTGCCGATCGAAAAGCTCTACACGACTCCCGACGACATGCTCGAAGTCTACGAGGCGCTTCAGCCACTTGGGCGTTTCATCTTCGCAGCGACCTTCGGCAACGTGCACGGCGCCTACAAGCCCGGTGCGGTGAAGCTTAAGCCTTCCATCCTCCGAGATGGTCAAAAAGCCGTCACGGACAAGCACGGCCCAGAGGCAGAAATGGATCTCGTTTTCCACGGTGGCTCTGGCACGTCTAGCGAAGATCTTCAAGAGACTCTCGACTACGGGGTGATCAAGATGAACATCGATACCGACACCCAGTATGCCTTCACCCGTCCGATCGTGACGCACATCTGTGAGAACATCGAAGGTGTACTCAAGATTGATGGCGAAGTCGGTAACAAGAAGGCTTACGATCCCCGTTCTTATTTGAAAAAAGGTGAGCAAAGCCTCTGCGACCGCATGAAACAAGCATGTGACGAGCTTCGTTCGACTGGGAAAACTATTTTCGGCAAGTAAGGCAATCTGAAGGCGGATTCGCCATTTGCCTTGCTCCACAATCTAAAAAACCGGCCTTCCTTTTGGGATCGCCGGTTTTTTGTTGCGCCTATTTCAGCCTCCTACTTTAGGGAGGGAATATTGCTTGGCCTTTGAAGCGGTTTGCCGGTGTCGGGATCAATGCCCATCATGCGCCAGACATCTTTGATCATGCGGGTGGCGGCTCGCTCTAGGACTTCGCTTTCACCTTTCGTGCCATCCACACCCACATTGATTGCTGGGACTTTTCCCATGGGAGTGTCCGCCGTGCCGGTACTGACGAACATTCGTTTTCTGAGTTCTTCGACTGCAGCGTCCTCTGTGGCAGATCCAAAGCCTGTCTGGAGATCCGCATCAATGACAATCTTCCGGAGAGTCTCCTCTTCGTTGAGACTCTTGGTGATCTGCTCGGCGATCTTCTCCTGTTCCTCCTGAGCGATGTCTGCCTTTAGCGCGAGCGGCACCCAGATCGGTCCCGGTCTGCTCATACGGTATTCGTTGAGGGCATAGAGGCCTCCGCCAGCCAGAAGGATCAGACCAAGAATCCCTAGTCCCACTAATAACTTCCATCGTTGCATTACCTACATTTATGCGGCATCTCCTCTCAAGCCAAGCTGGAAAATATGGACTATCCTCGCACATCTGCCACACGACACACCCTTCCGAACGGACTCACCCTGATTCTGGATCCCGATCCTTCCGCTCCTGTTATTTCTGTTCAGGCTTGGGTTGGCACAGGAAGTATTCATGAGGGAGAAGACTTGGGTTCGGGCCTCTCGCATTTTCTCGAGCACATGGTCTTCAAGGGGACACGCAGCTATTCTTCGGATGAGTTGGCGCAGACGGTTCAAGCTGGAGGGGGTCATTGGAATGCCTACACCACTTTCGAACGCACCGTTTATTACATTGATGGACCATCGGATTCTCTGGAGTCATTTTTAAAATGCCTTACCGAATTGGTCTTTTTTCCAAGTATTCCTGAATCGGAATTTGAGAATGAAAAAGATGTTATCCGCCGTGAGATTGATATGGGGCTGGATGATCCGGATCATGCATCGATGCGTTTGTTGCTTTCTACGGCATTCACCGTAGATGCTCGCCGACATCCCGTGATTGGGCATAAACACCTTTTCAACGAGGTCGAGTATAAGGACCTGAAGGACTATCATCGCCGCCGCTACACGCCGGATCGCACGCATGTGGTGATCGCAGGGGATTTCGATCCTGCAGTGGCAAAAGCTTTAGTCACCTCGTTGACCGAAGATTGCGCGATTGTCTCTGGTCCAGAGCCCCATATTCAGCGCGATCCACAGCAACTAGGTCCGCGTGAGGGTTTCGAGAATTTCGAGGTGCCTACGAGTCGCCTTTGTCTTTCGTGGCGCACTCCGCCTATCGGGCATCCAGATGTCCCAGCTTACGATGTGCTGGCTGCAATCTTAGGTAGAGGTCGCTCTTCAAGGCTTCATCGTTCGCTGCGTGATCAGCGGGAACTAGCGTTGGAAATTTCCGCATGGGCATGGAGTGGTCCGGATGAAGAGGGACTATTTGCCGTTTCTGCTGAGGCGTTGCCGGAGAAACGTGATGAACTGAAAGCAGCTATTCTAAGCGAAATTGGTGATTTGCCCGCAAGCTCGCTCGAGGATGAGATTGCGAAAGTGAAACGCCAGATTGCGACCTCACAATTCCGCACGCTGACCTCTGCTTCAGGTCGGGCGACTGATCTTGCTTCGAATTGGCACGAAGCACGTGACCTTGATTTCACTCGTGCTTACTTGCACCAAATCAATAAAGTCACCGCTGCCGATATTCGTCGCGTTTGCCAGTTGTTGTCTGAGGATCTGCTCACCTTCACTTCGCTCGATCCCGAGGGGTTTGCACCCAAGGTCGAACAGAAGAAGGCGGAACAGATTCACTGTGGAGTCATCACTCATGTCCTTTCAAACGGTCTGCGTTTGGCGATGCTACCAGACCACCGAGTTCCTCTGCTCCATTTTCAAGCCGCTGCCGGCGCTGGGTTGTTGTCAGAAATCTCCGAGAATAACGGTCTCAACCAACTCTTCGCCTCCACGATTACCAAGGGAACCCTATCACGCTCCGCTGAGGACATTGCTACCAGTCTCGAATCCCTTGGGGCCTCCATTTCTGCATCTACTGGAAACAACGCATTTCTTGTTCAAGCTTCTGGGCTTACTGCGGATGCACAGGCAATTCTAGAAATTTTTTCGGACGTAATCATCAATCCATCCTTCCCTTCGGATGTGATTGCGCGTGAGCAAGCCTCGCAACTTGCCTCGCTTGAGGAAGCGCTCGCCGATCCACTTCATACCTGCTTCGCAAACATGCGCGCGGCTCATTTCTCCAGTACTGGCTACGGCCTCGACTCGCTTGGCACTGCCGAAACGCTTTCCAAACTCGGGCGATTGGATCTCGCTGCCCATCATTCCTTGCTCTTTACTGCCGCGAATTTGACCTTGGCGGTAGCAGGAGACTTCGAACCTGAGCAAATCATCGAGCTTCTCGAAACGCATCTCGGAACTCTACCAACCGGCGAGAAATGGACGCCTCCAGCTTCCACTCTATCCGAAGGTAATGTGGTTGAGAAAATCCTGCCCAAAAAACAGGCTGTGCTCGCCATTGGGTATCCCGGTAGCCATGTCAGCGGTGCCCACCGCCACGCGCTTGCTTTTATCAATGAATACGCTTCCGATATGGCGGGCCCTTTGTTTGGCCGTATTCGCGAAGAGCTAGGCCTGGCCTATCGTGTGGGCGCCAGCCAGTTCCTCGGCTATGATACTGGGTTGTTCTTTTTCTATCTTGCGACTTCGCCTGAGCAGATTGACCTCGCGAGAGTGGAGCTTACGAAAGAGATCGCCAAAATCGCCGAAGAAGGTATTCCTGACGAAGCGTTCGAGCGCGTCCGTTCTACCGCCCTCTCCGCCGTCGCCCTCCAACAGCAATCACCCGCATCGAACGCCCGCCACGCCGCCCTAGATCTGCTGTTCGGTCACCCTGCCGACAGCCATCGTCTCCTTCCGGAAATCTACCGATCCCTGACTGCGAACGAGGTCCGGGAAACCGCGAAGGAGATTCTTTCAGCCAAACCTACGGTAGCCACAGTCATCGGAGAATCGGCGGTCGCGAACGGATAGGGTGAACACGTCTTTTTTGCGTGCCTCTCAGAAGGGAATTTCCTATCCAGTTACGGTTCATTATGAAATGGAAGGGTAGGCAGAGCAGCGGGAATGTCGAAGACGCCAGAGGCAGAGGCCCTGTTCAGGCTGGTGGCGGACACCGCGGAATGGGGCTGGGGCTGTTGGCGGTGATCGGCAGGAAATTTGGAATCAAGGGTATCTTGGTCGCAGTGATCGCCGGGATTTTACTTTGGAAGCTCGGCATTGTTGATCCCAGCAGGCTGTTTGGAGAAAGCCCTGCCATGGTATCCTCGGTGGAGATAAGTCCCGAGGATACCATGGCAGGGCTTTGACTTCGTCAGCGTGGT
>JBGCEE010000060.1:0-24671 GCA_045106015.1 Akkermansiaceae bacterium | reverse complement strand
GTGACCTCCGCACGAGTGGGTGTGGGGTTGGAGATCATCGATTCGAGTAATTGGGTCGCAACGATGACGCGGGTGCCGAGTTCGTGGCATCGTTTGACGATACGTCTTTGTAGAATGGGTAGGTCTTCGAAATCGACTTCGATCCCAAGGTCACCACGGGCGATCATGATTGCATCCGAGGCTTGAATGATCGCATCGATGTTACGGACCGCTTCTTGGTCTTCGATCTTAGCGACGATCTGCGCATCGCCTTCAAGGGCTTCCATCTTCTCGCGTAGTTCTCGGACGTGAGCTGCATCGCGGACAAATGATCCGGCAATATAATCGGCACCGCATTCCACGGCGTGTGCGAGATCTTTTTGGTCTTTTTCAGTGAGAGCCGGAAGGTTGAGGCGGACACCGGGAAGATTGATATGGCGTCTGGAGCCCATTTTTCCGGGCGTTTTCACTTCGCAGATCATCCTATCCTGAACGACGGTTGCGATGCGCATGAGGAGGGCTCCATTGTCCACCACAAGCGTGTTACCCTCTTTCACATCATCCATGAGGTCCGGGTAGTTTACAGTTGTGGAGAGGGGGATGCTTGCTTCCGCATCCTCTCGTCGGAACTCGACTTGGTCGCCTTCCTTGAGTTCGTAGGGTTCATCGAGATCACCCGTGCGGATGGAAGGACCCGTTAGGTCGAAAAGAACGGCGATGTGCCGGTTCCTTTTCTCTGATTCTTGGCGGACAAATTGGGTCATTTTCGCCGCCCATTCATGTTTCGCATGACTCATGTTCAAGCGGAACACGTTCGCACCGGCGTCGATAAGTTTCCCGATGGTCTCGGGCAATTCAGTGGCGGGACCTAGGGTGACGATGAGTTTTGTTTTCCGAGACATGATTCTGTTCGTTGTGAAAGCAGAGCGTATGCCGTCAGGCGGGACTTTGGTTTCAACCTTGTTCGATCGTCTTTTCCGTCGCCGCATCGATCACGGCAAAACGCTCGCGGTTGAGCGATGGGTCAGAGCGGAAGATGAGGCGTCCGGAGTGGGAGCGTTCCAGTTCCACGAGGACTTTTGCATCTTCTTCTTTGAAGCGATTTAGGACATCCGAGTTTACGATGACAATCATGTCGCCAACCTGATCTCGATGAGTTTGGATTACGGTGTTTAGGCGGCGCTGAATCTCGATGGACATCGACATCGGGGTCTTCACACGGCCACGGCCCTGGCAGTAAGGGCAAGGTTCATACATTGAATCGCGAAGGGATTCATTGAGTCGCTGACGGGTCATTTCCATCAGTCCGATGGATGAGATCTGGAGAATTTGAGTCTTCGCTTTATCCTTTTTGACTCGCTCCTTCATCGTCTTGTAGACCGCCATTTGGTCTTTGCGATGACGCATGTCGATAAAGTCGACCACGACGAGACCACCGATGTTGCGCAAGCGGAGTTGACGTGCCACTTCCTCTGCCGATTCGATATTGGTTTGGAGAATCATTTTATCGACATCCTTGGCGCCGCGGTTGCGGCCGGTATTCACATCGACGGAAATGAGGGCTTCTGTTTCGTCGATAACGATGTAGCCGCCGCACTTCAGCCAGACCTGACGAGAGAATGCTTCGTCGATTTGTTTCTGGATATTGAGGCGTTCAAAGATGGGTTGGGAGGAGCTTGGGAGGTGGTGGATACGTCGTTTCGCTCTTCGAGAAATTTTTCCGGAAATCTCACGAATGAGTTCGGTCGTTTGCTCATCATCACAGAGAACTTGATCGACTTCGTCAGTGAGGAAGTCTCTCGCTGTGCGTTCGATGAGGCCTGGCTCTTGGAAGACGCAGCAGGGAGCGGGGTTGTTGGCGCGGCGCTGATCAATGTCATCCCATTGTTCTAGAAGCATGGCCAAATCGCGAACGAAGTGACGGGCGCGTGTGCCTTGGGCAACGGTCCGCATGATGATTCCCATGCCTTCAGGAACGGAGAGCTTCTGAACGATACGACGGAGGCGTTGGCGCTCCTTCGGATCATCGATCTTGCGCGAGATGCCGAATTGCTCAGTGAACGGCATCAATACGAGGTAGCGGCCTGCGAGAGAGATGTTTGTGGTGACGCGGGGACCTTTGGTTCCAATGGGTCCTTTGGAAACTTGGATGACGATTTCAGATCCGACCGGATAGATGCTTGGAATATCCTTGGAGGTGATTTTCTTTTGCTGTTTCTTGCGACTGCCTTCTCGTTTGATTTCTTCGAGACCGCCGTCAAGTGCAGCAGGGATGGCATCCCAAAAATGCAGGAAGGCGTTCTTGTCCATTCCGATGTCAACGAACATTGCCTTGAGGCCTTGCTCGATGTTTTTGACGCGCCCTTTAAAAATGCCGCCGACGATGTTTTGATCGCCTTCGCGCTCGACGGAGTATTCTTCAAGAACGCCGTCTTCGAGTAGGGCGACACTGCGTTCGAGTTTCTCGACGTTTACGACAATTGAGTTTCCTTGCGATGGATCTGCAGTTCCCATGCCTAGTAGTTTTTTGATTTTTTTGATCACTGTTTGTGTTGGTTTGAAATAATTTTAAATGGCATCACTCGATGATAGGAGTTGCGCGAGGGATCACTTGTCCTTCGCTGTCAGCCTCTTGAGTGATGGTGGGTGTTGGAGTGGTTGTAATCGTGTTTGAACTGATTGAGGGAGAGGGTAGGATGCCTCTTACTTCATTGCCTGTTTCACCGATTGCTTGTTCGCTTGAAGCTAGAGCGGATGGATTTGAGGATGGAATTTCTGAAGCTTCAATTGCAGCGAGAATATCTTCAATTGGTTCAATCGCTTCGATGAATTCGAGGTGACCTTCGTATTCGGTTTGAGGTTTGAGAGGAAGGCGCATGCCATTTTCCTGAGCAAAAATACCGGTGTAGACCATGTTTACCAGAGGGCCACAGACACCACCACCTGAACCAGCCGCTTGCGACATGATTACTACAGCGTATCTCGGTTCTTCGTAAGGGCCGAATGAAACGACCCATGAATTGTTTGATTTTTTGCCGTTGTCTACCGTCTGTGCTGTGCCAGTTTTTGCGGCAATTTCGTAATCTTCCATACGAACTTTTCTTGCGGTGCCCCCTGGGACGTTAACGGCCATTCTCATGCCTTCTCGAATCAGTTCTAAGTCGTCGGCTTGTATCCCTGACTGAAGTAGGTCCACTTCAAGTTTAGGAAAATCAGGGACCAATACTGTCCCGTCTTCAGCGGTTACACGCTTGACGACACGAGGCTGGAAAAACTTCCCACCATTGGCAATGGATGAGGTCATCGCAGCCAATTGAAGAGGACTTGCCATGGTGTCACCTTGGCCAATTGAGAGCATCGCAGTTAGTGCGGGTGTCATTACGGCACCGGGCATTGCCGAGCGCCAAGACCGAGAACCTGGTAGAATCCCTGAGTCTTCGTTGGGGAGTTCGATGCCTGTTTTTTTACCCAATCCCACCAGTGAGAAACCTTCCACCATGGCCTGAGAACCAATGGCATTGGAGAGTCGATTAAAGTAGGGGTTGCACGATCTTTGAAGCGCTTCTGATAGACGAAGTGAACCATGGCTACCCTTCTTCATATTCCAGAGCCAGCAACCGATATTGTGTTTTCCGTAGGGAACAAATCCGTCACAGACGAAGGAACGTTTTGCGATTCCTTGCAGGGCTCCGGCAAGAGCGGTTGGAATTTTCATCGTGGAACCCGGAGTGAAAGAAGTGATCGCACGGTTCGTGAATGGAGAAAGCTGCGGGTTCGAGTTGTAGGCTTGAAATTTCTCTCTGGAAATTGAGGGGATAAAAGCGTTGGGGTTGTAGTCGGGGACTGAGGCGATCGCTAACACTTCACCAGTTCGAACGTCCATGATCACACCTGCAGCTCTTCCAGCGCGGCGTAAAGTGTTTTCCAAGAGGTATTGAAGGCGTGCATCGAGAGTGAGTTGGACATTCGCACCTATGCCGGGCTTGGTATAGTCGAGCATTCCGATGGTTCTGCCTTTTTCATTTTTCAGAACGGTTTTTTTCCCCTCGGGACCGCGCAGATAGGAATCCATGGTCGCTTCGACTCCGGCGATGCCTTCTTCTTCGCCGATGAAGTGGTCATATTTTCGTTTGTCAGCCTCGGATATATCGCCCTTTTCCCACTGTTTGAGGTAACCGAGAACGTGAGAGGAAAGAGTGCCGTAGGGGTATTGGCGTTGAGGGCGAATCTCTAGGGTGACTCCGGGAAATTCCAAGTTTCTCTCTGCGATACGAGCGAATTCTTCATAGGTGAGATCGGCGCGGTAGGTGAAAGGAACAAGTCCGCGATGTGTTAGATAGTGGGTTCTTAGGGCAGAGGCGTTGTAGTTTTTTGCGAGGCCTAAATCTCTCAACGGCTTGATGGTCCATTCGTTGACAATAGTAACGATGTCTTTTTCTTTCGTTGCTCGTGGAAGTCCGCCTTGGGTGGTTAAGCGGGGGATGGTGGGGCTTTCCGTGTGCTGCGACCGGTAAGCCTTGACGATTTCATCGAGATTAAATGAAACGACAAAATTACGTAGGTTGCGTGCTAGGGGGATCCTGTTTCGATCAGTGATTTCGCCACGAATTCCTGGTTCGCGCACTGTGACGGTACGATTTCCCGGAACAAGTGCTTGGAATTCATCTCGGCGTTCAATCTGGAACTCATGAAGCCGCGACAACAGAGTTCCAAATCCAAACAGCACAAAGGCTGTTAGGAGATAGAGTCGGAATCGGTAGCGTGGTTCCATGAGTTATCTGCGTCTGGATTTTTTAGCCTCAGGATAAAGAGAGTAGTTAAACGTTTTGGCGATGCGATAGAGCATCCAAAAGATAAGTGGTGAAAACAGCATTGTCAGCAGTGACGTGTAGAAAAGAAGTCTGCCGATGGATCGGCTGAAGGTGAACTCACCCCGGACGAAAGAAATGAGGATGAATTCGGCGGTTAGGTATAGGAAAATGGCGACGCCAGTCAGGAGCGCAGAGAACTGCCACTTTCCCTGTCTGAAAACTGGCTTTAGTCCTTGCATGAGAAAGCCCATCGCACCGAAGAGTAGGATCGAGTAGCCGAAGCGAAGGGACTCGACTGGGTTTTTATAAACTTCGAGATCTGCATGGATTGGGGCTAGGGAGCAATGTGCGTCCCACAGAATTCCGCCGATGAAAGCGAGTAGAAGCATGGTTGGAGTCGCGACCGTAACCGCTGCGCAGAGAAAAACTAGGTGGACGATCAGCACCCGTGAGTGACTTAGCCCCGTGAATGCAGGTAGAAACTGCTGAACCAGAAATGCGGCCAACAGAAGGAAGACTGTGCTGATGTTATAGCGTAACAAGTGATGAGTTTCAGTTGGTTTCAGAAAGCACGACGAAGACAGTTCCGAGGTCGCTAAGATTGACGGCAGGCGCGACCAAGGCTTCCGAATCGAGTGGGCCTTTTTCAACCGAGATGATGGTTCCAACGAGTATGTTGGGTTGAAAAATTCCCCCACGTCCGGTGGTAAAGACTCGTTGCCCAGGTCTGAGGGCGGCGTCTTTGGAAAGGAAACGAAGGCGAAGAGTCGGGTTGTTATCAAACTTGCCGCGCTGACCGCTGAGAATTCCCACCTCCGGGGAACCCTCGACTCTGACGGAGACTTGGCACTTTTCGTCGGAGACGAGTAAAACTGAAGAGCGATTTTTAAAGGGGCGGTCGATGAGTCCTACCAAGCCGTCGTTAGAAAGAACAGAGAGTTGGATTCCGATTCCTTGATCTTCGCCTGCATCGATTTCTAGAGTTTGCCACCATGTGGTCGGGTGGCGGCGGATGATTTGTGCAGCCACGACATCGAAGTTGGTTGCTTCCTTGAAATCCAAGGCGTGCCGCAGCGAATTATTTTCGCGTTCAAGGTCGTTGAAGCGAGACTCGATGATTCGCAGTCTACCGATTTCGCTTCGGATGGCTTGGAGTTCAGTTTCTAGGGCTTTGGAATGTTTGGTTTCCTCAAGGAGCTCCCTCGCTTTCGTTTCCAACGCTGAGCCAGCTTGCAGGGTTGGAGCGATGGCTTTAAAATAAGCAACCTGAATTTCACGGACAACGGGTTCACTGCGCGTCAAAGCCCATGCCACTCCGGTGAGGAAGAGAATGAGGGCTATGAAGTTGAGCGGTTTCATGAACGTGGGACCGGTTGATACATCCGATCATGCGGATGTTTTTGATTCAGCGATCCGTATTGGTCACTCGCTTGAGAAGAGCGAGTTCTTGCAGTGCTTTACCAGTCCCTTCGGCAACGGCACTAAGGGGGTCCTCTGCCACGTGGACAGGAAGGCCAGTTTCCTCGCGGAGCAGGCGATCTAAGCCTTTGAGTAACGCGCCACCACCAGCTAGAACGATACCGCGGTCAACGAGGTCGGCGGCAAGTTCTGGAGGGCAACGTTCGAGAGTGGTTCGCACGGCATCAACGATGGTGTTGAGTGGATCGGCCATGGCTTCACGGATCTCCTGTGAGGTGATTGTGATGGTTTTCGGGAGACCTGCAACGAGGTCGCGCCCTTTTACCTCCATGGTGACTTCTTTGGGAAGTGGTGCGGCGGAGCCAAGACGTATTTTGATTTCTTCAGAGGTGCGCTCACCAATCATCAAATTGTAAGCGCGCTTCATGTATTGAATGATGGATTCGTCGAGCTCATCACCGGCGGTTCGGACGGAGCGGGCGTAGACGATTCCGGAAAGCGAGATGAGTGCGACCTCGGTAGTTCCACCGCCAATATCGACGATCATGTTTCCGGATGCCTCTTGGACAGGGAGCCCGACCCCGATGGCAGCAGCCATAGGTTCTTCGATAAGATAGACTTCGCGTGCTCCTGCCTGTTCGGCGGATTCACGGACGGCACGACGCTCCACTTCGGTGATTCCCGAGGGGATGGCAATGAGGACACGCGGGTTGTTTCGGCGGCCTTTGTTTACTTTTCGGATGAAGTGGCGAAGCATGGCTTCGGTCACTTCGAAGTCGGCAATCACACCGTCCTTGAGAGGGCGGATGGCTACGATATTGCCGGGAGTTCTGCCTAGCATCCTCTTGGCGTCGTCTCCGACAGCGAGAACTTCGTTGGTGCCAGATTTTACAGCGACAACTGATGGTTCGCGAAGGACGATTCCGTGGTCTTTGACGTTGATGAGCGTGTTAGCGGTGCCGAGATCGATCCCAATATCGCTGGAAAACATGTTTCCGAAATATTTTTTAAACATAAGAAATGAAAGTTTCTAAAAGTATGAAATTGAATGAGTTAAAATAGTGAGAGTGGAGTATCTGAAAGGTTTCGCGTGGCTCTTTTTTCAGGGCGAGCCGCACGGTAACTGGAGATTCCAGTTGGATTCTTCCAGAGGAAAGAAAGAATCAGAGGCTGGCGCAATAGCGTCAAGCCGGAAAGCGTGTTCCACGGATTTGGTAGATGTGTTCCACGGTGGGCCTAGCGCCCGTCATCAAGACGCTCGGCGAGCATTTCGGGAAGTCCTGCTTCACGAATCTTTCTCTGAGTCTCGCGGATGTCGTATTCCAACCGGCGAAACACAATTAATTTCGCTTCGTGATCGTAGATCACATAGCAGGCGCGGGGGTCTCCATCACGAGGTTGTCCGACAGAGCCGGCATTGATGAAATATTTGGAGTTTTGCTCGACGTTGATGGTATCAGGCGAGACTTCGCGGACCTTGTCGGATTTTACGTATACTCTTGGGACGTGGGTGTGTCCGTGGAAGCAAACTTGAGTGAATTGGTAGGAAAAGTTCGACATAGCGTCGAAGCGGTTGGTGACGTAGTTCCAGTGTAGCGGTTGGTCGAGAGTGCTGTGGACGATGGTGTAGTCGCTGACCTGCCGGACCATTCGGAGGCGTTTGAGCCAATGACGCTGATCTTCATCGAGTTGTTCGCGTGTCCACTGAAGTGCGGATGCGGCGACAGGATTCATGCTATCTAGTGAGTGATCTTCAGAAGCATCTTGATCGTGGTTGCCTTTAACTGTTGGGCAACCCATCTCACGGATTTGATTGAGACAAGCAACTGGGTCCGCATTGTAACCGACGACATCGCCAAGGCAGACGTAGTCCGTAACACCTTGCTCTTTGGAGTCGGCGAGGACGGTTTCCAAGGCTTCAAGGTTTGCGTGTATATCGCCGAAAATTGCTGTCCGCATGAGTGGGAAATTGGTGGGGAAGAGAAGTTTTGACCTATGCCGACTGAGTGTCGAGAGGAATTGAGGGTATGGGGCCTAGTTTATTTAGGTTTCCGCTGAAGAAGCAAGCCTAGCAGAAGCCTCTTCGTCAAGTGGTTCACAGAGTCTGTAGCCGTCTCCTTGCGGTGGCAGAGACATCACGAAAGCATCTCGTTCAAAAGGAGAGGGGAAGTCGATACCTATGAGTGCGCGTCCAATTCGTTCTCCCGACTGCCTGTAATTGAAGTAGATGAGATTCGCATTTCCGGTGAGTTGCTTAACGAGAAAGTCGTGTAAGGCTCCCTGTCGTTCGTAGAAATCCAGCCGAAGGAACGCTGGATTCGAGACGAGATCTCCCCTGAAGGGTATGGCGCGGAAATCCACGTCCGTCGCGCCGGTGATGTCTTTCCAAGTGTAGCCACCTTGGTCGAGTTTTTTAGACAGCTCTTCGAGAGTTTTCGGATCTTCCGTGGAAAGAGTAAAGATGGGCCAGGCATCTTTCGCGTGGTTTTTTCCGTATTGGAAGTCAGTGATGTCGACTTCGGCGAAACAACCGTCGAGAAGTTTGAGCATGGTGCCCGGAGTTTCTGGAATACTGACTCGGATCGTGCGGTTGGGGCGGGTGAAGGAGCCTTCTGATTGAGCGATCCGGCCGATTTGCAGAAAATCCACGTTAGCTCCGCAGAGGATGACGAGTACTCGTTTACCGGTGAGAGTTTCTTTTTCAGAAAGAGCCGCGGCGAGGCCCATGGCACCGGATGGTTCGGAAATGCAGCGCAGACCTTCCCACAGGGCGCGGATGGCTTTGGTGACTTGCGCGTTGGTGATGGTGACCATGCGGTCGATTGAATGTTTGCAAATTTCGAAGGGTAACGTTCCTGGTTTCTTTACAGCGGTTCCATCGCAGAAAAGATCAACCTTCTCGAGGGTCACAAGTTCTCCTTTTTCTAAGGAAGCTTTCATGGAGGCTTGGCCCTCGGCCTCGACTCCGACGATTTCGATATCCGGCCAGTAGGTCTTCAACCATGTGGAAACCCCAGCGGCCATCCCTCCTCCGCCAATTTGCACGTAGGCAAGATCGAACGGGCCTTTGCCGGAAAGTACCACCTCGTCTGCCAGAGTTCCCTGACCTGCCATGACTTCGAGATCATCGTAGGCGTGTATGTAAACGGCCTGAGTCGACGCTTGGTCTTCAAGGGCTGCCTTGGTGGATTCGTCGTAGCTATCTCCGGAAAGGTGGATCGATACATATTCTCCGCCGAGTTTGAGGACGGCGTTCTGTTTGATCTTGGGTGTCGAATTCGGCATGTAGATGCGAGCGCGAATCCCCAATTGTTTGGCAGCGAGTGCAACCCCTTGTGCGTGATTTCCTGCAGATGCTGTCACAACTCCTCGAACGGCATCGAGCTCGGAAAGATTTGCCATGCGGTTGGCCGCGCCTCTCCATTTATAGGCTTTGATGGGGGAGAGGTCTTCGCGTTTTACCCATATTTCGGCATTTAGGCTTGGAAGGTCGAGAGGCTCGAGTGGAGTTGCTTTTCCAAAATGGTAGACCCGTTCCCTCGCAAGAAGAATTTCCTGACGAAGTGCTTCGTCTAGAGATGGGGAACTTTCTGGCGTCATGGCTCGGACTGAAGCGTGAAAGTGGCTTCAGTTCACGTCAAATATCTGCGCTCTATTTTGGTTCGATTGGGACCAAGACCCATTTTGGCGAGTCATCTGATGTGATGATTTCGACAGGAAGCGCCCTTGGAATGATCACTGCAGGGTGCGAATTCTGTGTTTTTGAGGTATCTTCACGGTATTGCCAAGCCCATGCGGAGACTGCCGGTGCGATTAAAAATAGCAGGGCAAGCAGAGGATTAATTTGTGACTGGCGTGATTTGATGAGGTGAATTCTCTTAAGTTTTTCAAAATAATCAAGAATTATGTAATATTTTTTAAAACTTCTCATTGTTGAGAGCTCAAAACGGTGACTAGTTTCCCGTAGAAGATTCATGGTAGAGGAAAATCAGGGAGAAAGTCGGCTGAGGCAATTCGCAGTCGGAGGCGCAATCATGTTGGTCTTTTCAACGGCGATCATCAGCTTGCTTTTATTTTGGAGATTTATTCCCGGTTGGGTGGGGGAGAGCGTAGGGATGTTGGCTGGATTGATCTCCACGCCATTTTTCATGGAGTTTTCGTTTGTTGTGATGGGCTTCATCATCGTGGTATCGCTGAATGCCTATCGCAACAAATCTCAGGGTGGAGATTTTGTTGAAATTGATCCGAAAGATCTCCCTGATCAGTTCCGCTCAGATAAAGATGAGTCTTAGAACGAGAGGGGTGCTTACGCTTATCGATGGATCACAATAGGATTCTCTTATGGTCGCCAATCCGGAAAAAGAGCTGCGATTCACCCGTTCTGGGCAAGCGGTTCAATTTTGTATCTTGGGAGCTGTGTTGATTGGGATTGCGGTGACTCTGGCTGCGACGGGCTATTATCGAGAAATCAATCCGCTGCTGCCACATCCAGCGTGGGCGATTCCGTTTCTGGTGCTGGGCGGCGGATGTTTCTGGCTTTCCGTTCACTTGGCCAAGCATGCCTATCTGATTCTCTCGCCACTTGGGGTGGAGATATTCCCTTTTTTCCGTCCGAAGAAGGGGATGCAGGTTGTAATGTGGCAGGAGATTGTTGATGCCGAAATTGACGAAGAAAAAAACCGGATGACCTTGCATTTTAATCCTGAGAAAACCTCCGGTCTGCATCTTTCCATGCGCCCCGTGAGTAGAAAACTGCGGAGCTTGCTTGCCAAAGCAGTGCTTGGGCGCGTATCTCAGCGCGACTTATGAGACCCCATTCTAGACAAATTCTTTCTGTTGAGGAAGTTTTCGGAAAAAACGGCTGGCACGCTGAGCTTGTTGAAGGTCGGGACGTGCTGAGAGCAGGGTTCGAGGCTCACCATACTCGGGTCGATCTTGTTGCTCAAACCTACACGGATTTGAATGCGTTGAGTGTGGTTTCAGAGAGTCCGATGTTTATTGCCGAGCCGCAGATGCGTTCGCTGCTGGAGCTCCTCATGCGCGCGAACAAGCAGCTGACCTTGGGAGGTTTTGAATATGATCTAGACAGGGAGATGATCGTTTTTCGCGTCACGAATCTGTTCGATCGCGAAGTCTTCGATGGGGACATCGTCTCTTCGATGGTGCATTGCGCAATTGCGGAAATTGATCGCATCGTCCCCTACGCCTCAATTGTTCGTGGAACCGCTGCAGATCTGATTGATGATCTCGACCTCGAGCGCTTGTTGATGCGCGAGGATGTGATTCCTCCTGTGCCGGGTGGGGAAGAAGAGGAGATCTAGAGTTTCTGAAGGATTTGCATATGATTGGTGCGTGGGGTGGTCGGCAAATGTTGGATTCCTTAGATTGATCCCAGTGCTGGGTCGAAGCGCGAGTGGAAAAATACGAAGCGCAACTTTGCCGTCCTTCGAAGGGTATCTCATTCACACGCCACCAAAAGGCAGGGAAGGCTGTCCCCAGCCGTCCGTTTCCATTCACCCCGCGCCCACAACCCTTCCTTTTTCCTACCTACCCCGTCCCATTATTTCGCGGACGGCTGGGACAGCCATCCCTGCCTCCTTCACATACAAATCATCCAACGCCCCACTCGATCGCTCAGGATCGCTCAGGAGATGTAAAAAAACACCGAAGACTTGTAGGTATTTTGGACAGGAACGACCCCGACGTGCCCCAAGAGCTTCTGCACCGTCCGAATATCCCGCCCACCTCTCACCCAGCCACCCATCATGCGCCAGCCGGATCTTGGAAAGCATCTACGAAGCCGACTTCAGCGACCGTAGCCTCGGCTACCGCCGAGGCAAAACCGGCGCCCGAGAAATCAGCCAACAGCTGAGCCAGGAGCTCAAGGACGGGACCTATCGTTGGATCGTAGAAGCCGACATCAAGTCGTTCTTCGACGAAGTGGACCATGACTGGCTGGAGGAAATGCTGAAGCAACGAATCGACGACCGTGCCTTCGTCGGCCTGATCCGCAAGTGGTTGAAGGCCGGAGTGATGGAGCCGAAATCAAAGGAGGCGGAAATGCCCGAGAACGGGACACCCCAAGGGGGTATCGTGTCACCGATCCTTGCCAACATCTACCTGCACTACGTGCTCGATCTATGGATTGAGAAAGTGGTGAAGAAGCACTGTGAAGGAGAAGTGATCTTCATGCGCTATGTCGATGACGTGATCGTCGGATTTGAAAAGAAAGGCGACGCCGAACGCTATCTAGCAGCTTTGCCGAAGCGGCTCTCGAAGTTTCATCCTCGAGTCGCTGAAGATAAGAGCGGGCTGGTGAAGTTCAACCGTCGTAGTCAGCGTCGCAGCTTCACGTGGGGAAAGTTCCCGAAGAACTGGAAGGAGAGTTGGCAGATTCCGACGCCCCGCGTGGTGGAGCATTGGAAAGGTCAGCGATCGAGCCAAACCGAAATGCCTCTTGTCTGAAGAGATGAGTGAAGCTAGAACCAGAGAAATGGAAAGACCAGCAAGCCTGAGCCACCGGACTGCGCGCCAACCTGAGGAGCCCTGTGCGGGAAAACCGCACGCAGGGATCTGCGAGGGGGACGTCAGGCAACTGACGTTCCTACCTTAATCGACAAGAAATGAAGAGATTTGCGTCCATAATATTGATGTTCATGTCCGCGGTATCGTTCAATGTTATAAGGGCAGAAAGCGAATTTCTAATTCCGGGAGGCATTGACCGTAGTGAGGACTACGGACCTAAGTGGAATGAGCCTGAGGAATTTCAAGGTTTTGTCGCAAAGGATATGGACGGGTGGATCAAGGACTTTGATTACGTTGAGGTTGTCTTGTTCAACTACAAAGAGGACGAGGATAAACGCCTGGTAGAATCAGGTAAACTCCATAAGGGTATTGTGAGAGATTTTACCAAGCGACTATCAGACGAAGAAGTCACCCTACTTTCGAAGGCAGTAACAGGGAAGCACCCGTCTGGAGTTGGAGGGTTTTGCGGGTTTAGGCCACACCACGGTTTTATCTTCTACGGTGAGGACAATGAGATTCTCGGTCACATTGAGATCTGCTTTTTGTGCTCTGATTATTTTTATTTTCCACGGCAGGGCCTTTCTTGGGCGTGGGATCTAGGTGCGGTTGGAACACTGATTACTCGGTTGGGTCTGCCCAATCTAAAGAACGATAAAGAGTGGGCTGACTTCTTTTCCAACGAGGGATCAAAAAAGTCAAACAAGATGCTGCGTTGAAACAGCAAGAGTAATTTGATGTTATTTTTCTTTTTCTAAGGGATCACTGCAGTTTTTTTCAGCTGCCTGCGTAGCCTCTTTTTTCGTGTTCAAAATGCCAGACAAAATATATTCCTGTCGGGGATATTGACAGGGACGAGGTCGTTGGAGCGGAGACTCTTGGCAAGTTTCATGGCGTCGCGTTTGTCGGTCTTAACCCTGTCGCCGGACTTGGTGGGGATGAGTGAGGGGGCGATCACCTCACAGCGGACACCCATTTGCAAAAGCCGCCGGGCGATCCAGAACCCGCACCCGCTCGCCTCGTAGCAGACGTGGAGATCGGAGAGGGCGCGGTCGTTGTTTTTTGCGATCCTACGGATGGCGCGTTCAAGGGCGTGCTGGGAGGTGTTGATATCACCGTAGTGGCGTGGTTGCGCGTCGCGCTCCGGTTCGAGGATGGCGATGGATGTTTTTTCTTTATGCACATCGAGTCCAAGGTAGAGTGTGCGTGGCGTGTTCGAGTTCGTTTTCATTTATGTTAATCTATGAATGTTGGATAGGTCGCTGCGACCTTGTGTCGTTGCGATAGCCCACGAGTTGAACCGGACACGCCACCTTTCAAACCAATTAACAATGGATCTAAAATGCTACGCCGTGCTCAACGAGCAGCCATAGGGTCTCGGCTAAAAATAAAAATCCCCATGTTAGTTGATCCACCAAATGAAACATTACAGTTCCACGGTAAAACATTTGATTTAGTGGCTGAGGGTCGATGGTCTGTTATTTATAAATTTAAAGAACATAGTTTGGTTCTTTCAAAACTTCGTTATGACACTTTTGATTGGTCATATTTTGAAGCAAGCTCACCCAATAAGTTGAGTGTTCGAGAGCAGTATGCAGCCGCAATTGCGATCTACCGCGTTAACGATTCACGCATTCCTAAGATTTGGTCAGATCACGCAGAGCAATTATGTGGTCCCAACTGTAAGGCCCCTCCCACTTGGGAGGAGATGAATGAAGAAGAATAGTTGCCGAACAAATCGCTGCACCCGACCACTAACCGTCCACGACTCGCAACGGGTCTACAGCAATCTACTCTTTCAGTTCTCCGGCGATTGACCGGTGGGCGGTTGAACTATACCTTTTGCAAAAATGACACCTGTAAGACGACTCAGACTAGGTGAAGGAAACCTCTATAGACAAGTCAGACTTGAATCTTTAAAAGAGTCACCTGAAGCTTTTGGATCAACATACGAAAATGCTCTAGCTAGAGATATTGATAGCTGGTCAACCCAAGCCGATTCCTCTGCAGATGGAAGTGATCGAGCTACATACATTATTGAAGATACCAATCCACTAGGATTAGCTGCAATCTATCGTGATGACAGCACCTCCTCTGAAGGTGAGCTTATACAGATGTGGGTTGCTCCAGAGTTACGAGGTAAAGATGCAGCCAAAGCACTACTTGATGAACTATTCCTCTGGGCTGCAACTAATAATTTGTCTATTGTACGTGCAGAGGTTTACAGGAATAATATCAAAGCTCTACGATTTTACGAGAATTACGGATTTACCATTTCTTCTCACGATTCAGAGACCACAGTTACACTAGCCAAGCCTGTTGAACCAATACAATGCAACCAATAAAAATGTCGAACAAGGCGCAGAAGCTGATGCGGAGGAAGCCGTCTGATTAAATTTGTGCGTGCAAGTCGGCGCCGCCATTTCTATGATGTTATGCCAAGAAAATGAATGCGATTCACGACCCTTGGAATCCGACGATCACCGAGATTCGCGAGTGGGCGCACTCTTCCGTGGAGGAAGAGCCCTGCGAGGACTGGCACTACTCACTTCGGATTGCCGAACACACGCAACTCTATCTTGATTTTGTGGCTGACCGCTCCTGCACCAGACGAATGAGATTTCTTGAAGTTCTCTACGATACCGTTCGATGTTGGCTCGGCGAGAATCCCGAGGCACCGGAAGTTCGGGTGTATCTCACGGATATCGCATCCAAAGCACGTCAAACTGGATGCTACTACTTGATGAATTTCGCCGACGACGTGGAGTCCGCGAGGGCAGCAGGTGCTGGCTACGATGTGGATTTTTGGTTCGAGGGAGGCTGCCGATCCCGCCTAAACAACGAAGGCATAACAAGTCGCGGATGATTAACTACCTGCCCGCACCGAGTCGAAAATTTCATGCCAGTTCAACCATCAACCCTAAAGTCGGAGCGCGCTGTCGGCAGGCAGTCACATCGCTTTGATGTTATGCTAAAATAGTGAGCGCTGAAAGAATTCCATGTATTGAGCCTGATTGTGATCGAATGGTTCTTCAAGACGTAGCAGAAAAATGTTATGGTCGATGCGCTCTTTGTGAACGTTCATATTTTCAAGCAGAGTTTGAGGAAGAGCGATCAATTCTAAAAGAACGATATAGAAGTTCTCCACCTAAAAATAAAAAAGAAATTGAAGTTATCCTTTCAGAAAACGAGACCGAAGGAGACTGGTTCGAAATGTATTTGTTGAGTCTTCTTCCCAAGCTCATTGACTATACTAAGTTTAAGTCCTCAGATTTTGATGAAGCAGTTAAGACCTTAGCGGAGCGCAATCGAGACGACTTAGTTGAACTTTCTGGTGACTTTCTCTATTTATGTGAGCCCTTACTTTTCAGGTATGATAAATTACACAAGGGATTAAAGAAGATACCTAGGCCATATAGAGAGTTAGTAGCCGCATTCCAGTTCTGGGGTATAATGTGTGGGGATGGGATTAGCTGTTACATTGATCAAACAACTAAGTCATTCGATTTAGAAGTGATGAAAGGTTTCAATACACTTGGATTAAATGAATCTGCTAAAGCAGTCAAAGAATCTAGGAGGCTGTGGAATAGATGGATATATGGATATGAAGATGGCATTGAAGACGTGCTTGAGAATATAGTATATGAAGAAGCAGATGGCTTCGATGTCATTTTGGGTAATTACCTGCTTAGACTAACGAATGCATAACAAGCCGTCGCACCACAATCCGCTACCCGGCATGAGTCGAAGTTTGACTAAATAATCCAATCCTAAACGACAGTCGAAGCCTCGCTACCGGTAGCGGATGTGTGGACTCTGACGTTTTGTGCCAATGAATGAAGCCGCTCCTGAAGCTAACTCGTCGCAAGTAAGGGGCCGACACGGGCATGGCGGATGAGGAATTCATCGGCCATTTTTCCGTAGGCAAGAGCGCCGGTTCCGTTTGGATCGTGTTCGAAGATAGTTTTGCCGTGTGAGGGTGCTTCTCCGATACGGATGGTGCGGGGGATAACTTGTTGGTAAATTTCTTCTGGGAAGTAGTTGGTGACTTCTTCGACGACTTGTCTGGAAAGATTGGTGCGTCCGTCATACATGGTCATGACGATGCCTTCGAGTGTGAGGTTTGGATTGGCTCCGGAACTTCGAATTTCATCGAGGATGCCAACGATTTTTGCGAGGCCTTCGAGTCCGAACCATTCGCATTGGAGGGGGATGAGGACTTCGTCTGCAGCTGCAAGAGCCGCAGTCATTAGGACACCAAGTGAGGGAGGAGTGTCGAGGATGCAGTATTCGAAGAGATCATTGGGCTTGAGGCCTTGGAGGATGCCGCGGAGCCGAGTGAGGTGGTCATCGGACCGTGCGAGTTCGATTTCGATGCCAGCGAGGTCCATTTCCGAGGGGACGAAGGTGAGGTTTTCCCGACCGGATTGAATGAATTTGTCACGAATGTCGGCATCACCAAGGAGAACTGGGTAGATGGAGGCATTCTGTGGTGCGTCGATTCCGAGGCCGGACGTGCAGTTCGCTTGAGAGTCGAGGTCCATGAGTAGGACTCGTTGCCCGCGAAGAGCGAGGGCGTGTGAGAGGTTCATTGCAGTGGTCGTTTTACCGACTCCTCCCTTTTGGTTTCCGATGGCGATGACTTTCACGAGTCCGTAGGATGGCGTGAGATTATTTTTTTGAAAATGGAAAACTTTGGATTCCTTTCAGGAGTATTTGAGGATTCACCTTTCGGATTGCCTAAATCGCATGAAGCGACGAAGGTTGACGGGTCGCAGAGTTGTAAGAAATTCTCGATCGAAGACTCATTATGAAATTGGAAGATCACTCAAATCAGAACGACTCAGAAGAGTGGACTGTAGAAGACGCCTTGGAAGAAGCACGCTTGGCTCGTCTCAAGCGTAAGGATTCGGTTGCGAAAATCTCTGCGATTACGATTGCCGTGGTTTTGGGTGTGGCGGTGGTGGTGTATGTGGATTTGTCGCGGCCGGGTGAGTCTGAGGATGTTGCGAAAAAGGAGGAGACCTCGGTAGAAAAGATCCGAATTACGGTTTCGGCTCCCAAGGAACGAGAGAAGCCAGTTTTGCCTGAGGTGAAACCGGAGGTAGAAGAGGCGGTGGTTTCAGTTGTGCCCGAGAAGGTTGATGTGACTCCCGTCGTAGAAGCAGCTGATCCAGATGCGGGTAAGAAACGTTTTGCCGATGCAGATGAGTTGATTTTGGTCGGGCTGGATAGTGGGCGGGACGAAGCAATCCAGCGTGATGAGGAGTTTCTTGTTCAGGCAGTGACCGATAAGGAATGGAGTGCGTATCGAGGGCTTCTGAATCGTTCCATTCAGCTTGCATTCTCAAAAGTCTCTATGGGTGGTGGGCTGAACCGCTACGATTCGGTTTGGACTGAGCCGATTTTGTATCAGGCGTTTCTCCGCTGGCATGCATTGGATTGGCTTTCTAAATCGAATTTTGATTCTTCGGCTGAGGAATTTGTCGTTTGGTTTTTGAAGAACCCCGAGGCGATGGAAGAATTTCTTGTGACGGTCCAGCCAGAAGACAGTCCAGCAAAAGTGATCGAGTTTCTAATCCGAGCGTGGGATTCGAATGCCGAGACTTATGAGAAGTATTTTCCTTTGGCCTTGGCATGTGCCGTAGTTTTTGACCAACCCATGGCGATCGCGCATCCACTTGGCTCATCGGAATCGGGCGCTAGGGCACTAGTTGATCCGATTGAGCGGTATATGTGGTATGTGGAGAAGAATGAGAGTAGCAAGCTTGCGGTGTCGATTGATCGGTCATCGGCCAAGGATCTGGTGTGGGTGGTTTGCGCTCCAATTGCTGTGTCCGAAATGGAGTGGTCGCTCGATAAGATGCACTTGCGGCGGGGAAAATGGGGTAACGCCTATGGGATGATCGAATACTTGATGGAGCGTGCTGTGGATGGTGTGAATCCTTATGAAGAATATTCGTTTGAAGAGATTTTGAAGGAGGGCGGTATTTGCGGAGATCAGACTTATTTCTGTGTGAATACTGCTAGAGCACAGGGTATTCCTGCTATCAGTTTATCAGGTGAGACCGATCTCGGTGGGCATGCATGGGCCGCAGTGAAGGTCGATAAAGACGAGTGGGATACCACGATTGGTAGGATTGGTGGCGTTTCAAAAGGGGAGGCATCGGACCCTCAGATCCGCCGTCGCATTACCGAGCAAGAAATTCAGTTGTGGAACGATAGGCATCAACAGAGTCCGGCGGTGAAGATCTCAGTTGCGCAGCATCTGTGGCTTGCTGAATTTTTCCGCTCCAATTCGGATAAGGAGGAGAGAAGACAGGCGATCTACATTTCGAATAAGATCGGACGCTCGTTTCTTGAGACATGGGTTGCTTTGTTTTCGCTTCTGAAGGAGGAAACCAAATTGGTAGGAACTCCCAAGAAGCCAGAAAATCTTGAAGAATGGAAAGCCTTCGCGAACGATATGCGGCGCGAGTTTAAAGATAATCCGCGTATTGCCCAGCTTGCTGCGAAGGCAGAGCTGGAGTTCATTTTTCCCTATGGTTCTGCAAGTGACGCCAAGACCGCCTTTATTCGTGAGCGGCGGCGTATTGAGAGGGAGTCGGGCGAACAAATGGATCTCATTGCTTCCTCGTTGAAGCGCGAGGCAGATCTCATGATTAAGCGAGGGGATCCGGATGCGATGCGGGAGATTGGACAGCTTTATGATGGCGCACTACGTGACTATGGAAGTAGTGTCACTGGCTTCAAGATGATGGCTCGCGATTATTTTGGTTTTTTCCGCGATGATCCTGAAGGCTCGGTGAAAGCTGTGCGTGATATTGAGTTGGCGTTCAAGCGTGTGATTGAGACAGGAACGAAGGATTGGTTTCGCGCGAAGACCGAAACTTCGATCTACCGGATGATTTGTGGTTACTATCGCGAGGTCGGTGAAGAGGACCGTGCGGTGCGCATGGAGAAACGTATGGAGATTTTGATGCGGCGTGCGAAGCGCGGAGCGGATTGATCTGAAGAGATAGGAGCGGCTATTGCTGAGCTTGTTGAGCAAGGATACCGTCCTTCCTTGGTGGTGATCTGAGCAGTTCGGTCTGTTCATTGTTAGAAGGAGAGCGAATGCTGTTGCCTCTATGGGTGCACCTGCTCCGGGACAATTTGATTTTACACAACAGCGGAAGACGTTTCGTTTGGAGTTACTGCGTTCGGTTCCGGCTGGATTCTTAACGACGGCCTTTACGACGTTTTCGGTGTATGTAGCGATCCGTTTTTTGGATCTGCCGTCCTTGATGAAAGGGATGATTCTTGGTTCGGGAAGTTTCGGGCTGCTGTTGAGTTTGTTCGTGGTTCAGATTGTGCGGCGCATCGGTTGGCCGGTGAACTGGATGGCGGCGGTTCTGTGGGGTATTTCAAGCGTTGGTTTTTTGGTGGCGGCTTTCTCCCAAGAGGCACCCACCATTTACTTTGCAGGGGTTTGTGTGGCTGCTGTGGCATTCGGCGCTGGGTCTCCGTTAATCTCGCAGATCTATCGGAAACACTATCGGGATCAAAGTCGCGGGCGGCTATTTTCCGTGAGTTCATTGGTCAAAAATAGTGTGGCAGCGTGTGCGGGGTGGGGTTTTGGTCTCTGGGTTGAAAGAGGAGATATCACTCTGTTGTTCACAGTTTACTCGGCCAGTTGTCTGGTAATGGCCGTTTGCGTGATGGCAGTGGCGCCAGTGCGCTTACGTGCATCGAACCGGATTCAGTGGTTTGATGCATTCCAACATGCTGCTGCAGACCGTCCGTTTCGTAAGTTGTTGATCGCTTGGATGGTCTTGGGCATGGGCAATCTAATTTCGATCGCTCTGTTCGTCGAATATATCGGCAACCCACGCTATGGCTTTGCGCTCTCAGCGGATAAAAGCGGCCTGATTACGAGCACCATCCCGATGCTGTTCATGATGGTTACTGTGCTGCCTTGGGGGTGGGTGTTTGATCGCTTACCGTTCTATCGAGTGAGAGCTGTGGTGAACCTAATTTTCGTGCTCGGTATTTTGATCTACTACCTAGGCGGAACGATGGCGACATTGATGATTGGTATCGCGGTGCATGGGATTGCGAAGTCAGGAGGGGAGGTGCTTTGGTCGCTTTGGACCACTCGTTTTGCTGACAGTGAGCGAGTCATTGAGTATCAAAGTGTGCATACGTTTCTAACAGGATTTCGTGGAGTGCTTGCGCCTTTGATAGCATTTCTTGTGATCGAGTCGCTCGGTCCGGTAAGTGTGGCATGGATATCTGCGACGTTGATGCTTAGCTCGACACTAATGATTCTACCGGAGATATTGGAAGAGTGGCGCAAGGGTGGTATTGAAGTGAAATAGAAGATGACCGATTGTTGGTTTTCAGATTTCCTATCTGCCGAATCGTTTTGAATTGCGCAGTCTAGAAATGGAACTGGCTGCTGAAAGGGGCAAAAAAATGAGTCCGATGACTAGGATGTTCGTCGCGTCGAGAATCGGCATTGGGTATCCGTAGATGCCATCTCTTTGATCGATGATCCAAGCTGGCCCTTCGAAGATAAACTTTCGCATGGCGAGGAAACTGACACCAGCGACTACGGTGGCGATGGCGAAAGTTCGCCAAATTATCGTGGGAGAACGGCGAAAAGCACTCACGGTTGGCACTGCTAGGGTTACCAAAAAGATATAGCCGAGAAATATCGGGATGCCTCCGAACATGAGGACTGGTAAAGACACCGAGTAGCCCGCCATGCCCAAAGTGCCAAACGAGGGTGATTTGGAGGTGGGCTTGCTCATCGGGAATTATGAAGGGAGGCCTGGGTAGTGTGGTTGTTTGAAAGTGCCGGTCAAGATTCTCGGAAAACGGATGTACACTTGCAAGGGAGCAAGTATGGAAGAATGATCTGAGGTAGATGATTTCGATTTCGGAGAGCGGTGGTGGGGCGGATCTAGTCGCGGGAGTGAGAGAGATTTTCTCTCAAACTGGACCGTTGTCGAAGTCGAAGGATTTTGAATACCGCCCGCAGCAGGAGGAAATGGCTGGGGCAGTGGTGGAAAGCTTTCAAACGGCGAGTCCTTTAATTGTTGAGGCGGGAACGGGTGTAGGAAAGTCGTTGGCTTACTTGGTTCCGGCGGCGAAGTTTGCGCTGGAAACGGGGCGGAAGGGGGTGATTTCCACGCATACGATTAATTTGCAGGAGCAGTTGGTGCGGAAGGATATTCCGTTGGTAAGGAAGATTCTCGATGAGGAGTTGCCAGCGGTTCTTCTGAAGGGGAGGGGGAACTATCTTTGTCCGGCGCGATTGCGGCGGGCTTGGGAGCAGTCGAGAGATTTGTTCACGACAACGGAAGCGACGGAGCTGGATCGGATTCGCGATTGGGCGGATGCGACCCGGGATGGAACGCTGAGTGATATTCCGTTTCAGCCATCGATGAAGGTTTGGTTGCAGGTATGTAGCGAGGCGCATTCGTGCACGCAGCGCTATTGCGGCTCAAAGGGAAATTGTTGGTTCCAAGAGGCTCGCAAGGCAGCGGCGGACGCGAAGTTAGTGGTAGTGAATCATACGTTGTTTTTTGCGTTGTTGAATACTGGTGAGATGGAGCGTGATGAGGAGGGTGAGGCGATGCAGGGTTTTTTGTTTCCCAATGATTTTGCAGTCTTGGATGAAGCGCACACGGTTGAGCAGGTGGCGGCAGTGCAGCTTGGGCTACGGATTTCCCAATCGGGTCTGCGATTTGATTTGCAGCGCTTGTATAACCCAAAGACTCGGAAGGGGATTTTGAAGAGTTATGGAAAGGCGGCGCCGATGCTAGCCGTGGAGCGCGGATTGGTGGCCGTTGAGAAATTTTTTGGTGAAGTGGGAGATGTTGCGAAGTTTGGTCAGTGGTCGAAAGAGTTCCGTGTCAGGCGTCCGGAATTGGTGAGTAATTCGTTGGCTGCGCCGCTGCGAAATCTTTGGGAAGAACTCTCAGAATTAGCGGAAGATACGGATACGGAGAACTCAAAAAATGAGCTGATGGATGCGGCGCGAAAATTGCGCGAGGTGCACGGGGAAGTGGGTGAATTTCTCGATCAGAAAGATGAAGAATGTGTGTATTGGGTAGAAAAGAGTGGGCGCGACGAGACACAGTTCAGTTGTCATGGCGCGCCAGTGAGAGTGGCAGACCGTCTGCGGCCTTTGCTTTTCTCAGGAAGAAAATGCATGGTAATGGCCAGTGCGACTTTAGGTGTAGGTGATCCGGAGCTCGGGTATTTCCGCAAGCGTGTCGGTGGTGAGTCGGCGCGGGCAATGAGTATTGGCAGCCCTTTTGACTATCGGAAGCAGATGAAGGTGAGGATATTTAAATCGATGCCGGATCCAAATACGCCGAAATATGATGAAATGATGGCGAAGGGAATCATGGATGCGGTTAAGGGAAGTGACGGAAGGGCGTTTGTGCTTTTTACAAGCTACCGAACGATGCGAGATGCGGCCCAGAGATGTGAGGTTTTCTTTCGGCAGAATGGCTGGCGATTGCTGATGCAGGGGCAAGGTATGCCGCGTCACCGGATGTTGGAAGAGTTCCGAGAGGATGTGGATAGTGTGCTTTTTGGGACGGATAGTTTCTGGACGGGTGTGGATGTGCCGGGCGAGGCACTTTCGAATGTGGTGGTGACGCGATTGCCTTTCGCCGTGCCGGATCATCCGCTTACGGCTTCGCGGCTTGAGGCGATCGAAGCGGAGGGTGGAAATCCTTTTATGGAATACTCGGTTCCCGAAGCGATTTTGAAATTGCGACAAGGAGTGGGTCGCTTGATCCGGACAAGGAAGGATACTGGGTGGGTTTGTATACTAGATAATCGTATCGTGACGAAGCGGTATGGAAGTGCGTTTATGAAGGCCTTGCCTGATGCACCGGTAGAGATCGTGCAGTGAACTAAGACGTTGACGCGCGATGAAGGCTTTGGAACTTAGACGGCGATGAGATTGATACTGCTGATGCTTGCGCTCGGGGTTTTCTTTTTGCTCGGGTGGTATTTTTTCGGTCAGGAATTGGAAGAAACTTGGGATGTGGAGCGATTGGCGGCGCGATTCGAAGAGGCGAAAGGTTGGGCTTGGCTGTTAGGGATCGGCTTGCTGCTGTCTGATTTGTTGTTACCAATTCCAGGCACCGTCGTGATGTCTGCGCTCGGCGCAGTTTATGGGTTTTGGTTGGGTGGCTTGTTTGCGGTGATCGGGTCCATGCTAGCTGGGACACTTGGTTATGGAATCGGAAGATTTTTCGATGAAAGGTTCGCGAAGAAGTGGCTAGGAGAAAAAGATTTCAAGAAAGGCCATGAGTTGTTTTCAGAACGTGGTTCACTGATGGTAGCGGTAAGTCGCGCACTACCGATACTACCCGAGGTACTAGCCTGTATGGCGGGACTGGTGCGGATGGGCTTCGGTAAATTTCTTGTCGCGCTGGCCTGTGGGTCTGTCCCGATGGGTTTCCTGTTCGCATGGATCGGAACCTTCGGAGTCGATTACCCGGGTTGGGGGCTCGCGTTTTCGCTTGGAGTTCCTGCTGTTTTATGGGGCAGCGTGGCGATCTGGGAGAGAAAGAAGGGGAAAGAATCAGCAGAAGATCGCTAGTCAACCGAAAGTCATGAACGCTTACGGCGAAGCAGCAGGAGAGATCCAAGTCCAGCGAGCAGAGCTGTGCTTGGCTCGGGAATGAAGGGAGAGGACCCGCCGAAATAAACTGAAAAGTTCGTGTAACTTACGGTTGTCGAGGGTGCTGCGAAGTCTCCGCCTCGGAAGACGATTCGATCTAGTGCGGAGCCCAGAACCGGTTGGCCTCCGCTAGAGGAAAAAGCTGCCCCGACAGTGGTATCTGCTGATCCGATATCTTCGAATGCAAAAAAGTTGGGATTGATCCAAAGCCACTGATTTCCCGTCAGTTGGTCGACTTTCAAAGTGAA
>JBGCEE010000059.1:0-7217 GCA_045106015.1 Akkermansiaceae bacterium | reverse complement strand
AGGGCTTTCAAATGGCTCCGGCGCTTGGGATCGAACCAAGGACCTAGTGATTAACAGTCACCCGCTCTGCCGCTGAGCTACACCGGATTTAGTTGACTATCGCTAGAGGCGACGTGGGCGGAAGATGAATCCTGATCGGGTTGGGTTGCAAGGGAAAAATGGTCTTCGGATGGATTTTCCTCTGAAAAACTTTCACCCACCTGCGGCGAGGGTGACGATCTCGACCTGATCTCCGTGGGTCACCGTTGTATCGTGGAAGTTTCTGGATAGAATGGCTCCTTGGTTGAGTTCGACTACAACGGGTTTGCCATCGAGTTTAAGGCTCTTCAAGAGGAGTAAGACGCTTGTCTCGGTTTCAAGTTGGTGGGGGATTCCGTTTAATTGAATTTCCATGGTTGGTTTGGCGTGCAGGTGAGATGGAAGGCGTTTACTTCCATTGTGATAGTTGTTCAGGAAATGGGCATTGTTCGCAGGCCGAAGTATCCTCCAAACAAAAGTCGTGATAGAGTTGAAGCATGGCTTGTTGATGTGGAATGCGGCGTAGGTGCGGCTTGGCTCGCTCCTCGGTGCCGAAGAGTCGGATGCCACATCGCTTCAGCTTTTGGTTGATGGCCGAGTGACGGAGCTTGTAGTAATCGTGATAGCTGAAACGGCTTTCTTGAATAGCGAGGGGGACAAGATGATTGGCGCACAACTCCATTGCCAAATTTCTTCCATAGACGGAAATGGCGGTTTGGCTCCGCTTGGAGCCTAAGGTGTGATGATAAGACCAAAATTCGTGTTGAAGCCCTTGGAGAAAGTCGGCTATTTTTTTTGCGGAGAATGGTGAAGCTCGGACAAAATCTTTGTAGGCTCGCCAATTTTGTATCAATTCGGAAAGACCACCAACGCGGCGGTGAGGGTGGTTGGCTGGGCGCTGTCCATGGGTTTTCCAATCCGGTGATCCGGAAATAGAAGGTTCGTGCTGTGAACGAAGTTTCCACCAAGTCTCCCAGAGATTTGAAAGGTATTCGCGGGTATCTTCCGGCGCTTGTAAGTGGATTTCTGGGCTGAGAAATCCGGCGGTCCCGAGTAGGATTGCTTCGGCATCCGCGGGATTTGAAAGTAAGGTCCTGATCGGAGCGCGCTGGGCGAGGAGTCGCATGGGCAACGAGTTTCCCCCATAACCTAGTGTCTCAGCAGTTGCTTGAAAGAGGGCTGAATCGAATCCATTGGCCTCAACCGTTCGCGAGAAACGAAGCGCTTTTTGGTTGGCGCGTCTTGTTGCTGCCTCCTTGAATAGACGCTCAAGAGAGAGCTTTGAAATGCGTTTAAGCGGTGCGATGCAGCGTCCCGGAACTGAGATGGCCGTTTGTCTTATCGGCAAGGCTAGGGCCTCGCTCACTTGGTTTGGTGGGATGAGTAACTCAGGGACTTGGCGATGATTTGCGGTGCGGATGAACATCTCCTTCGTATTCGCTTCGAATGCGACGTGAAGGATCGTGTTGGTGAAGGCTGGGTTGGTTGAGTGTCCATGGGACTCCCAGTCCGATGATTTAGAATCAAGTTCTAGGTCACCGGTAAAGGGCGAGCCATCAATCTCGATGGCAACGCGGCTGAAGTCTGGACCCGGACCAAGATTCCATTCACCGAATTGTGTGATGGTTAGCGTTCGGCCATCTTTCAAGCGGAAGTCTTTACCAAAGGCTCCAGAGAACCATAGCGCCTGTAGTTCGATTTCAGGAGGAAGGGAGGGGGCGGAGACTTCTTCGAAGGCAAGGGGAGGATGCCAAACGCTTTCGAGAAGGAAGCTGTAGTTCATGGAATTGTCGAATTGCGGAAGTGGAGCCTGAAATTTTTAGTCGATAGGAATGGTCGTTGGATCCGCGGCAGGGGGTGGTGGTGGGTCGAGTATATCCAGCCAGCCTGAAAGAGCATCTACCTCAGGAATTAAACCGTATTTCTCTTTTGCTGCTCGGAGAATACCAACGGCTTTTTGTTTGTCGCCACTCTTTCTTGCAATGGCAGCCAGTTGAACATCTTGGCGAAGTCGATCTGCTGAACCCGAAAATAATTCTTGAGAAACTTTTAACCAGTTCTCGGCATTGGGTAGGTCATTCATTGCCAGGTATTCGAGTCCTAGGCCTTCTGCTAGATTTCCAGATTTTAGGTTCTTGGCGGCAAGGCCGACCTTTTTTTGGCGTTCTGAATCGTTCTCCGGCCACTCTCTGGCTGCGGCGAGGAGAATTCGAAAATCCTTATCTCGTTCAAGTTTTTCGCCTGTTCCGTTGATGTGTAGAAACGGTCGGTACAGCGGATCACCAATTGTGACTGCTTGCCAAGAAGTAACGGGCATTGCGGCCCAAGTGGCTTCAGCAAAGGTCCAACCATCGAGAAGGCGTTCATGAAGAATCGACAAATTGTGGCTTAAGTTGAGGTATGGTTCGTAGACATTTCCAACGGTCCCAGAGGCTCCTCGAGCGAGCAGTGGAGCTGCCCAATTCTTTTCGCTGTTCGTTAGTTGCTCAGCGCTAAAGGAATGAATGTGAATGGCGATTGCTCCAGGCCGAAATTTGAAACTTGGGTTTTTAAATGGACCATTGGCACTCCAAGTATACCAACCGTAGTAGAGCGCGGCTTCTGTCAGTGGATAGTTCTTGGGTAGAGTGTCGCTAAAGCGATCAACGATCGTAGGGATACCAACTTCAAAATTCTTAGTGGCGATGCTCTCGAGCCAATTATCGCCTTGCGGGTATTTGTTTGCGATATCGACATAAGCACGCCCCCAAAGCCCATTCTTTTCCGTCGCGATTGAGTCGGCAATCATCCTTTCGCAAATCGCGTATGACGGAGCATCGATGCGAGTGACAAGAGTGAAGAAAGGAGTCTTGGATTCGTGGATTGGGACTTTACTGTCGTAAAAGGCGTTCTTCAGGACTCCTTGAATGGGGAGATTTTCGGTGCCGAACAAGGCGAGTTCGGAATCGACTGATGCTTCATTGCGCGGAGCAATCGGGCCAGTTGGAGGTTTTTCCCCATCTTTCAGGGTCGGGTTTGGCGCGGGTTTGATTCGAAGTGGCACACCGTGCATGAGCACAATGGCCCGAATTTTGGTCGAGGTTGGCAAGAGACGACCGCTTGCATCCTTGCTGCGTTGCCAAAGCTGTTCATCATCGAAGAAAGTAAGAAGTGGGGTGCGAATACTTTCCTCGAATTCCGTCCGGGAAATATCCTGCTTTTTTGGCATCTCCAGACCTAGGACTTGGTTTTTGGGGATGTTGCGCTGTTCAATATAAAAGTCCGCTAGCTTTTTTGACTCCGGTATTGAGCGGTTGAAGACGACGAGAATATCTTCACTTGAAAGCCGATTTGCATAACTAAGACCACTGAAGAGAGTGAGTAGAAGAATGGTCGTCAGCAAAAACCTGCTCGAAACAGAGTTGATTTGAGGATCATTCATTCGTGGAAGAATGAAGCAGCCCGAAAAAGTTGCAACCCTTTGCGCACAATACGAATGCCGCCTATTTGAGAATTAGTTTCATCCCATCTCTGGCAGGTGAGACCCCGTCAGGTAGGCGACATTTCAACGCCTCATGTTCGAGTTCGTGGCTGATGTGAGTGAGGATCGTTTGTTTGGGATTGAGATTTTCAGAAATCTCCAGCGCTTCAGATAGTGAGAGGTGAGTGGAATGAGGCTTTTCTCTTAGGGAATCGATAATCAGAAGATCTAGCCCCGACAGTAGATCAAGCGTAGATTGGGGAATGCTTTTTACATCTGGAATGTAGGCGAACGAATATTGATCCGCAGTGGTGATGCGGAAGCCGGTGGTTTCGACGGTGCCATGGATGACGGGAAGGGGTTGGATTTCTACGTCGTCGACCTTGAAAGGTCCCGAAATGATCTTTGCGTCAGGTTTGACGTAGCCGCCGTAGGTGTTGCTTGCGTGAAAAGCCCAGCCAAACATGTTTTTCAATACTTCTAGGCACGACTCGGTGGCGTATAGTGGGAGAGGGTCTTGCTTGGACCAGCAGAAGGCGCGGAGTTCGTCGAAGCCCGCCACATGATCGAGGTGAGAATGGGTATAAAGCACAGCGTCTACAGTCGTGATTTTTTCCCGGAGGGCCTGCTCACGTAGGTCGGGCCCTGAATCGATAAGGATCTTGGTTTTCGGCGTTGAGACAAAGAGCGATGAGCGCGTACGAATATTTCGCTCGTCGGTTGAACGACAAACTGGGCAATCGCATCCAATTACAGGAACACCGACAGATGTGCCGGTGCCTAGAAAAGTGATTGAGGTCTCAGACGAGGCCACAGGCTCGTGTGATTGAAGGATCAGCCGCAGCACCCTTCACCGCCGCCGCCACCGCAGCAACCGCCAGCGCCCTGTTGCGCTTGCTCGATTTCTTCATCGGTTGGGACGCGGCCAAGTTCCAAGGTCATGCTCACGTACTGGCTGACTTCTTTCTGAATGCCTTCGAGTGCACGTTGTGCGTCCATGAAATCCGCGGCGACTGAATTTTGGAACAAAGCGTCGCGAGAGTCTTCGAAGGTTTTGATTTCAGCAGCACCGAGTTCGACGCCGGCTTGCTGCTTGTGATGGAGTTCCTCACCCTTTTCGTGGACCGACTTGTATTGAAGCTTTGCCTCATCATCAGAGAGGAAACGCTCAACATCACCTTGAAGCTTTTTGAATTGCTCGTCTTCGGCGATTTGCGCGCAGAGTTCTTTAGTTTTGGAAATAATGGACTCTTTTTCTAGAAGTGTGCTCATGGGAAGACTGGTAGGCGGTAATGATGAAAGGTGCAATGGTGTTTTTTTACTGAAAACACGAAGGGGCTAGATTTTGTAGGATGATGATGCAAGCTTGCCCGAGATATGTTTCTTGCGATCACTGAATCTGATGCGCTTGCGCTTGCGATGCTAACCATGATCATGGTCAGTTTCGGGGTGATTCTGACGCTGTTGGCCTGCATGGTTCGAAGTAGCAATCGGCGAGATGAGCAGGTCGATCACTTGATCGACGAACTCGAAAAAGATCGGAAGAAGGTGAGTCCAAACAAAGAACTGAACTCTCCCAAGTTGGAAGCTTGGGAAAGGGAAGGGGATTGGTGGAAAGAATAGACGTTCCTCTTCTAGCTAATGTATTTCCAGTCTAGTGAAGAATTAGGAAATAGGTTGGGCCAGATGAGTGGTTTTCTAAGCTTTCGAGCGACAGTTTGCCTGCCTGAACTGAGAGGGGGTGAATCCACTCATTCTCTTGAAGGAGCGAACGAAATTATTCGAACCCGAGAAGCCGAGTTGATAGGCCAGCTCCTTGATGGAAAGTTCAGTTTTCTCCAGTTGTGACCGAGCTTGCTCGAAACGGATTTTGTCGAGAATTTGCTGATAGGAGCTCCCTTCGTTTTTGAGTTGGCGATGCAGCGATCTGGGACTCGTATCACAAAGGTCTGCCATCAGTTTTAGGGTCGGGCAGATTCCACCTACGCCCATCATTTCTCTCAGTAGGAGTTCAAGTTTTGTGGAGACAGGTTCACCTTCGTTCAATAGTCCGAGGGCCTGACGATTCTCCAGATGGGATACTTCATGTATTTCCGTCGGACGTAGGAGCCAGCGGGCGGGAAAGGCAAATCCGCTTGCGTTGTGTTCGAACTCGAATTCGATTTTGCCAATTCCGGGCAGCTTGCGATGGCAGCGGGTCGGTTCCGTTTGAAGAGCGGCTTTTTCGGGATACCAAGATTTTCCAGCAACTAGGCGAACCAGATTGATCATCGACATCAGTCCAGCTTGGTCAGCGATCACACGGCCGGGCTCCGAGGAAGTCGACTTTTTATTGAACAGCCAAACCTCGCCATCATCTCCTTCTTCCAGCCAACAAAAGTTCCCCTCGACATGGCGGTTAATCAGTTCCCCGAAGATTCTTACCACCCCCGCAAGAGTTTTCGCTTGATCCATTGCGGCTCCGAGATCACCCAAGCAATCTGGCGTGATGAGCTCACCGACGACAAATCCCACTTCCGGCATTTTTTCCCCAATGGCAATGGCTTGGAGAAATTCGTAGAGTTGATGCTTGGTGATCCACCCTTCGCCAGTGGTCGCAAATGCCAAAGCAATTTGAGCCTCTTCACAGTAGGGCGCCAGACTGACGCCTTTCTCCGAGAAATAATCTGCGAAGGGTTTCAACCAGCATGTGTGAATGAGAGGGATTTGCTTCAAGGAGGGCATTGTCGAAGATCGAGAACCAATTGCAAATCAAATGGCAGAAAATGAGAATACTTAGAGCGTGGCACCACGGTCTATTTGGATAGGGTGATGGAATAAAAAATAATCTATCAATTGTCATTATGAAGCCAAAGTCACAGTTCATCCCCATTGCCGTTCTCTCTAGTCTAATTTTCCCAGGTGCGCTCTCTGCTCAGGAAAAGAAGAAAGAAGAGGCACCTAAGCAGGTTCTCTTTACCGACGTACAGATTTTCAACGGCTTGGACGATAAACTAAGCCCAGGCAACGTGTTGGTGGAAGGCAATCTGATCAAGGCGATCGGGAAAGACGTCAAAGCGGCCGAAGGCGCCACCGTGATCGATGGCGGGGGCCGCACTCTAATGCCGGGCCTAATCGATATGCACTCCCACCTCGCCATCCACGAGGGGATGCTTGACGGTCGCGATGACTGGGACCAGATGGCGACTGGAGCAATTTCTCAGGAACGCTTGCGTTCCTATTTGGATCAGGGCTTTACGACAGCCCGTGATGCTGGCGGCAATGTGCAGGGGCTCGCCAAAGCGGTGCGACTCGGGCGTATTCCGGGCCCGCGTATCTATCCCAGCGGCGGCTTTATCAGTCAAACCGGTGGTCATGGTGACGTCGGTCGCTGGAATGATCAGCCGGGGTCCCCAAATTACCTCTCTGCCAATGGCTTTTCCTACATGGTCGATGGCGTGGATGAAGTCATGAAGGCTGTCCGGACCAATATCCGCAGTGGCGCCACCCAAATCAAGATCATGGGGGGCGGCGGAGTCGCCAGTGAATTCGATCCGCTGCACCAAGTTCAGTTCACCCTGGAAGAAATGCAGGCTGCCGTGAAGGTCGCCGCAGACTCAGGGACCTACTGCCTGGTTCATGCTTATAGCGATGAGTCCGTCAACCGTGCCATCGACGCGGGAGTCAGATGTATCGAGCACAATTTCCTGGTGACCGAGGACACCATCAAGCGCATGAAGAAAGAGGGAATCGCGCTCTC
>JBGCEE010000058.1:0-63882 GCA_045106015.1 Akkermansiaceae bacterium | reverse complement strand
AAGTGAAATCTCCGAGAGAAGTAAAGGAAGTGGCCTGAACACGAAGGGTTTCTGTAAGGCTCGCTCCCATACGCTGCGCGACTTTAGCAAGGGCAATGGCGTAGGTTGCGTGTTGCTGATCGTTTGCGAGTTGTGAGGCTGCTTGGATGGCTGCTGCAGCGACTGCTTTTGCACCTAGACTTTCAATCGCCTTAGGGTTGAGTAGTTTTTCGACGAAGATGCGTATTTCCTCTTCGGTTGGAGTATCGGAAAGTAAAAGTTGGGAGACGATTTCTGATTTGTTTTGATTTGCTGCCTCGAACAGGGGCGAGAAATCTGGAGATTCATAACCCGTCCAGTCTTGAGTTTTTCGTAGGTCTGCGAGGTTTGGAACGTTTGCGCTCGGGTGGTTTAACTGATGGAGTGCTTTGGGTAAATCTTCGCATTGTTGGGCGACTGCATCAATAAACTCAGAGTCACCAGATTGGTGGGCCAAGAGAAAGGCTGTGGCAGTTGGTAGCCCTTTTTTGGGGAGAGCTTTGATGGCTGCTAGAATGAAGGGCTTGTTTGCGCTGGCAAAAGTTTCTCTAACTATCTGCGTATGGGCGAGTAGAGCTGCATTCCGTTTGGGAAAATGCTCTGGGAATGCGGCAGCATATCGATTGAGAAGCGCTTCTTGAGATGAAAAGATATTGAGTGTTTTGGGGACTTGATCGGAAAAGCTAGAAAGAATTTGGAGGCGTTCGGTGACTGGAATCCGTGTGAGAGATTGAGTTTTCGAATCCATTTGGAAACCGGTGATGGCAGAAATTGGTGTAGTTAAGATTGCCTCCTTGGGAATGGTTTGGGAAAGGGTGATGGTATCGTGATCAAAGGTGGTGGTATCGTAAGAGTTTTTACTTGGAAGTGGTGATGTGAATTGTTCTCTCTTTATTTCTCCAGTTAGAGGAATGATGATTTGGGTTTCATTCTCAAGACCAACATGGAGAGTGGTTCCGTTGAAGGAAGCGATGATGGGCTTTGGAAAAGCTGGAATGGATTCGGAGCGAAGCGTCTCACCAGTTGCTGCATCGCGAATCGACCAAGTTAGGGTTTGGTTCGCAGAAGCAACGGGATGAGCAAGAAGAAGTGAATTATCTGAAAAAACCTGAAGAGCTTTTGGGTGAAGATGTGGAGGGAACGTTCCGATGGAAGTGATGGGTTTCAAACTCTCTGCGTCGCAGAGTAGATTGGTGGAGTCGCGTTGGATGAGGATGAAATCTCCTGAGGGAGAAACGACCATGTGCGAAATCGTTCGTGATTCGATAGGGAACAGTATTGAGCTGACGAATGGGTTTTCCGTTAGGTTCCAGCGCAAGACGGTTGGATAGGGGCCGCCGACTGCTGCAAAGAGGCTATTGCCATTGCGGATTGCCGAAAGGATCGGGTGAGGGTGAGTTAGGCGGATGGTAGGGATTTCAAAATGACTTTGTCCGAGTGTCGAATCGAAGAGTTCTTGAGCTTGTTGGCTTGGGGCGTTTTCCAAAGAAGCACATAGGTAGGCCAGTGCTTGAGAGTGTCGTTCGTTTCCGAGGTGCGTCTTTGCATGTTCCAACTGGGCGGCTGCAAGCGTAGCACGGTCTTCTTTGGGGGTTACCTGGTTTGGAAGTGATATAGGCTTTTCACAGGATACAATAAATCCCAGAAAAATTATGGAGATCACTTTTTTCAAAACTCAGTTCTAGGAGGTTTTATCTGGATAGAATGCCGTCGAGCCTGGAATTTGCCGGATGAAAATCATGTGGTCGTCACTAGTCAGCAACTAGAGTGCCTTCTGTGACTCCGAGCTTTTCTGTAGCTTGGATTTCGTCGAGAAGGTTTTCGGGTGAAATTTCTTCGGCAATCAAAGCCTGATACGCGCCGATGGTTGAGAAGGCGGTTTCTCTGTCCTCGTCGAGGAGTTCGATTCGGTAGTTTTTGAGGCCAGATTTCAGAAGTTGATTAAAGAAACGTGCGCCAGTTTGAGCCCGCCCATTGAAGAGCGTGTTTCGGCAGCCGACATCGGCCTGAAGGCGATGGAGTTGACCGACACGGTCGCGGAGATGAACGATGTGTTTTTCACAAGGGCGTCCGCAGTCCTTGTATGTCGTTCCAGAACTCAGGAAAGTGCAGAACACACAATGCTCCATATGAAACATGGGCATGTGTTGATGTAGAGTAAGCTCAAGCCACTGAGGAGGTGTTTTCCGGAGGAGGTCGAGGACTTGCGAGATATTCAGATCGTAGGAAATGGTAAGGCAATCGAGATTGGCGCTTTCCATCAAGATTTTTGCGGTCAGTGGATTTGCTGTATTGAGCGAAAAATCACCGACTTTAATCAATTCCTCGTTGTCTTTGAAATGATGAAGAGCTGCTAGGTTTCTGAGGAGAAGTCCGTTGGGTTGGGCTCGTTCGATTAACTTCAAATAGCCGATTTCACCTGTCTTGATAATTCGAGGAGTTGCCAAGATGATCTGGCTCTCTGACTGGCGTGCTAGGTCCACTGCATGCTTATAGCGACGGGGGTCTTCGAAGTCGCAATAGATCTGTGAGACGTTCGCTTCGATTGCTGCTTCAAGTTGTTCGGTTGTTCGGGTGAGAACTGAAAGTTGCGGGTTGGATTCGGATGAATCGTTTGTTGGGGGTTCTGGAAGAAAGTCTTTTGCCGTGATCGTTGACACCGGTTTTTCTGGCAGTTCCGTCACCTTTGCTTCGAGGTGTTCGACAAGATCTCTCCGTAGTTGATTCAGGGCTGATATCGGAATGTGACAATTACCTTCTAGCCGATTGTCTAGCGAAGAAAGTTCGTAGGATGTATCGCCAAGTCGAGAAAGTTGTTTCAGCAGTGTTTCAGTCGTGAGAGGTTGGTTCTTTGCTTCACTTGCTGGAATAGTCGTGGATGCCGAGACTGAATCAACACGTGCAGTAATCGGTTCGCCAGGCTTGCCTGTTAGGATCATTTCCAATGATGTCTTACGGATCTGTGGTTTTGCATTTTGCCAAAATTTCCGTATCTCGGATTGGAGGGCTGGATCGGCAGTCTTGTAGAGGGTGACGCCAGGGCGGATACGATCAAAATTGATTCCGGAATACGTTCGGTGGAAAATGATGCGATCATTTTCGATCTTCCAAATCGTAGCGCCTTGTTCGAGGTCACGGTTTTCTCCTGCGTCGAAGACCACTCCGTCACCAGCTTTGAGAGGAGGTGTCTGTTTTGATGGAGGTGTGTCCAGGCGGATCCAGCCGTTTTGAGCTTCGATGATCGCGCCAAGGAAAGGGCCACGCTTTTTACCGAATTTCCCGTGGGTGAGGTAGGGGTGATTGGTTCCAGCTAACCAGCCGGTGGTGAGTCCGCGAGAGAATGTCATCTCGAGCGAGTATTTGTCTGTATCGGTAATCTCGTTTTCTGCCGTGGCGGGCGAAGAGCATGCATCGAGAGCCTTTCGGTAGACCCGAGTGACAGCCGCGACGTATTCGGGAGTCTTCAGACGTCCTTCGATTTTGTAACTGACGACCCCAGCACGAACGAGATCCGGAATAATGTCCACAGCAGCGAGGTCTTGGGGTGAGAGTAGATAGCGATGCTCACCTAGGTCACGTGTTTCGCCATCAACGACGATTTCGTAGGGCATCCGACAAGCTTGAGCACACTCGCCGCGATTTGCGGATCTCTGGCCAAGTGATTCAGAGGTGAGGCACTGCCCGGAATAGGCGACACAGAGGGCTCCGTGAACGAAGACTTCAAGTGGGGTCGTTAGTCGGAGGTTATCGGTTATGGCGGATGACTGAAATCGTTCGATCTCTTTGATGGAAAGCTCGCGTGAGAGAACTGCTCGTTCCATGGGAAAGATGGATTCAAGAAAGGCCAGCCCCTCGGGGGAGGTGATGGTCATTTGAGTTGAAGCATGTAGCTCAACCTGAGGGACGATCTTTCGAGCCATTTTTGCAAGTCCAAGATCCTGAATGATCAGGGCATCGACTCCGGCATCACCGATCAAACGGAGCTGCTTTTCAGCGGCTTCAATTTCCTCGGTAAAGATCAAGGTATTCATCGCGATGAAACCTTTCGCATCATGTTTGTGAAGATAGGCCATGAGCTCTGGAAGATCTGCCTCGGTGAAATTATCTGCTCGTAGACGAGCATTGAATTTTGAGAGGCCGAAATAGATTGCGTCTGCACCTGCAGCAACTGCGGCACGTGCGCAATTCCAGTTTCCGGCGGGTGAAAGGAGCTCAGTCATTAGTTTTAATATAACCTCTACAATGAAAGAGTAAAAGTTTCAGAAGCAGCAAGCTAAGGGAATTGAACAAATTGCGCAACCATTGCCGAAGCGTGGGGTTGTGATTGTTACAAGAAGCCGATTATGTTGCCAAAAGCTACTGGAAACTGGACGAGAGAGGAAGCACGACACTTGCTGAACAGGGCAGGATTTGGCGGTTCTCCAAACGAGATTGATGAGTTTTATGCCCTTGGGCGAGAGAAGGCGGTGGAATCTCTGCTGGTGCCGAATGAGAAAATGGATGCCTTTCCGCTACCTGCTTGGGTTTCTGAACAGCAGGGGCTTTCCGATATGCAGGATCGTGTCGCTCAACGCCGCGACTTTCAGGAAATGGCCGATGGTAAATCGGCCGAAGAGGTCGCGAAGTTGAGACGCGATGCGCTGAAGGAACGACAGAAAATTAACCGCCGACGTGCCGTCGAGAGTCAGGGTTGGTGGTTCAGAAGAATCCTTCTAACCAAGGCACCTCTGCGTGAAAAGATGACTCTTTTCTGGCACGATCATTTCGCGACATCGATCCGCAAGGTGAAACAACCGGTGCTGATGATGAACCAGAATCAGCTTTTCCGAGAGCAAGCTTTTGGTAGTTTCTACGATCTTACCCAATCAATTGTGCGAGATCCGGCGATGATGCTCTATCTGGATATCCAGCGTTCGAGTAAGACGAGCCCCAATGAAAATTTTTCTCGTGAGGTGATGGAACTCTTCACACTTGGAGAGGGAAACTACACGGAGAAGGATGTAAAGGAGGCTGCAAGGGCATTCACCGGATTCCAGTTGAATCGATTCAATGGGAATGTGGTTCAGAACGCTCAGACTTGGGACGCTGGAGAAAAAATAATTTTCGGGAAGAGAGGGAAATTTAACGGAAGCGACGTCGTTAAATTGATTTTCAAAAGAGATGCATGCGCGAAACTTATGGCGAATAAATTGTGGGAGTATTTCGCTTACGAATCACCTGCAGATTCTGCGGTCGAGGATCTTGCCAGAACCTTCCGGGAGGCTGACTACCAGATCAAGCCGCTGCTGAGAGAGATTTTCCTTAGTAAGGAATTTTATGGCGACAAATCGATGGCGACTCAGATCAAGAGTCCGGTTCAATACCTTGTGCAGCTTTTGAAAGAACTTGAGATGAAGGGGTCGCCAACGGGCTTTCCGCTTATGGGACAGATGCAGCTCGGGCAGGTTTTGTTCATGCCGCCGAATGTTGCTGGCTGGGATTGGGGTAAGGCTTGGATCAATACTAATACCTTACTGACACGCTATAATTTTGCTGGAAATCTTCTCAAAGGTTCGGCAGGTGAAAATATGAAGATGGGGGCGATGGTGGATCGGCTTCGTAGAAGGACAGGACGGGGAGGGGAAACGCGACCGGAGCTTCGTGGGATTGCAAGCCAAGAGGAACGAAGAGATGTTGAAGGACTCGTTGATAGCTTGATCAAGCGGTTCTTCAATGTGCCCATTCCATCGAAAGCAAGAGCCTCTTTCATCGAGTATGCCGAAGCGAAGAAAGGTATCAATTTTACGGATAGAGAGTTGGGCGAGCTCTGTCATCTAATTCTGAGTACGCCGTATTACCAAATTTGCTAAACCATTAAATCATGAAAACGAGAAGAGACTTTATGAGGTCGGCGGTCTTAGGTGCCTCGGCATCTTGGACCCTACCGGGTTTTATTGATAAAACCTTTGCAGAGCTTGGAGACCAAGCCAGTGATCAAGCGGTTCAATTTGCCAACGGAAAAGACGATACCATTCTTGTGGTTCTTCAAATGGCTGGCGGCAACGACGGCCTGAATACCTTGGTGCCTTATGAAGATGACCTCTATTACAAAGCGAGACCGACTCTTGGGAAAAAGAAGAATAATTTGATCCAACTAGAAGATGGGCTGGGACTCAATAACTCGATGCCATTCTTGGGTTCTATGTTTAAGGAAGGTTCACTTGGTGTTGTGCAAGGAGTGGGGTATCCGAATCCAAATCGATCTCACTTCGTCTCCACTTCGGTATGGGAAACGGCCGACACGAATGGCCGTGCAAATACAGGTTGGCTAGGGAGATATTTTGATAACGCTTGTGAAGGAACGGATCCAACGTTTGGTATCAGTTTCAATAAATCGACCCCGGAATCCTTCGGAGCGATGAGAAATCCAGGAGCGAGTTTAAGCTCACCCGAACTGTATCGCTGGATTCATGGAGGTGGGCAGCGTGCGCAAGCTGAAGAGTTTTTTGGCGAATTGAATCAACCGATCGCCAACGACAATGAACCGATTTCTGGTGGTTCGATTGAAATGGCTGGAGGTGGTAAAGTCGGTGCGATCGTTGGTGAATCGAATCTAAAATTTCTCGAACGTGTGGCTCTTGATGCACAAGTGTCTTCGAAAAAAATTCTTGAGGTCGCCGCGAAGCATAAGACGAAAGTGAAATACGATGGCACTCCGATAGCGAGGAATCTCAATTTGGTATCTCGCATGATCGCAGGAGGGATGGCAACTCGTGTTTACTATGTAAGCCATGGTGGCTTTGATACCCATACGGGTCAGCTCAATACCCATGATCGGCTTCTCGGGCAGCTTGACTCTGCTCTGAAGTCTTTTTTCACCGACTTAAAACAACAGGGGAATGACAAGCGAGTCATGCTGATGACCTTTTCGGAGTTTGGGAGGCGTGTTGCTCAGAATGCTAGTGCTGGAACCGATCACGGGCAGGCTTCATGCATGTTCGTTGCTGGAGGAGGAGTGAAAGGGGGGATGTACGGCGAATACCCGAGTCTTTCGGAATTATCTCAAGGTGATTTGGTTCACACGGTCGATTTTCGGAGCGTTTACGCAGACATGCTTAACGGTTGGTTGAAGGCACCTGGAACTCAAAGGATATTGGGCGGAAAATTCGATGGAATCGGGCTCGTTTAGGTCTCCAATTCCTCACCTATTCCTGCCTATCTAAAATCTTTCCTGCAGCGCTCCTCCGGCTTTACGGGTTGACCTACTTTTTCAACAGGATGAGTGAATAGATATTTCCAGACATCTTCGTAGAGGAAGTTTCCATTCTCGTCTTTAGGAGAAGACTTGCCTGGGCTGGAGGCGCTATGTGCTCGTTTCGGGTTGCTCTTCACGTTTGCTGTACTGATGAGACGGCGTGTATTTAAATAAGGGGGAGTAGCTTCATCCACATCTACGATGGGTCCGTATTTGTTCAGGCCTAGCAGTAACCAAGAACGGCAGTAGTGGTGATTTTTCCAACCTTCATCAAGGGTATGGGTGAAGGCAAAAAACCGTTCTTTTGGAGTGGCCGAGGGAAGTGCCTGCCATATTTCCGTTTGATCACGAGGACCCGATAGCATCACCACGCGTGCGACCTTGACCTGCTTTGCGAGCCTGGCCGAGGTAGTGGAGCCGTGAGACGCGCCGCTTAGAATGACCTTTTCCCAGTTTAGCCCATTGCCGTCCTTCGAGAGAAATTGTTTCCAGTTCGCTTCGGGATTCCTTTTTTCTAGATACTTCACGAACTGGTAAGATCTCTCCATCAAGCCATCCGGTTTTGAAATTTTTATGAGATCGGTTTGATCGGTTCCGGTTGCAGCCTCCAATCGCAGTCCTGAAAAATGATTGGTATCACCTTCCTTGCGGAGCTTGTTCATTTGGGAAAACCATTCCCGCGGATAGGTGACTTGAATTGCGTGATGCCCGTAAGAGGTGACGCGGTCAAACAAGGCCTGTGGAGGTGCCATCAGCCAGATTACTAGCCTCCCAGTCGACTCGACACGAGTATCGACGCAGGCAAGTTGTGTGTCTGTGGGTTTCCCATTTTTTGAAAAAACAAAACCGATCTCTGGTTGTTCAGTTGTTCTGGGATCAACTTCAGAAGCGCGAGCGTTGAACTTGTAAAACTGTCCTTCTGCAAAGAGAGGCTGACACAGCAAGATGATTGAAAAGGTAGTCAGTTTCATCGGGATCGCTGGGTCGCGTTATCGAGGCCTTCTTTTGCTCCCTTGCCGTTTTGACGGACGGTGACGCTTTTTCGGCGGACCGGCAGTTGCGGCGGTTCGAGGGACTGGTTTCTTAGAACCGCTGCTTTTGTTTTTTTTGGGGAAAGATGAAGAGCCTGATTTTCGAGTTGATTTGACTCCTTCGGTGGTCGGTGCACCTGCGACTGCGAAATCGACGAAACGTTTTACTTTGTCGATTGCGACGATGCGAAGGGGAAGTTTCATCCCTAGGGCGAGGCGTTTTCCATCAAACGACGTCCATGCCATATTGTGTGACTCAAAACGCCATCGACTTGAACTTGGTAGATCTTCACGTTTTACCACACCACGAACATTCATGTCTGGAATTTCCACCATGAGACCCATTGGTCGAACATCGGTAATGACGCCGTCAAAGGTTGTCTCTTCTCCAGAATTTTTTGATTGGTCGGTCGATGCGATGAGTTCGAGGTATTCAAGTAGTTTGATTTGCTTGGTCTCAGATTCGGCATCTGAGGAGTTGCGTTCCGTATCTGAAATGTGCTGCGCGATTTCTCTGAGCTCCGCTTGAGAAGGGGTGCGGTCGGTTTTCTCAGGCGGATTTTTCAGATAGGGTTGAAGTGAGCGGTGGACGATGAGGTCCGCATAGCGTCGGATTGGCGAGGTGAAGTGGGTGTAGTCGGTTTTTGCCAAACCGTAGTGACCTATGGGATCCGCCGCGTAGGCCGCGCGTTTGAGCGACTTCAGTAGACCGAGTTTGATCGTGTGCTCTTCTGCCGTCCCTTTGGCCGAATCCAGCAAGGCTTGGATGTGAGATCGGTTCGTAAGGTCACCGGGTTGGTATCCATGTTGTTTTGCCGTTTCCGCGTAATCTTCTAGGCGGGAGGGGTCGGGATCTTCGTGAATTCTGAAAATGGATGGCTTGGAGCGTTCTCTCAAAATTTTAGCGACTGCTTGATTCGCAATCAGCATACATTCCTCTACGAGTTGATGAGATTCTGTGTGGACGACCTGATGCGCTTCACAGGCGCGTCCGTTTTCATCGAGCTTGATTTTGATTTCACTCATCTCGAGATCGAGCGCTCCATTTTTGAAGCGATTCTTTCGGAGGAGTGATGCCATTCTCCAAGCTTCCTTGACAGTACTGGCAAGCGTTGGGTCGGAACCTTTGGGAGCAGGTTTCCCATCGAGAATTGCCTGTGCTTGTTCGTATGATAGCTTTGCTCGGGAGTGGATCACCGCATCGACGAATTTGGTGTTCGCGACGTGTCCGTCCTTTGATATTTCCATGATCGCGCATTTGGTCAGGCGATCGACATCTGGCTTAAGCGAACAAATGCCATTGGATAGCTCGGTGGGTAGCATTGGTAAGACGCGATCGACTAGATAAGTCGAGTTTCCGCGTTCGACGGCTTCTTTGTCCATCGGTGACCCCGGTTTGATGTAGTGCGACACATCCGCGATGTGGACTTCCAGAAGCCATCCACCAGATTTAGTTTTGGCGATGAAGATGGCGTCGTCGTGATCTTTGGCATCGGCAGGGTCGATTGTGATGACGAGTTTTTCACGATGGTCTCGTCTACGGGCAATCTCTTTTTCAGAGGGAAGTTCCGGAACCGCCCGTGCCTCCTGAAGAACATCTTCTGGAAAAGAAGTGCGCAATCCATGGCGGGCGATTGTTGAAAGGATGTCGACTCCCGCATCGCCTGGCCATCCGAGAACCTCGATGACTCTTCCGATTGGATCAGAGGAGGGATTTAGCCAGCTTTCAAGGTCAACGACCACGGTTTGACCGGGTTCAGCAGTCGTGTCGCCCGTGATATTGATTCGCCCGTCTAGGGCTTTATCATCGGTCTCAACCCAAGAGAACTTATTTTTCTTACGAAAGACCCCCACGATGCGACCAGAGCGACGTGAGAGGATTTCGATGACGCGGCCACGAATCTCTTTTTCTTCAGGGGCAGAGCCCCGTTGTCGAGGTTTTGCTGTTGGAGCGGAGGGTTTGATTCGCACGCTGTCACCATCCAGAGCCGTCTCGGTTTTATCCCGAGGGATAAAGATTCGGGAGTGGACCGTAAAATCGATTTTGGAGGCTTCGTTATCAGGATCACCGATGATGGGATAGAAAAACGCATGCCCATTTGGAAGAAACTTGATCGAGCCTGTTAGAGAACCTTTAGGGGCAGAGGCAGGAGTGGACTTTTTGCGGGAAGATTCGCCAGCATTTTTCTTTTCTTCCTTTTTGGCTACTTCTGGAACGAATGCGGAATAGAGGCGTTTTTTTCCACAGACAATTAGGTTTTCTGAGGTCATATCGCTGAGAATCCCTCCCAGTTCACCTTTTCGATTACCAGGAATATCGAGCCTTTTGGCGATTTGTGTTTTTGAAAACGTTTGGTCTGAGTTTTCTTGAAGAAGTTCGAGAATCTTTTCGCGCATAGAAAAATACTGGTTGGATAGAGAGAACGGCAGCGCTTCTACCAATTCATTCGTTAGCTATCAAAGAAGCTAGTGGGTTTAAAGGCCTAGGCAAGGCAAGGTTATGAAGCTTCTCCGTAAAAGGATGCACAAAGCTGTGCCGATCTTTCTGCTCAATGCAATGTGCGCTGCGAAATTATAGGCAAACTCGATCAAAGAGTTCTGATAACGGGAGTTGGAGGCAGATATAGAAATCACCAAATTCCGCATAGCGAGCTGAGACCTCGTCGAACCGCATTTCGTAAATGATCGCCTTGATGTCCTCGGTAGTCTTCGAAAGTAGGGTCACACCCCATTCTTGTTCGTCGAGTCCGGTCGATCCGGTGATTAACTGAAGGATTCGTCCAGAATAGGTGCGGCCTACACGGGCGTGTCCCATCATGAGTTCACGGCGTGCTTCGTAGTCGAGAGAGTACCAGTTGTCGTTGCCGCTGCGGCGTTTTGACATGGGATAGAAGCAAACGATAGGCCAGTCCGGAAGCTGCGGATAAACACGATAGGAGCGGTAGTGCTTCATGCGTTCATCGAATTCCACCAATGCTGCTGCAAACTCCTCGCTGCCTTCGCTAAGCTTCTTCTCTGCGAGAAGCGTTTCCGTGATGTACTGCTCACGAGTTGTCGTGTATTCAGATGGTTCGGTAAGCGAGAAGTAAGAATAGGTCGGGGTTAGGATCTCGGGTCCGAGCGAGAGTGTGAGTTGTTTTTCAAAGGTATTTGCCACGTGCAGATCAGGAGTCAAGAGCATGAATCCGAGATCAGCTTTTGGTGAAATGACCGAGAAAGTGAGTAACTGAGTATCTGGTGTTGCGCGGATTTCTTGGATCAGTTCGGTGAGTCGAACCTTCGCAGCACGTTTTTCTTCGTCAGGAAGCATTGACCACTGGGAGTGATCAATGTGATAGAAAAGGTGTAGGACGTGCCAGCCTTCTTTAGGAATAATGGGTGTCATTTATAGGTCGGGAGTGGAGGTTTAAATAGTTCTTTTGGACAGGTCGGGATTTCAGCGCATATCGGTCGAGACTTCGGTTTCAAAGAGCTTTGAGAACTGTTCTATGGGTGCCTGGACTGAAGGGCCTTCAAGGATCTGGATCATCCATTTACTGCTGTTTCCAGTTCTGTAGGCTGCATGCATACCGAGATCGTCAAATCCATCAGTAGCCGATATTTCTAGAGTTCCATTGGCTGGAATGATTCGGCTTATGTTATCTCCGATTACCGTGCCTTCATCGTTCCGAAATAGAATGCGTATCGCACTGGCCTCGCCTGAAATTCTCTCTAGATCCAATTTTATCACGGGAATCAATTCAACACCTCGTTTCACAACATCGCGATTTTCACCTGTTGTAATGGGCTCACGCCAAAAGGTTTCGAGTGCGGTTACCAATGCCATTTTGCCCTTAATTGGTAGATCAATTTCATCTGCAATGAGAGGTTTTAGGTCGATCCGGTCTGCGAAATGCCGGACGCTCAGAATCGCCGAAACCGCAAGTATGAGAATCAATGTACCGATTCCAAATTTTTCAATTTTTGAAAGTGAAGACTCTGAATTCTTCTTTTTGTTGAGCGATTTTTTTTCTGAACCTACCTCGAGAATGATTTTGTCATTTCGGTCCGTTGAATCTGTTTTACCAGTTGTCTGAGATGATGGCTTCTTTGGATGTTGTTCAGGAGTTTTCTCTGACTCGGAATTCGGAGTTTCTTGATTTTCCTCACTTTCGGGATCTTGTGAGTCCGATGAAGTCTGCCCTTGGCGTTCTTCTTCGTTGGGTTCTTCTGATTCTTCGATTGGATCGTCCAACTCACCAAGTTCATCAAAGTCTTCTTTCTTTTTAGCGACCTCGATTCTTTCTGAGGAATCCGGATTCTTCGAGGGTTCGGTATCTTCTGAAGTTTCAGAACCCTCAGTAGTTGAAGTTGGTTGGCTTAAAACAATTTCTCGGATCTCTGGCGTGCTTGACGAGACAGCCGAGTTTTTTACTCGTTTGGAGGGAAGGTTCGCGTGTGGAAGGGTTACTTCAGAAGTTTCTACCTCGGATTCTGGTTCCTCGTCTAAGTCCCACAAATCACCTTCGGAAGGACTCTCAGCACTTTTCGGACTGGAAAAGGACTTTTCCGATGCCTTTTCGTTGGTATTTTTGGGTTTGCTGCTCATGGGTCGGGTGATGAGAAATGTTCGATGCTAAGGTTAGCCTTTCGTCTATGAAGAAAAGACTGTCAGGACCCAGCTGTCCAATTCGGAATTTCTTGTTTTAGCATTAACTTTTTCCGCTCGGTGCCCCAGCGATAACCGCCGAGCTCTCCATTCGTTCGAATGACGCGATGGCATGGCACTAAGTAGGAAACACGATTTCTTCCAACGGCATTTCCCACCGCTCGGGCCGAGGACTTAGCGCCGATGCTTTCGGCGAGTGAACCGTAGGTTGATGTGTTGCCCGGTTTTATGTGAATGAGCGCCTTCCAAACCCTGATTTGAAATGGAGTTCCCTTTAGGAAAAGTTGATATGAAGTATTCACTTGTTCGGATGAATCAAGGATTTTACGAATCGATTCACTGGCAAAGGCATCGTCTCTCACGAGTTCGGCTCTTGGCCAGTCCTGAATAACGGCTGCGAGTGATTCATCCTCGGTTTCATCAAAAAACGAAAGATGTGAGATACCAAATGGTGTGCTTGCGATAAATGCGTTTCCAAACGGGCTAGATGCAGTGCCAAGAGTAATTTTATGGCCTTCGCCACGGGACTGTAGTTGGGTATCTGTTGCGACAGATATTCTGAGGTTTGCAGCGTTTCGTTTTCTGTTTCGAGTCTTTGGTTTCATCAAATGAGGTTCAGACAAAACGAGTCAGGGCGGCCACTGAATCTTCATCAAGAGTCTCCGCCAGTGCCATCGTTAGTTCAACCATTGCCAGGTAGTCATCGAGGTCCATGATTGCATTGTGGGAATGAATGTAGCGTGTAGGAACGCCCAGAACGACACATGGTATTCCCTGATTTGCTTGGTGCAGAGCACCAGCATCAGTACCACCGCTGCGACGAACTGTGACTTGATAGGGAATATTTGATTTCTCAGCCGTAGAAATGGCAAGCTCCGCAAGTCTTGGATTTCCGATTGCGCTGGGATCAAAAAGACGTATTTGCACGCCTGAACCAAGGCGACCCTGACTTTCGAGGGTGTTAAATCCCGGGGTGTCATCGGCTGGTGGTCCTTCTAAGACGATTGCAACATCAGGTTTTACGAAATTTGCCAAGGTTTTGGCGCCTCGCAGGCCAACCTCTTCTTGGACGCTGCCCGCGAATACCAATTCGTTTGGATGCTCGGAGTTCGCTAGTGCCAGCGCACTCTGGATCGTTGCAGCCATTCCGACTCGATTGTCGAAGGCTTTTGCCATGAATAGATTGGAACGAGACATTTCCGTAAATCGAGAAACTGGAGCAATCGGGTCACCGAGTGCGATGCCGAGTTCATCGGTTACTTCGCGTGCCGAAAAAGCACCGACATCGATATACATAGATTCGACGGAGACTGGATTGTTGCGTTCGGCAGGTGGAAGAAAGTGAACGGGTTTACTACCGATTACTCCGACAATTTTATTACCATTCTTTGTGCGGATTTGAACACGCTGGCCCAATAGAACTTGTGACCACCAGCCTCCGATCGTCACGAATTGGATAAAGCCGTCGAGAGTGATATTTTGAACCATGAATCCGACCTCATCCATATGTCCTGCGATCAATACGCGTGGGCCTTCATTTCGAAGCGCGCAAATAACCGATCCAGCCTTGTCGGTGGCCAAGGGGCCAACGTCGGAAAGTTCATCAACAAAGATCGCGCGGACTTCATCTTCGTGTCCGGATACCGAGTGGGCTTCGGTAAGTTCTTCAAGGAGGGAGAGTGCTTTAGCTCGCATGGCTGAAAGGTAGTCGTGAATGACTGGTGAGGGAATCCCGAAGTTCTCGAATTTCTAAGCGAGGTGCACGAAATTGTTGAAATGAGGTCTAGAAGCCAGCCTTCTTCAAAGCACCGACAATCTTACTCGCTTCGGGAGAAATCGTGCTTTCTGGGAAGTCCGAAATGAGCTGTTCGAATTTTTTGCGAGCCTCGGCTTTTCTGTCTAATTTATAGAGGCAGCGCCCATAATTGAAGAGGATGACATCTAAGAAATTGGCATCAGGATAGTCGGAAAGGACGTTTTCAAACACGTCAACGGCTCGGGCATAGTCTTCTTTCTGATAATAGAACGCGGCCATTTTCGCGACGGCATCACCGACTCGACCCGATTCTGGAAACTGTTCGTAGACTTTCTGGTAGGCGGTGAATGCGCTCTCGAAGTGACGGGACGAATTTTCTTCGCCCGGCTTCAGGGCCATTTCTTCGTAGCATTCACCGATGAAAAACTGGCCTTCGCCGCGTAGGGGGCTGTTGGGAATTTTTGCAACGCTTGAATAGAGTCCGATGGCGCGCGAATAGTTTTCGCGTTTTCTTTCCACATGGGCTTGTTGAAGCATGGCTTCGTCGATAAATGCGCTATTGGGGAAATCTGCTAGCAGTTTTCTGCTCATGCCTAGAGCTAGATCTAACTGATCCATAGCGAAATAGATTCGCCATAATTGCACATAAGTTTCCTCGAGAAGACTTCCGCCAATTTCTAGGGATTGTTCAAGGATGTCCTCGCAGACATCAAGGGCCTCGGTGTATTTTAGATCTGCTTTGTCTTTGAGGCCGAATTCTTTGTATTGATTGCCGACTTCGGTGAGAGCGGTTGCAGTCCGGAGTCGAGTTTTAAGGTTGAGTTCTTGGTCGGAAATTTCTGTTCGAGTCACTCGCATTTCGCCGAGATTTCCTTCGATGATTCGGGCTTCAGCTTCGCGGAGTTCAGCGCCGTCCCCGATGTGATTTTCATCTAGATAGCTCAGTCGGACCGTCTGTCCCGGTTCTGCCGTGAGGGAGTCGCCAGTCCCTCCGCGTAGTAGGGGTAGAGCGAGCCGAAAGACACCCGGTTCTTCAGATTCTTTCAAACGGACGGGTAGAGTTTTGAGTAAAAAGAGCGGCTCGATTTTTGTTGTAAAATCGGCTTCAGGCCCTTCGGTCAACTCTCCACTGGCAACGCCTCTGGCGATCTCTTCATCTATTTCATCTGATGTCTTACGGCGAAAGATTTGAATCGTTGCGGGAAGCTCATCTGCTTGATCCGTGATATCTAGGTCGGCATCGACAATTTGTAGGTGAAGCGGTTTTCCTATGACTGCTGCTTGTAGGCTCTGGGTGTGCGAACCATCTGTAATCCGTGCAACGGCGTTGCCAACGACCTGAACTTTTTTGATCAATTCACCGTTCATTTCCTTGGATGCAGTGTGCTCGTCAATGTAGGTGATTGAGATGTGATCTCCGCCCCTGACTTCTAAGACTCCATTCTCAGGCGAAGGGTTTCCTGAAACTGTTAGGATGCTGCCAAGTGCGAGGGTCGGATGCCGGCCGATGGGGTCGCATTCGATTTCTTCTTGGTCTCCATTTTTGGTCATGCAGCGAATTTTTACCTTTTTACCATCTGCAAGAATCGCAAAATCTTTGTCTTCGATTTTGACGAACAGCCGCTTGCCGACTTCGACTTTTTCTTTTCTGGAATCATCAGTTGAAAGAGCGGTGCCCACTTTTTCCAGAGCGTCAATCGCGCGGCTGTAGTGGCCGAGTTTGAAATGCCCCAGCCCGATGTAATAGTAGGCTTCGTTGACCTGCGGAGTATTGGGAAATTTTTCGATGACTTCGCGCATCACTGTGAAACATTTTCCGTATTTACCGGCTTCATAGAAGCAGGCTCCGACTTGTAGTTCTGCATGGGCTCGCAAACTGTCGTCTTCATTCGAATCATCCGCCGCGGCTTCATAGTTGGCCCGCGCCTTGTCGAAGTCAGCAGATTCGTTAAACAAATAATCTGCAAGGCGCAGATGAGCATCGAAACGAATGTTACTCCTGGGGTAGCGTTCGATGACCGACTCCCAGATCTCCAAGGCCTTTTCGTTCTCGCCGACTTCGAGTCTAGCATCTCCGGCTTGGAGTAGTTTGCGAGCTGCGCGGTCTTCGATGATGGAGCCTCTTTCGGCCTTTTTCTCCTGAGAAAGAGCTGTCGTTCCGAGAAGAACGAAGAGTGAAAAAATGAGTCCGAACTGTCTGGAGAGAGTTCTGCTCATGAGAAGAGTTCGCTGATGGGGCTTGCGTCCTTTTGAACGAGTCGCATCGGGCGTCCTTGGGGGGTCGTGACTTCCTTGTTCAGATCGATTCCCAAAGCGTGGCAAAGGGTCGCGTGTAAGTCATGGACTTTCACGGGTCGTTCCGCTGGGTCCATGCCATCTGGGTCTGATGCGCCTACGATCGATCCACCTCGCAGTCCACCACCGGCCATCATGCAGCTGAAGCACCTCGCCCAATGGTCGCGGCCACCGCCATCGTTGATGCGAGGGGTTCTTCCGAATTCACTGAGGACGACCACAAGGGTTTTGCTCAGGAGGCCGTTTGCTTTGAGATCAGATATCAGGGAGGCGATTGCTGGATCCATGATCGCTCCGTGGCCACGCATGGCTTCGAAGATATTTCCATGATTATCGAATCCACCTCGATTGACTTGCACGAAACGGACACCCTTTTCAACCAGGCGCCGGGAGAGGAGAGCACCCCGACCGAATTCGGTATTTCCGTATCGTTCGATAGTTTCGGGTTTTTCCTCATCAATTTCGAAGGCTTTAAGAGCGGGGCTTTCCATGAGAGCGACGGCATCCTTGAGTGCGGTTTCGGATGCTTTGAATTCATCGGCTCCAAGGTTTCCCGAGAGCTTGCGATTCATTTTTTCCAAGACCTGGAGGCGTTGCATACCGCGGGCGTGGCTAATGCCCTCAGGGAATGCTAGATACGGATCTTTTTCGCCGGGGCGTCCGACAAAATAAGCCTCACATTGTTGCCCGAGGTATCCGGCTCTTGCCGGCTGTCCGCTGATACTGATGAAAGAAGGTAAGTCACCGAGGGACTCACGTTCGTTTACAACGATCGACCCAAGGCCCGGATGGAGAATATTCGGTGACTGATTGAAGCCGGTTTGAAGTTCATACTGAGCCCGCCCATGATCTCCGTTGGTTCCGGCAATGGATCGAATCAGGGCCGCATGGTGCATCTGCTTTGCTAGTTGGGGAAAAATCTCGGAAATCTCCATCCCGTCGACCGATGTCTTGATTGGAGCAAATTCACCTTGAACCTTACGGCCGGGTTTTGGATCCCATGTGTCGAGGTGGCTCATGCCTCCGCTGTTCCAGAAAAGAATGACGTGTTCGGCTTTTCCATCGACCGGACCGGCTTGCGCCATCAGTCGGCTGATCGGCATGCCAAGCATCGATGCGCTGAACACTTTCAGCATTCGGCGGCGGGTAAATCGGTAATCTGTGCAGGCAGACATCGTGACTTTTGGTTTTGGTGTTCGGTTAGAGGCTAGGGGATAAAGCGGAATTCATTGCTGTTGAGTAGGACCCAGCGAAGATCGGCCATTCCTTGGAATGAGTTTGGCGCGAGCATGGCTTTCGCATCGGTCTTTTCTTCAGCGGTCGGTAGGCGAGTCAGGATTTCAAGGTAGGCGTAGTCGATTGCTCGGTCTGTATTCTTGGTGAGGATTTTATGGATGGGTTCGAAGGGCCCAACTCGTGAGGCTTCGTTGGTGAGTCTACCATTTAACATCAAGAGGTGCTGACGAAGGGAAGAGGAAGGGTCGCGGAATTCACCTAATCCAGTCCGGGCTGGCTGACCGAATACCCTTAAAAAATGAGAGGGTGGTGCCGGCGTCTGCATGCGCATGGCGCTATCGAATTGAGGATTGTCATCGATGATCTCAGTTATCGTTTCCGTCCTATATTTCATCACACGCTTGGCGTTTTCCTCCTGCATGGCAGCCAATTTCTGCGCCTTTATCTTTTGGTCGGACGCTTCGCGCATGGACTCGAGTTCGGTCTTTTCCTTTGGAGAAAGAATGGAATTGAAGTCGATCTTCAAGGAGGATTCGAGATCGTATCCGTCGCTTCGTGTCTGGGCCATCGTATGGGTCTCTTGCATCATGGGTTGGGCGGATTCCTCGACCATGATATATTCTCCGGTTGGGACACGAATTTGTTTTTCGATTTCGCGATTATTGGCTCCAGCAGGCCACTTGTGTTTCTTTAGATGTCCAGCTTCGACAACACTATCGTAGAGAACTTCTCCGAGCATCTTTCTCGCTGGAGAGGCGGAGAAATTCTTCTCACTGTTTTCTCGCTCCGAAATCGGGACATCGGCAGTCAGTTGGGATCTGCGGTAGGTGTCAGAAAGGGCGATGGTTTCGATCAGATAACGAATATCGAACCCGGAAGCCACGAATTCTCTAGATAGAAAATCGAGAGTCGATGCATGGCTGAGATCTACGTATGGAGAGAAATTGTCTAGAGGCTCCACAAAGCCATGACCGATGAGCTCTGCCCAAATACGATTCACGAAAGCCTGTGCGAAGAAGTCATTTTTCGGATTAGCAATGAGCTCGGCTAACTGGTTTCTCAGTTCACTCGAGCGATAGATATCGCCGTGGACGTTGAGTAGTTCGCTGTCCTTCTTAGCTTCATCGAGGACTACGTTTTGTCTGGTTTTTGAAATTGGATCGACGGCATCGAGAAGTCGGTCGAGATCGTCTGATTCGCTGCCTTTATTGCTCTGTTCTTCGAGGAGGTCGCGGGATTTTTCAAAGCGAACCAGATGTTGTGGTTTATTATCGAAACGTTGTTTCTGAAAAGGGAATCGAGGCCGAAGCGCCTCACGATCTTCGGGCTTTGCCTTGTCCTCTGGCGGCCACAGGACGGCCATTTTTTTGCCTTCTGTTGCGTAGACCATGCCGCGATTGCGATTTGTCACCTTCACGGTCTTCCCAAAGAAAGCCGCTAATTCGTAAAACTCTTTCTGGCGCCAATCATCGAAGGGATGGTCATGACACATCGCACAGCCGATCCGAACTCCAAGAAAGGTCTGCGCCGTGGCGGCTGCAAGTTCCATCGGGTTGGCATCGTCGCCTAGAATAAAGCCCACCGCCGGATTTGAATTGGCGCGTCCGGAAGCGCTGATCAATTCGCGAGCAAGAATGTCGTAAGGTTTTCCTTGGGCAAGCGAGCCGTTCACGTAGGCGAGAAGTTGGTTGCCGCCTTCGACGTTCGAGCGGATTCGCAGCATGTCTGCCATGAAAATGGTCCAGCGATCTGCGAAGCGGGGATGGGAGAGAAGTTTGCTGACGAGTCTTTTACGGCGGTCGTCACCCCATGATTCAAACTCGCGAATCTCAGTCATGGTTGGGATTCTACCGATGATGTCGATGGTGACTCTTCGCAAGTAGGCGAGGTCATCAATAGGTGGGGTGGTGATCACTGGCTCATCGGCATTTTCAAGGGCAATCACCTCATCGATGATTCCCGCCGCATCTTCTGCGGATTTGGGAATGCGGTTGGGGATGGGCACACGTTTGATAGGCTCCGGTTTTTTCTCTTTCAGGGTTAGGCCGGATGGCCATTTGGCACCGGATTTGATCCATGCTTCCAAGGTAACCACTTCGCGAGGCTCTAGAGCCTTACCTTCGTCGGGCATGACACCTTCATCGATGGGGCGGAGTAGGACTCGAAGCAATAGTTCACTTTTTTCCGGTTTCCCAGGGACAAGAGCGTCCGCGCTATCGCCGCCCTCCATGATGGCTTCATAGGTATCCATCCGGAGACCGCCTTTGATCTTTTCTGGGTTGTGGCAGCGAACACAATTTCGCTCAAGAATCGGCTGAACATCGTTCACAAAATCCGGAGCGGTCGGTAGCGCATTGATTGGCTTTATCAAAAGAGTGCTGAAAAAAATCAATAGTAAGCGACTATACATCTCTAAAAAGGATACGAAACTGAAAGGATCACCTTACAAAATGATTAAGAGATGGGAAGAAGATTTCCTGCGGAGCATGGCAAAATACGATTTCTCTTCAGTCACCTTCTTGTTCGTGCAGGAGTTCGATAAACAGCTTTTCAACTTTGTTCCGAGCCCAAGGGGTTTTGCGGAGAAACTTGAGAGTGGATTTGACGGATGGATCGTTTGCGAAGCAGCGAATTCGAATTCGGTCAGAAAGCTCATCCCATCCGTATTCTTCGACGAGACGAATCACGATCGTTTCCAGCGTGTAGCCGTGCAGCGGGTCGTTGGGATGGGAATTCATGGTTGTTGTGCTTATCTCATCGATGCGAGACGTGTTTCAAGAGTGCCTCCACAGGAAGAGCCGGAACCTGCGGTGCAGCCGAAGCAGTGGTTGCCGGTGAGGATGGGTTGATTTGCCATGGATTCTGGGGTGACATCCCAAAGAAATAAGTTCTGATCCTCGGAGTTTTTTTGCTGCATGAAGAGCATTTGATTGAAATCGCAGTCGAAGACTTCGCCCTTCCAGCCGATGTTGATGGTGTTGCGGCACATCAGTCCTTGGACTGTTTCGGGATTGAACGAATCGACGAGGAGTTGCATGTATTCGTCCCATTGACCGTTTTGCCGAAGGTCCATGGCGAAGCGGGCGATGGGTAGATTGGTAATGGCGAAGAGGCGGGTGAACACGATTCCAAAGTGTGTTTTGAGTTCTCTTTTGTAGTCGGCTTCGAGTTCCTGCTGGTCGGGTGGGAGTTTCGCGCCGATGGGATTGTAAACTAGGGTGAGGGGGAGGACCGTGCCATAACCTGCAGCGTTGAGTTTGCGCAGGGCAGAGATACTTTTATCAAAAACTCCGTCGCCGCGTTGGGCGTTCACGTTTTCTGCCGAGTAGCAGGGTAGGGAGGCAACGACCTCGACCTGATGCTTGGCGAGAAACTCGGGGAGATGGCCATACTTTTTGGTCTCGATGATGGTGAGGTTATTCCGATCGATCACATGAGATCCAACGGACCTCGCGGTCTCGACGAAGTAGTCAAAGTATTCAGAAATTTCCGGAGCTCCGCCGGTGATATCGACGGTAGCGGGTTTGTGTTCCAAGATCCACGCGCCGACTTTTCGAGCGGTTTTCTCATCCATCATTTCCGTGCGGTTGGGGCCGGCATCGACGTGACAATGTGTGCAAGTTTGGTTACATTTTCTACCTACGTTGATTTGTAGGACCTCGAAGCGATCTCGTTCTAAGGCGATCTTCTTGGAGTCGAGAAGGGATCGGAAAGACTTCATGCGCAAGTAGGCGGTCTAGCAGCAGCTATCGGACTCGCAACAATCCGAAGGGGGTTCAGAGGTGAGATTGTAGTCCTGACCCTTGGATTCTTTCGGAGTTCGGATGGCATCGCTTTTGCAACTGAAGTTCGTTGCATCTTCAAGGGCTATTTCCTGATTCGGCGTGATCAGGCTGAAAGAAGAAGCGTAGGGGGCTTTGCCAAGCAGATTGAAGGTTTTGTCGCAAACCGCATGGCGTTGGCCGCGTTCGAAAGTGTGGCCGTCATCGTCGACGACTTTCAGGAAAGGGCCGTTGTAAATTGCTGCCTGGTTTCTTTCTAGGCAGGTTCCCTGTTTGCCTTTCCATGCTTGAATCGTGACTGAGCGGAATTCGATTCCTTCGACGGTTTGCCATGGGCTTTCATCTCGTTTGACCATTTCGATGCCGTGGAATCCGGCTTCTTCAAAAGCTTCGAGAAACCCCATTTCAGTGAAGGCACCGGAGATGCAGCCGGACCAAAGATCCGCATCGTTTTGGAGATGTTCGGGAACGGGCTCGTCAGCGACGATATCGGAGATCACTGCGCGACCGCCGACTTTCAAGACTCGAAAAATTTCTTCAAAGAGAGTTTTTTTCAGTGAGTTTTCTACGAGATTCAGAACGCAATTCGAAACGACCACATCGATGCTAGCGGTTTCAATTAGAGGAGCTTTCGATCTGAGATCGGCGGCTCGTTCTTCCGCCGCAATGTAGGTTGCTGAGTCGGTGATAGGGTGCTCCTTGAGTGTTTCGTCAAAAAGTTCGAGATCTAGACCGAGATCCTGAATTCGCCCTTTGCGAAACTCGACATTGTTGTGACCAATCTTTTCGGCAACTTCTGGGGTATTGCGGCGTGCAACTTCAAGCATGTCGTCAAGCATGTCGACGCCGATGACCTTTCCGGTGGGACCGACAACTTGTGAGGCAATGAAGCAGATCTTTCCTGTTCCAGAACCCAAGTCCAAAACGGTTTCACCTGGATTCAAGAACTTGGAGGGGTCTCCGCAGCCGTAGTCTTTTTCGATCACCTCGCTGGGGATCGCTTCGAGGTATTTTGGGTCGTAGTCGACTGGGCAGCATAGCGCGGCTTCTCGTGCGGATGCAGCGGAGGCGTAACGTTCTCTTGTGGCGCTTTCAGACATGGAGATTTGAAATTAAGGGAGTTCGCGGATTCTGAGATTGCGGAATTTGATGGGTTTGCCCTCGGACTCCAAGCAGATGTAGCCGGTAGAGGGTGAGGCATTCTTTCCGCCCGAGACTTCGACCCCGTTTACCCAAAGTCGGACTTCTCCATTGATGGCACGAACGTAGTAATGATTCCATTGTCCGTGTGGTTTGGTGGTTTCTTTTGAAGGGAAACTTCGCACTCCGTCTGGAGACAATGGTGGGAATGGTTCTAGCTTGGCTTTTTTTACCGGAAAAATATCGCCGTGGCAGGTAAACCAATCAGATTTTTTCCCAGATCTCTTTTCGTAATCCTCTTTGAAAGCTGGATCGAGAACTTGGACTTCGATGCCTTCGTTGGGAAGGCCCGGTTTTTTCAGTGCGTCGAGAGACCGCTTACTCGTCCAGAGAAAGATGCCTGAATTACCAGCAGGTTTTTCATGCATCCATTCAGTGACGAGCTCGAAGTTGGTAAATTCCTTATCCGTGCGGATGACGCTGATGGGTTGTCCCGTGCAGGAAATGACTTCGTTCTTATCGTCGAAGGACCAGGTTTCCTCAGCGCTGTTGACTGCGACAAAATCCTTTTCTAGCAGTGGGCGCCAGCCGTCCTCGTCGCCTGTGATTTTGGCGTGAGGTTTGTCGTCTGCCAATGAGCTCAAAGAGGAGCTCAACAAAAGGCAAAGGGGGAGGGATTTGGCGATCATGTGGTTCATGAGTGAATTAGAGACAGATATGTGTAATAAATTCGATCTAAATCGAGCTATGGATCATTCGGTTAGGGCAAGAAAATCCTCGATCTCACGGGACGGATCGTTCGATCTCATTAGGGTTTCGCCGATGAGTAGGGCACTCGCACCGGCGCGCAGGGCGCGAAGCGCGTCGTCTTGAGTTTTTATCCCACTTTCAGAAACTAGGATAATGTCGGCTGGGACTTCTTCGGCGAGTTGTTCGGTAGTTGCCATATCGACTTCGAAGGTTTTAAGGTTGCGGTTGTTGATGCCAATCAAGTCCGCACCTAAATCGAGGGCGCGGTCCATTTCCGGAAGGTTGTGAACCTCCACAAGGACGTCGAGTTGGAAGGACTTTGCTTCGTTGTAGAGGCGTTTAAGAAGTTCGTCATCAAGAGCGGCAACAATGAGAAGAATGGCATCTGCACCGGCGATGACAGCCTCGTGAATCTGGGTTTCGTGGATAGTGAAATCTTTCCTGAGCAATGGGACAGTGGAGAATTCGGAAATTTTTGAGAGGTAACCAAGTGAACCTTGGAAATACTTCTCATCGGTGAGGATGGAGAGGCAGGAAGCACCTCCGTCGATGTATCGTTTTGCCTGACGAATCGGATCGAAGTCAGGATCGATAAGTCCCACTGAGGGGGAGGCCTTTTTGACTTCTGCAATGAGGCTGAGGTGATTTGGGCCACGGTCTAGGGCGCTACGAAATCCGCGAAAATCGTTTCTCTGCAGCGCGGCGGCCCGTAGATGTCCGGCGCGTGGAAGAAGCGCTTCGACTTCCGAATGTTTGGTGGCGATAATTTGAGCTAGCTTGTCTGACATGATGAACTTGGGTATGGGTAGGCCCGCATTGAGATTGTGTGGAGGAAAAAAATTCTTCTTTTTCGCCAAAATTCTCTTGAACCGGAGCGGCGGGAGGGTAAGAACTCCGCACGCGCAACGACGCGGGCGTAGCTCAGTGGTAGAGCGCCACCTTGCCAAGGTGGATGTCGTGAGTTCGAATCTCATCGCCCGCTCCATTTTTTTCAATGCGCACCGAGGTCTTTAAGATGAGTATCATCACACAACGTGGAGACGACGGGATGACGGACCTAATGTTTGGTCGTCGGATATCGAAGACATCTTTGCGGTTTAGTGCGCTTGGAACGATTGATGAACTCAATGCAGCGATTGGCTTGGCAAGAGTAGCCGATGCAGAGGGGACGCATACTGAGCTTCTAGATCGATTGCAGAATCTCTTGTTTGGCTTGATGGGGCAGCTGGCTTGTTTGCCCGAGGATCAGCATAGATATAGCGAAAAAGGCTACGCAGAGGTTTCGTTAGATGATTTGAACTGGTTGACGAAGACAGCAAAGAGGATTGAAGCAACCGGGGTAAAGATGACCCACTGGGCCGTCCCCGGTGCGGAAGGCTCATTGATGAAGGCACATCTGGATTATGCGCGAACGGTTTCGCGCAGAGCGGAGAGAGATGTCCTCACCCTGCATGAAAGTGGGGGAGAAGTGCCAGAAGTGGTTCGAGTATTTCTAAACCGTATTTCCGATTTGATGTGGATCCTTGCACGGAGCAAATAGGTTTTTGCTCTGTTGGCGAGTCGCTTCAGCTTAAGAGCGAAGAGCCGGTCATCTGCTCGGGTTTTTCGAGATCGAGCATTTCGAGTAGTGTCGGAGCAACATCGGCTAGGATGCCATCGCGCATGTCTTTCGAAGAAGCGTCATCTGCCACATAGATGATTTCCACGAGGTTGGTGGTGTGGGCAGTATTTGGAGATCCGTCTTCGTTGCGCATGTATTCGCAGTTTCCATGATCAGCGGTGATGAGCAATTTTCCACCGAGACGAAGGGTTTGTTCGGTGATTTCTTTGACCGATGCATCGATCGTTTCGACGGCGTTGATCGCTGCATCGACGACTCCGGTGTGACCCACCATGTCGGGATTGGCGAAATTGAGAATGACAAGGTCGAAATTTTTGAGGTTCTCGATCACTGTTTGCGTGACTTCCTCGGCCGACATTTGCGGTTTAAGATCGTAGGTAGCGACGTCTTTTGGGGAAGGAATGATGAAGCGCTTTTCCCCTTCGTTTTCCTTTTCGATACCCCCGTTAAAAAAGTAGGTGACGTGCGGATACTTCTCTGTCTCGGCGATTCGCATTTGCTTGAGTCCCGACTTTGCCGCCGTTTCTCCAAGTGTCATCTTTAGGGTTTGTGGTGTGAAAATTGCGTCGCACGGGAATTTGCCATCATAGACGGTCATGGTTACGTATTCGACTTCTGGAACGGATCCGCGATCGAACCCGTCGAAGTCTTTATCTAGAAATGCATGTGATAATTCACGGGCACGGTCGGCACGGAAATTGAAGAAGAGAACGACGTCGCCATCGCGGATGCGTTGTGCGTCTGGCTCCGTAAAGACCATGGCAGGCATGAATTCGTCGGTCTTATTTTCGTTGTCGTAGACTTCGGCGACGGCTTCTGATGCGAGGATTTGTTTTTTGACTCCCACGCCGTGAACGATGGCATCCCATGCAAGCTTCACTCGGTCCCAACGTTTGTCGCGGTCCATGGCGAAGTAACGTCCCACAACCGTTGCGATCTTGGCTCCGAATTTGGCAGTCTCGTCCTCGACTTTGGAAAGGAACTTGGCTCCGCCAGTGGGTGAGGTGTCGCGCCCGTCAGTGATCGCGTGGATGAAAATGTCTTTCACTCCAGATTCTGAAGCGAGTTTCGTCATGGCAATGAGTTGGTCCTGATGGGAATGAACACCTCCATCTGATACGAGGCCGATGAAATGAAGTCGTCCGGTCTTGGCTTTTGCCAGAGCCTTCTTGAAGACTTCGTTGTCGGCAATCGATTTGTCTTCAATTGCTTTGTTGATGCGGGTGAAATCTTGGTAGACGATTCGCCCAGCACCGAGGTTAAGGTGGCCGACTTCAGAATTTCCCATCTGGCCTTCTGGGAGGCCGACGTCCATGCCGGATGCGGAAAGAAAGCTACTTGGGTAGTTGGAAAGGGTTTCGTCTGCAAAAGGCGTGCTTGCAAGAATAACGGCATTGCCGTCCTTTTCTGCGGTTTCCTTCCCGCCTGGGTTGGTTCCCCAACCATCACGGATGATCAAAACGACTGGTTTCTTTGCCATGTTGATGGCTGTAAAGGCAGACTGTCCGATGAGCAAGGCGGGAAACCGAGAACTCTCAACTTTGGCTCAAAATGAATCGGTCGCTTGAAATCTTCGCTATAGATTGCTGGAAATGGGGAAATCGGAGATTTGCTCAAGATGAATTTGGTAGAGATCGGCGATTTCTGGGGCGTCGGAGGCTTTATAGATTTCTTGGAAGTAGATTTCTTTAATTCCGTATGCGCAAAGGGTTTGCATGCAGGCGGTGCAAGGCATGGTGGTGGTGGCGACGATTTTTGCCTCACCGCGTTTGAAAAGTGAGCAGAGATTGATTTCAGCGTGCAGCATGAATTTCTGGCGAGCGTCGCGGTCGTCCCAAAAGTTTTCCGGTGCATCGAAGCCGGGGGCAAGTCCGTTGTATGCCGTGGCGATGACGCGGTTGTCGTGATCGAGCGCAGCGGCGCCGACCTTTCTATAAGGGTCTTCGGAGCGGAGACTGGCGACGTGGGCGAGCGCCATGGCGTAACGTGGAATGCTGAGGCGAGTTTGGGACACAACGAAGTTTCAAGTTTCAACTTCCAAATTTCAACTCCCAACTTCTTAATTCGGCTGTGTCAGGACATGTGCGGGGGACAGTTGCGGGGGTGTTGGCTTTTGGTTTGTGGGGAGTTTTGCCAATTTATTGGAAGCACCTAGAAGCATTCAATCCAATGAGTATCGTCGCACAACGCACGATCTGGACCTGTTTGATTCTCTGGCCCCTGCTTTTGTTCATGAAGAAGGGGATGAGTCGGGATCCAAAGATTCTCGCTTGGCATCTGGTTTCGGGGATTCTGATCGGAGGGAACTGGGTGCTGTATGTCTGGGCAACGATCAATGAGCGCATGATCGAAGGGGCGTTGGGTTACTATCTCAATCCGTTTTTCAATATGCTCTTTGGCGCGATCTGGTTTGGTGAGAGACAAAATCGATTGCAGATGATTGCCATCGTGACGGCATTCGCAGGTGTGATGCTGCAAATTCCAGGCGTCGGCCATTTTCCGTGGGTGGCATTGGTGCTGGGTTTGAGCTTTTCTCTCTATGGGGTGGTGAGGAAACGGTCGCCGCTCGGTGCGCTGAGTGGCTTAACGGTGGAAACGAGCACCTTGGTTCCTTTGGCTTTGGCTTGGTTGCTTTGGCAACATTCAACAGTCTCTGAGGCATTCGGTACTAGCTGGGAAAGTGCAGCGTTATTGATCGGAACCGGTTTGGTCACAGCAGTTCCGTTACTTTTGTTTGGCTTTGCGAGTCGGAACATTCGGTTGAGTACTTTGGGGATGCTTCAGTTCATCGGGCCAACCCTGCAATTTTTTATCGGTTGGAAGGTCTATGGAGAACCGATGACTTCCGTCAGACTCGCATCGTTTGCTCTGATCTGGCTCGCGATTGCCCTCTATGGAGCCGATGCAGTGAGGCGTCAGCGAAATGAGAAATAGACCGGGCTTGCCGATCCGGTGGCTGACGGATAGACCTTTCTCATGTTGGATGAGATTCGAGCTTTGTTGATTTTGCAGGATAGGGAGCAGCGCTTGATAAGGCTGCAAAAAGACTTGGCGATGCACTCGGTCGAAGAGGAGCGCGCCAAGGCAAAACTCGCCGGTGATACCGCTGGGCTGGAGAAAGCGAACGAGGAGTTGAAAGCTGCTGAGCTGAAGGTGAAAAAAGTGGAGATGGACGTTGAAACACGCAAGACAACGATCCAACGCCTCAAGATTCAACAGTTCGAAACCAAGAAGAATGATGAATACAATGCCTTGGGCAACGAGATCGTGCGGTATGAAAAAGAGGTTGATGAATTAGAGACTCAAGAGCTTGAGGCGATGGAGGAAGTTGATGCGTTCAAAGAGAAGCAAGCAGTCGCCAAGCAGCTTTTTGAAAGAACGCAGAAAGTGGTCGATGAAGATCTCGTTACGATCAAGGAGCGCCATGTGAACATGGAGCAGCAATTGAAAGAAACCGAAGAAGAGCGAGACAAGCTCGCCCAAGAAGTTTCAGAAGATCTGCTTCCTCTTTACAAGCGCCTCATGAAATCGAAAGACGGCCACGCAATTGCGACGTTAAAAGCTGGGAAGTGCACGGGTTGCCACATGAAGGTGATTGCTTCTACGGCCATCGCTTTGCAACAAGAGAAAGAAATTACCCAGTGCGAGAACTGCGGCAGGATTCTTTCGATTGATGAGTGATGGAGGCCGGACTCCAGACGGACGTACTGAAAGCCGTTTCCCGTTCGTTTTATCTGAGTCTTCGTCTGCTGCCGCGACAGATGCGAAGGCCTGCGAGCCTCGCATATTTACTGGCACGCACTTCTGATACGATTGCTGATTCGCTGTCCGGTCCGGTGAAAGATCGGGTCGAATATCTAGATGGATTTTTGGCGAAGGTGCGCGGAGAATCTGATTCCAATCGATTTTTACAGCCTTTGGCCGATGGATTGAAGGACGATGGGGAGCGCGTTTTACTGCAGCATGGCGAATCGATTCTGACGAGTGTGGCTGAATCTTCTGATGGCGAGATCTTACTCATTCGCGAAGTGATGGAAGACATTGTAAAGGGGCAGAAGCTCGATCTAATGCGTTTCGAGCATGGAGATGAACAGACTCCGGTAGTGATTGAAAGTGACGAGGCGTTGGAAGAATACACCTGGTTGGTTGCGGGTTGCGTTGGAAGGTTTTGGACGAAACTTGGTTTCTTGAGTCTCGGAGATCGATACGCAGAAGAGGAAGAGGATCAGCTGATTCAGCTGGGAACGGATTATGGAAAAGGGCTTCAGTTGGTAAATATTCTACGAGATTTGCCAGAGGATTTGAAAAACGGACGTTGTTATCTGCCAGTCGGTAATCCTGCTGATCGCGAAAATTTGATGTTAACGTTTCAGAAGTGGCGTCGGGAAGCCGTGCAGAAGGTAAGCTCGGGAAGCGCCTATTCCGCGCATCTTCTGAGTCGAAGGTTGAGGGTTGCTAGCGTGTTACCTGCAAGAATTGCAGATCTGACCTTGGAGCGTATGGAAGGCATTTCCTTTTTTGAGCTTCAGAATCGCATCAAAGTTCCTCGAACTCAGGTTTACGGGCTTTTGCTAAAGGAATTTTGTGGTCTCAACGCTCGTTGAATTGCGAGTTTAGGAGCGATTTTCCCTACTTTGTTTGACAAGGGCCGTTTGAAGCGGGAAAACTTTCTCGAACCATGAGCACATTAAAACTCCATAACGCAATGTGGCCGGGACTCGTAGGCAAAGAGCCAGATACCGACCATCCACCCATTTCTCTCGAGCACATGCTTGACCTCACCACCGCTGCTGAAGTCGATGGACGCAAATACGACGGTGTCGACCTTTTTGTTTTTCATCCTCACACCGATCCAGATGCATCTGAAGATGAGTTGAAAAAGATGGCAGATCAAATCGCTGCCAAGGGCCTTTCAGTTGGCTCCCTCGTCGCTCCGGTTTGGCCGGGAACGGTTGGAGGTCCGGCCTTTGGCTCGGATGAAGATATGAAAAATTTCGTCCTCGCGGTTGAGAAAACCTGCCGAGTTGCGAAAATTTTGAACGAACACGGTGTTCGTAAATCTGGCATCATCCGTGTGGATACTGCGGGTGGCACAGAAGATTTTGCCAAAGACGTCGTAGGCAATACCGCGAAGGTCGCCAATACGTTCAGAGAGGCTGGAAAAGTCGCTGAGCAATTCGGCGAACGAGTCGCAGCGGAAGGCGAAATCTGCTGGGGCGGTTTCCACTCTTGGAAAGCTGCGGTGGACACCCTTGAGGCAACCGCTATGCCGGGTGTTGTTGGATTTCAGGCTGACTTGGCACACACATATTTGTATCTGATGGGCTACAATGCTCCTGAAGCAGCCCTGCTACAAGAAGGCTACAGCGACGAAGAATTCTGGGCTGCCTACACGACGATGACCGATGCGCTCCGTCCTTGGACGATCGATTTCCACGTTGCGCAAAACGATGGCTCCGTGCACGGCACCGGATCACACGATAAAACAGGACGTCACTGCCGAGCAGATGATCCAAACGGCAAACTCGACATTGCAAAATGCTCCACCTACTGGCTCAAAGGTCACGAAGAACGTGGCATCAAACACATTTGTTGGGATGGCTGTATGTTTGATAATTCAGTTCTTGAAGATGCGTCCACATGGAACGCGATTCTCAAAGCAATGGTCGACGTAGACAACGCACTCTAAACCCAAGCAATCACCAAAAAAATTATGGCTAAGAAAGAAATCAGAATCGGACTCATCGGCTACGGCTTCATGGGTCGCACGCATTCGAACGCTTACTCACAACTCGATCATTTTTTCGATACCGACCACGTGCCCGTCCGTCAGGCGGTTTGCGGTCGCAGCGAAGATAAGGTCAAGGCTTTTGCCGAAAAGTGGGGCTATGCTTCCTATGAAACTGACTGGCGTGAACTCGTCAAGCGCGACGACATCGATGCGATCGATATTTGCACACCGAACAACTCCCATGCCGAAATCGCACTCGCGTGTATTGAGAACGGCAAGATGATCCTTTGCGAAAAGCCTCTCGCGCTGAACGGTGTCGAAGGCGAAAAAATGGTCGAAGCTGTGGAAAAATCGGGTCTGCCAAACCTCGTCTGGTATAACTATCGTTTCCTTCCAGCCGTCACGCTGGCGAAGAACATCGTTGATGCAGGCGAATTGGGCCGTGTGTTCCACTACCGTGCCAATTTCCTTCAGGACTGGACCATTTCCGAAGATCTTCCGCAAGGTGGTGAGGCACTCTGGCGTCTTGACGCCGCAGCGGCTGGCTCGGGAGTTACAGGGGATCTTCTTGCTCACTGCATCGATACCGCTCGTTGGATCAACGGCGAAATTGTCTCCGTTTCCGCAATGACGGAAACTTTCATCAAAGAGCGTGTCCATCAAGATACGGGTGAGAAGCATCCCGTGACCATCGACGATGCTTGCGCATTTCTCGCTCGTTTTGAAAATGGCTCGTTGGCGATCTTCGAGTCGACTCGCTACGCGCGTGGCCACAAGGCATTGAATACCTTTGAGATCAATGGTGAGCACAAGTCGCTTGCTTGGGACCTTCATGACCTCAACTACCTTGAGTATTTTGATCACGGCGTCCCAGGAGACCGTCGAGGCTGGAGCAAAATTCATTGTTCCGACGGAGAACACCCATACGCAGGAAACTGGTGGGTTCCGGGTCTATGTCTTGGTTATGAGCACTCCTTCACACATGCGTTGGTCGAGTTCTGTAAGTCTCTCGACGATCCGTCTGCCGAGAAGCGCTATCCTGACTTCCGCAACGCGCTCGGCACTCAGTATGTCTGCGATGCAGTCTTGGAATCCGCGAAGAGTGGAAACTGGGTGGATGTGAAGAAGTCTTAGGATTCGATTTAGGAATGGTTTTTAAACACCTCCGTGGAGTCTCTTCATGGAGGTGTTTTCTTTTTGAAAGATAGACTTACCTTCTTAGTATAGAGATCGAAACGAATCACGACGAACTATATGAAAGTATTTCTCACCATTTTTTCATCCTTCTTAATTAACACTGCTTTTGCAGAGAATATTTCGCCAAACACTCTTACGGAAAAAGAAAAAGCCGATGGCTGGGTTTTACTTTTCGATGGTAAGGATGCTTCAAAGCATTTCAGAGGATACAAAAAAGAAGGGGTTCCTGAAAAGTGGGTTGTCGAGGGCGGTGCGTTTGTGAGGAAGGGCGGAGGCGATGTGATCACGAAGGAAACGTATGAAAACTTCGAGTTCCAAACCGAGTGGAAGATCAGCAAGGGAGGAAACTCGGGTATTATGTTCAAGGTTCTAGAGACGAAGGGGCCCTCATACAAGACTGGGCCGGAAGCACAGATTCTTGATGGAGCGAATGGCAAAGAGTCTCAAAAGTCCGGCTGGCTTTATGAACTCTATTCGACAGAAAAAGATACGGCAAAACCGGCGGGTGAGTGGAATCATTTTGTTCTCAAGTGTCAGAGAACTCCCGCCGGGACCTACAAGTGCGAACATTGGTTGAATGGTGCAAAATACGTTGAGTACGAAATTGGTTCTGAGGACTGGAAGGCGCGTGTGGCGAAGTCAAAGTTTGCGAAATGGGAGCAGTTTGGAACCGCCGAGTCCGGGCACATCTGCCTACAGGATCACGGGAACGAAGTGGCGTTTCGTAACATCAAAATTCGAGTGCTTGAGCCGTTGAAATAGTTCTCATCGGACTCTGTGTGTGAGAGACTTCAGTAATGGAAACGAACGATTCGCCGGAAACCGAAGCGGTTACAAAACCTACCGAAACCAATTCGTCGGGTAAAAGACCCTCATGCCTTCTGGTTGGGCTCCTCATTCTTGTCCTAGTTCTTGCCGTAATTTTTGGCGGATACCTTTGGTATAATCGGCCAATCAAACCGGTCGAATTAAGTCAGCAGGAAGTTCAGATAGTCGAAGAGAAGGTTGAGGTCATTGAATCGGATCCGGTCTATGAGAAGGGCTCCAAAGACATCGTTTTTACAGAGAGAGAGATGAATGGCCTGATCCATCAGAATACCGATTTTGGTGATAAAATTAGCCTGGCCTTGGCAAAGGACGAAGTTCACGCACGTGTGGAAGTCGATCTTGCTGAGGACTTGCCAGTATTGGGTGGAAAGAGACTGAAGGCGCGCGCGCGGTTTTTGGTAAAAATGACTGAAACACGTCCGTCTCTAGTGTTGGACGATTTGACGCTTTGGGGAATTTCCCTGCCCAATGAATGGCTCTTTGGACTGAAAGGAACGGATCTCCTGAGCTTTATTTTTGGTGAGTCAGGTGGGCTGGCGGGTGTTGAAGAGCTTCGTATCGAACGAGGTCAGATTGTTATCCGTTTAGCTGAGTGACTCTGGCTACTTCTTCGGCAATGATGGTGAGTCCATCTCGAACCGTTTGCTCCTCCATTGCAAAGGAGACGCGGATGCATTCTTTTCGATGTGGCCAGTCGTGATCAGCGCAGCCGAAGAAGAAGTGTTCGCCAGGGATGACCAAGACCTCTCGCTCTTTCAATCGCTGGTAGAGTTCCCTCGATGAGACTGGGATGCCGGGGAACCACAGCCAAAGAAAAAGGGCGCCTTCGCTCACGTGCATGTGCCAAGTGAATGATTCAGCGAAGATTTCACGAGCGGCCTTCCTAGCGATCAGAGACTTCTCGCGGTAGTATGGCTGAATGATCTCGTCGCTTATTTTGAGGATTTGACCGGACTGGATGAGCGGGAGGGCGATTTGTTGCCCGATACTCGGATTGGCGAGACCGGTGATGGCGGTCATCGATGAAATAGCAGAAATGATTTCTGGAGGACCTACAACGATGCCGGTGCGTGTGCCGGGCAAGCCGAGCTTCGATAGACTCAGAGTAAGGATCACATGTTCATCCCAATGTGGGGTTGCCTCTGTGAAAATGATATGGGGGAAGGGTGCGCCGTAGGCGTTGTCGATGATCAACGGGATGCCAGCTTGTTTGGCACGTTCTGATAGTTGGGCTACCTCATCATCACTGAGGACATTTCCGGTCGGGTTCGTTGGCCGTGAGACGCAGATTGCAGCGACATCAGGATCGATTCGGAGTTTTTCGAAATTGACGTGATACTTGAATTCGTTTGGGCCGGTGTGTTCGATTTCTGGCTTGAGAGCACGAAACAAATCGGGATCAAGCCCTTGCGCCGCGTAGCCAATGTATTCGGGGACTAGAGGGAAGAGAATCTTCCGTTTGGAACCATCAGCCATCTCGCCAGCCAGCAGATTAAAAAGGTAGAAAAAGGCCGTCTGGCCACCGCTAGTTAGTGCGATATTCTCGGGACCGAGTTCCCACCCAAATGAGTTTTTCAGTAATGCTGCAACCGCCTTGGTAAATTCTGGATTTCCCTGAGGCGGATCATAGGTTGTTAGCATTTTTTTTGACGCAGCTTCATCTTGAGCGATTTCATTGAGCCTTTCCTGCCAAATTTGGTTGATCGCGGGGATCTGAGCTGGTTGGCCACCGCCTAGCATTTTTAGGTTTGGTCCGGCATTCGCCATCGCATTCCCCAGATCGTCCATCAGGTCTCCAATTCCGCTGCCACCTGCGAGGCTTTGCCCGATTTTTGAAAACTCATAGCTCATTTCTGCCCGATTCTTTTCCAGTTGCTAGGAGATTGAAATATCGTTTTTGAAATATGTTGAGTTGAGACTTCATTTCAGCCGCTGGTCATGTCTATTTTTCACAATGCATCGCTCGCGGTTCGTGGCTGTCTGCCTTTCATTTTTTGCCTGTGTTGAAGGGGGCTCCGGAAATCCTCTCAAGGACAAGCAGCGACCCGTCGCTGAGACCGCCGCGCTATCAGCGAAGCAGACGGTCGAGAAGTTTGTTCTACCTGATGGTTTTGCGGCAAAGGTCTTTGCTTCAGAGCCTGATATCGTTCAGCCAATTGGATTCACCATGGATGCCCGTGGTCGGGTCTGGGTTCTTGAGAATACGAACTATCCGATTTGTCCCGGTCAGCGAAAGGATCGAATTGTGATTCTCGAAGATAGCGATGGAGACGGTATGGCGGATAAGAAGAGTGTCTTCTACGATAAGTTGAGTTTCGCCTCTGGAATTGCGATTGGCTATGGTGGTGTGTGGGTGGGTGCGCCACCGAACCTACTGTATTTTCCTCGAAAGGAAGACGAGGACTCTTTCCTAGGGGAACCGAAAATTGTTCTCGATGGTTGGGGAGGGCAGGATACGCACGAAACACTGAACAACTTTAGGTGGGGTCCGGATGGTTGGCTCTATGGAACCCACGGTATTTTCACCCATTCAAAAGTCGGCCGTCCAGGTGCTGACGATTCCCAGCGAGTAAAACTCAACGCAGCGATCTGGCGATACCATCCAAAGAAGAAAATTTTCGAGCGTTATGCAGAGGGAGCAAGCAATCAGTGGGGGCTCGATTTCAACGACCGTGGCCAAGCCTTCTTTGCTGCTTGCGTGATCCCACATATGTGGGAGGGGATTCAGGGCGCCCACTATACAAGACAAGCGGGTTCACATTTCAATCCCTATACCTACGAAAACATTTCGACCATCGCTGATTTTTCATACGAAAAACGCGCCTACTGCGGAGCAATGGTCTATCTCGGCGGTCAGTGGCCGTCCAGATACCGAGATACCTTTTTCTTCGGAGATATTCACATGAACCGACTCCGAAATGAGAAATTCGTTAGGGCTGGGTCTGGACATCGCGCGGAGAAGAATGGGGATTTTCTTCATTCAAAAGATGCGTGGTATCGGGGCCTGAGTCCACAATACGGACCGGATGGATCGGTCTTCATTTGCGATTGGTATGATCGAATCCCGTGCCATCAACAGAGGAAATTTACTGATCGTTCTAATGGGAGAATTTACCGGATCAAATATGGAAATCGTGATCCTGTTTTTGTGAATCTTGAAGCGGCTAGTTCTGAAGAGCTCGTTGCCAATCAGTTGCATCAAAATGATTGGATGGTTCGCCAATCGCGGCGGATCCTTGCCGAGCGTGGTCCAGATGGGGCGGTTCATTCGAGGCTGAGAAAGATCCTAGAAGAAAATTCTGATGAGACGCGAAAGCTCCGTGTACTTTGGGCACTCCATGTGACGGATGGATTATCCGATGATCTGATGTTCAAACTCCTTTCCCAAAAAAGCGAATACATACGGGCCTGGGTGATACAGCTCTCATGCGAAGACAAGAATCCTAGCGTGCGATTGTTGAAACAATTTTTGCGAATGGCCGCTGAAGATCGGTCTGCTCTTGTTCGACGCTATCTTGCCAGTGCGGCAGCGCGCTTGGACGAAGACACAAGAAAGAAGTTACTTATTGCTCTTGCTTCAAGGAGGGAAGATTTGGCGGATCAGAATATTCCGCAGTTGATCTGGTATGCCGCCGAACCTGTGGTCGCAAGGTCTCCTAGTTTCGCGATCGAGCTTCTCGAAGAATCGGAAATTCCATTGCTTTCCCGTTGTATTGCTAGGCGGCTTTCGGAGGGAGGAAACGTAGACTCGGTTGTTCGACTTGTTACTGCAATGCATGAATATCCTAGCTCGAAGGCTGCCGATGTGATGGAAGGAATGAATGGCTCGCTAAAAGGAGATCACCGAATCGATCCACCCGACGGATGGGCAAAGCTGTATACGCGCTACTCTCGATCGAACGATAAACGGCTCGTCGACGAAGCAAAAAAGCTTGGCGCAAATTTTGGAGAAGAAGCGGTAATTGCTGAACTTCGCTCTAAAATTGAATCAGCTCGTTCGAATGATGAGCAAAAACGGGAGGCTCTGGAGCGGTTCGTTGATTTGAATTATCCTGGGGTGAGTGATCTTCTTATCGAACTACTTGAAGAACCTGGACCGTTGCGGGAAATGGCTCTCAAGAAGTTGGCAAAATTTCCAACAGGGTGGCAGCCACAAACTTTGGTGGATCGTTATCAGGGGTTTTCTGAGAAAGAGAAACAAGCATGTATTCAAACGCTTGTATCGAATCGTAAGGCTACGGAGGCTTTACTAGATGCTGTAGATTCTAAGAAGATTCCTCTGGAGAATCTTTCTGCCCAAGTCGTGCGCCAAGTGCAGGGCTTGAATGTGGAAGAGATGAATCGATGGCTGAGTCGTCATTGGGGAAGCGTCAAAAAAAGTTCGAAAAAGAAGCAGTCCGAAATGGCTGAGTATCGAAAGTTTTTGGGTGAGGAGGCGATTCTCAACGCGAACGCTTCGAATGGCCGCCTGATATTCGATCAGCGTTGCTCGGCTTGTCACAAAATGCATGGCTCCGGATCGGAGATCGGTCCCGAGTTGCCGGGAAACTTTAAGGATGTCGATTATCTCTTGCTTAATCTTCTCGATCCCAATGCGACGATCGGAAAGGACTACCAACAGACATTTGTCACGAAGAAGAACGGGCAAGTGTTATCAGGGGTGATCGTCAAAAAGAATACAAAGGAAGTCATGTTAAAAACCTTACTTGGGACTGAATTCGTTGCGATGAAGGAGGTTCATCGAATAACGACTAGCGAACTGTCCTTGATGCCAGAGGGCTTGCTGAATGGATTGGAGGAACCTGAGATTCGAGATCTTTTTCTCTACCTCCGCCAAGCTTCACAGGTTCCGTTGCCTTCAGAATAGATTGCGGTAACTTATCCATAAACCGTTGCAAATTCATCAAGCTCGGAACAGTTTGCCGCATGACTTTTGACTTCGATACAATTGTGCCACGCAAAGGAACGGGGTGCATAAAGTTCGACCGCAGGCCCGAGCTTGATCCCTACTGGGTGGCGGATATGGATTTCATTTCTGCTCCAGCGATTCTGGATGCCCTGCATGAGCGTGTGGATCATGGAGTCTTCGGATACGCCCATCCGCATGACGGATTGGTGGAGTCGGTTTCGAAATACCTGAAGGAACGTCGTAACTTTACCCTGAGCAACACGAATGATTTGGTTCATCTTGGTGGCTTGGTGCCGGCACTCTCTCTGGTGGCAAGAGCGTTTTGTCAGAAGGGCGATGAACTCATGACCTGCACGCCAGTCTATCCACCCTTTCTCGGTGTGCATAAAGACGCCGGTGCGGATTTAGTGACCGTTGATCATCTTTTTGAAAATGGTAGATGGGAATTCGACTGGGAGAAAATGGAAGCTGCGGTTTCTGAAAAAACCAAAGTTTTTGCTCTGTGTAATCCACAGAATCCACTCGGACGCGTGTTCACGAAAGAAGAGGTTATTCGATTGGCTGAATTCTGTGAGGTTCATGATCTCGTATTGGTTTCCGATGAAATTCATTGTGATCTCATTCATGATGAAAGAGGAACCCCTCACTACTCAGCTCTTGGACTGCCGGAACATTTTCAATCGAGAGTCATCACTTTGTTGTCGCCGAGTAAAACTTGGAACATCGCCGGACTCGGATACGCCTACGCCATTATTCAGGATGATTCACTAAGACGGAAATTCTCAGCTGTTCGCGGGCACACCCTCGCCGAAATCAATGCGCTTGCGTATTACGCCGCGGAAGCTGCCTACACGAGCGGCGAACCTTGGAGAGGCGAACTCATTGACCACTTGAAAGCGAACCGCGACGAACTAGTTCGGTTTATCAACGAAGACTGCGAGGGGCTGTCCATTCATTGTCCCGATGCGACTTACTTGGCATGGATTGATGCGCGAGCGCTTGGACTTGATAATCCAGCGAATTTCTTCGAAAAGGAAGCAGGCTTGTTTCTTTCCGACGGAGCCTTTTTCGGGTGGCCGGGTTGGGTCAGATTCAATTTTGCCTGCCCAACAGAACGGATGATGAGCGGCTTGGAGAAGATGAAGGCTGCGATCGAAACTCTAGAGGATTGAACTAACCTATTTCATCCATATCGCCGAAGCTGTCATCACCGCCGGTTTCATCAAAGTCCATTTCACGAACTCGCTTCTTGTCCCGCATGGCCTCAACAAGTTTGCGCAACGTTTCGCGAAGCTCGATGCAATCGTCGATTGCCGGAATATCAACAATTGGAAGAGATCGGTCTGAGGTCTGTAGGTGAATGTTTCCAAGGCCTACAATGCGCATCCACCACTTCCGTTCGATGACAAAGTCCTTCACTCGATAGAGTTCAATTTCATCGATGTTTTGATTGATGACCCCGGTCGTGATCCGAAGGCGCTCGGTGGTGAGTTCGAAGATTTGGCAGCGGACGGTCAGGTATCGCCATAGAGCGTAGCCGGCGGGGAAGAGTAATCCGATGAAAAGCGGAGGGAAAAAGAAACCTCCAATCACAAATGCGATGGTTGCTAGAATGGCCAAACCAAAATGACCGATGTTTAACCATTGCGAAGGGCTTCCTTTCCACTGCGTGCTTTCCGAATTCATGGAGCGAAGCTAAACAAGAATCTCCATACAGCAAATCAGAAACAAAGATTCGTGCTGGAGAATTATTTTAGCGGAATCGCAAATTTCATGACTTTGGGCTTCCGGCCTTCTGAGGTGACGAGAATGGTTTTACCATCTGCGGAAAAGCCAATGGCTTCTGCTTGCGGGAGTCCGTGCGCTCCTAGAATGTTTGGGGCGCGTTTCAGGGCAATTGGCCATGGTTCATTTCCTGAACGGCTGAAGAGATAAACACCTCGGTAGGTAAGAACACAGGCATGCCTACCGTCGGGGGAAATATCAAATCCGGTCGGTTGGGAAGCAAATGGATGGGGAAGGGTTCTAGGAGGTAGTGGGAGATCAGCGAGTAAGGCAACACGCTTTGCTATTAGCACTTCCTTGGGTTCAGGTCTTCGGAGGGGTAGTTGATAAATGGCTGGTTGCTTATCGCGTTTGCTGATCAAGAAAATCGATTGGTTTTGTGTGTCGACTGCGACCCCTTCGCAATCACGTGGGCCGTCTTCGTATTGGAACCTGATGGACCAATCGGGTGTGGCGGTAAGTTCGAGAATCTCATCTGATGATTCGTCTTTTGGTTCAGCAATGACATGAAGAATGACTTGATCACGCTTGGCGCCATTGTCTCCGACGTCGGGAATCAGAAGATAAGATTTTCCCTCCTTCGTAAACGAAGCGAGATCCTCCCAGTCTCTATTTTTGATACCTTTCAAAGTTAGAGTGCCTCGTGAATCGCCTTGCTCATCGACTAAGTAGAGGCTGGGGGCTCCTCCGCTGTCGTTGATTAGCCAGAAACAATTTTCAAATCGTTTTGATGAGGTAAAACCGCTTGCTTCGGTAATACGTGGATCACTGATACGGACCGGCTCGGCATCCACAAGCAGAGCCATCAAGCCAGTTAGGAGGAGAATATGCAAGATAGGGTGAGAGTTGACAGATATCACTGAATTTTAAGCCGTTGTAGTTGGTCGAATGAAGCGGCTATTTTGTGCCGAAATGGATGTGGTCAGATATCTTCTGTGATCTGTTTCTTTTGGAGAAGGTGGTTTGCTGGTTTTCCGAGGCGAATGCACGCTTGGCTGGATGGCGATGATTTAAGATGTAGGCGATCTACCTGAGAGCCGAGTAATCGGAGAATCGATTCACCACCTGGGGGAACGCTGAAACCCTCCGAGAGCTCAAGTTTTTCGCGAATTTGAGATGGAAGTAAACTTACCGCAGCGCGGATCAAAAGTGAGTTGAAGGGTCTAAGCGGGCGGGGAAAGATTGAAAGTTTTCGCAAAATTTCTAGAAATTCAAAAACGATTTCTGAAGATTCCAAGTTTGGCAGCATGGCATCGAACATCGCCTGCATCTCCGATTCTGAGCGCGGCGGATTCATTGCTCCGTAGAGATCTGCGGCAGGTACACCCTCGGCTACGAATTGATCGCGTTGCTCTGCAGATAGTGGGTAGACGAATCGATCATAGGCCTCCATAAACCCAAATAGAGCGGTGGCGTGCACCCAGCGCAGCAGTTCGGGGTCATCTGCTCGGTAGGGGATCCCACTCGGAGTTTTTCCTTCGATTCGTTGGTGCATGCGATTGACGCCCGAAATCATTTTCTCCGCCACACTGCGCCCGCCATAGACGGTGATCATTGCCGCAAGGCCCGTCCGCCTCATACGACGGAGGGGATCAACACGGAATGTTGTATGTTCCCAAACTCCGGTGCGAACGCGTGGTTCTGCCAATTCCATCAACACCGCAGTGATGCCTCCGATATAAAGGGATATTGGATTTCTGAAAATTTGCCATGATATCGAGTTGGGGCTGGCCAAAGCTTCTTCACCCGTCGGTTGGGTGAAGTCGATAGGAGAGCCGCCTTCTTCGAAACTCAATTGCGATTGAAGTAGGGAATCGAGTCTGCTGACAAAGGACTTGGGAATCATTGTTGGGAGATCGATGGATTTGGTCACACCGATGATTGAATCAAGCTTGGACGAAAATGAATTGCTTTAAGAATTCAAAAGTTAGGGATTTGCATGTTTCATGTCGATAGCTCAAGACGGATGGTGCCTCGCTTCTCTTTATACAACCGATTCAGGTCCAGTCTGTCTTTGGCAGTGCTAATCTTTGGTGGCCTTTTGGTGACTCATTTGGCAGCCGACTCATCAGATGGTGATGTAGTTCGCTACAGCGACTTCGGGGCGGTCGGAAATGGAAAGGTGGATGATTTTGATGCATTGGTAAAAGCACATCGGCACGCCAACCGACATGGCTTGTCCGTCGAAGCGACCGATGGCGCGACGTATTATGTTGGTGGTGCCGATCAGACGATCCGGGTTGAAACTAACACGAACTTTGGCTCAGCAACGTTTGTCATCGATGATAGGAAACTTGAGAATATCAGGGCGAATGTCTTTGAAGTAAGGTCGAAGCTGAAGCCTTTGAAATTGGATGGCATCAGCTCCCTAAAACGTGGCCAGCGACAACTGCCTGTGAAGTTACCCAAGCCCTGTGTGGTGATCGTGACGGATTCCAATACGAAGCGATTTATGAGACTTGGACTCAATTTGAATCAGGGTAAAAGTCAGACGGATGTCTTCTTGGTGGAAGCTGATGGGAGTGTTGATCCTAGGACTCCGATCATCTGGGATTTTGATCAATTGACGAGCATTGAGGTCTTACCCGTCGAGCCAAATACCCTAACGATAAAGGGTGGCAAATTTATCACGATCGCCAATCAGGCTGAATCCGTATACGACTACCACGCTAGGGGGATTTCAATCCGGCGCTCTCGGGTTGATGTGGACGGTCTTGAGCACCGGATACAAGGTGAAGGTAAAACCGGAGCTCCTTATTCGGGATTTATCCAAATTTCAAAGTGTGCGCACGTCACTGTGAGAAATACTAAGCTGACCGGCCATAAGACTTACCGGACGATTGGTCGGGCTGGGAAACCCGTATCGATGGGTTCCTACGATCTTTCTGCTAACCGCGCGCTCTATGTTTCGTTGATTCATTGTACGCAAACGAATGACGTGATGGATTCCAAATATTGGGGGATCATTGGGACAAATTTCTGTAAAGAATTGCTCTACGATCATTGCAAGTTGTCACGATTTGATGCTCACATGGGAGTGACCAATGCGACGATCCGAAATTCGACTCTTGGCTATATGGGCGTCAGATTGATCGGCTCGGGGAAATTTCTCATTGAAAATTCGTCTGTGCATGCACGGCATTTTATTCACTTTCGAGAGGATTACGGAAGCACTTGGCGGGGCGAGATGACGATCCGGAATTGCCGTTTTTTTCCGATGGGAAGTAGTAAGTCTGAGCCAAGTATTCTCGGTGGCTTCAATTCGGGTCAGCATGATTTTGGGTATACCTGCTACTTGCCGGAACGAATTGTGATCGATGGGCTGCACATTCAGGATCAAAAGAAATCCAAACAGAGAAAGGGGCCATCAGTTTTCGCAAACTTTAACTCGAAGATGGTCGATAACTCCTACGTTCAGAAATTCCCCTACATGATCACCGAACAACTCGTGGTCAAAAAGGTCACCACTGAGAGCGGTAAACCTCTACGCCTGAGTAAGAATCCATTTATGTTTCGCAACGTTAAGGTTGAGGGTTTGAAGAAGTGATGCATTGACCTCACGTGGAATGCCGAATTTGATACCACTCATCGATTTAGGATTTTTACCTGTTATGCAACGTTCTCTACGATTTGTTTTTCTATTCCTATTTTTTGCTCTTCTTTCGAAGGCGGATGACCAAATTCCCGTTGATAGACCCAATATCGTATGGGTGTTTATTGAAGATATGAACGGTTGGTTCGGTTGTTACGGTGACGATACCGTTCCAACTCCGCATATTGATGCAATGGCAAAAAGGGGGCTGCGTTTTGATCGGGCTTACATGCCAGCGGGAGTTTGCTCTGCTACGCGGTCTGCGATTGCGACTGGTGCCATGCAGACCTCATTGGGAATTCACAACCATCGGTCGTCTAGGCAGCGGGTACCGGAAGAGGTGATCCATCTGCCTGAAGGAGTCAAAACAGTTTATGAGTTGATGCGAGAAGCTGGCTATCATGTTACAAGCAACAGTGGGAAGAATGACTTCAATTTCATCCATTCCACCGATGATCTTTATGATCAATTGGCTGGGGGTATGGGGTGGTCTCCAAAACATTGGGGGAACAGACAAGACGGGAGGCCGTTTTTCGCACAGGTTCAGTTAAAAGGTGGGAAGAGCTCGGGAAAAGGCGTTCCAAAGACCGATCCTGCCAGCGTTCAAGTGCCTCCGTATTACCCGGATCATCCCTTGGTGCGGAAGTCGATTGCCCATCACTACGATACCATCCAGCAGACGGATCATCTTCTGGGTGGGATCATCGCTGAACTTGAAAAGAGTGAACTCCTTGAAAATACGGTTGTCTTCTTCTGGACAGATCACGGAATGGCTCTGCATCGTCACAAGCAATGGTTGTATGAAGGAGGAATACGCGTGCCATTCATCGTTGCTGGCCCAGGAATTGCATCCGATAGGTCACGTGATGATCTAGTGAACGGGATCGATATTAGTGCGACAACTCTTGCCCTAGCTGGAGTGGATCTATCGAATTTTGATTGGATCGAAGGGCGTGATCTCTTTTCGGAAGACTATCAGAAGCGAGAGTTTGTCATCTCCGCGCGTGATCGTTGCGACTATACGATTGATCGCGTCCGTGCGGTCACGACGGTCCGATACAAATACTTACGAAATTTCCTAACAGATCGAACGTTCATGCAGCCTCAGTATCGTGATGGACGGCCAGAGATCGAGGCGTGCCGTAAGTTATTTAAAGAAGGCAAACTGAATGAGATCCAAGCATTCAAGTGGAAACAGCGCGTGCCTGAGGAGTTGTATGATTTACAAAATGACCCGCATGAGACACGGAATCTTGCAAACGATCCGAAACATGCTGATGTCTTGAAAAAGCATCGTGAAATTCTGAAACAGTGGATGATGCAAACCGATGATAAGGGGCAATATCCAGAAAGTATCGATTCACTCCGTGGAGTTCTAAAGCGCTGGGATAAGCAGGCGGTGAATCCAGAGTATAATAGGGTGAGAGAATCTGCAGTGGATTAGGGGGTGGAAGAGGGATCGACCAAAGAAAACAGCGATTTTGGCGCAAGACTCCTTGAACGTAAGACCGATGATGGCAATATTCTGAAATGACTCCAGAAACGACTGTATCCATTCATCCGTATTTCAAGCCTCACGAAGGTAAACTCGAAGAATTTGTTGCCGGTATGGCTGCGTTTGTTGAACGGACTTCAAGTGAGAAGGATGTTCTCTATTATGATTTTACCGTGAGTGCGGAGGGTGTGGTTTTTTGTCGGGAAGCCTACGTGGGTGCTGAGGGAGCTCTGGCCCATCTTGGTAATGTAGACGAACAGCTGAAGGGTGCGCTCGCGATTTCTGATCTGATCCGGCTAGAGGTCCATGGGGCCGCCGCCGAGCTCGACAAAATGCGTGAGCCACTCGCCGGGCTTCCGGTGGATTGGTTTGTTCTTGAGACAGGTTTGGTTAAGTAGAACGATTTCCACCATTCTTTTTGATTGAGTTTTTGATGACCAACTTGGGTTCTATGCGACCCAACTAGATCTTTTGTATTCTTTATAAACTGAGGAATACACGACAGTTTAGAAGATAATCGCAGCGATCGGATTCTGATCAGTAAAGCTGGGATCGCAGATTGAGAGTGAAGCTTCTATATCGGTTTCTGTTTTTGTAGATCCGGCGAAATGGCGATTCTGTAGTAGCGGGTCAAACCGCATTTTTTACAGGTGACACAGCGCTTCGTCGGTAAGCTAAGGCCGATACCGATCAGAATGGCAGGTGTAAAAACCATGGGGAAGAACAGTGCTGCACCGATATCCTCGTAAGGCGGGCTGAGTTTTGAGACGAGGAAGTGAGGTAGGAAAAGGGCACCAAGCCAGCAGGGCATGATTAAAATTGCAGCAGTCTTCTTTAAGATCTGTGCCGTTTTGCTTGGACCAATGGTTAAATTAAAGCCTACAACAAACGGGATGCCGCACACGGAACACTGAGGCGGCAGGTCCTTGGGCCAAGGATGGCGGTAGAACGTCCCAAGGCGCGTATCTGGGCGTGGAATTCCCTTGAATCGACGATGTGGGGAAAGATTTTTCACGCAAATAGAATAGCGAATTTGTCAGAGTTCAAGGAAGGCAAATCGCATTTCTTCAGAGCATATCTTGTCTCTTGGTTGGAATCGGGGCAAACTGCCAATCGCATGGACAGACTATTCGAAGAACTCGATTTCCGTAAGACTCCGATTGGCGATCTGATTCTTCAAAGACGGAAGTATCTGCAGCTTGAAGGGGAAGTGGTATACGAGGTGAAACTTGGAGACGCCTTTCTGATGTCGAGTATGTTTCATGAAGTGGAAGAGGCGCTCTCGCGGTTGGGGCTAGGGGCTCTCGACGGAGAAGGCTGGGAGGTCGTGGTGGGTGGGCTCGGATTGGGTTACACGGCTGTAGCAGCCCTAAAATTTCCGCAGCTTTCTTCTTTGTTGGTCGTGGATGCACTCGAAGGGGTGATCGATTGGCATGAACGGGAGTTGGTGCCATTGGGGCAGGTGATGAACGAAGACCCGCGTTGTCGGTATGTTCTTGGGGACTTTTTTGCCTTGGCGGCCGATTCCGATAAGGGTTTCGATCCTGAACTACAGGGTCGAAAGTTTCATGCCGTGCTTCTCGATATTGACCATTCCCCAAGAAATCTTTTGGCTGCACAGAATGCTTCATTTTACCAATCTGAGGGACTTACGAAATTGGCAGAGCACTTGCATCCCAACGGAGTGTTCGCACTTTGGTCAGACGACGCGCCAGATGAGGATTTCCTAACTGCCCTCAAAGGTGTGTTCAGTTCGGTCGAAGCCGAGGTAGTAAAATTCCCTAATCCACTGCTCGATACCGTATCGGAAAGCACGGTTTATATCGCGAAGTTGTGATGCGCTCAAATTGACCGCTCGGAACCCCCACTTTCGCATTCCCACGTTTGTTGAGTCTCTACCCACCACAATCCAAAAATGAGCAGGAAGGTTGCAGGGATTTTGACCATTGTCGCGACGGTCTTAATGTTCTTTCCGATTATAGGGCATTCTGAAACAGAAATTGGATTTCAACACGGTGATCCAGACCCCAACCTCCATAGATTTTCGCTAAGTTTTGGGGCTCCATTGGCATGGATTGCCCTGGAGTTTGATAAACAGGAGTCTGAGGGTAGAGAGGAAACCCATATTCGGAGCTTCAGTCTGCACTATTTCGTTCTGCACCTAGTTCCCATCGCCATTCCTGTTTGGGTCTATCGGCACATCCGTCGGACGAGTAGATGGAATCAGATGCCTTAGGGCACTGAACTTACCTTCAATCTGCAGTTACATGGCTAGGCGCAGGCAACATACCTAGAGGGCTGACCTTCCAATCGTTTTGCTTACCCTTAGGCGATTTGAGGTTGCGCGGTCGGTGCATGTGACTAGCCTTTGAGGATCATGATCGTTTCTCCAAAAATTCGAGGTTTTATTTGTACCACGGCTCATCCGGAAGGATGTGCAAAGCACGTTGAAGAACAGATTTCGGTGGTGAGGGGTCGAGGATCGATAGAAGGCGGGCCGAAGAAGGTGTTGGTGATTGGCTCTTCGACGGGTTACGGGCTTTCATCACGGATTGCGGCGGCATTTGGATCAGATGCAGCAACGATCGGAGTCTTTTTTGAGCGACCTGGTTCGGAGAGAAAACCAGCAACGGCGGGTTGGTATAATACGGTTGCTTTTGAGAGGGAGGCGACGAAAGCAGGGATCTACGCGAGGTCATTTAATGGCGATGCCTTTTCAGATGAGGTCAAGCACGAGGTGATTGAGGCGATCAAGGAAGACCTCGGTCAAGTGGACCTTGTTGTGTATAGTTTGGCTTCCCCGCGGCGGACCGATCCGAAGAGTGGAGAGGTTTACAAATCTGTTCTTAAGCCGATCGGTGAAACCTACACGAACAAGACTCTCAATACGGCCAATGGTGCGGTGGATGAGGTTACCATCGAGCCTGCCGAGGGTGATGACATCGAGCAGACTGTGAAGGTAATGGGTGGTGAGGACTGGGAGCTATGGATTGACGCGCTTCTGGAGGCGGGAGTCCTGGCTGAAGATGTGCGGACCGTGGCGTATTCTTACATCGGTCCTGAAGTCACTTGGCCAATTTATAAAAACGGAACGATTGGAAAAGCGAAGGAAGATCTGGAGGATGTTCAACGATCTCTGGATGAAAAGCTGGCATCAATTTCCGGAAAGGCTTGGGTTTCGGTAAACAAGGCCTTGGTGACTCAGGCGAGTTCGGCGATTCCGGTGGTGCCACTCTATATTTCACTTCTCTACAAAGCAATGAAGGCAGAAGGAACACACGAGGATACCATTGAGCAGATGGACCGTCTCTTCCGTGAGCGTCTCTACAACAACAAGCCTGATCCAGATGAAGCGGGTCGCATCCGGGTCGATGATTGGGAAATGACCGATGAATTGCAGAGCTTGCTCGCCCAACGTTGGGAAGAGGTCAACACCGAGAACCTCGGAGAATTAGGGGATTTCGAAGGTTATCAGGAAAGCTTTCTCAGACTCTTCGGCTTCGGGCTGGAGGGTGTGGATTATGCAGCGGAAACGGACACTTCGATTTGCGTGCCATCGTTAGCTTGATCATAGGCAGAACTGAATTTGTATTGTCAGAACTTTCTCCATCGAAGAACGTCTCGCCGTGATTAGTATCGAAGTCGCAGGAAGCAATAAGTCCCAGTGGGGAGAGGGTCCGATCTGGTGGGGTGAAGCGCTCTACTACGTCGACATTGAAGGAAAACGTGTCTGCAAATATTATCCGGAAACGGGTGAGGAGAAGTGCTGGGATGTTGGTCGACGGGTTGGGACCGTCGTTCCGCGTAAACAGGGAGGATTTGTGATCGCTGGGGATGACGGGTTTCTATTTCTCGATGAAAAGAGTGGTGTGCTGTCTCCGATCGACGATCCGGAGCCTGACAAGCCAGACAATCGGTTTAATGATGGCAAGTGCTCGCCTGACGGACGTTTTTTCGCGGGGACAATCAGTCTGGTAAAAAAAGAAGGTGATGCGAAGTTGTATCGACTCGACTCCGATCTTAGCCTCCATGAAGCCTACAGCCCTGTGACCAACTCCAATGGGATTGCGTGGTCAGAGGATGCTCAGACAGTTTACTACATCGATACGCCTCGCAAAGTGGTGCTTGCTTTCGACTACTTGGATGGAGAACTTCTCAACCCTCGTGAAGTGGTTGACACCAGCCATCATGAAGCCTCTCCGGATGGAATGGCCATCGACTCTGCGGGAAACCTGTGGATTGCCTTTTGCCATGGAGCGTGTGTGATTTGCTTTGATCCGAGGACTGGCGAGGAGCTACGAAAGGTGGACTTGCCGTGTCTTGAGACGACAGCCTGCGCCTTTGGTGGTCCTGGGCTGACTGATCTGTATGTGACGACTGGAGTTCACAAGACCGAGGTTGAAGAATATGCGGGTCGACTTTTCAGGATTCGGGGGCTCGGGGTGAAGGGGCTCAGAGCCCACGCCTTCGGTGGATAACTGGCGATTTTCCAGATGCGATTGATTCTTGCTTCATCTTCGCCGAGGCGCCGAGAACTGCTTGAAAAAGCGGGTTTGGCTTTCGATGTCATTCCGTCGAGAGGAGAGGAGATCCACGATGAGAATCTGGGAATGGAGGCTCTATGCATGGAGAATGCTAAAATCAAAGCGATGGACGTGGCGGTGCAGTATCCTGATGCAGTCGTTATTGGAGCTGATACCTTGGTCTTTCTGAGTCAGGTTCCGCTTGGGAAACCCAAAAACCTCGATGAGGCCAAGTCGATGCTGATACGGCTTTCCGGGCGCTCACATCAAGTGTGCACGGGGGTCTGCATTTCACGAGATCAGGAAGTTCGGACGTTTAGTTGCACGACCGAAGTTGAATTTCGTGAACTCAATGAGGCCATGATTCAGGACTATCTAGCCACGACCCAGCCTCTGGATAAGGCCGGTGGATATGGGATTCAGGATCACGGGGAACGGATCGTTTCGCAGATCACGGGTTCCTATGAGAATGTGATGGGTCTTCCCGTTGAGATGGTGGTTGCGGCTTTGCAGGGAATGGAGTTGCCGATTGGGGAAAGATAAGTGAATAGTCTGTCATGCCAGTGCCACGGCGATACCCATTGATTTTCAATCCGAGAGCTCGGAGCCAAAAGGGCAAACGTACGCGGCAATTTCTGATGGAGCATGCAAATCGGTTTACGATGTATGCGACCAACAGTGGGGAAGAGGCGGTCGATCTGGCGAAGAAATTTGCGAGTGATGGAGAACCGGTCGTAATCGCAGCTGGTGGGGACGGCACGTTGAATGCAGTGGTTTCGGGCTTGGCCGGTAGCGAGACTGCCTTGGGAGTGATGCCAGCTGGGACGATGAATGTTTTCGCCCGAGAGCTTGGCATACCTGCCAACAGTTTACCCAAAGCTTTTGAGGTGATCGAAGCTGGGTTGATTCGGGAAGTGGATCTTTTTTCAGCAAACGACGCTCCATTCGTGCAGATGGCAGGAATCGGTTTCGACGCGATGGTGATTGAGGAAACCAAATGGGAGAGCAAAAAGATGCTCGGTCCTCTAGCCTATCTATTGGCTGCCGTCAAAGTGCTAGGGGAGAAGCCGCCTTCAATGGAAATCGTCACAAGTGAGGGCCGGAAGGAAAAGGGCGTCGCAGTTCTCTGTGGGAACGGTTCGCTTTATGGCGGGCAGTTTAAACTTTTTCATAAGGCAGATAATCTCGACTCGATGCTTGATGTGATCGTATTCAAGGAGGCGGGTTATAAATTGGTTCTCGATTCGCTGCATGGCATTGCATTGGGAGGAATCGACCTTTCAGCTTCAGCCAGCTATTTTCAATCGAACTCGATCACTGTGAAGTCGGATCGGCCGGTTCCAGTAGAAATCGATGGAGAGCTACTGGGTAGATTCGAAGAAGTCTGTTTCGCGGAAACCTCTTCAAGACTTCGTGTGCTTGCGCCTGAAATGCCGTGTGGAACTCCTTTTACGGATGCGATGAAGTCACTGCTGCAGTGGCCGAGTCGGCCCGACGAAACACCTGTCATCGAAACCACGTGAAGCAGAGGTCGAAGATTTTCATTTGGGTTAGGAGAATTGTGTTCCTTGGGGCGTTTCTGTTTGTGTTGGGGGCTTTCTTTATTGCTTACACAAATCTAACTGCCATCTGGGCAGCACGCGGAAAACTCTATGATGAGGTGAGTGCAATTCCCGAAGCCAAAGTGGGTCTCGTTTTTGGGACTTCAGATCGATACAAGGGAAGAGAGAATCGATATTTTCGCTATCGGATTGATGCGGCTGTGGAAGTTTGGAACGCAGGTAAGGTGGAAACTCTTATCGTTTCCGGTGACAATCGAAGTGAGTTCTACAATGAGCCCCAGAAGATGAAAAATGCCTTAATCGAGGAGGGTGTGCCTGCCGAACGAATTGTTTGCGATTATGCGGGACTTCGAACTTTTGACTCCGTCGTGCGAGCAAAGGAAATATTTGGGGCCGAGACCATACTTGTAATAAGTCAGCGTTTTCAAAACGAGCGGGCGATCTATATCGCCGAGGCAAAGGGGATGAAGGCGCGAGGATACAATGCGGAAGATGTCGAGATTCAGGCTGGCTTCAAAACTCGAGTTCGTGAGGTTGGTGCTAGGGTGAAGATGTGGTTGGATGTTCATTTCTTGGGAACGAAACCTCGATTTCTCGGAGAGAAAGTCGACATGCCAGAATAGGGAATGATTCGAAATCCATTGATGAATTCAAACAAGATGTTAGGAACTTTGTTGTGAAACTGACGTTCCTTTTTTCATTGGTCTGCATGATCATAGTTTCTACTGCAGAAGGTGCTTCGGTCGTCTATCATTTCGTCCCGATCAGTGCGTTCAATAAAGCTATTTCTTCAACTGAAGGTTTGATTGGAATCGATTCTGAGACGAATGCAGAAGGTGGGACTGTGGCCAGTGAGTTGGAAGAGTGGCTGGTTTCAGGTGAGGACGAACAAGCGAATCTATCAGCCACCACGGAGCCCTTGCCAGAGGATTTCACCTCGATTAAAACTGTTCGAATTTCTTGCGGATTTACGATTTCTGAAATTTCACCGATTCGTGGTAAAACGGCACCACTGCTCGGCAAAGAGAGTTTAGGAATTACTACGATCACGAGCCTTTCATCTTATTTTCCGCTGGAAGGTGCTTTTGAATTGGCGAGGAAGCAGTTCGGTAAGCGACGTATGAAAGACTTTGAAAAGCAGGCGATTGAGGGAATTCTTAGACTGGATGGATAGATTCTTTCTCAAGAATCTATCCGTATTTCGAGTGATGTGATTCTTTGAGAATACTGCAAGCACGCTACGGAAGTAGACACCCTAATAGCTGTGTGTTTTCTCTGGTATAGTGCCTGCCGATTGGATCGATACGGTACGTGAAGGTTGAAATTTATGGATTCAGAGGTATTTTGATGTAAGAAAATGCAGTTGTGGCATGTTCAATAATTGTTCAGTATTTTTAAAACAATCCCGATGAAAACCTCTTCTACATTTACAAATTTTCGCATAGCTCCGGCCGTGCAAACGGCAATTCTTTCTGCTTCCCTTCTGATCACGGTCAATGCCCGGACATGGACAAGTTCCGATGGCTCGAAGACTTTTGAAGGAGACTTAAAAAGCTACGACACAGCTTCTGGAACTGTATCGGTTCTGGTGGGTGGTAGAGTACTTAAATTTACGCAGGATAAACTCTCCGAGGCAGATATCGAGTGGCTGAAAGAAAATGGATCAAAAACTTCGGCTTCATCCTCAGGAGGAGGTGCTGATATCGCTGACGTCCCTGATGTGCTCCCAGACCCAGATGGTAAAGAAGCTGATATGAGTAAGCCCGTTCAGGTATTTATCCTAATGGGCCAATCGAACATGCTGGGATTCGGGAATGCGGGCCAACTTAAGGGGAGTGCCGCTGAAAAATATCCCTACCTCGTCGATGATGCAGGAGACTGGAACGTGCGGAAGGATGTTCGGAATGTGTTTTATTGTATGGGAAAACAGAGATACAATGACTGGTTAACCGCAGAAAATGGGAATGGTAGTGGGAAATTTGGCCCGGAAATTGGTATTGGGAATTATCTGGGTGAGGCTATGGACGCACCTGTAATGATCTTGAAATCATGCGTCGGCAACCGTGCTTTGGGCTGGGACTTGTTACCACCAAGTGCGGTGGGCACCGGAGCTAAGGGAGGATCATACCAAGGGGACTCGGAGAGCTCGAATCGGAAAGTTAGTGAGGAAGTGAAAGCAAAAAATGGTGGCTGGTATGCAGGTCTCCAGTATGATCAAGACGTTGGGGCTGCTCAGGATGTGCTTAAAAACTTGTCTACCTATTATCCGGGAGCCAAGGAATATGAAGTTGCCGGATTCTTTTGGTGGCAGGGAAATGCTGAAGGCAAGGGGAACGTGGAGACTTATGACAAGAATCTAGCTTTTCTCTTCAACGACCTGAGAAAAGATTTCAACGCGCCGAACGCCAAATTTGTTTGCGCCACATTGGGTGAACACGATAAGGGCGCGACGCTTTCTCAGAAGATGTTCAACTTCGCTGAACTCTCAGAATTTAAGGATCAGGCTGCGGTGTTCTATTCGAAGCCTGTTTCCAAAGGAGGTAGCGGAGGTCACTACGGTGGCGATGCCGAAACCTATATGAACGTGGGAGAAGGGATGGGCAAAGCCATGCTTGAATTACTTGCCAAGTAATTAAGCCCTCGCAATTCTATACAGACTGCAAGCTTTAGAAGAGGGTGGATTGTTGTTTGGCTTTGTCGCTTTGGAGATTTCTACTAGGTGAGTCGAAGATTTTGTTTGACTATGTAGTTACCTTCATTATTTTTACATACAAATAAGCAAGTGTGTTGATCTTTTCGAAACCCAAGCCAATGAAATTATCCCGAAGTATTCATTCACGAGCCCCCGTTGGCTTCACTCTGGTCGAACTCCTTATCGTAATTGTCATTATTGCGGTCCTAGTTGCGCTTTCTCTTTTTGGTTATACGCGAGCTCGAGGAGTGGCGGACAAAGCCGTGGCAATTGGTTACTTGAAGGAAATCCAATTGGCCAATGCCAGTTATGCGGCGGACAACGGGCGCTTCGTTACAGTATCTGCGAAATCGGGCGGCGACCTAAGTGGGTCTTGGCATAACAACTGGGATTTTACGAACAATCTCCGTGGTATTCCGAATTCAACAGATACCAGCCCAGAACTCAGGGGGTTTCCTGAAGAAAAATTTGATCGTCGGGCAAGAACGCTCCAAAGTCCTGGTTGGGACCATATTAAAGGAAACTATGGAGCGTTCGAAAAAGACCCGACGAACAACTCGTGGACGAGCGGTGATGATTTTGAATCCTCGTTTAGTGCAGCACAGCTTTCTAATCCGGGAAGAACCGCTGCTTTCGCAACTGCTCTAGATTGGCGTATCAAGAGCTGGAGTAGTTATACGGGAGAAGAAACTAGGAATGGTCAGGGTCGCATGGCGTTTCGGCACGGTGGTAAAGCCTTGGTCGTGTTCTACGACGGACATGTCGAAGAGAAGTCGAAAAGTGATATGCAGAAGATCGAAGACAACGGGGGCAAGAGTCATCCGTTCTGGAAAGGCGATCATTGATATCTAAAGAGCGGTCTTTTTATCATAGATCGCCGTTTGGAGAATTTTTTACCCTTTGGTTGTGCTCGGCGAGCTGCATTCCTTGCCAGCATTTTTCCAAGCTGTAAATCCACCTTTAAGGTCAAAAACTGTGAATCCAGCCTCGCGGAGCTTTTTGGTTGCCATCGCGCTTCGCTTTCCACTTCTGCAATAGACCACGACTGGCTTTTTTGAGTCGATCGTGGATTTGGCCTTTTTCAGGAAACCTTCTTCTGTAACAGGGATAAGAGTTGCCCCCTTAATATGTCCTTCTGCCCACTCCTCCTTGGTGCGAACATCCAAAAGCTGGGCTCCGTCTGCTAGGTGTTTTTCAGCCTGATCAATACGAACTGGTGGAATGGATTGTGGCTTTTCAGCGACGAGAATAGAGCTGAAGAGGATGCTTGCGGTGAAGAAGAGAAATTGAAATTTCATTTCGTAAAAAAGTCATGATCTGGGGGTTTTGCAAGATTTCTTTGGAAAACGGTCTAGGTGGTTCGTTCGATTGTTTCGCCATACCTCTTGAAGCGAGGAGTTGGATTTAAGCCGAGAACACATAAGGTTCTCATATGAGATTGTGCCCAACTGTGATTTCCGAAGCGCTTCTCAAGAGTTTGGTCGAAGGGCCTTTGTTGCTTGAGGACCTTCCCGAAGCGCACGTTTTTGAGATCGATTCCTTGTGCCTTCCAGTGGAGGAGGTATCGTTAAATCTTCAGCAAAAGCTTGGTCACTTATATGAAGACGCTTTAGGGGTGTTGTTGGATTCAACACCTAGATATGGTTCGATTGATCGTGGAATTCAGATCCGAAAGGTGGCGGGGCATACGCTTGGAGAACTAGATTTTTTGATTGAAGATTTGGACTTAGAACGACTGGTCCATCTTGAACTCGCGGTGAAATTCTATCTAGCAGTTGAAGGTGCCGAGGGAATTCTTCTTCCCGGTCCTGATGCTCGTGACAATTATTTTCGAAAACTCGATAAGATGCGGTCGCATCAATTGAGATTGGTCAGAAGTCATCGTCACTTGTTATCGGATGCTTATCGTGAGAGAGAAATCGAAGTTCAGCAGTTGGTGCAGGGTTGCGTTTTTAATCACATCGCTGCCGATCGGTTGGTGAAGGCCGAATTTCTTTCCCCGAAAGGTAGGCGTGGAAGGTGGTTACATGCCGAGGAGTGTGTCGACTATTTCGGGAAGGATACGGTGATTGAGATCATCCCAAAACCACTTTGGCCAGTCCCTCTAGAGTTTCTCACTGAAATGAAACTGGCAGAGTGGGTGATGGATGAAATGCTTGAACGTTGTGTGATGGTCCGTGTTGGTGGGGAGAATACGCCCTATTTTATCGCACCGAACGGATATCCGGAAAATGGTTTTTCAAGACGTTGATGGGTAAAAATGATTTTAGTGAATCGGGTTGCGGATTGGCGAAGATGAGGAACAGTCACCTGTCAGCAATTCAATGAAAGCGCTCCTGAAAATATTCCTTATGACTGCCACCATTCTAACCGGCTTTGGGAGCGTTGCTTGCCAGACAACTCCGGAAAGTTCTCAGCCCGTTTCCGGAAAGCTTCAAGCGATTTCTAGGCCCATCGAATTAGAGAAGTTCATGGGTGACTGGTATGTGATTGCTCACATCCCAACGTTCATCGAAGACAAAGCTTACAACGCGGTGGAGACCTACGAACTTGCAGAGGATGGCACGATCCCTACAACATACCGATTTAATAGTGGCGGCTTTGATGGCCCCCTCAAGACGCTTAATCCGAAAGGATTTGTGCACAATCAAGAAACCAACACGGAATGGAGAATGCAGTTCTTTTGGCCATTTAAGGCGGCCTACTTGATCACTTATTTGTCAGAAGATTACCAAACAACGATCATCGGTGTCCCGAATCGAAATTATGCGTGGATCATGGCAAGAGAGAAGCATCTATCTAATGCTGCCTATGAAGCGCTGGTAGCAGAGCTGAAAGCGCAAGGGCATGATATTTCAAAACTAAGAAAAGTGCCGCACGAGTAGCGGTGACTTCGACAATCTACTTACGGAGTCTCTAGACTCGGTAGGCTACTCAGTAGGGTGATCGATTTTAGGAAGTCGACATGATCGATCGTGATTTCAAGAGTTGTTTCCGAGTTCAAAAAACCGTCGTAGAGCTCTTGATACTCTCGAAGGGCATCGTCTGGGATCCCCGTGACGTCTCTGACTACCATACTCCATGTCAATAGTAGGCGCTCTTCGTCTTCTACTTCGGTAACGAGTTTGGTGATTGTGTGGCGTGGGTCAGTTTTGATTTTGTTGTAGAGTTCACAAACAGAAGACTCTTTGCCTTCGAGAATTTGAAGAATACGGTCGCCGTTGACAATTAAAAGGCCGGTGACGTCGCGCTCGTTGTTGGCTGTAATCGACTTGCTCTCGATATCGTCAAAGTCGTCGTCAGTGAAGGGTTTAACGGGACTGCTTAAATACGCGAGTCGAAAAATGGGATAGTCTTCTCTCTCCTGAATGGTTTCCCACAAAAGGCTGGGTCCTGATAAGTTTTCGGCCATGGGAAAAGATGGCATAGCATACGTTTGAACAGAAGCGGTTTTTGAAGTTTAACGGGATTTTTGATCGCTGGTGTTCCGTGGGCGAACGGACGATGGGGAAAAAACGTCTGGATGTGACCCGAAGGGAAGAGATACTTCCACCGAAGATGGGTAGGCTTTCACGATCTGGAATTGAGCGCTGTGTGCGAGTTTTGCGCGCTGTGGGCGAAGGAATGCCCCATCCTGAAGACTTGGCGGACGAATTACGTGATGCAGATGCTGCGCAGGGGCGGGGCTATTATCTTCCAGACGAAGATGATCGCTTGCGTGATGTCTTCGCCAGTTATTTGGAGATTCGTGATGGTTTGATTACGGTTCTGGCGAGGGTCGAGCCTTGGGTCGATAAGAAAGGTGGACTCAGTGGCGAAGATCGCCTTCGGGCGTTTGTGATCGGATTTACTGCCGCTTGCATGCTGTTGAGGAGTGGTTACTATGTCGTGAAGATTGCCGAAGGAAGGCCTGTTGTCGCTCAGAAACTGGATGAGGCAGAACCTCGATATGGGATTCCAAGGAAGTCATTCACGGAAATCTATCGTGCACAAAGTTCGGTCCAGCGAATGTGGAAGTTTTTCTTCGCCTGGCGTTTTTACGATGAATATCGAAGTCGTATTCTTGGTATGTTAGATGATGACCAAGTTGGGCCACTGATTCCGCTCCTTGTCGCAGAGGAACCGTTTATGGAAAAACGGAGGCGAGAGTATGTTTCGAAACGCCTTCGTTACCGGTTGCACTCATTTCTTCGAAGGAGTCGCTCAGGATTTGAAAACACCATGTTTCAAATTCTTGAAATCGGTGGCAGGAGTGTTTCCGAATTACGAGATCCGATGACAGGTCTTTTGGAAACACCCAAGCGTGTCCCTGGGGCACCACTTGAATCGATCCGTCCATTTTTGAAACCTGGGGATATCATTGTTACTCGTCATAAGGATGCACTCACTAATATCTTTCTTCCAGGTTACTGGCCTCATGCTGCGCTTTATGTTGGAAAACAAGGGAGAGGTGGTGACGTGGTAGAGGCGAAGAAAGACGGCGTATTGCTTCGAGAATTAGATGAGACCTTGCAGGTCGATTCTTTTGTTGTGTTGCGCGCAGACGTGGATGTTGCGGTGATTGATGAGGTGGTATCGCGAGCAATGAGCCATGTTGGTAAATTATTCGATTTCGCCTTTGATTTTCGGCAAGCGGATCGACTGGCATGCACGGCACTGATTTACCGAAGCTGGCATGGCCTGGCTGGGATGGATTTTCAACTAGGCGAACAATCAGGTCGATTTTGCCTGCCAGCTGAGGATTTGATTGATCAGACTTTAGGAGGAGGGCTTTTCCAAGTTGCTGCCTTTTTTGGAGAGCAATGCAAATCGGTCAGCTTTGACGAAGAGGCGGCTGAGAAGTTTGAACGGTAGTTCAACTAGCAATCTGCCATGGGAATACTGATGTAAGGTTGCAGTTCCGACTTGCTTGCCGGGCGGTCTAAGATGAACTGAGTGCATGGCTGCTGGAAGTTTACTCACCCTTCTCGATGATATTGCGACAATCCTTGATGATGTTTCTATCCTTACGAAAAAAGCAGCAGCCAAGACGGCGGGGGTTCTCGGAGATGATTTGGCATTGAACGCCCAGCAGGTCAGCGGGGTGGTCGCCAAGCGTGAACTTCCAGTGGTATGGGCCGTGGCAAAAGGATCGGCTCTAAATAAACTGATTTTGGTGCCAGTGGCTTTATTGATCAGTGCGTTTGCGCCTTGGCTGATTACTCCATTGTTGATGATTGGTGGCCTCTATTTGTGTTTCGAAGGAGTTGAAAAACTCCATCATGCCTTTACCCACAAAAAGGAGAAGACCGTCGAAAATGCAAAGCAAGATCTGGAAAAGCTTCAGAATTCAAACGAAACGCCAGAGGAGACAGAGCAGGAAAAAATCAAAGGAGCCATCCGAACGGACTTCGTTCTTTCTGCGGAGATCATTGCCATCACCCTAGGGACTGTGGCGGAGGCAGATTTCCCAAGGCAACTGGCTGTGCTAACCGCAATCGCCGTTTTGATGACAGTGGGAGTATACGGTTTGGTAGCAGGGATTGTGAAGTTAGATGACCTTGGTTTACATCTGACTCAGCAGGCCAGTTCTGGGCTTAGAAAAATTGGGAGTGGAATTCTGTGGTTGGCTCCGTTTTTCATGAAGACCTTGTCGGTTCTCGGGACTGCTGCGATGTTCTTGGTCGGTGGAGGAATTCTTACCCATGGGATTCACTGGGTTCATCACCACATCGAAGGTATTGGGAATGCTGTTGGCACGGTGTCTGGAATCGGTGCAGTGCTTGCCGCGGTGGTGCCAGCATTGCTGAACGGATTGTTCGGTTTCATCGCAGGGATTTTAGTTCTCCTTGGTGTTTCTGCATACCGGAAGGTCCGTGAGAAGAGGCAGCAACAAGATACGCGCTAGTGCGGTTTTCGAGTGTGTTTTTTGCGAAACTTTGTAGCCGAATTGGACATCGCCACTTTTCATTATAGTCTCGGAATCAATGGAATTTAGTTTTTTCGCGAACATAACCGCAGTATTTCTTTTGGGTTTCTCCCTAAATGCCTGCACTAGCTACTCGAGAGTACCTTACAGGCCACACACAGCGCAGCGGATGCCTTCAGATCGCGTTGAGAGAGTTCCGAATCCTCGTGCTGAAAGGGCAGGCCGTGCGGATCAAAAGGTGGTTTCGAAACAGCCTTCGATTCCCAAGCTGAAACAGCTAAAGAATGGCCACTACCGAGTTACAGAGAACTGGAGGTTGCAGCTCGATGGTAGGACTTGGGTGATTCAGAAAGGCTACACCTCAAATGGCATTACCGCGCCCGACTACATCAAGTCCAATCTCGGAGATAGCGTGGACTCACGTGATACTTGGGCAGCAGTCTATCACGACTGGTTGTTTACTCAGCCAGGGATCGGCCGCGACGAGGCAGACCGGCTTTATCACAAGTTGATGCTCGCTTATGGGGTGCCATCTTTCAAAGCACAGCTGATGTACAATACGGTATCGGCGTATTCCCGTGCAAAACTGCGGTAGTGATGGATGGAGAAACCATGATGAGGATGGTCGAGGTCGTAGGAGTCATTCAACTCTCGGCGACGATGGCCATGCTCGGTGTGATCTGGGTAGTGCAGTTGTGCGTGTATCCAAGGTTTGTGGATATCGATCCTGAAAAGTTCATTGGTGCACATCAGCGACACTGTGCAGGTATTGGGATCGTGGTTGTTCCGCTGATGATTGCTGAACTGCTCAGTGCCGTGGTTCTAGTTTGGCCTGGTAACTACGGAAGCTTGCAATGGGCCGTTCTCATATTGACCCTAGCAACTTGGGGGGCGACCGCGTTCATTCAGGCACCTTGCCACACACGTCTTCTGCTAGGATTCGATGCGGAGAAGTGTCGATCACTCACTCGGGGCAATTGGATTCGCACGGGACTTTGGACAGTGAAGGGGATTCTTGTCTTCGTACAAGCATGTCACTGACTGCCGAAAGGTCGTAAAGCGAGCTTTCCCCTCAATACTAGTGCACCGCTCCCAAAGTTCTTGTGCAAACGGGAAAGGAAGGGGATCGCCGAAGTTTGCGATCTTCGATCGAAGCAATTTGGATCCGCGGTCCTTTTCCCCGATTTCTGCGTTGCTCGTCGGTCACGAATCTCGATTCGCTCCCTCTTCGCTCCCTTTGAACTCGTAAAAAACGTCTCGCGGCCTTTGCACACGAACTTCCGGACCGATGCACTAGGATGCTGCAATTGAGCGATTTTACCTATGCTTGCAGGACTACTCGCCAAGCATTTTGAGGTTGGCCTCGGCGAAGGCCTTGCCCATGAGAGCGAAGGTTTTGGCACAGCCCAAGTAGTGATAGCCGGCGTTAGATGCTCCGCGTTTCCACATGGCTGCTTCTTCCGGACTGATGAGTTCGGCTTCGAATTTCTTGAGGTATTCCTGCTGAGCGGCCTTGTTCATCGTGCCGTCCTTGTTCGGGGTGTTCTTATTTTTGACTCGGAGCAGGTGGGCCATCTGTTTCACTTTGGCGCGCTTCTTATCGATCGCATCGAGCTCATCCGACCAGAATGGTGCGGTGGCCACTGACGTGACGTTGCCTTTGAATTCCGGCAACTGCGCAGGAGCCGACATGGCTTTGCGGAAGGCGATCGTGCCCTCATTTGCATTTACGCCGCCCACTCCAAGCTCTCCGATAACAAATGGCATTTTGGGTGCATTCAGATCCTTACGGACATCGCGGATAAAATCGGCCATCCACTCGCTATATTTCGAGTAGTTCCTGACTTTGCTGCCCTCTGGAGTAGGGTAGGTCCCGCTGTCCACTAGGTCATTGAAGCCTTGGAACCAGACAAACCCAGCGATTTCGTAGCCTGCTGCAGGATCATAGTCCGGACAGACGCGCTTGGGATCAGCGAGCACGCTTTTGACGTGGTCGATCATGAATTTATAGAAGCGTCCAGATTCCTCCGCCTTCGCGGCTTTCTCTGCCTCGATGTCTTTTCCCTTCTTTTTCATCTGCTCGATCTGTGCCTCGCTAAACACGTAAGGACCTGCGCTGGGTGGGCGGAATTGAGTATTTAGGCTACGGCCGCCCCAGGCTGTCTTGATGATGAGAACTGGTTCCTCCAGCGCGGAATCCATAGTCAGTCCGAACACGAACTCCGGGCCGATCTTGCCGCCATCTTGGGTAGGGTTGGAGCCCCTGGCGCCGTAACCTGCAGTTAGCTTGCCAGTTCCCTCGCCGTTGGCTTTGCCTTCGTGATGCCCGGTCAGGTAGGAAATCCAGACGTTGTCGGCGACGGTCGGTTTGCCGTCGGAGCCACGCATTTGCTTAAGTAGCGGAGCCGTGGCGGGATCGTCGCCAATGTAGTCAAAAGTCTCGACGCGCGCATGCCCCTCCATATTTGACTGCCCGGCGAGGATAAAGACTTTAAGCTTTTTCGACTGCGCCGAGGCACTGAGTGGGAGTAGTAGGAGAGCGGAGGCCAAGAGGCGGAAGAGTATTTTCATAGATTGTAATTTGGAGGAAGAGCCTATCAGTAGGAAAGGTGCCGACGATGACAAAGTTGTGTTACGTCTCGCTTTCAGCGATGTTTCGGACTTTGTGATGTTTGCGAGACTATCTGGGTTTGTAGAGGTATGCGTTTTTTACTTCTAGAGATCTGTATTTTCGGTTGAGCGCTTTAGACAGCCACCAAGACCTTCATGTTTCTACAAGTATCCAAAATAGGATCTGAGGCCTCGGACGATTCCTTGGGCACGTTTCTCGTCAGTGATGGAGCAACGAATTTTTCTGAGTTCGGCTGGATTACTCATGAAACCGAGTTCTACCAGCGCGGCTGGGTGTCTTGTGTTCATCAGGACGTCGTAGTTCGAGTTGAATTTGAGACCGCGGTCTCTCTGATTTACGGAACGAAGAACGTTTCTGTGGACCTGGCCTGCAAGTTTTCTGCCAGCCGAGCTTGCATAGAAAGTTTCAATTCCGTTAATGGAGCGGCTCTTCCCATAGGCGTTAAAATGAATACTTACCACAATCGCTTTTGCGTAGGTATTGCAGAGTTTTGTACGCTGATTCAGGGAAAGGTATCTGTCATCATAGCGCGTCATTTTTACCAGAAAACCATGTGCACTAAGGAGGTCTCGACAGCGCTTTGCGATTCGAAGGTTGAGATCCTTTTCACGAGTCCCTCCGTAGATCGCTCCGGGATCCCTTCCTCCGTGCCCCGGGTCCAGTATGATTACGGTTCGCCCTTGGGATCTGGTGGACGGACTCTTGGCCGTTGTCTTGTGGCGAGTGCTCGAACTTGAGCGAACTTCTTGTTGAGGGACTTTTAGGACTTGGCCGATCCGGAGGAGATTCGACCTGAGATTGTTGTGTTCCTTAAGGTCATTTGCCTTAACCTTGTGTTTTTGTGCGATTCCCCAAACGGTATCACCCGCCCGAACCTTATAAGTTGGCGGTGCTGCCTGTCCAATCGCTAGCATAGCTATCGTCAGTAGGGCGACAATCACTAGCCTAGTATAAAACGGAGTGAACATGGAAAAAAACATGAGAATCGGCAATACTCGTTCAAGCGCTTATACAGATTTTATAGCCCTTAGGCAATATTGATAGTTTGGATTAGCAAGATTTTTTAGAATTCCGTGAGAATCTGCGCTCTTGTTGTGTTATACCTGCGAAATAAGAGATTCGATCCTTCATTGGGATAAGAAGGCATGAAACAAACCTTGGCTTGATCGATCCCGACTTCACTGGTCTGGAAATCTTCTTTGGAAGGCAATCCCTCGGGACGTTTCTTCAGCTATATTTATTTGCTTTTTATCTGAGCAGGCTCTGGGCAGAAGGGACGAGAACGAGCGGTAAATGGGTGAGGGGATGCGGTTCGGGTGTCAGGTGAAAATAGTGAGGGCGCGCAGTGGCGTAAGGGGACTGATTTAATCAGCACTTCCGAAAAACTGCTTAATCTCGTGCCATTCACTCCTGACCCCGATGATATTCGTCCAAAAGTTTTCCGCGCGCCCTCCGCCCTGTCATCCGCGAGTAGCGCTCACGAAGCTTTCCGGTGTATTCATCAATGCTCTTTTTGC
>JBGCEE010000057.1:0-42497 GCA_045106015.1 Akkermansiaceae bacterium | reverse complement strand
CATGCGCCCACTCCACCAAATCGATCCCAGCACCTTCGAGACGGTGCCGATCCTCAAGGCCTTGAATGCCGCCACCCGTCAGCTCGCGGAGCTGAAAGGCAAGGCTGCCACCATTCCGAACCAAGCGATTCTCATCAACACTCTCGCCATCCAGGAGGCCAAGGATAGCTCGGAGATCGAGAACATCATCACCACCCACGACGAACTGTTCCAGGGAGGTTCCGGCGACATCGCCAGCCTCAAACCCGCCGCCAAGGAAGTCCTCCGCTACCGCGAAGCCCTCTGGCAAGGGTTCCGCGCGGTTTCGGAAAGCGGCCTGCTTACCAACCAGACCATCCTTACGATCCAGGCCACGCTGGAAGAAAACGAAGCCGGCTTTCGCAAGGTCCCGGGAACCGCCCTCAAGAACGAACAGACCGGCGAGACGATCTACACCCCTCCGCAGGATCTTCGGGAAATCGAGTCCTACATGCAGGACCTCGAAAGCTTCATCAACGATCCCGGGCTCTCCGCCATTGATCCCTTGATCAAGACGGCCCTCATTCACCATCGCTTCGAATCCATTCACCCCTTCTATGACGGGAACGGTCGCACCGGGCGTATCATCAACGTCCTCTACCTCATCAAAGAACAGCTCCTCGCGATCCCGACTCTTTACCTCAGTCGCTACATCCTGCAGACCAAAGCCGACTACTACCGTCTCCTCCAGGAAGTCCGCACGGAGGAGAAATGGGAGGACTGGATCCTCTACATCCTCACCGCCATCGAACGCACCGCCCTCCAGACCATCGAGACCATCGGTCGTATCCGCGAGGCGCTTCAGGACTACAAGCACCGCATCCGCAGCGAGCACAAATTCTACAGTCAGGATCTCATCAACAACCTCTTTACTCATCCCTACACCAAGATCGATTTCATCCGCCAGGACCTGAAGGTCTCCCGCGTCACCGCCACCCGCTACCTCGATGAACTCTGCGCTACCGGTTTCCTGAACAAGCGCAAGATCGGCCGCACCAACTACTACATCAATCCCGCCCTCGCCGGCATTCTCTCCAACCCACCCGCCTTTCTCTGATGTCAGAATATGAGGGGTTGGAGGAGAGGCACTCGGGAGGGTTTTTCGATCAGCATGGTGAGGTAAGGGCTTGGTGAGTGCCGAGTGAGGTGGTTCGCGGGCGTTTCATCGAAACGCCCCTACCTGGGGATGCGGACGGCTGGGATGGGGTGAGCTGAAGCTCGCGGTCCGGTGGGGTTGCTTTGACGAAGCGAGCGAGTGAGGATGGTTCGCGGGCGTTTCATCGAAACGCCCCTACCGGGGAAGGCCGGACGGCTGGGCGTCGGGTTACGAATTTGGTGGTTTCTAAGCGATTCGTTTGTTAGGTGGGTCGGCGGTTTTTTTCATCGGCGTGTTGATGCCATTTTTCCAAGTAGTCCTCGAATGATTATGAAATCTCATGTTTTTGGCGTGCTAGCGCTTTGTCTTTTTGAGTGCGTTGCGCAGGGTGGTGAGTTCGACTGGGCCAAGGTGGGTAAGAAGGCACCGGAGGGCCTACTGGAAGTTGCGGATTCGAAACGGTCCGCGTTGTTTTATGCGAATCGTCCAATCGATCAGAAGACAGATGGGAGTGCGGTGCCGTTTCTCGGATTTTTTATTTCAGCGGACGGGTTGGCGATTTGTGCGCTTGAGACCTTGTGCTGGAAAGAGGTTCCGACGTTTAAGACTGGCGAAGGCAAGAAGCTGGGTGTTCCAAAATTGCTCGGGATTTTTGAGGAAGAAGAGTGGGGGTTGGTGAAGTTTTCCCATCGCCCCGAAGTGTTTTTGGGGTTTGCCGAGGCACCTGTTCCGCTTGGCACGTGGGTGGCGTATGTTGCTCCGAGCTTTGTCGATCAGTTGGTGGCAGGGCCGGTGATGGCGCATCGGCGGGCGAACTTTCAATCGAAGCTCAAGGTGCAACGTAAGCCTCCGAAATTGCTGAGTATCGCCGCAACGAGGCTTGCGAACGAAGGGGCGGGGATTGTTCAAGGTGCGCCGGTGATTGATGGAGAGGGTAGGGTGGTGGCGGTGCATAGTTTCAAGCTCAAGCTGCCGATGCAGACACTGGCGCTGGCGGTCCCCGCAGCGGGGATGGCTGAGCGGATCGAAGAGGCGTTAAAAAAAGATTTTGATATCAAGGTGCCGATACCGATTGAAGATCAGCCCTTTGATCCGGTGATTTATAGTGAGTCGTATCTGAAGGGGAATGAGGCTCAGGGGTTGAATGACTATGTTGCGGCCAGGAAATTTGCGGATCAGACGGTGGAGGAATTTCCCGATAGTGAGGTGGCTCGGAACTGGCGTTTGAATCTGGTGGGTGTGTCGATGTTTGAACCCGAGGAATTTGCTAAGCTGGTGGCGGAGGTGAAGCTTCCTGAAGACAGTCCGGCATGGAAGCGGGGTATCTATCATTTTCAGTTGGGTGGAGCTTTGCAAACGGCGGGTAATGTGAAGGGGGCGATGGCCAGCTATTTGAAATCCGATGAGCTGTATCCGGATGGGATGGCTTGTGGGACTTTGCCTCGTTATTACCAAGCCCTCAATCAGCCAAAAGAAGCGGAGAAGTTTGCGAGGCGTGCGACTGAGTATGAGCCAGAGCGAATCATCTATTGGGAGGAGCTTCAGAAGATTTTGTATCGGCTCGGGAAATTCGATGAAGCCGATGAGATTCAGGACCGTGTGTATCTTCTGGAGGATCTTTATTAAGCGGGGTGTGGGCGCGTGTGGTTTGGGTGCGTGGAAGATGGCTTTTCATCTGCGGTTGGGTGGGTAGGTTTTTCTTATGTCTTTGTCTGATGGTTTGCTTCGTTGGGGGATTCTGAGCACGGCGCGCATTGGCCGGCTGAACTGGAATGCGATGCGAGACAGTGGGGCGGCCACCTTGGTTGCGCTAGCGAGTCGGGATGTGGGGAAGGCGCAGGCCTTTGTGGATGAGTTGCAGGGTGAGAGTCCGTGGCCGGAAAAGCCCGAGGCGCTGGGGAGTTATGAGGCCTTGCTGGAGCGGGAAGACATCGACGCGGTGTATGTTCCTTTGCCGACAGGGATCCGCAAGGAGTGGGTGATGAAGGCGGCTGCGGCGGGCAAGCATGTGCTTTCGGAAAAACCGTGTGCGGTGAGTGCGGAGGATCTGCGCGAGATCATCGAGTGCTGCGAGAAGCACGGGGTGATGTATATGGACGGGGTGCATTTCATGCATGACGAGCGCTTTGCGAAGATGAAAACCATGCTTGGCGATGGCGAGGCGATCGGGGAGGTGAAACGGATTTCCTCTGCCTTCACGTTCCGCAGTGATGATGATTTCACCGGAACGAATATTCGCGGCGATACGGCTCTCGAACCGACCGGTTGTCTGGGTGATCTGGGATGGTATTGCCTGCGGGCCTCGCTCTGGGCGATGGATTGGCAGATGCCTGTTTGTATCTCGGCGCGGGTGTTGGATACCGTAACTCAGCCCGATGGTACGAAGGTGATCATGGCGTTCTCAGGTGAATTGGAATTTCCCGGAGGAGCGACGGCCGACTTTTATTGCTCGTTTCTCTCTCCGTTGCAGAAGTGGTTACGGATCAGCGGAACGGCGGGGAACCTGTATGTGCCGGATTTTGTGAGGCCGCTGGCGGAATTCGATATCGATTGGGAGCTGAATCACATCGGTGAACCACGATCCAAAACGCGGGGGATGAGGAGTGAAGCGCAGATGTATCGGACCTTCGCGGAGGCGGTGCGGGGGGAGGTAATGGATCGGAAGTGGGCGGAATATTCGCTGAAGACGCAAATGGTGATGGATGAGGTTTTTAGAATGGTGAGTGGCGGACGGCTGGGGACAGCCATCCCTGCCGGGCGTGGATGATTCTGTGGGTGAAATGGAAGGCGGACGGCTGGGGACAGCCATCCCTGCCGGGCGTGGCTGATTCTGTGGGTGCAATGGAAGGCGGACGGCTGGGGACAGCCATCCCTGCCGAGGGTGGATGATTCTGTGGGTGCAATGGAAGGCGGACGGCTGGGACAGCCATCCCTGCCATTGTGACACGCTTTGGTGAAAAATGCCTAGTTGGTGACTTCGAGGGCTTTGACGGGGAGGGCGTTTTGGTGGAGGGCCGGCATGAGGTCGGGCTCGCAAGGGATGCGGGCGAGAGGGGCTTGGTGACGGATGGCGGCTTCTTTCCAGAGAGCGAAGTGACTGGCGTAGGCTTCGCGGTAGCGGCGGAGGGTCGCGGGCTCGATGCGGTGGGGGTGGCGGGTATTTAGCTCGGCATCGATGAAATCGTAGTTGCCCGACCATTCTGGATCTGCCTCCGAGGCGGTGTATGGGGCGAAGATGATCGGGGTGCCTTGGCGTTGGGTCAGGGTGGCTAGGATGGGTTTCGGATCTGCGTTGAAAAGGAGGTCAGAGACGAGGACGCGTAGGGCGTGGGTGCGTAGGGAAATCCGATGGATTTCGGGTGGGAGAGTGGGATCGGATGGAGCGAGTTTTTTGACATCCTCCACCCATCGGCCGGCGCGAAGTGTCATTGGGTCAATGACCATTCGGGCGTCGCCAGAAATCGCATGGATGCGGACTGAGGCACCATCGGCGAGCGATGAGTCTGCGAGAAACTGGAGGAGCTCGGTGGTGCGTTTGGTCTTTTCAGGGACAAAGAACATCGAGGGTGAGGCATCGAGGATGAGATCGACGACCGGTCGGATTTCCTCGCGGAAAAGTTTCATTGAATACTGCCCGGTGCGTGCGAAGGCTTGCCAGTTGATGTGGCGAGGGTCATCGCCGGGGGCGTAGGCGCGGTGGTCTTGAAAGTCCATCGAGGCTCCGGTCCCCGAGCCTGCGAATTCACCCGCCGCTCCGCGCCAGACTTTGTTGCGAAATGGGAGACGGAGCATGGAGTGGTGAAGGTGGATGTTGAGTCGTGAGGGGAGGTCTCTATTCGCCGCCTTTCGGGATGATGGAAACTTGGTGGAGATTAGAAGGGGCGTAGTATTTTTTCGCGAGGGCGTTGATCTCGTCCAAGCTGATGGATTTGTAGTCTTTGTCGCGGTTGCGAGCGAGATCGAGGCGTTCCGGTTCTGCTTGGGACTGAGACATCACCGTTGAGAGCCAGTATGAGTTATCGCGAAGAGATTTCTCCAAGCTGGAGAGGGTGGGTGCTAGAGCGCGGTCCAGCTCGTCTTGGCTTGCACCCTTTTCCGCCAGTTCGCTAGCGATGGTTTTCATGGTTTCGAGGAGGAGTGGAATGTCATCGGGTTTGCCGATTGATTGGCCGATGAGGTAGCCGAAGTTATTGAGTGCAGTGGAGCCGGTTGCGCCCGCATTTGGGGAGTAGGAAGCGCCGAGCTTCTCGCGGATTTCCTCACGAATCCGATCGCCAAAGATGTCGGAAAGAACATTGAGGCGGCGGTATTCAGGGATATTTCCCCGAAGGCCGTCGGTTTTCCAAATCGCAGTGGCAACGGCTTGGGGAATTTTGGATTCGTAGGTGAAGGCCTTCTCAACGGGTGGGGCAGGAAACTCGACTTCACGAGAGCGGGCGGTCTCGGAGGTGGGTTTGGTGGGTCGCTCGCCGAGGGTGCCCAAGGTTGTAAGCAGGTCTGCGACGAGTTTTTCCTGATCGAAATCGCCGACGATGGAGATTTCCATGTAACCGTTTTGCAGTTCAGGAGTGAGCCAGTTTTTGACGTCTTCGATGGTGTAATTCGAGAGTTCCGTCTGGGTTGGGATCATGTAGCGAGAATCCTCGCCGTGGAGCCAAGCCGACATTTCAGCAGATGGGCCGGCGGGGGTGTGCTTGAGATTCTGGAACAGGACGGGGATTTGTTTCTGGAACTGCCAGAGACCTTCCGGGCGGTAGCCGGGATCGGTGATCGCGGCGGTCATTAACTGGAATTGCAGGAGTTGATCCTCGGGGGTGGTTGCGGCGGAGATGGAGAAGGCGTCTTCACCGATCGAGAGGGTAGAGCCAACGTTCTTGCCAGCGAGAATTTCGGAGAGGTCATCGCTGGAATGTTTGCCCAGGCCGCCGCGGTTGAAGACCGATGAAGCGAGCGCGTTGAGCATCGGTTTGTCGGCGGGTTGAGTGAGTTGGCCAGAACCGATTCGTGCGAGGATCTGGATACGGTTTTTCTCGAAATTCGTTTTCTTGAGATTGATCCGGATGTTGTTCGAGAGGGTGAGTTGGGTGATGCCTAGATCTTCGACTTCGACGGTTTCTGCGACCGTTCCGGCTTCGCCGAATTCCGTGTAACCGAAGGGGATTACCGCACGGGCTGCAGGTGGCTCTACAGCGGTCTCAAGGGATTCATTGTAGATTTTGGCGAGTTCTTCCTTGGCTGAATCGTCGGCCGACTTGGTAGAAAGAACGAGGTGATAAGCGGAGGCCTCCCAGAATTTCACGAAGGCTTTGTGAACGTCTTCTGCTGTGGTCTCTTCGAGGGATTTGCTGGCGATTTCGAGATCCGTTTCCGGGGTGGTGAAAACGGTCTTGTCGTTGACGGAACGAGCGATGGCGGTGGCTAGGGAATCGGATTTTCGAGTCTCTTGGCGCTTTACGGCTTCCTCGTAGGCATTGAGGTAATTTGCTTTGGCTTCGCCAAGCTCGGCTTCGGTGAAACCATGTTCGAGCACACGGCGGAATTCCTGTTCAAGAATCGTGGTGGTTTCCTGCCAGCGGTCATCGGCTGCCGTGGCGGAGATCGATCCGAACTCCAGTTCGTTAAACCAAACATTTTTTGAAGCGCTGCCGCTGGCAATGGGTGAGTTCTCGACTTTCGAGAGCCGCTGGAAGCGACGGTTGAGGATGAAATTGGCTAGCTGGACAGGGATTTTGGCCGCGCGGTTTTCTTTGGTATCTGGGAGTGTTTCGTGAGGACGAACGAGGAGCAGTGAGACATCGGTGGAGTCGAGCTCAGGATCGCTAAAGACATGAGTTTGCAGGGACTCCGGTGTGTCAATCGTTCCAAGGTCGGGTTGTTCACCTACGGTTTCTGGATCGCTCATGGAGCCGAATGTCGCTTTGATGCGTTCTTCCATTTCGCCGGGGTCGACATCTCCGACGACGACGAAGGTCATTTTACTTGGGACGTAGTATTTTTGGTAAAAATCTTCGAAGAGTTCACGTGGAGCGTTTTCGATGACTTCCTCAGTGCCGATGGGGAAGCGGTTTGAGATGAGCGAGTTCGGTAGCAGGGTCTCGAACTGTTTTTTCTGCATGCGGTAGGAGACTGAATCGCGGGAGCGTTTCTCGGAGAGGATGACGCCGCGTTCGGCATCGATTTCTTCGATGGAGAGCAGTGCGCCATCGCCGAAGTCGCGCATGATGCCGAAGGTGAGATCCATGGTGTTTTCCTCAAGATCGGGGAGGTCGAGCATGTAGACCGTTTCGTCGAACGAGGTGTAGGCATTGACGTGGGCGCCGAAGGCGATGCCGCGCGTTTGCATTTCGCGGATCAGGGCGTTGGCATCTTTATAGGATTTTGTTCCGTTGAAGACCATGTGTTCGAGGAAGTGGGCGAGACCGCGTTGGTTCTCTTTTTCCATGAGTGAGCCAGCAGCGATATGGAGTCGGATGGAAAGGCGATTCGGCGGTTCGGTATTTGGCAGAATCATGTAGCGCATGCCGTTGTCGAGGGCGCCGAAGACTGCCTTTGGGTCGGCGGGGCTATCCGACTGTTCGGAGGGCCATGGCTTCGGTTCCGTCTTCTTCGGTGGCGGAGCATCGGCATCAGGATTTTTGTCCGCGAGAAGTTTTTCGGTATCCTCTGGCTGTCCGGGCTCGACACTTTCGGACGAGCCAGAAGACGATCTTTCACGAACGGTCAGAATAGTCGCCAAGATGGCCAAGAAGATGGTGAGGATGAGGGGTGTCGCGTTGCGCATGAGGAGAGAATCGGTTGATCGTTGGAATTTGCAAGAAAGGGTTGGCTGACGGCGGGTGATTATTTGAGCGTCACAGTCGGCGCTGATCGTTTATTACTCTGCTTCCGGCTTGCTTGTTTGCTGCGAGGGGTGTTGAAGAAGCGATGAATCTTGAGGTTTCCACACCCGCATTGCTATTTCCCGCGATCAGCTTGTTGTTTCTCTCCTACACCAATCGGTTCCTTCATTTGGCTGCGTTGATCCGGAATTTGTATGCGGATTGGGAGAAAAATCGCGATGGTTTATTGATGCAACAGATTGAGAATTTGAGGAAAAGGTTGGTGTTGATCCGAGGGATGCAACTGCTGGGAGCGATGAGTCTGTTGCTCTGTGTGACCTCGATGGTTTCGGTGATCAGTGAGCAAACCATGCTCGCGATGGGTTCGTTTTGCCTCGCCTTGGTATTGATGGCTTTTTCGCTGGTCTGTCTGGTGTGGGAGATTTGGATTTCCGGTGGTGCATTGCGCATTATGCTCTCGGCCATTGAGAAGCGTTCAGAGGAAACTTGAAAAATTTGAAGAATCGGTTTCGTTTTAACTTGGATGAGTACGAAAGCAGCATCATTCAGTATTGCGTCGATACTCGCGCTTATTGCGTCGATATCGAGTTTCTTTGTCGGGGCCTTTTTTGGATTGGTTCTGGCTGCCATTGCGTTTATCTGCGGGATTTTTGGGATTCTACTGGCCTTGTCTTCTGACGTTCGGGGTGGAGGAATCAGCATTTTGGCGGTGATTCTAAGTTTCGTGGGGGTCTTGGCAGCGATTGTGAAGACCATTATCTGGTTGTTCTCTCTTGGTGGCTGAATGAAGGTCTTTTCATGACCAAGCGCCGCGCCCTTTTGCTAGGGGTATTGATTCTATTCTTGGTGGGATTGACGATTCTGTATCAGAAAGTTCTGAACCAATATTTGAATCAGGAGATTCTGAATTCTTATTACGAATTGTTCCGGTATTCTCCGTGGTCGCCGTTGATCTTGTTTTTAATCTTTGTTTTTGCGAGTCTCACGGGTGTGTCCTTAAATGTCCTGCTGGTGACGGCTGGGGTGGTTTTTAATCCGTGGTTGGTTTTCGTAACGGGATTTTCTGGCTCTTTGTTGGGTGCCAACGGTGCGTTTTTTATAGGTAAGGTTTTTGGAGCCAGGTTGGTGCGAAGATTCGGAAATGAAAAAATTGGAGCGTTGAGCAATAAACTGGGACACCAAGGAGTGATCTCTGTGGCCTTTCTTCGATTGATCCCTATTGCACCGTTTCCAGTTGTGAATGTTGTGGCTGGGTCATCGAAATTGGGAGCGAAGATTTTCAACTATGGTTCCTCCCTTGGGATGGCTCCATCGATGCTGGTGGTGATCTTTATGGCGAATTTTGCAGGCAAGACCGTTCGCGAACCCAGTGCGTGGAATATTGGTTGGCTGCTTGGGTTTTTGGCGATTTTTCTCGGCGGTGTGTGGCTTGTGAGACGATCGACAAAAGGTCGGGGCGATAAGAAGTAAATTCCAAGAGCGAGAACTTGGGCTGCGGTAATCGTGAAAATTGCTGGCGCTTTTATTTGTGTCTTTCAGGATTAAGAAAGTATGAGTCTTGAGGAAATGGATTACGAGAAATTGGGGCAGTTTTACCTAGGTAAGGAATACGATCTTAGGGAGAAACGGGTTGAGGAAGAGTTATTGATGTATGACTCCAAGGACCTGGTGACCCACGGGGTGGTTCTGGGTATGACTGGGTCGGGAAAGACAGGTCTGTGTATTGCGCTGTTAGAGGAGGCCGCGATGGACAACGTGCCGGCGATCGTGATCGATCCGAAGGGTGATATTTCGAATCTAATGCTGGCGTTTCCAGATCTGGATGCGACGAGCTTCAAGCCGTGGGTGAATGCTGATGATGCTGCGAAGAAGGGAGTGAGTGTGGATGAGTTTTCCGAGAAGACCGCCGCGATGTGGAAGAAGGGGCTTGGTGAGTGGGGGCAGACACCCGAGCGGATTGCAAGGTTCAAGGATCAGGTTGATGTGAATATTTTTACGCCGGGTAGCAACTCGGGGATTCCTGTTTCTATTCTGAGTTCTCTCGATGTGCCACCCATTGAGGTGATGGAGGATAGCGAGTTGTATGGAGACCGTGTGAGTGGGACCGTGGAGAGTTTGTTGTCTCTGGTTGGGATCGACGGAGATGGGACGCAGAGTAGCGAAGCTGTTTTGTTGGCGACCATTTTTCAAGAGGAGTGGAAGGCTGGGCGTGGCTTGGGGTTGGAGAGTCTAATTTTGAAGATACAGAAGCCGGGTTTTGGGAAGATCGGTGTGATTGATCTGGAGACCTTTTATCCGGAGAAGAAGCGGCAGGATCTAGCAATGAAGTTCAACAGTCTGTTGGCGTCTCCTGGGTTTTCAACGTGGTTGGAAGGTGCGCCTTTGGATATCGCCAAGATGCTGCATCGGGATGATGGAAAGCCGAGAATTTCGATTTTCTCCATTGCGCATTTGGGGGATTCGGAGCGGATGTTTTTCGTGAGTCTTTTGCTCAACCAGATGTTGGGTTGGATGCGGACGCAGCGAGGGACGACTTCATTGCGGGCGCTGCTTTACATGGACGAGATTTATGGGTTCCTGCCGCCAACAGCGAACCCGCCTTCGAAACGGCCGATGATGACGATGCTGAAGCAGGCGCGTGCGTTTGGTTTGGGTTGTTTGCTGGCGACGCAGAACCCCGTGGATCTGGACTACAAAGCGCTCTCGAATATCGGGACATGGTTCTTGGGGCGTTTGCAAACTGAGCGAGACAAGATGCGTGTGTTGGATGGTTTGGAAGGTGCGGCTGGATCGCAGGATGCAGGGTTTGATCGAAAGGAAATGGAAACGATGCTATCGGGGCTGGGTAATCGTGTTTTCCTGATGAACAATGTGCATGAGGATGGGCCGGTGTTGTTTCATGTGCGTTGGGTGATGAGTTATCTAACTGGTCCGTTGACTCGTGGTCAGATCAAAGGATTGATGGATCCTAAGAGGGAAGGTTTTGGGAAAATGAAAAAAGTTGCCACCTCGAGTAATCCGATGGCTCGCCCGCAGCGGGAAGATTCGGTTGGTGCGAGGCCCGTGTTGGGGAGGGGAGTTCTTGAAGTTTTTGCTTCACCGGAGGGAGAGGGCTATCAGCCCTACTTGTTGCGAGAGGCGACGGTTCATTTTGCCTTGAGCAAGGCAGAAGTGGAGGGGAGTCGGAAGGTGGTCAAAGTGAATCCGATCTTGAAGGATACGATTGATTGGGATGATACGAGGACCATTGATGTGAATGCACTCGAAGAGGATCCGAGGAAAGGAACGGGATTTGAGGAATTGCCCGGCTATGCGATGAATTCGAAAAACTACAAGCAAGTGGAAGATGAGTTCGAGGAGGAGCTGTATCGTGGAGAGCGGGAGTCGATTTGGTTTTGTCCGTTGCTTAAAGCCTGGAGTGAGATTGGGGAAAGCGAGGCGGAATTTCGAATTCGAATTGCTCATGAAGCCCGCGAAGTTCGGGATGAAGAGATGAACGAGCTGAAAGTGGCCTTGGGGAAAAAGGTAAAGACGCTAGAAGGGCGTTTGCGCACCGCCGAAACGCGTCTTGCAAAAGAGAAAGCCGAGTCGAGTTCTGCGAAGGTTCAGGCGGGTGTTTCCCTGTTGGGAGGGATTTTGTCGTCCTTGTTTGGCCGTAAGTCAGGCATGGGGTCGATCTCAAGGACGAGAAGCTCTAGTGCGGTGACGAAGGCGACTAGTGCTTACAAGCAGCATCAGGATGTGGCCACTGCCGAAGCGAAGATTGAAGGGATTGAAGAGGATATTTCCGCAATTCAGAAAGAACTTGAAGAGGGTTTGGCAAGTCTGAGCCAGAGCTATGATCCATCCTTGTTGACTCTTGAGGCAGAAACGTTGAAGCCGACTCGGGCGAATGTGAAGGTGGAGCGGGTTGGGTTGCTGTGGATGTAGGCCCTTTTTTCTGATGGCTCTGTGATTACGGGCTTGCCGACTCAGTGGCGACCCTGTTGACTTTCGCATGGCAGAGATTTCATTGGGTTTGTCTTTTGACGATGTGCTACTCGTCCCCGCACTTAGCTCGATTCTTCCGGGAGAGGCTGATATCGGAACGCATTTGACTGAAGATATCTCGTTGCGGCTACCTGTTGTATCCGCTGCGATGGATACCGTTTCCGAGCATGATCTGGCGATTGCCTTGGCACGTGAGGGGGGCATGGGAGTGATTCACCGAGCTTGTCCGATCGAAGAACAAGCGGCGATGGTTTCCAAGGTGAAGCGGTCCGAAAGTGCGGTGATTCTAAAACCACTTACGGTAAAGAGGGATGATACGATTGAGAAAGTTCTCACGATTATGGACCAGAATGGTTTTTCGGGTTTCCCCGTTGTCGACGAATCTGGACGCCTTGAGGGAATGGTTACTGGACGAGATGTTCGGTATCTGGATCGACCCGATGCGATGGTGCATGAGGTGATGACTCCTCGTGAAAAAGTTGTGACTGGACCTCCGAATACGGGATTGGAAGAGGCGAGAAGTATTTTGTATAAAAACCGAATTGAGAAATTGCCGTTGGTTGATGGAGATGGATTGTTGGTTGGTTTGATTACCGGTTCCGATATTGAAAAGCGTATCACGTTTACGAGTGCTGCAAAAGATACCAATGGGCAGCTTCGCTGTGGGGGAGCGGTTGGTGTCGGCCCGGATGTGGAAGAGAGAGCTTTGGCTTTGATTGAGGCTGGAGCGGATGCCTTGTTTATCGATGCTGCGACGGGGCACACGAGACATGTGATGAATGTGATCGAAAAATTGCGCTCTCTGAGTGACCGGCCAGTGGTGGCTGGAAATGTCGTGACGGAACAAGGAGCCAAAGATCTTGTTTCTGCGGGAGCGAGTGCGCTTAAAGTGGGGGTGGGTCCTGGTTCGATTTGTACGACACGTGTGATTGCTGGAGTTGGGATGCCGCAATTTACCGCAATCCAAAATGTCGCTGGTTATTGCCGTGAGCGTGGCGTGAAGGTGATTGCTGATGGAGGAATTCGATATTCGGGAGATGTGGTGAAAGCGATTGCAGCTGGAGCGGATTTGGTGATGCTTGGATCGATTTTGGCAGGAACTAGGGAGAGTCCCGGTCAGAGTGTTTTTTACCAAGGGCGTCGTTTCAAGAGCTACCGTGGGATGGGATCGCTGGGTGCGATGCGTAAGGGAGCGGGTGACCGTTATGGTCAGAATAGTTCTGGCAAGTTGGTGGCAGAGGGGGTTGAGGGTCGAGTGCCTTACAAGGGCCCCCTGTCTGATGTGATATTCCAGCTTATGGGTGGATTGAAGTCTGGTATGGGTTATGTCGGGGCGTCGACGTTGGCCGAACTTCGCGAGAGAGCGAGTTTCACGAGGATCACGCCGGGAGGGCTTCGAGAAAGCCACGTTCACGATATCGTGATGACCGAGGAGCCAACCAACTATCAACCGCAAGGCTAGTCGCCGCGAAACTGCAAAAAATTTTTCTCAAATGAATCAATCTGAAGTCCACGCTCTGAACGAAACCAACCATGTTGCCGTCATCGACTTTGGCTCTCAATACACGCAGCTCATTGTGCGGCGTGTGCGGGAGCTTGGATATGTTGCGATGCTCTACGCGCTTGAAGACTTTCCGAATATTGGGAAGCCCGGTGCGATTATTCTTTCAGGTGGTCCGCGGAGTACAAGCGATACGGATGCGCCGGATCTTGATTTCGAAGCACTCAATCATTTCGGTGTTCCAGTGCTGGGTGTTTGTTATGGGATGCAGCTTCTCAATCTAAAGTTCGGCGGGACGATTGAAGCGAGCGATCGGCGCGAATACGGAGCGGCGAATCTTTTTCCAAAGAGTTTTGATGATCTCTATGAGGGGATTTCTGAGAAGTCGCAGGTTTGGATGAGTCACTCGGATACGGTCAAAGTGATTCCTGACAACGCTCAGGTCATCGCGAGTAATCAACATGGCACTCCAGTTTCCCTCAAATGGGGTGAGAGGTTTTATGGAATTCAGTTTCATCCGGAGGTGACGCATAGTCATGAAGGGATGCGTATTCTCCACAATTTCCTGCTTACTTCTGAAAAGCTCGCTCCTTTTAAGATAGAGGATTTCAAGCGAGAGATGATCGATGGGATTCGTGAGCGGTGCGGGGACAAGCAAGTGGTCTGCGGAGTTTCAGGAGGAGTGGATAGCACGGTGTTGGCGGTGCTTTTGAAGGAGGCTGGAGCGAATGTCCGAGCGATCTTTGTGGATCACGGTTTGATGCGAAAAGACGAAGGGGACGAAGTCCGGAATAATTTTCATCGCATGGGTGTACCCATCGAAACGGTGGATTGCAGTGAGCGTTTTTTAACTGCACTAGCAGGCGAAAGTGATCCGGAAAAAAAGCGGGTGATTATTGGTAATCTGTTTATCGATGTGTTTTGGGATTCGGTGGGTGATGCGGAACTGCTCGCGCAGGGGACGCTCTACCCGGATGTCATCGAGAGTGCTTCCAATGCGAAGTCGAAAGCATCGAAGATCAAGACGCACCACAACCGAGTTGACCGGATTCTGGAGCTTCAGGCGGAGGGGAAAGTCTTGGAGCCTCTTGCGGAACTGTTCAAAGATGAGGTGCGGGAATTGGGGCATTCGTTGGGAATTGCTCCTGACATACTCAATCGCCATCCATTCCCCGGTCCGGGTCTTGCGGTGCGTTGTCCTGGCGAAGTCACTCAAGATCGCTTGGATATTATTCGTGCTTGTGATGCGATTTTCATCGGAAAGCTCAAGGAGCACGGCTGGTATGATAAAGTTTGGCAGGCCTATGCAGGCTTGATCCCGGTGAAAACCGTGGGTGTTAAGGGAGACGAACGTAGTTACGAATGGGCATGTAATCTGAGAGCGGTCGTATCTGAGGATGCGATGACCGCCGAGTGGGTGGATCTACCGGCACAGCTTCTTCGGGAAACCAGCCAGAACATTCTCAACGAGGTGGGTGGGATCAATCGTGTTCTTTATGATATTTCGACCAAGCCACCTGCGAGTATTGAGTGGGAATAGGGTGATCCAGTCTCAATGAAAAAGCCCTCGCCGAATCAACGGCAAGGGCTGTGAGTTTAGGTTTCAGCTGGATGAGCTAGAGGTTATCTTTGCTTGCCTTTTTCTTGGCCTTCTTAGCTGCCTTTTTTGCGGTCGTCTTCTTGGCCTTTTTCTCTTCGTCTTCTTTTGCCTTTTTTTCCGCAGCATCATCGTCGTCGATGCTGTGGGTGAGGATGAATTCGAGGTCGTCGACGCCGAGGTTTGAGGCGAATCCTTCTTCACCGAGGACGTTGGTGACCAACTGTGTCTTCTGGTGCTGGAGGATACGAATTTTCTCTTCGACGGTATCGCGGGTTAGAAGGCGATAGGCGATGACTTTGTTTTTCTGGCCAATGCGGTGAGTCCGGTCGATGGCTTGGTTCTCTACAGCTGGGTTCCACCATGGATCGTAAAGAATCACGTAAGATGCCGAGGTGAGGTTGAGTCCAGCGCCACCGGCTTTCAAAGAGAGCATGAAGACAGAAGGATCCTTGGTTGTCTGGAAGCGTTCGATTTCGCCTTTGCGGTCTTTGGTTTGACCGGTGAGGTAATGGAAGGGACGAGCTTCGAGTTCGAGACGTGCCTTGATGAGGTCCAGCATCGAAACGAACTGGGAGAAGACGAGGACCTTATGGCCTTCCTCGTGGAGCTGATCGAGTAGGTAAAAGAGAGATTCCATTTTTGCGGATTCTTCTTTGAGATACTTCGGATCGATGAGGCCTGGGTGACAGCAGATCTGGCGAAGGCGCATGAGGCCTTGGAGGATGGCGAAGGAATTCTTTTTGACTGCCTCGTCGGAATCGAGTCCGAGTAGAGCTTTCTGGATTCGCTTGAGTTCGTTTTTGTAGAGTTCGAGTTGGACGCCTTCCATTTTCGCATAGACTTCCTCTTCTGTCCTTGGTGGGAGGTCTTGAGCAACCTGCAGTTTGGTTCTGCGAATGAGGAACGGACGGAGGCGTGATGCCAGTCGCATTTGCGAGAGGGGATCTTTCCGTTTGTCGAAGCGTTTTTTGAAATACGCACGGGTTCCAAGAACGCCCGGCATGGCGAAGGCCATGAGAGACCACATGTCGAGCAGGCGATTCTCAATGGGTGTTCCGGTGAGGACGAGTCGATTCTGCGAGTCGAGTTCGCGAGCGCACTTGGCGGCTTTTGAATCGGGGTTTTTGATCTGCTGTCCTTCGTCGAGGATGGTGGTGAGCCATTTGATGCCGGAAAGTTCCTCGCCACAAACCCGGAGCTGGGCGTAGTTGAGGACTAGCATGTCGACATTGTTTTGGATGTGATCGACATCGATGTCGTCGCGATTTTTGAGGATCTTGACGCGAAGTTCTGGGGTGAATTTCTCGGCCTCACTAAACCAGACATCGAGGACTGATTTTGGGCAAACGATGAGGGCTGGCTTGTGACCGGCACCGGACTCTTTCTGACGGTTGAAGAGCCAGAGGAGATAGGTGAGTGACTGGATGGTTTTTCCGAGCCCCATGTCGTCTGCGAGGATTCCGCCGAAGTTGTTTTCCGAGAGGTAGGCCAGGAAATGGAAGCCATCGATCTGGTAGGGACGAAGCGTGGCGTTGAGGTTTTCCGGTAGATCGGGTTTGACCTCGACTTTGATTTCGTTCGCACGGTTTTTGATGCGCTCCCATGCTTTCGGGTCGAAGACCTCGGCGGCCTTCGGGTCAGCAAGTTGGAGGGCGTGCATGCGGTGGGTTTCCCCAGAAAGATCGAATGGATCGAGTCCCAAGCGTGTGACGGCTTCGCGTTGATCGGCGTCGAGTTTGATTTCGAGGCGCATCCATGAGCCATCTTCCATGCGAACATATCCTCCTCGGGCTGCGACGAGTTGCCTGATTTGAGCCTTCGAGAGGTTGACGCCTTGGACATCGATGACGATGCGAAGATCGAACCAGTCGATGTCTTGGCCGACGACTTCGAAGCGGACGGCTGCCGTGACGGGGTCATCGAGAATGGACTTGAGTCGAAGGTCGATATCGAGTTCGACCTCAGGGGGCATTTCACGAACCCATTCCGCGAATTTTTCAGGGAATTGTTTGGTGATTCTGGATTTGAAAGAAGCGAGCTTCTCGTCGTAAGCGAGCGACATCTCATCAAGGATGGGAGGGATGGGGTGCAGCGGTTCGCGAGCGAAGCGAAGGAGTTGTTTTCCTTTGACGGGTTGTTGTTCGATGAGTTCCCAACCTTCTTTGGTCAGTTTTTCTGTTCGGCGGCCTTTGGTTTCTTCCGCCGTGACATCGATGACGAGGTGCTCGGTTTCCGCTGCGGTGAGTCCGGCGACGAGTTTCATTTCGAGCTTCGGCTTGAGCTCAAGATCGACGACGCGTTTTTTTAATGATTCGGGGAGAGTTGCGCCGATCTTGCGAAGGAATTCAACGCCTTCGAGGGAGTCGATTACCTTTTTCGGAATGTGATAGCGTGGCATCACTTCGGTATCTTCCAGCCAACGTGGTGGGCCAGGGAATACCGTCTCATCTGATTGATAGAGTTCCTTGCGGCCTGGGAGGAGTCTTACTGAGTGGGAGACATTTTCTCCTGAAGCTGTGATTAGCTGAATGGCAAACGAGCTTGGGTCGTAAGGTTCGTCTTCACAGATCCATGACAGGGCGTCTTCAGAAACTTTGAACGGGCGATCGTCGAGGTTAACCAGATAGCCTTTCAGGGCCGGTTGCTGGAACACTCGGTTCATGAAGCGGCAAGATTCTTCTTGGTCGAAGTCTAGAGTGGTGTCGCCGTGCTTGCGGTAGAAGGCGAGATAGTGTTCCCAAAGAGTTTGAGAGGAGGCGTCCATGAGGAGGGCTCCTTCTTGATGAAGGGAAACGTATTTTTCGATATCAGATTTTTCTCGAAGTTGGAGGAACTGAGCGTTTGGTCTGCCCTCGCGGACTTCGAGTCGTGCTTCGTTGATGGTGGCGACAAGGCGATATTCAACCGTCATCGGTGCCTCTTGCGGAGGCCGTTCGTTGACTTGTTCGATACGGTCATACCATGCGGCGACTTCTCGCTCTTGCTCCCACTCTGCCATTTTTTTCTGAACGGCAGCGAGATCGGTGATCACCGACATGAATTCCGGGTAAGGGAGTTTCTTTTTGTAAAAAGCGTAGGCTAGGAAATTCCAGAATTCGAGAATGTCACCAGGTGGGATGGGCCAGAGTTCGAGAGGATCGTAGCTGGCGATTTCCCAACGAGGATTGATGCGAACCATATCGTGATCGTGGATTTCTCCTTCGATCACATAGCGACGGTATCGCTTCTCAATTTTCGTGACGTATTCAGCTTCTTTGTCATCGAGTTCGCGGTCGAGTTTGTCTTCGATGATGTCGATGACTGGGGTGTCATCGAATTCGTTGGGAGATTCGGGCAAGTCCTCACCGCGGTGCATGCGCTCCATCATCGTCGCATACTGACAGGCGCCAGAGACTAGGTCGTCCTCGGCGGTGCAGGAGCCAAACCAGCGATTTCCTTGGAGGCGAAGTGAGGTGCGGAATGTTCCCGACTCGTCTTCAACGCGACCTTGAATAAAAAGATGGTTGCCGAAGATCTGTGTGACGGCCCCGTCTTTTTGGATCATGTCGCCGCGTTTGCGGGCTTCTTCCGGGAATGAATTGAGAAAGTTGAGAGTAGCGCGGTCCGGATTCATAAGAATAAGAGAAAAGCCGACGGTTCAAAAGTCGGGGAGAGGAGACTAATTCATAAAGTGGATTTTGTGCAACAGGAAGTTTCAATGGGTCTCATTGTCTCGAAATGAAGAATGCGCTTGATGGGAGTGCGGGGGCCAGATTGGATGGGTGGAGAATACCCGCCCATCCTCCTCCATGAGTCTCCGAAAGCAACTGAACGAAATCCTTCCCACTTTACTGCCCAGCAATCCAACGGAAGCGATCAAGGGAACGGAGTTAATTCGATTGGCGCGAAGGGGGCTGACAGGGAATTACTCAGACGCGTCGCTGCGTTATCATTTTTCGATCATGTCCTGCGATCCGGGATCTTCGATTGCGAAGGTGGAAAAGGGCCAAGGTTACTACCGAAGGAGTGAACCTCTGCCAGCTTTGTCGGGCGCGCAGGAGTTATTGGCTTGGACTCAAGGACGGCTCGACGATCTAAGCGGCGATGATACGAGTGTGGATAGTGCGATGCTGCGGATTCGTAAATTCCGTGCAGTTGTTACGAGGTATTTTGAAATCAACGGTCGGTTTCCATTTGTTTTCAGGGATCCATTTTCAAATACTTCGCCTCTGGGGAATCTTTGGAAGTATCCAGAATTGGTTTTGGTTGATTGGGAAACTGGTGCCTCATCTGACGAAGAGTTGTCACTGGACGAAGATATGCTCGCGTTCAAGCAGCGCTTGGGAATTGCTCCGTTTCGGCTTCATTCGGCGCGGTTGCGGTTGTCACCCTCGCTTACGACCTATCGTGAGGATTTTTTCCAAACGTTGTCTGTTTCGCAATGGGCGCAGGGAGGAGAGTTGATCTACGCTGGCCCAGTCGAAGATGGAGCTCTCGCGGATGGTTTGCGGAAACTAAGTGCATTGTTTGGGATTGGCGTGACCTCTTTTGGGATGACTGGGGAGGTCCTAGACGATCTACCTAGACCTGCGAACATTCTCAACGCGCATCCAAAAGAAACCGAGGCGATCATGGGGAAACTCGATATTCATCGTATCGCCAGTGTGCAGTCGCGGCAGCATCTGGATTGGGATGCGCTAAGCTCAATGCGCTCCGAATCGAAGGAGACCGAAAAGCTAATTTCCTGGCTGCGCGAATGCGTTGAAAATCGGCGTGCCGAGCCCTATAAGGAGGAGTGATTTTCGGCTTTTCTAGAAAAAGTACATTGGAAGGGTAAATTAAACGGTTCCAACTGAGAAAACTGCTGGAGTTCGGGCGTATGTCTGGCAGAGTGCTTTGAAATAACCCGAGGTCGAACATCCTCACCCGCTATCAATGAGTTCCGATAACGATAAAATACGCAACGAGATCCCTGAGAGCCTGAAGAGGCAGTTAGAAGAATTTCGAAAACTCCTTTGGCGCCGTAAGGTGATTGAATCGGTTGCCGCGGGACTGATTGGTCTTTTGGTTTCTTACCTGTTTATTTTTGGACTGGACCGTCTCGTTCAGACGCCAGGTTGGGCAAGGCTTCTCATCTTGCTCGGTGGTATTTCTCTTTTCGTAGGATTTGCTCCTTACTGGCTTCACCGGTGGGTATGGGGACACAGAAGGGAAGGCCAGCTAGCCAAGCTGATCGCAAAGCGCTTTCCAGGCTTAGGTGACCGTCTTCTTGGAATTATTGAACTGCAGGAGCAGAACGAAGATGGCGACACGCTTTCACCAAGACTTCGTGCTGCTGCGATGGAGGTGGTTGCTGCGGAAGCCGGGCGGCGAAAACTCGATTCCGCACTTCCTGCCGAGAGACACAGAAAGTGGGCGGCTGCAGCGATTCTGCTGATGATGATTGTGGGAGTTGCGTTCTCCTTGGCGCCGAAGGCGGGTATCAATGCCTTGGAGCGTTGGCTGAAGCCTTTTTCCGAAGTTGAGCGTTATACGTTTACTCAGCTTCGCGATCCCATTCGTACGCTCGCTGTTCCCTTCGGCGAAGCTTTCTCGGTAACTTTGGCACTTTCCGAGAATTCGGAACAGAAGCCAGAAAACGCCCTGGGTCGCTACGAATTGCAACCGCAGGTGGTTTCGAAATTGAAAGGTGATTCCTATACCTTTGAGTTTCCCGGCCAGCAGGAAAAAGGGACTATTGTTTTCAAAATTGGCGATGTCCGGCATGAGATTCTTGTGGAACCCATGCAGCGCCCGTCGGTGACTGATGTGAGAGTGGTGGTGAAATCACCGGCATACATGGAAATTCCAGAGCGGGAGATTGCGCTCAGTATTGGGGAAGTCAGTGCCGTCGAAGGAAGTGAGCTAACATTCTTATTGGATACCAGCCGTCCGCTGACAGGAGGTTCATTCGGGCCTACCGAAGTTTCTGGTGAAATGGCCCAAGACGAGAGCTTTGAATCCACTAGTGGAGAGCTTAGCCTTTCCGGTCGGACGGCAACGGTTGGTCCTATCATGGCCGGGACTGTGCCATTTTCATTGCCATTCAAATGGGTCGATGAATTTGGCCTCGAGGGAGGCGAGGACTTTAAACTTCGCGTTGATGCCGTAGCGGACGCCCCGCCAGCCGCCTACACACAGGGCTTGGATCGGCAGAATGCAATTCTTCCCGAAGAGGTGTTGGATTTCGAAATTCTTTGTGAAGACGATTTCGGACTCAAGCAAGTCGGTATCGAGTGGCAGAGCTTGGGATCGACTCCGGGTGAAGACCCTGTTGAGAACGGTGAGATTATCGTTTCAAGGGGCGGACCAGAAGAGAGACGTTTGATGGAATCGGTAGCATTTTCTCCAGCAGCGTTTTCCATCGGACCTCAACGACTGATGCTCCGTTCCTTCGCTGAAGACTATTATCCAGAGCGTGGAAGGGTTTATTCGGAGCCAGTGATGGTGTATGTGCTCAGTCGCGAGGAGCATGCCCAGTTGCTCAAGAGTCAATTTGACCGCACTTTAGGTGAGCTTGAAGACCTTGCTCGGAAGGAGCTCAATCTACTCGATGAGAATCAGCGACTTGAAAGGCTCGATCCAGATGAGCTTCAAAATGACGACAACAAAGAGCGAATCGAAGCTCAGGAAAAATCTGAGGGTGAGAATGTTGAGAAGATGAAGGAGCTTACTCAGCGCATGGAACAGTTGATGAAAGATGCCGCTAGGAATGGTGACATCGATAAAGAGACCATGAAGGACATGGCGGAAGCGACGAAGTCGATGCAGGAGCTTTCTGAAAAGGACATGCCAGAAGTTCAGGAACAGCTTAAAGAAGCCGGCGAACCATCGAATACGGCTGAAAAGTCGAAAGAAAATGTCGAGAAGGCAGTCGAGGAGCAGAAAGAAGTGATCGAGAAGATCAAGAAGGCGATTGAGCAGGCGAATAAGGCAAACAAGAGATTTGAGGCGAGTACGTTCGTTGCAAGACTGAAAAAAGCAGCGGGTGAGCAAACAGGAATTGTTGCGATACTAATTTCCAAGTTCATCAATACGGATATTCTCGGTGAACGTGAGAATGAAGTTGATCCGGCGGATCAGCGTGACCTTACGGAGGCGACGAAGCAGCAAGTTGTTACTGCCGCGGACGTTCGCTGGATTCAGGAAGACCTCGGGCACTACCATGCAAGGACTGGCGACGAAGCCTTCAAGAAAGTTCTAGACCTCATGCAGACTGCAAAAATCGATGTCGAACTCGAGACGGTCCGTAGCAAATTACAAAAAAATCATTCTTACGAAGCCGCAGAAACGTCGAAGTCTGCAGCAGATAAGCTCGCCGAATGGGCCAAAATTCTCGGAGACGACATGGATAAAGAAGGCGGTGGAGGCGGCGGCGGCGGAGGCGGCGGTAGCCCAGAAGACGAAGATTTTGAATTCATGCTGCGTGTCATGAAAATGATCCAGACTCAGCAAGACCTTCGCGGAAGAACAAGAGTTTTAGAACAATTGAAGCGTGATGCTTCTGCACCAGTAGCACCAGAACGATGATTCGATACATTACTATACTTTCGATGGGTTTCGCATCGCTTCCGCTCATTGCGGAGGATGAGAAGTTGGACACGGCCGCAAAGCTGGAAAAACATGCGACCGGTTCGGAAAGGCTTGCCGACGAGCAGGATGAGCTTTCTGCTGATGTTCAGCAGTTGGTTATTGAGCAGACTGCGGCCAAAGTGATTGATCTTCTCAGCGAAGTTGAAGGAATCATGGATGAAACCACCGATTACCTTGCCGACCAAGATACTGGAGGAATTACCATTGCCGCACAGACTGAAATTATCGAAAAGATTTACGAAGCCGCAAAGGCGAAGCAGCAGAGCAGCCCTAGTGAGGGTGAAGCTGGAGGTGCCATGATGGATATGATGGAGCGGATGATGGGTAAAAAGCCAGGTGAAGGCAAAGGTAAGGGAAAGGGCCAAGGCGAAGGTGAGGGAGAAGGTGAAGGCGAGCAAGGGGGGCAGGGGCAAACGGGAGATTCCAATGCTGCCAATTCGGATAATAACGGTGGCTTGAGAGAGGATACTGAAGAAAGACGCATCCCGAAAGCTGCTGGAACAGCTGGAAGAGGATTGCCATCAGAGTTTCAGAAAGCTCTAGACGCCTATAATAGAGGACTGGAGGGGCTTGAAAAATGAGTTCTATGGAACGTAGGTCTTTTCTCACGATGCTGCTCGGTTCCGCAGCGGGCGTGAATGCTCAGGGATTACTTGATCGAAGAGACGATATCATCCCGGCGCAGGCTGAGCTAATTTATGAGCGAGGTTTGAGTTATTTATCTCAATCGCAGAATGCCCAAGGTCATTGGACGGATGGGGCTGGAAGCGAACCAGGGGTCGTTGGCCTTGCAGTCGCATCATTTCTCGCCCATGGCGAAAACCCGAATCATGGTAAATATGCGACCGTGATGCAGCGGGGAATCGAATATATCATTTCAAAGCAAAATAAGACGAACGGCTACATTGGCTCGAGCATGTATAATCATGCGTTTGCGACCAAAGCTCTTGCTGAGGCCTACGGGGTTCTTGATAACCCGAAGGTTGGCGAGGCATTGAAGAAGGCGGTGGAGTTGATTTTGAGTGCCCAGAAGCGGAATCGTTTTGGCGGTTGGCGCTACACTCCGGAAAGCCGTGATGCCGATACGACGGTCACGGGTAGCCAGATTGTCAGTCTCTTCGCTGCACGTAATGCAGGGTTCGCCGTTCCAGATGAAGCAATTCGTAAGGCACTGACCTACATGGCGAATTGCCGGGGCAGTGATGGAGGGTACGGCTATACCTCCTCTGCAGGTAGTAAGCCGACTCTTACTGCGATTGGTTCCTTGTGTTTGTCATTGGCAAAGGAAAAAGATTCGAAAGGGTATCGAGCTAGCCTTGCTTACTTGAAAAAAAACATAGAATACCGTGATCGGTATTATCCGTATTACTTTGAATACTACATGTCCCAAGCTCTTTTCCATGCTGACGAGAAGATTTGGGAAGAGTGGAATTCTCGAAATATTCGCTACATGGGGACAATCCAATCACCTGATGGTTCCTTTCCAGGAAACCAAGGGCCAGCATTCAGTACTGCCGGTGCCCTCCTTTCCCTCGCACTAAATTACCGCTATCTTCCTATTTACGAAAAATGATGTTTAGAAACTTATTATCTTTAGTTTTCCTCTCTTCTCTGGGGTATGGTTCGGAGAAACCCGATCTCCTTCGCTTCGAGAATGGGGATCAATTGCATGGAGACTTTGGTGGAATAGAAGAAGGTCCTGCTGTTCTATGGAAGCGTGACGATGTCAGTGGCGAAGTGAACTTTAAGACTTCAGATCTCAGGCAAATCGTTCTTCGGGGTAGGCGTCCCGCTAAGGCTCTTCAAGACCTTTCCCATGTGGGAACTGCGAACGGGGATCGAATTCCGGGCAGGGTGAGGGAACTCAATGATGATCAAATCATCCTTGATACCCAGTTTGGAGGAGAGATAGAGATTCCGAGAGATCGTGTTGGTTTGATCGCCCCCAATCCGATGGGTGGACGAGTTTTATATAGCGGACCGTTTGACCAAACTGAATGGCTCATGGTTGATCGCGATCATCCTCAAGGTCTTCCCATCGTAGACCCAGAAACAGAAAAAGAAGCCGAGGAAGGGAAGGACGAAGCCGAAGATAAATCGCCGCGTTGGAAGTTTTTTGGTTCAGCATGGTATTGGCAAAATAAAGAGACTGGCACGGGATTGGTGCAGAAGGCTGGAATGCCGGATAAGGCAGTCTTTCAGTGCCAAGTGTCATGGAAGAGTCGGATTTCTCTAGCTATCGGTTTTCATTCCAACTTTGAAATTCCCAAGAAAGAGGAAGGCGACGAAAAGAAAGCACCAGTTGTCAATCGCGGAAGCTCGACCAATTCTTTGGCAGAAGTTTTTGGAGAAAGCTACGTGCTGCATCTGTATTCCAACTATGTGGTTCTTTACCGCACCTATTTTGATGAGAACGGGAATCCGCGCGTTCAACGTGTCCGAACGAGTCACAGCAGTGTCCGACTCGGTGATTCTGGGAGTGCGAAGATCGAGATTCGCAGCAATCGTGAATCGGGTGAGATCATCTTGTTTGTAAATGACGAATTTGTCGTTCAATGGAGCGAACCCACCGACAACGAAGAGATCGGTGGTGGGTTTGCGGGCAAAGGCAGTGGCTTCGGATTTCTCGTCCAGACAGCGAATTCTCCAGTTCGGATTTCCGAAGTGGTCGTCGCCGAATGGAACGGAATGCCAGATGCCGCTAGAAGTCTCCAGATCGATGAATCGGATATCGTTCTTCTGACCAACGGCACGGATCGTTTCTCAGGGAAGGTCAAAGCCATCAAGGATGGGAAGTTGAAACTCGAAGGTCGTTTTGGAGATTTTGAGTTCCCAATGGCTGAGGTTGCTGAAATTCGGTTTGCCAAGAACTCGATCAAAAAGGTTGAGGAAATGGACAGCGATTCGATCAAAGTTCGTTTTTATCCGATTGGAACGCTCACGGGTAAACCTGTTTCGGGTGATTCGGGAAAACTACAGATGGTCAGCGGAGCAGCTGGGGAAATCGATATTAATTTGGATTCCGCAGTCATGCTAGAATTTAGGTCTTCAGGAAGTTATTTGGATGATTGGGATACAGATTTTTAGGTCCGTTTCAGCGCTAAGCGTCTTTGTGACTTCAGCATTCGCTGCGGAAGTTACCCTCAAAGGCGATAGTAAACTGACAGGTGAACTCGTTGAAATGAATGAGCAAGGTGTGCTTACCTTGGTCACACCTCTGGCGACGGATCCTTTGCAGATCAATTCAGAACAAATTTCCACGGTGGATTTTGGACTGAGTGAGGCGGATAAATCTAGTTTGCCCGATCAGCGAATTCATCTCGTCAATGGGGACGTGCTTCCTGCCAATATCGAATATCTGAGCGATAAAACTTTGGGCATTGTCTCACCATACCTCGGTAAGGTTGAGATTCCGCGTGCTTCGGTCGATTCAATTCAGTTAGGCATCTTTCCTCAAAAGCGTGTTTATCGTTTCTCAGGTGATTTGAATGGCTGGAGTGGTGCAGCAAACTCCACTAACATCGAAGCGAAATCAAATGGCCTCACCTTCATCGGCCAAGAGGAAATCTCGCGAACTCTGGACATCCCAGAAAAGTTTATCGTGCGCTTTGATTTGAGTTGGACAGAGAAGCCAAACTTCCAGTTTGCCTTTGCCGATCCTTTAAAGCGCCGAGGCGAACGATCGAATCGTTATTTCCTTCAGTTCGGTAGCGCGGGCTTGGAAATCAAACGGGAATCTGATGGCAAAACTCGTTACACACCCATCGCTATTCTCAACCGTCGTCCGGAACAATTCGCCGGGAGCAAAGTTCGGGTTGAGATGAGGATCGATCGTGAAAAGGGTATTATTCACCTCTTTGTGGACGAAGAATTACAGGGGCGTTATTCGGACCCTGTGCCGAATATACCGGATAGTAACGGCATTGCATTGCGCAGTCAGGTCAGCGGGGAAACGGAACAGAATGTACGGAATTTTGAAATTCTTGAATGGGATGATCGAGGTGACCGTCACCGGGCGGAGTCTCGTGGTGACGGAGTTGAAGACTCGATGATCGGCCGCTACGGCGAACGGTTTGGAGGAAAGCTGATTTCAATCAAGGATGGTGAAGGCGGCAAAGTTTTCCTCTTCAAAAGTGATTTTCAGGAAAAGGCTCTTCAGCTTCCTGAAGAAGAAGTTTCCACGGTGTTTTTCAAGAGCCAAAATGAGTCTCCAGTTTCGTTCAACGAGGGTGGCATGATTATTCGCCTTCAAGGGCGTGGAGAAATATCTGCGGACACCTGCACATTTGCAGCGGATAAGCTCACCATAAAACATGAACTCCTCGGTGAAGTGGACTTAGCCAGAAGCGGTGTTACCATGATGGAGCGTCGTGAACCTTCGAAAGAAAAATCTGAAAAATAGAATGAGATCCACATTTCTTTACTTTTTACTGGCAGCGGGGGCGCTTCATGCTCAGAGCGAATCCGTCGCACGATTTTCCAACGGTGATCAATTGACGGGTAGCTTGGACTCGCTTTCGCTCGAAAATATCATTTGGAAATCAGAGATTCTCAAAAGCCCAGCACAGTTTGATCTGAAGCATGTGGTGGATCTCAGTATGCCATCTGTTCTGAAGTCTTTCGAAGGCCCGAATGCGCCTGAACATGAAGCCGTCTTAAAGCTTACCAATGGAGATTCCGTAAAGGGTCAGTTAACTGGCCTTACGGATGATGAGATTTCTATCAATACGTGGTATGCTGGCGAATTGGTGTTTCGGCGTGTCATCGTTGACTCCGTGAAAATCTCCCGATCTTCGGATATCTACTATCGAGGACCCAATGGAATCGACGAGTGGACGATGCCCGGTGGTTCGGACAATTGGTCGTTTAAGTCTGACTCACTTGTTTCAAATGGAACTGGAGGAATCTCCAAAGAAATGGATTTCCCAGATGAAATGAAGATTTCTTTTGATGCTTCATGGGAGGGATCCTTCCGGCCTAAAATTATCCTATTTAGTGACGACATTGAATCGGTTGACCCAGATAAGGGGTATGAGATGGTCTTTCAGGGCAATTCTGTTCACGTAAAGAAGGCGGGTTCGAACACTTGGTTGGGACATTCGACCAACGCGAGAAGTCTTCGAGAGCGCGAGAAATCAAATATCGAACTCCGAGCGAGTAAGAAGTCTGGAAAGATCCTTTTGTATATCGATGACAAGTTTGTCGATATTTGGGAGGACGTAAACGTCAAGGCGGATGAACTTGGAAATGGTTTTCATTTGATCACTCAAAATAACTCACCCTTATCGATTTCCAATATCGTTGTGAGCGAGTGGGATGGGTATACGGAGAATATTCCTCAGCGACGCAATCAATTTGGAGGTCGTATGTTCCGAGGGGGAATTCAGTTAAATAATCGGAATAACGAGCAAGAGAAAGAGGAAGAGAAAACCGAAGAAGGACGCATGGTCTTGCTCAATGGCGATTCAATCAAAGGTGAGGTATTGGGCATCGAGGACGAAGTGATCGCATTGAAGACTCCACTGGCAGAAGTGAAATTTCCCGTTTCACGGTTGAAGAATATCGTTTTGAAAAGTGCGGATATGGAAACTCCGAAACGATACAAGGGGGATGTGAGGGCGACACTTTCCGATGGTTCTCGTCTCGTATTCCGTCTCGATCAGGTTAATGGCGAAACTCTCGTTGGGTTTAGTCAGAATTTTGGCCAAGCGGAGTTTTCAAGGAGCTCGTTCAAGAAGATAGAGTTCAATATTTATAATCGTGATCTTGATCACCTTCGGGCTGAGTAGCAGTCAGATGTCGCGGCGGATGCCGTAGTCTTGGTTTTCCCTCTCGAAAACTCTTAAGTAAGAGAGACTTGGCGTCTGAAACGCTCGTAAATTGCAAGCGCACTCCAAGCGATGAATTCTCCTATGCATTGGCACTATCCGTCTGAGTTGCCTGTTGTCGGAAAACGCGTTGAAATCATTGAGGCCGTTCGAAAGCATCAGGTGGTCGTTGTCGTTTCTGATACGGGATCGGGTAAAACGACACAACTGCCTAAGTTGGTTGCAGAGGCATTGGGTATTGGGCCCGAATCAAAAGGCGATCGCAAAAGAAGGATTATTGGCTGCACCCAACCTCGAAGGATTGCTGCGGTATCGGTAGCTGGCAGAGTTGCAGAAGAGCTCAAAGTTTCTCTCGGTGGATTCGTTGGGTATCAGGTTCGATTTGATGAAAAAACATCGAGAGAAACTCGGATCAAGTTTATGACCGATGGTATTCTCTTGGCCGAGACTCAGGGAGACAATGCCTTGGGGCGATACGCGGCACTCATTTTGGATGAAGCACATGAGCGCTCTCTCAATATCGACTTTCTCTTAGGCTATTTGAAAAGCTTGCTGAGCCGTCGTCCTGATCTACGTGTCATCATTTCGTCGGCGACCTTGGATGCAGGAGCATTTGCTGATTTTTTTGCAAAAGATTCAAGTTTTGAGGTTCCGTTGATCGAAGCAGCGGGTCGGATGTTTCCGGTATCAGAATATTTTCTACCAAAGAATGATGACGAAGATTTGGCAGTTCATGTGGGTCGAGGGGTTGAATACCTCAACGATCTAGAACCGACTGGAGACGTCTTGGTGTTTCTACCTGGTGAGCGAGAAATTCGGGAGGCGGCTGATCTATTGGAAGGTCGAAATTACGCAGATACTGAGGTGCTTCCGTTGTTTGCCCGTTTGGGGATGGGCGATCAACAGCGAGTTTTTAAGCCGGGAAAACGGCGACGGATTGTTCTTGCTACCAATGTCGCTGAGACCTCACTCACGATACCTCGGATTTCTTGCGTTCTTGATAGTGGAGTCGCTCGTGTGAGTCGTTGGCTCCCTGGGAAAGGAGTTCAAAGTCTTCAGGTGGAGCCGGTTAGTCAAGCAAGTGCGAAGCAACGCAAAGGGCGATGCGGTCGAGTTCGTGACGGGGTTTGCGTTCGTCTCTTCGAAGAAGAGGACTTACTGGAGCGTCCTGAATTTACAGATCCTGAAATTCGGAGGAGTTCGCTTGCTGGGGTGATTTTGAGGATGAAGAGCCTCGGGTTGCCCGAAATCTCAGAATTTCCATTTCTTGATCCACCGAAACCCAAGGCGGTTTCCGAAGGGTATCGCACTCTTCGTGAGATAGGTGCCCTTGATAAGGACGGTGAACTAACAGAAATAGGAGAGGAGCTTTCCCGCCTACCGCTCGAACCGCGAATGGGCCGAATGCTAATTGAGGCAAAATATGAACATTGTCTTCATCCTGTCACAGTGATCGTTGCTGGGTTAGAAACCAGTGACCCACGTGAGCGGCCCTCTGAGAAAAAGCGTGAGGCAGATGCCGCGCATGCGAAGTGGCTGGATTCCGAAAGTGACTTCATTGCGATGCTGAACCTATGGGAGGAGGTTTCCCAGTTTTATGACGGTAGGCGCTGGAAGTGGAATCAATTGAGGAAGTTCTGTAAGCAGAATTTCCTAAATGCCAAACGCGTCACGGAATGGGGCAATGTGGTCGAGGAACTTGGGCGGCTGATGGGGGAAAAGCCGAAAGATTTTTTTTACTCGGATAGAAGAAATGCGTCTTCTTCCAATGAGAGTGATTTCGCTGGAATTCATCGTTCATTATTAGCAGGTGCTCCGCGGCAGTTTGGATTGTGGGACAAGGAAAACAAAGCGTATCGAAGCGCGGCAGGGGGCTTTTTTGCGGTGTTTCCGGGATCAAGTTTGTTTGGTTTAAGCAAACGCCCAGAATGGGTGATGGGGCTAGAATTGGTGGAGACGAACCGGCTTTGGGCTCGGAGGACGGCTGTCATTGACCCAACTTGGATTGAAATCGTTGCTCCCCATCTATGCCGTAGTCGTTATGGTGAGGCTCATTGGGATCAAAAACAGGGTGCGGTTTACGGAAAAGAGACCGTAATTTGTGGAGGACTACATGTGGTGGAAGGGCGGAGAGTTCACTACGGACGAGTCGACCAAAAGGCTGCAAACGAGGTATTTTTGAGAGAGGGAATTCTTGGAGGAGGCTTGACGCGAAAAACGCCTTTCTTGGAGCGATTGGAACAACTGAGGGAGGAGATCAAGCATATCGAAGACAAGCTGAGGCGGCCGGGAATGCTTTGGTATGATGAGGCAGTAATCCATTTTCTCGGTCAACGGATACCCAGAGATATTTCAACGGCTTCGGCTTTTCATCGTTGGAGGCATGAGAACGAAGATCTGCTCATGCTCGAAATGAGAGACGTGGTTGTTGAGGATTTAGATCGCCTCGATGATTTTCCCGATCTTCTGCAATATGAGGGAGAAGAGTTCACACTCTATTACCATTGTGCTCCGGGGGAGCGGGATGATGGTGTCACGATAGGAGTTCATGTCGATCAGTTGCCACTCATTCCAGATTGGTTGCCAGATTGGGGTGTTGATGGGAATCTCGAAGAACGTGCCGAACTTCTGTTGCGAGGCCTTCCGAAAGACTATCGAAGGCAGTGTCAGCCGATCAGCAACGTTGCGTATAGTTTTGCTGAACGTTGGCGAGGTGCGCCCAAGGAAAAGCCGATTGGGTTTTGTATCAAAGAGTATCTAGAAGATCGAACGGGTGTGGTCATTCCAGTCGAGGAGTTTGATTTCATAAAACTGCCAAAGGAGCTCGTCACAAAAATCTGGGTTTGTGACGATGAAGGTGAAGAACTTGCGATGGGAGTGGAGGTTGAGGCGTTGAAATTGGAATTATCCGATCACATGCAAGAGCGTTTTGAGGCGGTGGCGACTGTGGATGTTGAGCGGCGTGGGATGAGTCATTGGGATGGAGAGGAAATTCCAAGTGAAACCGCGATTCCTGGGGGGGTCGCTTTCCCTTCACTTGTGGATGAGGGAGAAACCGTTGGGGTGAAGGCTTTTACTGATTTGTATCAAGCCCGTGAGGCGCATCGCCGAGGAGGTGCACGTTTGTTGGTTCTTGGATCAGAGCGAGAAGTTTCCCATCTAAGAAAGAAGTTTCCCATGGGTATGTTGGCGAAGGTTGAAATCTGTCGCTTTGGGATCCAAGACGATGACTTGTTGCTACTTACTGCTGACGGTCTCGCAGAAGGAATATTCCCGAGAAGTCCGATAGAAATCGGCAAGCTGAACGAAGGTGCACGTGGCCGGTGGTATGAAATTGCTTCTAGGTTGGGTGGTGCGCTCGACGAGATTGTTACGCTTGAGCGTATCGTCAGGGAATGGATTGAAGCGAATCTGAAAGACCGAAATTTGGGAGAGGTTGCGACCGACTTGCAAGAAGAGATGGATTGGCTCTTCCGAGATGATTGGGCATGGAAAGCGGGTTACGAGCGACTGGTCGATTATCCGAGGCACCTTCGTGCCATCCAATCAAGATTGAAGCGACTTGAGTCTCTACCGCTGATCAAAGACTTGGAAAAGAAGGATCAAATTCGTGAGTTCTGGGAGCCATGGTTTTACAAATGGAAAGAAAATCCCGAGGATGGGGGGCTGTGGGATATCGCTTGGTTGCTCGAAGAGTGGCGGATCCAGATCTTTGCTCCTGATATTCCAACTGCAGCAAAAGTTTCTCGCAAAAAGGTTAGGCTAGCCGTCGAAGCCTTGGGTAATTAGAAATAGCGATATGAAGTTTAGTCATCTCCTTGCAGGTCTTCTTTTTGGCTCTTTGTTGCACGCGGTGGAAGTCACAGAAGATGGAAATCAAGTTTCAATCGAAAATGCTCGATTGAAATTGAGCTACGATTTGAAGTCAGGTAAATATTCCGGTTCAAAGTTACCCGATGGGATCGAGGTATTTTCGCAGGCTTTGTTTACGGTAGATGAGATCGGCTGGAAACAACCACAAGGTGCTGTTCGGAAATGGGAATCGAAGGACGTTGATGATAAGTTCGGAAAGGGGAAAACTCTATCGATCACCGAAACTCCGAATGCCGGGTATCGACCAATCAAAACCCTACATCTAACGGTCTACGAAGACTTACCCTATGCGGTATTGGGCTTTTCGGTTCAAAACCATCGTAAGATTCCTGCGCGAATTTGCCGAGTGGGCCTGATTGATAAAGCGAAAGTTTTCTCAAAAAAGTCTTTAGACGGTCCTCAAGTTCTCCGAGGTGGAGCGGGGGCGGAACCAAACCGTATCGAAAATCAACTGAGTATCGAAGCGCATAACAATATTCTACTGACGGGTAAGATGGATGGAAAACGCTTGTCGTTGGTGGTCGGTGGATTGCGATATCGTGACTTCCTGCGAACCGTTGAAGTCAACGAAGCGAAGAACCGTTTCGTGGTTACAATCGAAGACCCACAGGGAAAAATAGTGGCACCCGGCGAAACTTTCGATTCGGTGGATACCGTGTTTCTCGACTTTTCGACTACGGATCCATTCGAGTCACTTGAGCGTTACGGGTTGGCGATGCGAAAGGCGAACGATGCCAAACCAAATGCTTACGATTTTCCGACTTTGTGCGGTTGGTTGGTATCGACTGGAAAATATGGTGAAGGGCGCCCGATTAACAACTCAACGGCTTTGGTCGAACAGATGGAGATTGCCAAGGAGTCGGGAATTCTGAAATACACACCGGTAGCCATTCGGCTCGAGCCGGATTATTACTGCGGTCGGAACTACGGCGACACCCAACAAGGGTGGTGGAATGATGAGTATTGGGCGAAGTATGAATCGCTAACTGAACCCTATGAAACGTTCGGGAAATTTTGTGGGAAGCTGCATGAACTTGGAGGGATTCCGTTTACCTACATTCAGAGCAATATGCCGTCTAACGATTTTGCGGCAGCCCATCCCGAATGGATGTTAAACAACGACATCACTCGTTTGCATGCGGAGCATCGTCATCACATGCCCTTCGTGAAGTTTGACTTCACCGAGCCAGGCTTTCAGGAACACACTTTGGATGTTTGGAAACGACTTCGGAAGCAAGGTTTGGAGGGAATCAAGTTCGACTACCCAGAATCTTCTTGGTGTAAAGATGGTGGATTCGAGGACCGATCTTATTCGACAACGAATGCATATCGAAAAGTCTTTGAACTTTGCCGCGAAGGGTTGGGGCCGGACGCGTATATTCACGAGCGAAATTTGGGAGAATATGAAACGCCACGACTGGATGTGACCGCAGGTATCGTTGATATGCAGCGGGTGTGGGGAGATTCTTCTCACTTCGAACCAGAGATGGCATCTCGAATGGGTCTTCGATGGTATAAAAACCGCAGTGTCTTTGGGTATTATCCTGACGGCAAATCGTTTAAGGGCATGGATACCGATGCACGCAGGACGATGCTTAGTTTGGTGGGTCTCGTTTCAGGACGTCTTGAGCTCGGGACTTCGTTCGGTCGTATGAAATCAGAGGAACAGAGAGATCTGACTCGGCTCTATCCAGTTCTCGCTGGGACTCAATCCTTCCGGCCTGTTGATATGCTTTTACCGGGGAGGATGGATCCTTCAGTCTACGTCTATCAGATTGATCCAGATTGGTCCCAGATCATCCTCTGTAACAACAGTGAAGAAGAGCAAACGGTGACAGCACCCATTTCCGGTGATCAGGCTGATACGGGTTCCTTAGGGCATGCGGCAGATGGAACCTACTTACTCTACGATTTTTGGAACGATGAATTTCTTGGTGAAATAGACGGAATGGGAAGCGTGAGTCAGACACTCAAACCTCAGCAGGCACTGACCTATTCGCTTCATCGTAAAATGGATCACCCGCAGTTTTTATCAACGAACCGGCATATCATGCAGGGGTTTGTGGATTTGTCTGATGTGACTTGGAAGGCTGAAACCAAGACCTATTCGGGAGTTGCCTCTGTTGTGGCCGGGGAGTCATTTGAGATTGCTATTGCAAACAACGGATTCGAGCCAAAATCGATCAATGTCTCAAAAGGTGCTGGAAAATTGGTCGCAGATGGCTCTGCGATCACAAAGGCAATCCTTGATAGTGATGTGAATTCCGAAGTCACATGGACAGTGCAGTGGTGATAGGACTAGCTCCGAATTCCAATAATCGAGGCTTTTCATCTTATGGTCCATCTGAGCATTTTTGAGTCATGATATCTCTCGTAATCGTCGTTGAAGTGAATCCCGAAAAGGTTGAGCTATTCCGCCAATACCTAACCGAGGAGGCTGAGGATGCGGTGGCGAATGAGCCGGGCTGTCGCCAGTTTCTCGTTTCTCAGAGTAAGGATGAACCGAATATCTTTACTTTAGCTGAATTCTACGATGACGATGCCGCGCTCGCGGCCCATCGGCAAACGCCTCATTTTATCCTATTTCAAGAACGTGTGAAGGAACACCAGTTGATAGTTCAGAAGAAAGAAGCGGTGCAAGGCACGGTTGTGTTCCCCGGATAATACCATTTCGTCAGTTAGATTGGAGAAATGGCGCCGCGCCGGGCCCAAGCGAAGCCTGATGACAGAAGCTTCTCTGAATTCCATTACTCGGATATAACGGTCGAGATGGTATGAGTCACGCTTCGTCTCTTTCCGCACGCTCTCTAGCTGCCGCGATGAAGCCGGAGAAAAGTGGGTGGGGGTGATTGGGTTTGGAGAGGAACTCGGGATGAAACTGTGCACCGAGGTAGAAAGGATGATCTGCGAGTTCAACGATTTCGACCAAGCCTTCGTTGGCTGATACAGATGAGATGATCAGACCGCCGTCTTGGAGGCGGTCTTGGTAATCCGCATTGACCTCGTAGCGGTGACGGTGGCGTTCCTTGATGCGATCTACGTTTCCATAAAGTTCAGCAGCTTTGGTTCCGGCAATGATGATCGATTCAGAAGAGCCGAGACGCATGGTCGCCCCCATATCTTTGATGCCCTTTTGTTCTTCTTGGAGGCAGATCACCGGATGAGGTGTGGTTTTATCAAATTCAGTGGAGTTGGCACCTTCCAGTCCACATTTGTTGCGAGCAAATTCAATCGTCGCGATTTGCATGCCGAGGCAGATTCCAAAGTATGGGATGTTGTTTTCGCGAGCGTACTTTGCCGCAAGAATTTTACCTTCGATACCACGATCTCCGAATCCACCAGGGACAAGAATTCCGTCAACTTCTCCAATGATGGAATCCGCACCGTTGTCTTCGATGAATTCCGCTTCGTAGCGGACAATGTTTACTTTCGCGTCGTGATGAGCACCAGCATGGATGAGAGATTCGTAAATGGATTTGTAGGCATCCTGTAGTTCGATGTATTTCCCGACAACTGCAATGGTGACTTTGTTTTTCGGTTGAATAACCCGCTGAACGAAGGTTTCCCATTTGTCTAGATTCGGTGACGGTGTGTGACCTAGGCCGATTTTATCGACGACCAAGCGGTCGATTTTGTCTCTTCGCAGATCAAGTGGGCATTCGTAAATCGTGTGTGCAACATCTCTGAAGGCAACGACGTTCTTTTTCTCGACGTTGCAGAACATCGCGATTTTTCGACGATTGTCCTCGTCTAGGTCAGATTCTGTGCGGCAAATAATGATGTCGGGTTGGATGCCGAGTTCACGTAATTTTGCGACGGACTGCTGAGTGGGTTTCGTTTTGATTTCTCCGGCTGCCTTGATGAATGGAAGGAGTGTAACATGGATGAAACAGACATTTTCTTTCCCCACTTCTAGGGCGAACTGGCGCAGAGCCTCAATGAAAAGTAGACCTTCCATATCGCCGACGGTGCCACCAATTTCAGTAATGAGAACATCGACATCCGGATTGTTATCGGTGACCGAATGCATGCGGCCTTTGATTTCGTCGGTAACATGAGGGATGAACTGGACGGTTTTTCCAAGGTATTCGCCGCGTCGTTCCTTCTTGATCACCGAGTCGAAAACTTGTCCCGAGGTGAGATTGTTCATTTGGGAAAGGACGCCGGAGGTGAATCGTTCGTAGTGTCCGAGATCAAGATCGGTTTCAGCACCGTCATCGAGGACGTAGACTTCGCCATGTTGGTAGGGAGACATGGTTCCCGGATCGACGTTTAGATAGGGGTCGAATTTCTGGATGAGCGTTTTAAGGCCGCGAGCTTCGAGTAATGTGCCGATGGATGCTGCCGCGAGACCTTTTCCGAGAGAGGAAACGACGCCGCCGGTGACGAAAATGTATTTCATGGAAGTTTAAACGTTGTGGTGGGCACTAGGTTGAAGAAAGGATGCGTTCGATTTCTGCGGCTTGTTCAAGAGTATCGACTCCGGGAGAGGTGTCTTCGGTCAGGATGACGCGGATGTTCGCACCATTCTCCAGAGCTCGGAGTTGCTCTAAAGACTCTGCTTGTTCAAGGGGAGAGGGTGGCCATGTCACGAAGTTTTCGAGGAAGCTTCGGCGATATCCGTAGATACCTTTGTGTCGAAGGACGTTAAGCCCATCCACTTGATTCCTGAAAAATGGTAGGGGAGAGCGTGAAAAGTAGAGTGCGTGCCCTGATTTTTTCAAAACAACTTTCACCACATTTGGATCATTGATAGCCGGATCGGAGGGAGAGATGAGATTTGCAGCTGTGACCATTTCTAGCTGTGGGTCGTCGGCCATTGCTGCAGCAAGCTCATCGATCAGGATAGGATCGATGAGGGGTTCATCGCCTTGGATATTCAGAATGTGCGTGGCGTGAGGTAGTTTCTTGCAAACCTCTGCGAGACGATCCGTTCCTGTCGGATGATCAGCAGAAGTCATCACAGCCTTTCCACCGAATTTTTTTACAGCCTCTTCGATGCGTGTGTCGTCGGTTGCGACGATGAGTTCTGAAAGATTCTGTGCGGCCTTGCATCGTTCCCAGACGTGTTGGATCAACGGTTTGCCAGAAATTAGGTGGAGCGGCTTCCCGGGGAAGCGTGTGGAGCCCCAACGAGCAGGTAAAATACCAACGATATACTGTGAAGATGTAATTTCTGGCACGCTATGGATCAGGTTGAGCCAGACTAGGTGAGTGCGTCTCCAAACCGCAAGAACGGTTTGAGAATTTCTAAAGAAAATTGATCTGCGCGGCTCAATCCACTGGAGATTCACCTAGAATTTTGTCGAGTATCGCGATCATTTCGGCGGTCTTCTCGGGTTTCTCTTCGCTCAGATCCTTACTTTCTGAAGGGTCGTCAGGGAGAAAATGAAGCGTGTGCTTTTTGTCAAATGAAGGAAACGGCTTCACCGTGACTTTCGCACCCCAACCTTTTGGCTTCGAGTTGCGCAGTAATTTCCAATCACCAACGCGCAGTCCGAAAGCTCCATTCGGTCCTTTGTTTCCATTGTCTTGCTGCACGAGTGCCTTTCGTCCTTTGGCGTCCTCTTTGCCAAGGAGGGCAGAGAGGATGTTCTCGCTATCTCGGTAGGCGCCATCAGGGACTTTGCCGCTGACGAGAGCAGAAAATGAAGCAGCGAAGTCGATGGTGCAGACGATTTGATCGGAGACTCCTGGTTGGATCGTCCCTGGCCACCAAGTGATGAAGGGTGTGCGTGTGCCGCCTTCGAGAACGGAATATTTACCTCCCGAGAATGGGCCAGATGGGTTGTGATCACCTAGTTCAGTGACGGCGCCGTCCGCATAGCCATCGTCGAGGACTGGGCCGTTGTCCGAGCAAAAGATGATCATGGTCTTTTCAGAAATTCCCTGCTTTTCGACTTCCTTCATCAGTTCTCCCACGCACCAATCGAGTTCGATGATCGCATCGCCACGGAAACCGGTTCCGCTTTTTCCGTGGAAACGCTCATGCGGTGTGCGCGGTACGTGATTGTCATGGGAAGCGAAGAAGAGAAAGAAGGGCTCATCTTTGTTTTCCTCGATAAAGATTTTGGATTGTTCGACCCATTTATCACCGAGATCTTCGTCACGGAAACGTGCAGCGTGCCCTCCTGTGTAAAAGCCGATGCGGGAGATTCCGTTGTGGATGGTTCCATTGTGCCCGTGGGTCCAGTCCATCTTGAGAGTGTCGCGGTGGGTTTTGCCAGTTGGGTGATCAGGAGATGGTTTCTTTTTACCCACCCATAGCGGGTCTTTTGGATCCAGATTGTGAACGCGGTGATCCTTCACATAGACTTGGGGCACACGGTCGTTTGTCGTGGGAAGGAGAAATGCTTGATCAAACCCGATTTCGAGCGGTCCCGGCTTGAGTTCGCCATTCCAATCGGGTTTCGGGTCGCCAAGACCGAGGTGCCATTTGCCGATCACCGCCGTTTTGTATCCGGCTTCTTTGAGCATATCAGGGAGAGTGAACGTATCTTCGTCTATGATGAGGGGGCCGTTTGGGGGAGCGATGCCGGTTCCTTTTTGGCGAAAGGCATACACTCCAGTCAGGAGAGAAAAGCGGCTGGGGGTGCATGTCGATGCGGAGCAATATCCGCTCGTGAAGCGTTGGCCTTCCTTTGCGAGTTTGTCGATATTTGGCGTTTTGAAGGAGGCAGATCCGTAGGCAGAAATATCTCCGTAGCCAACGTCATCAGCCATGATCAGGATGATATTTGGCTTTTCCGCTGCTGGTAAAGTAAGTGGGAGGAAGGCGGCGAGAAGGGTCGCGACGACAGGTTTCATGGGTGCGGATACTAGGGAGATCGAAAACGGATGCAAAGAATTATGAGCCTTCCGATTTTATAGAAAAAATGTTCAGTCGCCGAGGTAAATTCCGACGGCTTTTGCTGCCTCGACCACTTCGCCATCGGCCTCGACGAGTCGGAGTTGGTTCACCGCTTCCTCGATGTAGACAGAATCAACGTGGTAGGCTTGGTAAGAAACCATGCGGCCGAAGGCGCCTTCTTCGGCTAGCTTGACTGCCATAACGCCGAAGCGCATGGCGAGGATGCGATCGAAGGCTGTGGGTGCACCGCCACGCTGGAGGTGGCCGAGAGTGGTGGAGCGTGTTTCCTTTCCAGTGAGTTTTTGGAGCCCGGTAGCCACTTGCTCGCCAATCCCACCGAGACGGACTTCGCCCGAACAATTCGGATCGATGGTTACGAGCTCGCCCTCTGGCATTTTCGCGCCTTCGGCAACCACGATGAGTGTGGCGTGATGGCCTTGGGCATCGCGTTCGTTGATGAATTTGGCAACTTTTTCGAGATTGAAGGGAATTTCAGGAAGTAGAATGACGTTCGCGCCACCGGCAATGCCGCCCCAGAGAGCGATCCATCCCGCATGGCGACCCATGACTTCGAGGACCATGACACGTTTGTGGGATTCGGCGGTGGTGTTGAGCCGGTCAAGCCCGTCGACTACGGTGGTCACTGCGCTATCAAAGCCGAAGGTCATCGCGGTAGCGGAGAGGTCGTTATCGATGGTTTTAGGAACACCAATGATGGGCCAGCCAGCACGGTAGAGTTGGAGACCGGTCGTGAGTGAACCATCACCACCGACGATGATGAGGGCGCTGATTTCCATTTGGTCAATGGTTCGTTTGGCACGATCGACGACTTCTTGTGGGACCTCTGCAACATCTCCCACACCGACTTTAGCGGCGAAGTGTCCTTTGTTGGTAGACCCGAGGATGGTCCCGCCGAGTTTCAGGATGCCGATGGTGTCTTCAGGCTTGAGGACCTTGAAATCACCGGGAGGCAGTAGCCCTTCGAAGCCGTCTTTGAAGCCGATGACTTCCCAACCAAGTTTGTGCGCAGCACCAACGACCCCATGGATGACCGCGTTCAAGCCGGGGCAATCGCCACCGCTGTTTAAAATACCGATTCTCATAATTCTGTGTTGTAAGCTACCTAGGTGCCGGAGTTGCTAGAATTTCCTTTCTGCGATTTTCCACCGGTGCTCCGGCAGCGATCCATGAATCATAGAACGCCCAGCCTTCGCGGATGAGTTTGCGCGTCCGGCCGAAGCGGTCCGGGCTGTTTAGGACAATGACGATGAGGCGCCGAGGCGTGACACCTTTCGAGCCATCCGGTTTGGGGCGGACAAGTGGTTCGCGGTCCATGCAGGTCGCGAGGCAAGGACCGGCTGAGTTGGTCGTTCCAGTTTTGATCCCGAGGATGCCGGATTCACCGACGAGTTCGTTGGTGTTTGTAATCTTCTTCTCTGTCCCATTGATGGTGATGGTTCGAGATTTCTGCCGGACGATGAAGCTGATCCCGTTTCGTCGCATGGCGTGAATCGAAACACGGGCCATGTCGGCAGCGGTGGAGTAGCCCCCCTCGCCACCAAAATTGAGTCCATGGGGATTTTCAAACCGCGTATCGGTGGCTCCGATGGACTTGGCCAGTTTCCCCATCTCCGCCACGAACACCTTGACTGGATCTCCTGCCTTACCGCGTCTTGCCAGAAGACTGCTGCCGACGTGGTGGGCGATGGTGAATGCCGCGATGTTATCAGAGGAGAGAAGTGCTGCGTATAGAGCGTCGCGAAGAGTCATCGTATCGCCAACGCGCAGGCCAAGTGAGCTGGAGTTTCCCAATACGGTGGCAGATTGTGGGACAATGATTTCGATTTTTCCTAGATCCGTTTGCGTTGCTTTGGCCCAATCTGCCGCAACGATGGCGGTGGCCATTTTGGTTAGCGAGGCGACTGGGCGCTTGGTGGTTGTGCCCTGGCCGGATAGCACTTTGCCGGAGTGAGCCTCAACGACGATGTGTGTTTCTTGCGCCGTAAGAGTTGCCATCATTCCCATAAATAAGAAAAAGAAATTCCGCATGCGGGCAAGCTAGTCAGCGCAGAGAGCTTTTCAAGAGTAAGCAGTAGGTTGGTTTTCGTTTTCATTCGGATTGAGCTCAGTTAGCCTCACGACGTGCCGGATTTCTTGCAAGACAGTGGAGTGTGGATTGTGACGGGGAGTCTGCTTTTTGCGGGTTTGATTGGTTGCATCATTCCCTTTATGCCTGGGCACCTATTGATCCTTGGAGGTGCTGTCGCTTATCGGTTGATGATCGGGCCAGAGGCAGGAATTCCTTGGTGGAGTTTCGGTATTCTATTGGTTTTGATGGCGATCTCTCAGACCCTGGAGCTCATCAGTGGATCTCTGGGTTCAAAATGGTTCGGTGGAAGCAAATGGGGGGCGATTGGTGCGTTGGTCGGCGGGGTAGGGGGCTTGTTTTTTCTGCCCTTTGGTCTGTTGCTAGGCCCACTCGCCGGGGCGTTTGGGTTTGAATATTTATTTGCTAAAAAAGAAACCCGCGAATCCATGGTTTCCGGAGTTGGCAGTGTCGTTGGCGTTGTCGCCGGAATGGGCTTCAAAATCGTCATCGGTATCTTAATGATCGCTTGGTTTTTCGCCGATGTGTTTTGGCTAACCGCCTAGGCTACCAATACCAATCTGTCGTAAAAGGCAGGGATGGCTGTCCCCAGCCGTCCGTCTTCCAATTCACCCCGCCACAACCCGTCCGTCTTCCAATTCACCCCGTCCCATCATTTCGCGGACGGCTGGGACAGCCATCCCTGCCTCCAGCACATTCAAATCTCATTGCCAAAATCCCTACGCACTTAGACCGGCTTCCAAATGGCCTTGCTGAAATCGAGTGGAGTTTTTGGGGTTCGAAGAAATTGGTTACGCGATGTCAGGCACCGTTTCGGGCGGACGAAGCCAAGATCGGCGTTGCTCGTCATTGCTGGATGTTCATCCACTCGTTCCTCACGCCTTGATCTTGGCTCCGTCCGCCTCGACCATTTCATCAATTCCATCCGCAAAACGGTCTATCCACGAAATCCGTGGTTCAAATACGCTCACCATTCGCATGAATGATTCCAAAGAAATCCTCCATCCACACTTTTACTCATTCACACTTCATTCTCCGTCTGATTGAATCACGTCAACTCTTGAATGGTAAAAGCATGGTTTTCGGAAATCCCCTCCGACGCGACCAAGGGCGGCAGCGTAGAGTAACGTTTTTCACTCCTCACTCTTCGCCGTTCAAAAACCCATCGAGCGGACTCCGCACCC
>JBGCEE010000056.1:0-28224 GCA_045106015.1 Akkermansiaceae bacterium | reverse complement strand
GATGCCTCCTTCATAGAGATGGGTCTTGTAGCCCTTGAGTTTACCCGCTGTGCCCGCGCCCTTCTCAGGGCCGTTGTCAGAACAAATGAGTATCAACGTGTTTTCCACTAGCTTGGGATCACTGCGAACTCTTTCGAAAAGTGATGCGAACTGTCGGTCCATTTCCTGAAGCACAGCGAGATAGCGTTCACGCTTGTTCTCGGACCAATTTGCTACCGAAGGGAACAGCGGAGTATGAACATCATCCGGCCAGACATTCACATAGAAAGGCTTTCCCTTTTTAACCGACGAATCGATGAATTGGACCGCCGCATCGGCAAAACCACCAGTGACTTTGGAACGTTGCGTCCAGGTCACAGGTCCACCCAAGCTTTCGGCAGCCTCCCAGATGCGGCCTTTCTTCACCCCGCCATCATCCGTCGGAACCGCAGTCTCGGGTAGAAGCTTCGGCCCCATTCCTTCAAAATTAGTTAGCGATACATCAAACCCATATGCCGTGATTGGTGGCGCGTCATTCACATCCCGTTGCCCGCCCATATGCCATTTACCGAAATGTCCCGTTGCGTAGCCATTCTTTTTAAAAGTTCGTGCCAGCATGGGTGCCTTTGGTTCCAACCAGTTTGCCATTCCCCGGCTTTTGTTCAGACTGCGTCTTGCAAGATACGAAGTGATTCCCCATCTCTGCGGATACTGACCCGTTGAGATCGCCACACGCGAGGGAGAGCAGATCGGAGAGTTTACGTAAAATTGTTCGAAGGCGATTCCTTCACGCGCCAAGCGATCAATCTCAGGAGTCTTTGCATCTTGGTTCCCGAAGCATGAAAAATCCGCCCAGCCCATATCATCGATGAACACAAGAATCACGTTTGGCTTGGAAAGCTGCAAATCTTCAGCCTCAGCCACATGGGAAAGATAAAACCCTAAAAAAGAAACACACACCGCCTGCAAACCCGTGCTGCGACCAAAGCACTCTGGAAAACATCGGAGCATCTGAATCATTCGCCACGCCTTTCCACCAAGCCAAAGAGCCTCTCCGCATTTCCTCGATAGAATTTTTCGAGAACTTCCTCTGGCAAGCCAAACTCCTCGAAGAGAGTGAACTGGGCTTCACTACCTTGGAAGGACCACCAACCCGCATCTGAACCAAAAAGGATGCGATCAGCATTCCGAATCATAAACTCCCGCGTATAACCACGGTCACGATTGAGCACTCCAGCAATGCGCAGCCCGGAAACATCTGCATAGAGGTTCGGGTATTTTTGTAAGAGTCGATCACAGGTTCCCTCAGGCAAATATAGCCACCAATATGCATGCGCGATCAAAATGAGATCGGGAAATTCTCTAAGCACCCGCTCGACTCTTGGCAGGCCGCTTTCATCCATATTCTTATTTTGATCGATATGAAACATGACCGGCAGCCCAACTTTTTCGCACGCCGCATAGAGACGCATGTTCTTGGGATCATCGAACATCAGATCTCGGCCGTAGTGCTCGCCAAAACCAATCGCACCGGCCGCCTTTTCCATCTCAAGGATTTCGACCGCCTCCTCCACCGTTTGAACATCATCCGGCTCAATGACACAAAAGCGGAGGATCTTACCTTCGTATTTCCGGAAATTTGCCAGCATCGTCTCGCGCTGTTCTTTCGTCCGAGCGATCGATTGCCCGATTGGACTGACGATACAACGCTCCACGTTCATTTTCTGCATCCACCTCGCCACCGGATCGAGCCCGCCCGGCTTCGCACTCATCGCATGAACGTGCGTATCGAAAAACTGTGGCTTCCGCTTTGGGCGAATCGCCTCTTGCTCGTCTAACTCCCTTTGCACCCTGAGCATTTCTTCAGCGTACCGCTCGCCGTAGGCCCGAACGGTTGCAGCGCCGAACTTCGCCTCTTCCGCTAAGCCTGTCACACTTGCCAAGCCCGTCGCATGGACCTCGTCAGAAAACGCGGCAAGCTGCGAATTCATCGAAGGGTTCCCCGCTACCTCACCCGCAATGAACGGCAAACTCCAGATACCAAAACTACTTCGTAATTCCGCAGCCAGGTCCTTCATTTCATCCAGAACCGAAATACTATGGCTCGAGTCGTGATGCCACAGGACACCTTTTAAATCACCGGTCCGTAATGCCTGCTTCAGCGTACGGCGGCGTGCTTCACGGAAGGCTTGATTCTTGAGTTTCCAATCTTCAATCTTCGGCCCCTCACCTGCATTCACCACCAAACCAATCGTGATATCCGGATCCGCCGCGAGCATTTTCTCAGCGAACCCAAGTCCAAAACCAAGGCTCAGATTTTCGCCCTCTTTCCTGATACTCGAAAAACGGTTAAGTGGTTCACTGGCAGGAACCCACTCACCCTTGTCATTGAGCAAGAAACAACGATCTAACACCTTCGCCTCTTCATCAGAAATTTCCACCAGACCTGTCATCGCTTTCCCACCAATGAGCAGATAGACATGCATTTTCTCCTCCGGCTTCTCAGATGCCGCCGATGATTTATCGCCATCTGGTTGAGTTGCCGCCACCAAGCAAACGCCAAGAAGGATTGCAAGGAACCCTCCGCGCTGGGTAAAGAGAGCCAAAAAGCGAGTTACGTTTATCATAGTCTATCAAGCAGTTGAAACCCTAGGGACCGTGAGTGGAAACCGCAAGAATTGCGAGTATAAGCAACATACTAACAGGGCAAGTCTAAGTAAGAGTCGCCCGTGTCAGGGAATCGGTGCGAAGGCAACTGCCGCGCTGACAGGATTATCCGAACTCCCAAAAAAAGCTAACTCGAGTGAACCAAGCTTAGCGGCCTGACGGAAGCCGGAAGCTCCGACACTCGACCCTGTCGGCCCGCTAAAGAGCGGCTCTAGCGGCGCCTGCGGTGGAGCCTTCTCGCCGCTACCGTGACCGTTACACGCATGGGACACGATTAGAAAGCAGTGGGCTACCGGAATATGAATATCGATCGATTTTGCAGTGGATAAGCTGGTAGATGCCGGACCTCCAGGTGCGGTGTTAGAAAGAGCGATCAAAGAGCCGCCCACTCCGTTGCATTTCCCACTAGCGTTCACCACCAAATCTCCCCTTCCGTTGGGAGAGTCGAGATAGTAAATGGAAGTTCTTTGGGGCCGCTTACTCTCAGACTGAATTGCAGGAATCATCGTAACTCCACCATAAGTTACGTTCAAAATCGTTCCGTTTTCGTGGGAGAGAGTGACTACCAGTTTGTCCGAACCGTCTGGATTAAAATCAGACAATACAGAATCAGCCGCAAAGCTGTAAGGGGGACGGGCCATCTCATTAGCCGGAGATGATGTAAAGGTGATTGAATCATCTAAGGTAATCAATGCCCCACCGTTTTTCGGCAATTTTGTTAGAAAAAGATCACGACTAACCGGAATCTCATTCAAGCGCCCTGCAGGCCCAGTATTTCTTGCATTCCCCCCTGTCACCAATTCTCGTTTCTTCAGACCATGGCGGTTGAGTAAATCGACCTTTCCAGTGAAGACATGAACCTCATCGAGGAAATTTGATTGGGAAATGATACCAAATTCAGTGCCTAGGTCGGTCAGAACCAAGTCTGGCGTGACGACCTGAAAACCGACAGCTTTGGAAGGCACTTTGAACCAAGCGGTCCCGCTTTTGAGTTCAAGTAGGTCCTCGCGACGGAGCGTTAGATCGGCAGGGGCGCGAATGATGGCACGGATGCCGGAGTCGAATTGAAGCTCTAAAGTCCCTCGCTCCAGTTGCAGCCTCGAACCTGGCTCCATAATCTGACCACTTGGAGGAGAGTTTCCGGCTAAGGTATGACTCATAACAAGCTCAGTTCCGGGGCTAGTGGCAAAGGTCAAGGTTGGCGGGTCTGAGTGGGCGAAAACTAAAGCCATGACTACCGCTGCGAGTGTTAGCATCGCCGCTGCCGAGAGCACAGCGATCTTCATTGAACGCCGTTGCCTCCGTTCGTTCACCCGCTCCATGGGCACGACGCGGAGCATATCGACTCCCTTACTGCGGAACTTAAGGCCGTGCTCCAAGAGGGCGTATTCTCGGTAGGCTGCCCTTGCCTCGGGATTCCTGCGCAGTTCCTCTTGCAACGCATCAAACGCTTCGCCTTCGAGCTGCCCATCGAACAAATCCTGCAGACTCATTTCCAGTTCGCGGCGGTTCATATGCGGGACTCCCGGATATTCATTTCACTGGTAATGCACTTCTTGAGTGCAGCTCGGATTCGGAAAAGGCTCACGCGCAAAGAATCCACACTGCGCCCGCATTTTTCCGCAAATTCGTTGAGCCTAGAGTTCGATTGGTAACGGTGCTCGATGAGTCTGCGCTCATCTTCCCCAAGGCGGCCCAAACATTTTTGCAGGGCACCGATGCGCTCATCGAGCTCCGCCGGTCCGGCTTCGCATTCATCGACGAGCTGCGCTGCCAGATCCTCATCGAAGAGCTGATGACCCAGTTTAGCCAACTGGCGGCGGTGGCCCATGACCTTGAATCGAGCAATCGTGCAGGCCCAAGCCTTGAAATTCGTTCCTGATTCGAACGTCTTGCGCTTCTCCCATAAAACTAGGTTGGTCTCCTGTAGGACGTCATCCACCCCGTCCATTCCCGGCATCAAAGAAATGATAAATGCATGCAGCGCCGCCTGATGGCGGGCGATCTGACCGACGAATTCGGCTTGCTGGGTGACTTCGTCGTCCATGCTTCTTCTCTATAATATCTCGGATTTGGTGCCATGTTAACCGATAACTCGGGAAAATCGATACTTTGGGGGCGCATAGGGGAGAAAATCGGATCGATTTGAAATCTTTTTCAGAATTTTGTTAACGTCAGCCCATTTCCCGAGATCTTTAAAGTAACGTCGTTCCAAACGAACTCTTCAAGCGTAATACCTGAAATGACCACTCTTATGATACAAAAGAAATTCATCACACTCGCTGCTTTCAGTCTCTTCTGTTCCACGTCGATCTCGAACGCTGCGATCTCAGTTTTACCAGGAAGTGGCACCGGCAGCGCAACCTTCAATTCAAACTATCCGCAAACCGTTCTCTCATCTTTCGACGCCTCAAACGCCTCCAAGATTGTGTTCACCGTTTCGACGGAGTTCGGATTTAATGATGATCCACTCACCTCTATCACCTTCGGCGGAGATTCTTTCACCCCTGGAGTGAACGGAACCAATAGCATTCAGAACACGACAATCTACTATTTGGACGCTACTACGGCCGGTGGCACTTTCGGAACGGGAGATCTTGTCGTCAATGGAACTGGAAGAAATGACTATGGAGTTTCTTGGATGTTCCTTTCCGGTACTGCTGATGGAGTAGGGCCCATCAATTCCTCGACCACACAATCCGTCAATCTCACAACCTTGGTGGATGGCAGTTTCGTAGTCGCTTCGCATGCGAACAACGGAAACTCTGGAGCTGCCCAATCACCCTTGACTGCATTGCTAAACGCAGACGTTGGCTCCGCAGGCGGCGGATCGGGCTATGCCACAGTCGTGACAGCGGGCTCTGGAAATTATTCCTTTACAGGCAGCAACAGTCGTCCGGCCACCGTCGCTGCGGCATTCGAAGCCGCTATTCCCGCGGCCGTTATTCCCGAGCCATCCGTTGCACTTCTTGGAAGCTTGAGTGTCCTCGCTCTTCTGCGCCGCCGCAGAAATTAGAGAGCAAATTTGTCAGTCAATTTTGATAAAGCACCCGATCAGTTGGATCGGGTGTTTTTTTGTGCAAACCCTTGAAAAATGATTTGTCAAGCGACTCACGAATGCCACTGGGTCAGCGGCCCTCCAGCTTCGGGGAAGACACGTTTTGCCTCGGGTTTAGCAGATCAATTGAGTGCCTGTCTCCTGGACAGCGATGAAGTGACAGAGCGCTTGGTTCAAGCGGGACTGAAACTGGCAGGCATGGATCCCGATGACCGAGATTCCCCAGAATACAAAGCCACCTACAGAGATGTCGTATATGAAACTCTCTTCGACTTAGCGCGATCCCATCTCCGCCGCGGTTCTGTAGTGATCGCCGGCCCTTTTACGAAGGAAACACAGAGTTCAGATGGTTTACAGTTTATCGAAAACAAAATCGGTCAGAAAGTTACAGCCCACTTTATCTGGTGTGACCCTGTGGAAAGACGTCACCGACTCGAACTCCGAGGAGAGACCCGCGACTTGGCGAAACTCCTAAACTGGGAGGACCATCTTGCTAGCTGCAGCGAAACCGCTCCTTCATGGAAACATAATCTCGTCGATACCAGCAAAGCACCTTGAGTTTTGCCCTAAAACGCCAGTCCGTCTCGATTCATTGAATCGGAGCGGTCAACTTTGAGAGCTTTGACCAAAACCTGAACCAAGAACTCTTGGCCTCATACTCGCCTTTTTTGACAAGTCTCGAATTTGACATATCCGCTTCAAGCATCTCTGCCACCTCAGTTGTAAATTCCACATCCCTCAAACCAATCGTGATCTCAAAGTTAAGCCTGAAGGAGCGGTTATCAAAATTTGCCGTTCCGATCGTGCAATACTGATCGTCAATCACCATGACCTTCTGATGCATGAAGCCTTTTTCGTAACGGTAAACTTTGATTCCAACCTTCTGAAGATCCGGAACGTAGGTCCATGAAGACAAGTTGACGAGTTCGCTGTCGTTGGTGTCGGGAACGATGATTCTCACGTCGACCCCCTTGAGCGCCGCCAACTGCAATGCACTAATGAACTGCTGATCTGGGACAAAGTATGGACTTGCGATCCATAGGCGTTGTTCTGCTGAGTGAATCGCGTTCAGGAAAAACAAGGTAGCAGTCTCATATTCGTCGACAGGACCGGTCGGTATGCAGGCGACCGCCTTCGAAACACCGTTTTCCGCACGCTTTGGATTCCAGTTCAGATCGTCAATGGACTTTTTACCTGCCCAATGCCAGTCCTCAATAAAACTGACTTGCACACACTGAACGACCGGCCCGGCAACGCGCATATGCGTATCACGCCAATTGCCGAAATTTGGATCAAGGCCCTTGTATTCCTCCCCTACATTCAAGCCACCAATCCATGACTCCTTGCCGTCGACGATCACGATTTTTCGATGATTCCGGAAATTGAGCTGAAACCGATTCGTATCTCCCTGGGTCGTATTGAATGGCAGCACTTCAACTCCCGCATCCAGCAAAGGATTTTTGAAAGACTCCGGAAGCTGGCTCCCTATTTCATCATAAAGCAGATAGCACCGAACCCCCGCCTTAGCACGCTCCACGAGTCTGTCTCGAAGTTCAATTCCGACTGTGTCGTTTCTGATGATGTAAAACTGAACAAGTAGATAGTCTTCTGCTTTAGAGATTCCTTCAAAAATTGATTGGTAGGTCTCTTCACCATCGATCAGCAACTCGGCGTCATTCCCGACTGTAGCCGGAAGCATGGAAAGTATTTCCGTGACCATCGGCTTGTTCCGCTTGGGATCAACGACAAGGCCCTCCTCTCTAATTTTCGCCTCAAAATCGTCCCAGAAGGCTTTCAACTCAACTCGGTGCGTTCGCCTCGCGGTGATATAACCATTGAAATCCGTCCTCCCAAAAACCCAGTAAGCGGGAACCGCCACATAGGGCATCGTATTCAGAGAAATTGCCCAAGCAATGGCACCCTGCGATGTCCGAGTCTGCATCACGGCATTCACCGAAGTGATCGCTCCGAGAACATGTGCAAAAATTACGAACACGCCAATGAGTCGGCGGCGACGGTTTTTCACCCAATTCAAGCAACCCGAAATTCTGGGGCATTTTTGATAAAATGGCCTCGATTGACTCTTGGATCTCATAAGCCTCCATTCCTAAAGGTCTAGTAGAGAGAAGCTAGAACAAATGATTACCAAGATCAGCAATCCGGTCCGGAAGCATAAGTCAAATTGGCTCAATCGTCGGCAGCACTATATCCAATTTCCTTTGAGGCTTCCGTTCGCTTCACGTCAAAATATTTTTGATCACCTTCGCTGGTTCCACGCCGGTAAGCCTGTAGTCGAGGCCTTGGAACTTTTTGGTGAAACGTTCGTGGTCGATGCCGAAACGATCGAGCAAGGTCGCATGGAGATCATGCACACTGACGACATCGTCAACGGCCGCGTAGCCGAGTTCGTCGGTAGTGCCGTGGACGTGTCCAGCTTTGATGCCAGCACCCGCCATCCAGACAGAGAAGGCCTTGATGTGGTGATCGCGACCGGTTCCTTGCCCCATCGGAGTGCGTCCAAACTCCCCGCCCCAGATGACCAAAGTATCTTCGAGCATACCACGTTGTTTTAGATCTTTGATGAGTGCAGCAGAGGCCTTGTCAGTGAGCTGGGCTGACTGAGGCATGCGTTTTTCGATGGCGTTGTGCTGGTCCCAACCACGATGGTAGAGCTGCACAAATCTCACGCCTCGCTCCAGCATGCGGCGGGCGAGCAGACAGTTTGATGCGAAGGACCCGTCACCGGCCTCTTTCACTCCATACATGTCGCGGATATGCTGGGGCTCTCCGGACATGTCTGTCAGATCGGGAACGGATGACTGCATGCGGAAAGCCATTTCATACTGCGAAATTCGTGTTTCGATTTCTGGATCATAGCGCTCCTTGTCGAGCATTCCGTTGATTCGTTTTACCTCCTCAATGACCTGACGCTGGGTCGATTGGCAAACGCCTTCAGGACTACCCACGTAGTGAACGGCATCTCCTTTCGACTGGAACTGGACGCCTTGAAATTTCGAAGGAAGAAAGCCAGCCGACCACTGCCGGGCGGAAATCGGCTGATCAGGAAAATCTCCGCGTGACACCATGACCACATAGCCCGGCAGGTTCTGAGTCTCCGAACCGAGTCCATAGAGTAGCCAAGACCCCATGCTCGGACGCCCCTTGAGGATGGAGCCGGAGTTCATGAAGGCATGGGCCGGGTCATGATTGATCTGCTCCGTGACCATGGAACGAATCACGCAAATATCGTCAGCGACTTCTCCGGTATATGGGAAAAGGTCGGAAATCTCGATTCCCGCTTTGCCATACTTTTTAAATCCTGTGAAAGAGCCACGGGCAACGAGTTTCCTCCCCTGAAGCTGAGCGAGTTGCTGACCCTTGGTGAAAGACTCCGGAAAGTCTTGGCCGTCGAGTTTGTCGAGCTCCGGCTTGGGATCGAAAGACTCGAGATGGGACGGACCACCAGCCATACAGAGATGAATGACGCGTTTGGCCTTGGCCGGAAAATGAAGTCCTCCCTGATCGAAAATTTGAGGAAGATTTTTGCCTCCGGCAAACTGCGAAAGAGCAACTCCACCAAGACCAGCGAAGCTCTTCTTCAGGAAGGTCCTGCGCGACCAATCGTTTTGCAACGCCTCATATAGGGCGACTTGTTTCTGGATTTCTTTCATAGCTTCAGAAGCGAGTGATGGTTTCGTGAAGGTTGAGGATGACGCGGCAGAGCTGTTCCATTGCATCGACATCTGGATTCTCTTTGCGGAGTGTCCCTAGGAATTTTTGAAGGTTCTGAAGCTCATCAGCCGATGGCTCACGAGAGATCGCGAGCAGGTAAGCATGCTTAACTCGTTCTTCATCGCTGGCCTCCGGCTTTTCATTTTTTAGACGGTTTGCGAGTGCTTTGGCTGCTTCGACGAAAGTCGGGTCATTGAGAAGTGTCAGGGCCTGCTGCGGCGAATTAGATTGGAATCGGTCAGCTGCACACTCTTCGCGAGACGGCGCATCGAAGGCAGCCATCATTGGGTGAATGAAGGTTCGTTGCCAATAGGTATAGAGTCCACGGCGGTATTGGTCATCTCCTGTGGACGCCTCATAGGTGCGTTCAGGGAAATTCAAATTTGCCCAGTAACCGGCCGGTTGGTAGGGCTTTGCCGAAGGACCGCCAATGCTCTCCTTATGCATGAGTCCTGAGATCGCGAGGGCGTTATCGCGGATGAATTCAGCATCAAGCCTTCGTGGGGACTGCTCGGATAGCAGGCGGTTGTCGGGATCGATCTCCGCGAGATCCGGATTGCTTGCTGAGACCTGTTTATACGTTTCTGAAGTCACGATAAGCCGAACCAGATGCTTCACATCCCAACCAGAATCTCTGAAATCCGTCGCAAGCCAGTCGATAAGTTTGGGATGAGAAGGCCATTCTCCTTGATTCCCCAGATCGTCAAGAACGTTGGAAAATCCTTTTCCGAAAAACTGCTTCCATAGGCGATTGACGAAGTGACGGGCGGGCAGCGGGTTATTTTCTGACAGAAGCCACTCAGCAAGGTCTAGGCGGGTGAGTCGTTCGTCAGTCTTAGGAAGATTTTTTGAGAGAAACTCGGGGAAGCTGGGCTCAACTTTTTCTGCAGGTGTCATCCAGTTACCACGAGTAAGAACGTGGGTTTCGATCAATTCGTCGTCAGGTAATTTCTGAGCGACCATCGAATGAGCAAACCCGGCATGTGTGGCAAGCATGTCCTCGCGAGCCTTCTTGTATTCCTGTGGGAGTTTACCATCTGGGGTAGTCGCGAGCAAATAGGCTGCCTTGAGCTCAGGATGATCTGACTCATCTGACGAAAGGATCGAGGCGAGCTCAGGCCTAAGCGCCTTGGGATCTCCGGGAACTGGATCGACGAACGGAGACACAGAAACTCTGACCCGTCCAATATCATCGGAAGCGAGAGTTAGGATCAGCTCAGACTCCAACTCCGAAGTGACGGTGGATTCGAGGTGATAGACCGCATGATGAGCAAGGCTGGCGGCGTTCGATGGCTCTTCCCATAGAGCCGGGGCCGATTGCCACTTATCTTCCAACTTCGGAGAATGGTAGCCATTTCGATACTTTTCCGGATGCCTACGGTCCGCTTGTTTGTAGATGACCTTGGGAGCTTTCCCATCGATCTTGAAAGTCGGGACCATGGTGAATTTTCCATTTCCTCTTCGACCAACGCGGTCCTGGTTCGCGGGGTCAGGAAGTGCCTCAATACGAATCGAACGAATGTCGGTTCCCGGAGGAATGGACAATGTGATATCGATGGAATCTTCTTTTCTAGGCTCGCCGGTAAAGAGAATAGTCTGGTCACTATTTATCTTTGATGGTGTCCCTTTTGCAGAAGTAACTGCCGTTGGTATGATGGGGAGCCAGCCAGTCGGATTGGCCGAGACGAATACTTTGGTTTTCTCTAGCCACTTGGCGAACAAATCACCCGATGGCTCTTGCCCTATTTGGTTCATTGCAGCAATGGACCGATCCCTAGCTTTGGTCAGCCGTTCTTTCATTGAACGACTCGGGGTGAAAATTTCTGGAGGAAATGGCGACCCATTGTGCCAGCCGGGAAGATCTTTCGTCGGGGTATTACTATAGTTGGCGTAGATCCCCCACTGACGAACATCGCCAAAGAACGCAGCCATCGAATAGAAGTCTCGAATGGTGATGGGATCAAATTTGTGGTCGTGACATTCCGCACAACCCGTTGTCAAACCAAGCCATGCCCCACCGATCGCGCGCACGCGGTCAGCTGCGTATTTCGCCATGTATTCCTTCGCCTGAGCACCACCTTCCCGGGTCATCAAGTTGAGACGGAGGAATCCGGTAGCAATTTTTTGCTCATTTCCAGAATCTGGAAGAAGATCCCCAGCCAGTTGCTCACGCGTAAAGACATCAAACGGCTTATTCGAGTTGAATGCATCAATCACGTAATCTCTGTATGGGAAGATTCGTGCGTTCTGATCACCATGATACCCAACTGTGTCAGCGTAACGGACGGCATCGAGCCACGGCACTGCCATGCGCTCTCCATAATGTGGGGAGGCAAGCAGTCGTTCGACTTGCTTCTCATAAGCGTCCGGCGATTCATCTGAAATAAAGGAAACGAGCTCTTCAGGCGTTGGTGGAAGCCCGATTAGGTCCAGCGAAAGGCGTCGGAGCAAAGTGGATTTATTCGCTGCTGGAGCGGGTTCAAGACCATGATCTTCCAAATTCACACGGACGAAGGCATCGATCGGATTCGCATCGCCAGACTTAGGCACTTCTACTTTTACCAAAGGAGCGAAAGCCCAATGCTCTTCATAGTCAGCCCCTTGCTCGATCCACAGGGTAATCAAGTTGATCTCCCTCTCCGTAAGCGGCTTATGGTAGTCTGGAGGTGGCATGATGTCATCTGGATCCACCGTGGTAATCCTTTGCCAAGCCACGCTTTTCTTCGGATCGTGTGGAACGATGGCGTGTTGAGTTGGATAGTTTTCCAAGGCACTGAACGCTCCTTCCTGAGTATCCAGTCTCAGGTTCTCTTCTCGCTTTGTGGAATCGAATCCATGACAGGCGAAGCACTTATCGGAAAGAATCGGGCGAATATGGGAGTTGAAGCCCACAACTTCGGGTAATGTAGAATCAGAGTCGTCGGCTTGCATTGGGCCATTCTCAGCGGGTTCACCGGAAACAATGCGGACACTGGATTCCCCAGCACCACGAATAGCTAGCCAGACTAGAGCCGCCAGCAATCCCATAAGGCAGAACGTACAAAATGCGAAAGTTCGGTTTTTGGGACGTGACATCGGTTCGAGAAACTTTGGTTATACAATCAATGTAGAATACGTCAGAAAAACGATTCCCTTGCAGCTTAGAACAGGAAGCTAGATGCGTCCAGTGGCACAGCTTTAGAAAGACGGATTCTTCTAAAATCGCCTAGGCTTCTTCGACCTTTTTCTTCCGCTTGAAACGCTCGGAAATCGACTGAATCACGAAGTAGAGCATCGGCACAGCAGCTAAAGAAATCGCTGTCGTGGCAATCATTCCGCCAAATACCGCGGTTCCCAAGACTTTTCGGGATTCCGCGCCGGCTCCAGAGGCGATGAGCAGTGGAATCACCCCAAGAACAAAAGAGAGAGCTGTCATCATCACCGCTCGGAAACGAAGGTGAACTGCCTCAACCGCCGAATCGAAAATGCTCATTCCCTCATCTCGCTTCATCTTCGCAAACTCCGTCAATAGGATCGCTGTCTTTGTCGCCATCGCGACCAAAAGAATAATACCAATTTGAGTGTAAACATTGTTTTCCATCCCACGCATCTTGATCGCTATCACGGCTCCTAAGAGCGCCGTCGGCACCGAGAGACAAACGGAAATCGGTAAGGTCCAGCTCTCATACTGCGCGGCAAGAACCAGATAGACCATCAGGATGGCAAAGCCAAAAATCGCCCCGAATCCCGAAGCTGCCATTTTCTGCTGATAGGAAAGATCCGACCACGAATAACTCATTGCTGTCGGCAAGGTAGTTTTGGCGATGGATTCCATCTTATTCATCGCCGCCCCAGAACTCGAACCTGGGGCTGCCTCTCCAAGAATTTTGATAGATGGCAGCATATTGAAACGCGCGACGTTCTGCGGCCCAAGCACATCTCTCAATTCTGCGACCGCACCCAACGGGATCATTTTCCCACCTGCACCACGGATCTGTAGCTCGTTGACATCTCCGGGTTGGTCACGGAACGGCGCCTCGGCCTGAGCGATCACTTTGAAAACACGATCAAAGAGCGTAAAATCGTTAATGTAAGATGATCCCAAATGCACTTGGATCGTATCGAAGACATCAGTCATGGATGTCCCAGTGCGTTTCACCTGCTCACGATCAATATCGACGTAGATTTGTGGGACTGAAGCGCGGAAAGTCGTCCGGACCCCTGCCAACTCTGGATCAGAATTTCCAGTTGCAATTACCTCTCCGGCAACAGCCTGCAGCTGATCGAGGCCAACTCCTTCTTTATCCTGAAGCATGAATGTGAATCCACCAGAAACCCCAACCCCCGGAAGAGATGGCATCGGAAAGGCAAAGGCACTAGCCTCTTGAATTGACATGAGCTTTTTCTGCAGAGTCTGAAGCAAAGCCGCTTGTTGCAAAGCTGGGTCACCGCGTTCATCCCATGGCTTGAAAGTCACAACGCAAAATCCAGTATTGGCTGCCGCACTACCATCGATAATCGAATAGCCTGTAATCGACAGACAATCTACGGTGCCTTCCGTACTTGCTACAATCTTCTCGACCTTATCCATCACCTCAAGAGTTCTGTCGAGAGTCGCACCATCGGGTAACTGGACACCGATCATACAATAGCCCTCATCTTCTTGGGGAACGAACCCAGATGGAAGCGATGCGATGCCCCAGAAAGATCCGCCAGCCATTAGAATGAACGCGACGATTCCAACGGGCGCAAAACGCAAAGCAACCCGAACGATCCCTCGGTAGCCTTTGTTGGAAACATCAATAGACCGATTGAACAATTTGAAGACTCCACGCGGCGCTTTCTGATTTGCTTTCAGCAAGATTCCGCAAAGCGCTGGACTGAGGGTCAAGGCATTGATCGAACTGAACACCGTTGCGATCGCAATCGTCGCGGCGAACTGTTTGAACATTGTACCCGTAATTCCCGACATTGTCGCGGTGGGCACAAAGACGGCCAGAAGAACAAGCGTGGTCGCGACAACAGGACCAGATACCTCCTTCATCGCAGCAGCAGCGGCCTCTTTACCGGAGAGGCCTTTCTCAAGATGCACAAACGTATTCTCCACCACAATAATCGCATCATCGACCACGATACCGATCACAAGCACCAACCCGAACAAGGTAAGAATATTGAGTGAAAAACCCATAAGAAGCAAAACCGCAAAGGTCCCGATCAAGGCCACGGGAATCGTGATCGTAGGAATCAAGGTTGCGCGGACATTTTGCAGGAAAAGAAAAACGGTAAGAACCACAAGAATCAGAGTCGCGATGAGAGTAATGATAACCTCCTTAATCGAAGCAGTGATCACATCGGTGGAATCATACACAAGGACTTGCTCCACATCATCTGGAAAGGATTCTGAGAGTTCCGCCATTTTCGCCCGAACTCCATCCGCAACTTCCAACAAGTTCGATCCGGGAATCTGGTAGATCGCCATCGTCGCGGATTCCGCTCCATTGAGCTTGGATGAAATCGAATAGGTATCCGACCCAAGTTCAACACGAGCAACATCGCGCAAGCGTATGGTGCTGCCATCCTCATCCGTGCGGACGATGATATTTTCAAACTCTTCCACTTCGGAGAGCCGACCCTGGGTCGTAAGGATATATTCGAAAGCCGTTCCTTGCGTGGTTGGGGCCGTGCCGACGCTACCGGCAGCTACTTGAATATTTTGTTCCTGCACTGCTGCAAGAACATCTGTCGCGGCAAGGTTTCGGGCGCGTAGAAGATCTGGATTCAACCAAATCCGCATACTAAATTCTCCAACGCCAAAAACTGTCACGTCCCCGACACCCGGAACACGAGAGAGTTCGTCGCGAACTCGCAAATTGGCATAATTCGAAAGATATCCCGCATCGTAGGTCCCATCTGGAGAGATCAGACCAATGAACATCACCGTATCGGTAGATTGTTTTTTGACAGCGACGCCTGTGCGTTTCACCTCCTCAGGAAGGCGGGACTCAGCTTTGGCTACACGGTTTTGAACCAATACGTTCGCCGTATCGAGATCGGTCCCCGGTTCAAAGGTCACCGTGAGGGTCATACTACCGTCGTTGCCGCTGACGGATGACATGTAGATCATGCCCTCAACTCCATTGACCTCTTTCTCAATCGTCGCGGCGACCGTGTTGGCTACGGTCTTCGCATCGGCACCCGGATAATTTGCCGAAATCTGAATGGTCGGCGGAGCGAGATCTGGGTATCGCGAGACCGGAAGATTGATCAACGCGACCGCTCCGACCACGGTGATGACAATCGAAATGACCGCAGCGAAAATCGGACGTTTGATGAAAAAGAGACTGAACATGATAACAAAAGTGCGAGAGCCTTACTCTGAAGTTGCCGGATTTTTCGCACCTTCTACCGGCATCGGAGTAACTGGAGCACCTTCGCGCGCTCGTTGGAATCCGGAGACAATGACCTTATCATCCTCTGAGAGACCCTTGCGAATCACTGTCTCTAGCGTCCGAGGAGCATTTGGATCATTCACTGGTTTTTCTACGGTATCACCCGGTTCAACGGCTCGGCGACGGACGATATTCTTGTCATCGACTACCCAAACAAAACTACCTCCCAAATCTCTCTGAACCGACACCGACGGAACGAGCAGCGCTTCGGTTTCCAATGGATTGCCAATATTGGGGCCAGCGGGATATCCGATCAAACCATACAGCCCCGAACTCAATGCCCCTTCGGCATTATCAAACACCGCACGAACCTTCACTGTGCGCGTACCCGGATCAACCTCGTTCGCGATGTAGTCGATACGCCCCGTCTTTTCATAGATGTCACCATTGGCGAGCTTTAGACGAATCTCTTTTTCGAAGACCTGCTCGGCGTCCTCATTGTCACGTTTTTCAAAGTAGCGGATTGCACTCCGTTCTGGGACTTCGAAATACGCATAAATCGATGAATCATCGATTATTTTGGCTAACAGGGTTTTCTCCGTTGATCCCACCAAGTTCCCCGGGTCCACGAGAAGTCGAGACATCCGTCCGGTGATCGGAGCTTGGATCACGGTATAGCTTTCGTTGATTTTTGCATTCTCAAGTTCTGCTTCATACTGCGAGATTGCAGCTTTTGATTCCGCGAGTTCCGCCGCCGCCACTTCGAGATCTACCTCTGAAACCGCTTTCGACTTGCTTGCTCTTTCGATTCTATCGAAGCGCTCCTGAGCTAGCTTGCTGCTCGCCAGAGCTTGATCGACTCCAGCCTGAGCAGCGAGCCTCTGCTGTGCATACACTTCAGGTTCAATCACAAATAGAGGTGTATCTTTGTCCACTCGCTCGCCGGCAAATTGAGGAGCGTTCTTGTCCAGTTCTAAAACTCCGCTGACACGCGCACGGATTTCAATTTCCTTCGCACCTGTTAGTGTCGAAGGGAATTCTTTGTAAATAATAACCTCTCGCTTCACAGGCTGGTCGACTGTGACCGGTAAGGGTTGCGGAGCTGGAGCCTCAGATTTTTTACCACAACCCGCAACAAGGCCGGCACAAATGAGGAGAACAAAACGTTTCATAATGAAATGAGATTGATTAATTTTAATAATTATTTGGCGGCCTTGATATTCGTTCCACCTCCAAGAGCCTTGAAGAGGGATACATAGGCAATGGCAATCGCCCCTTTAGACTCAGCTTGGGCGTCTTCGTTTGAAAAAATGGTTCGTTCGGCGTCGAGGACGTCTTGGAAATCGATCAGCCCTTCTTTGTAGTTCGATTTCACCAGATCGACCGTCGTGACCGACGAACTCACCGCAGTATTGAGGGAGGAAAGTCGGTCACGTTCGTTCCGAACGGAGGACAGTGCGCTCTCCACCTCGGCCACACCTTTTAAGACCGCATTTTCATAGGCCATATATGCCTGCTTTGCTCGCGACTCTTGAATTGCAATTTCGCTTTTAATTCTTCCTGCATTGAAAATATTCCATCGAAAACTCGGTCCGAAACCATAATTTCTCGAATTGGATTCAGGCAGACTAGAAGCGGTCAGTGCTTGGAGTTGAAAATTTCCTGACAAAGCAAAGCGCGGAAACAAATCTGCTTCTGCCACGCCGATCTGCGCGGTTTGAGCAGCCAGTTCACGCTCAGCAGCTCGGATATCGGGTCGTGACCTGACGAGGTTCGCCGGTATCCCAACACTTGCCGAGCGTTTCGGCATCGGGATACCACCCGAAGACTTAACGAGTGACGCGGTCGCAGAAGGATAACGACCTAGAAGAACGGACAAGCGATTCAGCGCAAGGTCTCGCTCATTCCGAAGCGCTGGTATCACCGCGCGGGTGGTTGCCAAGTTGGTGGTGGCTTGAGCGACATCGACCTCGGAGATCAATCCCGCTTCGAGACGGTTTTCGGTGATGCCAAGGGTATCTTTCTGGTTATTGATATTTTGGCCAGCGAGGCGGATTCGCTCGTCGAGTGTGCGAATCTGAAGGTAGTTGATGGCCACTTCCGCAAGCAAACTGACCATCGTATCTCGATAGAACTCTTCAGTTGCAGCAACGCTCGCATCACTAGACTCGATTGCTCGGCGCACACCTCCAAAAAAGTCGAGCTCCCAACTTGCGTCCAAACCTGAACTCCAGATATCACTGGTTTTCCCAGCCGGCGGGCTTGGACTCCCGATATTCTCACTCGTCCGCCCTCTTGATTGGGCTCCAGTCAAATCGATTTGCGGAAACAGCTGGCTGCGCTGCGATCCACGGGCTGCGCGTGCTTCATTGATTCGCTCGTAGGCGATCGCAAGATCCCGATTGGACTTGCTGGCGACACCAACTAAACGATTCAGAGTCGGGTCATTGAACCGTGTCCACCAGCGCACCAAACTTGGTGAACTGGAATTCATGTCGCTCTTCAGGCTTTGATGCCAGCTATCCGGCGTAATCATGTTTGGAGCCGTATAATTTGGCCCCACCATCATGCACCCAACTGTGAGAAACATCACAGCAGAGGAAGGAAAGAAAAAACGTGTCAGTCGAATGATCATGGACAATGCGCCGAATATCTGGAATCTGACCGTGGCTGTCGATCTTCAAAAAATGGTCAGCGAAGAAACCAAGATTCCTCGCTAAAAGCTCAAACCTCAGCTCAAATGCAAATCGAGATGAACTACCTCCGGAAATTAGCTCAGAACCTAGCCGCTATTTTACTGTTAGTCAGTTGTGACTCATCGGTACCTCCATCTGAATCGAAGACGTTTGGAAATGGTCATGCGATTCTGAAATCTGTCATGAATCCAGCTCTCGAAGATTACCGGATGAGAGTCGATGAAATGAATTGGTCTGGCGGCGGCGATCCCAGTAGCTTTTCGGTGAATGATTCGCTGTTTATAAAAGATGCGACTCAAATCGATTTGGCGGAAAAAATTGTAGCCGAACTGAAAAAACTCTCCGCGGAAAAAAATTGGATTTCCTACAAGCTGCGCGTCGAGTCCGAGAATCTCATCGGCTTTGAATATGAGGAAAGCGGCTCTCGATTCTATCTCGATTTTGTCCTTCAGGAAATCGGAGCCGACGTAAAGATCTTGTTCTTACACAAAGGCATCCGCCTGTAGCATCATCGATTCTAGGACCACAGAACCAATCATTTAGGGCTGACCTCTTTTTCCCATGCCATATGGAGAGCCGTCAACTCTTCGACGATTTCTGGACGGGCAACCGCGTAATTCTTGGACTCTGGATTAGCACCGCTCAGGCGATAGAGTGCTCCGCCTTCCCCGCCCTGTTTCACAATCAACTTCCACTCGCCCCGTCGCACTGCCCATGCATCACGCCAAGCAAAGTGCAAAACCTCATGCGAACTTGGCGCTTCAGCGTTTTTGATTAAAGGCAGCATCGTATGACCATCCAGATTGGGAGCTTGTTCAATCTCGCACAACTCAAGCACGGTCGGAAACCAGTCCATCACCGTCACGATCTGATCACGCACTTGGCCTTTCGGTATTTTTCCAGGATAAGATATCATTGCAGGAACGCGAATTCCCCCTTCGAGAAACTCACCTTTGTGCCCGATCCACTTCCCCGTATTCCCGCCTCCCCCATGAGCGAGATAATAATGACCCACCGGATACCCACTGGCATGATCTTCGAATCGAATATTCACGCCGTCCTCTTCGGAATGGCCGTTATCACTCATAAAGATGACAATTGTTTCCTCTCTCAAATCATTCTCATCAATCGCGTCGAGTACCTTTCCAATATGCTCATCAACCGATGAAACCACCCGTGCATAAGACTGCCTTGGCATCTTCATATCGGCATAGGCATCCTTGAAAGAGTCCGTCGGTTGCTCGGGGTAGTGGGGTAAATTGAACGCGACGGTCAGAAAAAACGGTGCGTCGCGATTGTCTCGAATATATTTGACTGCCCTATCGACAAGCAGATCAGGATAATACTCGCCCTCCTTGGAGATCTCTTTTCTGCCCTCGTAGAGATCATGGAATCCCTTCCCATGAAGAAAGCAATGCGTGTAGTTGTCGATGAAACCGCAAAGGTGACCAAAGAATGAATCAAAGCCCTGATCGAGGGGGCCGTGTCCGGGCTTAGCTCCGAGATGCCATTTCCCCAACAAAGCGGTCCGGTAGCCGGAAGCTTTTAAAACTTCTGCCAAAGTGACCTCCTCTGCAGCCATGTTCACCCCGGGACGACCACCGCGTTGATTTTGCGTCCACTGGCTCACGCCGCCTCGCTGAGGATGTCGACCAGTCAGAAGAGCGGCACGTGAAGGGCAGCATACCGTATGGGCATAGGCCTGAGTGAACCGCACTCCAGACGCCGCCAGCCGATCCATGTTTGGCGTCAGTAGATCCGTCGATCCATAACAATTCACATCCAGCGTTCCCTGATCATCGGTGAACAGAATCACCACATTCGGTTTGCGCTGTTCGCTCTCTTCCGCAAAGAGAGTTGAGAAAGCAGATACACACAGAACTGAGACTCGGATCAAAATCCCGAAACGTAGACTTTTCATAAATTAGCAAATGGACGATGTAGGCATTGTAGCCTTGAATCCATAGATCAATCTGCTCTCAGAAAAAACCAAGAAAGAAAAACGATGATATTCAGGAACTACCAAGCCATCACACACCTGCTCTTGATTACTCTGTTTGCAAGCGCAGGGCAGGCACTGAGCAAGCAAGACGCTAAACCGACGAGGCCGAACATCCTTTTCATCTCCATGGACGATTTGAATGACTGGATTGGTTGTCTGGGAGGCAACACTCAAACGATCACACCGAATCTCGATCGGCTGGCGAAAAGCGGGGTTCTATTCACGAATGCCCATTGCCCCGGTAGTGCCTGCAACTCATCCCGTACAGCCATCATGACGGGTATCGCACCAAACGTCTCAGGAATTTATGATAACCGACAAAGCATGCGCAAAATCATGCCCGATGCTCCAATCATTCCCCAGTATTTCCGCGATTACGGTTACACCGCGATGGGCTCAGGGAAAATTCTGCATTACTTCATTGATGCACCGTCGTGGGATGAATATTTCCCCGAAGCTAAAACGGAAAACCCCTTTCCCCGGACCCTCTATCCCGAAAAGCGCCCTGTCTCCCTACCCGTCGGCGGACCGTGGCAATACGACGAAACCGATTGGGCACCGCTTGACGCAACCGACGCAGAATTTGGCGGCGACTATCTCGTCGCTAAATATATCAGTGAAAAACTCTCCAAGAAACACGAGAAACCTTTTTTCTTAGCCTGCGGATTCTACCGCCCGCACGAGCCTTGGTTTGTCCCAAAAAAATACTTCGCAAAGTTCCCGCTCGAAGACATCCAACTTCCTCCCGGATACCTCGAAGACGATAACGATGACCTCCCGAAGACAGGCAAGCGATTCGCCGAAACGAAATACTTTCCTCACATCCTAAAACACGATCAGTGGAAGCGAGGCATTCAAGGGTATCTGGCATCCATTCACTTTGCCGACGCGATGCTGGGCAACGTTCTCGATGCTCTTGAGAAGGGGCCCAACGCGAAAAATACAATCGTCGTCCTTTGGTCCGATCATGGCTGGCACTTGGGCGAGAAACAACACTGGCAAAAGTTTACACCATGGCGTGCAGGCACACGTGTGCCACTCATGGTTCAAGTCCCCACAGGAATCAGCGAACTAAAACAAGGCACAAGCGCCGGAACGATTTGTGATGAACCTGTTAGCTTGTTGAGCTTGTTCCCAACACTGATCGAACTTGCCGGGCTGCCTGAGAAAACAGACAACGATGGCCCCTCACTATTTCCCCTCCTCAAAGATGCCTCAGCCGATTGGCCACACGTCGCCGTCACCATGCAGCACGACGGAGCTTCATTCAGTATCAGTGACAATGACTGGCGCTACATCCGCTACAAAGATGGCGGAGAAGAACTCTACAACATCAAGCAAGACCCTTACGAATGGACCAATCTTGCGGCCAAACCAAAACACGTGGCAAAACTCACTGAAATGCGTGCCATGTCACCTGAAAAGATTGCCTCTAAAGCTGGAAAATAGCGACTCGTAGAAGCAACCAGAGCAGGCCTCGGAACGCTTCACTTCTCTGATTTTTTTGCTTCAAGCAATCTCGCACGAACGTGGAACTCGCCCCATTGGGTGACATCGTCTTTGATGGTTTCCCATTCCTCTACCGTCATCCACCCAAAACCAAAAGGGCGCCGAGCGTGACGCCCGCGCGCGGTGTGTGAGTAGAGCTCTTCAGGTGGCGCCACGGGGCTGGCAGGTTCGGCCATTTCATCAAGCCACGCATCGTAGCGAGCCGCGATGGTTTTCACAACATCTGGATGCTCCCCTGAAACGTCGCGAGTTTCCCCCGGATCCTTCTCCACATCGTAGAGACGCCAAGCGGCTTCGTCGCGAAATTTAACAATGCGCCAGTCTTTCCAACGAGCGATTTGAGAACCGTGAGTATTCCAGAACATCACGCGGTCGGCATCGGACTCTTTCTCACCGAGCAAAAGCGGCATCAGATCGATACCCTCGCAGTGATCCGGAAGCTCAGTCTTGGCCAGTGCCGCGGCAGTCGCGTAAAAATCCATTGTGCCCGTCATGCCTGAATAAGTCTCGCCAGCAGGAAGGGTGCCGGGAAAGGACATGATCGTTGGCATGCGGTAATTGCCTTCCCATTGCAGGTTTGAGCGGTTGACTCCGCGTTTGCCTCCTCGATAGGGCGCAGGCCGTGCCTGAACCGCTGGATCTCCGCCATTGTCACTGCTGAAAATTACCAAGGTCTCTTCGGCGATTCCCTGTTTCTCAAGGGTTTCAAGAATGCGTCCAACCTGAAGATCAAGCGCATGCAGTGCGGCCCTCAGATGTTGGCGCGGGGTGTATTTTCCTTCATGCTCAGGATAGAGTTGATCAAAATATGTTTTCGGCACTTCGTGAAGCGGCGTGTGAACCGCGAGTGGGACGTAGTAGAGAAAGAAAGGTTTTTCCCCCTCACTATAGCGGGTGATGAAATCAACTGCGTAATCTCCCTCGGTCTCGGTGAGGTAGGAACCGTTGATATCAAGGTAATAGGTGCTGTGACCCTCGCCCTTCTCTGACTGAACGCGCGGCGGTTGCTTGGCACCAACCATAAAACCACGATCGAGAGCCCCCTGATTCCAAGCCCCGATATCCCATTTCTCAAAGCCAATGAAGCCGGTCATGTATCCAGCATCCCTCAAAGTCTCGGCCAAGGTCGCCTTGTCCTCAGGAATCGGCACCCCACGCGAAAGGCCAAATTTTCCAAATCGCTGGGTATACATGCCCATCATCAACGCCGTGCGACTTGGACTGCACGGAGCATTATTCGTGTAGCCTCTCGTCATTTTCACGCCTTGCTTCGCGAGCCGGTCAATATTCGCAGTTCCAGGATCGGGACAACCAAACGCCCCGACATCGCCTCGTGCCAAATCGTCTACGTAGATGATAACAATGTTCGGACGTTTCGCGGCAGACTCGGCACCAGTTAACGATGTCAACGTTCCAATCGATGTAGCAATTGCGATGAATGAATTTCGTGAAAATAACATTGGGCCAATAGGAACTCGCACGAACACCCTTGGAAACCCCAAAATCACGCGGGTAGTTGCTTTCAGGTAAAAAAAGATCTCCGTAGATGGAATGGCGCTTGGTGGGAAACGGTTTTGATGAAAAAATACCAAGCATCTCCAATGAAATTTCTGCCAAAAACTTCCCTTCTATTCTCGCTACTCCTGCCCATCAGCTTCAGCACCAACCTGTTTGGTCAAGCCTCCAAACCACGGGTAAACAATGAGAGGCCAGAGAAGGTAACCGGACAGGTCAAGCGTATCCACCCTCATGCCCTCAAGCTGATTCTCGACGGGAAAAAAGAAGAAGCACGCATCTACCTAGAGAAAACAAAAGCCGCAAAAATCAACCCCGAGCACACCCAACTTCTTCTCGATATCATCGATGAGAAACCCAACGCTTGGAAACTTGATGCAGAAACTTGGCCGTGGAAGCGCACCCTACCTGACACCTCTCTAAAAAAAGACGAACCCAGCGAACAGTTCACCATCGCCTTCGGAGGCGGCTCAGGATACGTGCCCGAAAACGAACGTATGTGGGACACGATCGGTGCCATCGAGCCGCGCGCCCTACTCCTTCTAGGCGACAACGTTTACATCGACGATCCCGAGACACCGGCGATGCAGCGCTTTCACTACTATCGCCGCCAAAGCCAACCCGAGTGGTCCAAACTCGCTAAACAAGTGCCGATCTACGCGATCTGGGATGACCACGACTTCACCACCAACGATGGCTGGGGCGGACCTGCCGTCGACGATCCAGCATGGAAACCAGAAGTTTGGAAAATTTTCAAAGAAAACTGGGACAACCCAGCCTACGGCGGCGGCAAGGAACAACCGGGATGCTGGTTCGATTTCCGCATCGGCAAAGTCCACTTCATCATGATCGATGGCCGCTACTACCGCGAATCTCCCAAAACCGATAACCCCTCCATGCTTGGCCCAGTTCAAATGAAATGGCTTGAAGAAAAACTCAAAGAATCACCCGCCACGTTCAAAGTCATCTGCTCCAACGTCCCGATGGCACCGAACGTCAAACCCGGCTCCAAAGACACATGGGACGGCTACAAAGAAGAGCGCCAGAAGATCTATGAAACAATCGCCAACGAGAAGATTCCCGGCGTCATCATTCTCTCCGCGGATCGCCACCGCTCCGACGCCTATAAAATCGATACCAACATCGCGGGCATGTATCCACTCTACGAATTTAGCTCATCTCGCCTGACGAACCAACACGTCCACAAACTCATCAAACACTCTCTTTTCGGCTACAATGAAAAACAATCCTTCGGCCGCGTCGACTTCGATCTAGAAGCCGAAGACCCCACTGTGAAATACACAATCCTCAACATCGATGGTGAACCCATCCACTCGCTCGAGATCAAACAAAGCGAACTGGTCTTCGAGTAATACCATTTCGTCAGTTAGATTGAAGGAATGGCGGCGAATCGTTTTTCAGTCATCGAGGCGTGAGGAACGAGTGGATGAACATCCACGAATGACGAACAACGCCGATCTTGGCTTCGTCCGCCCGAAAAACTGCCTGACATCGCGTAGCCAATTTCTTCGAACCCCAAAAAATCCACTCGATTTCGGCAAGGCCATTTGGAAACCGGTCTAAGAGCTGGGCTCCAAAACCTTTGCGTGAAGAAAAACGAGAAGGCGTTTCGAAATAGCCGGAGCAGGCTTCTCTTGCCGAGGTGTCAGAACTGCTGCCAAACCAAATCTGTCGGCACGTAAAGTGATCTCTGAATTCACACGCAACCTTCCATAAACCGGCATTGTCGTCGATGCATCCCCCCAACGGTCCCTATGCTCAAACCACGTATCTAATCGTAAGCGTCGATCGAGCTCGGACAACAAGCGGACTTTCACGAACTCTCCGTTTCGCAAAACAACCGGACTGAATTCAAAAGTAATACCCGTGTTTCTGACTTCAAAGGTCGTAATCGCCCGAATAATATTGGCAGGATTTGGCAATTCCCAATCTACCGGAATTCCAAACCCAGGCGGCTCATATTCTGAAGGGTAAATATCCTCGAGGAATGAATTGAGAGAAGCTGTCTGTCCTTCGGAACAGACGAGAATACAGGTTTCATGAATCTTTGCTTCTCCGCCCTGTATCAAATCCATGACCTTGTGATGCAGAGTGTCGCCGTCAGTAGATTCTTCGCCAAGCAGCTTGGTCAGCTCGGTGTGCGGAAGCTCAATAAATTGAGCACTCAAGCGCACTTGCCGGATCGCTCCATGCTCTGCGAAGCAAGCTATCTGCAAAAGTAAGATGATCAAAAACGTCCTCATTAATTAGCGAGTGTTTCAACCTAGTTCACCAAATCAGCACGGACAAAAACCATCAGCTTTCGAGCCGGGTCCGGATTGCCCTCTTTATCTTTTGGAGAAACAGCCGCAACCATCATCGGCTTTTCAGGCACCAGATAAACGGTGGTATTCACACCGATTTTATAAAATTTAGGCATTTGGATCGGTGAATTCCCGTAGTGCCCCTTCCACTCCGCCCAAACTTCATTCCCGACATGGTAAACCAACTCCGCAAGCATACGCAATTCGATGATGGAGCTACCGGCTGGCAGCTTCGGCTCGATTTCCAACATCCCACCTAAGTTCCTCGTTTCAAAAGCTGTAGGTGTGGGTCCCAACGCAAACTCCGCTGAATGCTCTTTTTCCGCCTTTGGCTCCTCATTGGCTTCCGCGACCTTCTCTAGAGGTAGTTCTGCCGGCTCATATTCGGTTGGATAGATATACTCGGTGGTAGACTCACTCGATGCCTTTTTCCCCTCGGTGGTCACGCTCATTAAAGTCTCCGCGACGGAAGCTTTGTCGTTCTTCAGCAACTCACCCACACGTTTTCGTAGAACGGTATCATTTGACGGAGCGTCTTTCCCAAACATCAGCTCGCTCAATTGTTCCTGCGAGACTTCGACAAATTCGACGATCACACGGATTTGCTTGGGGGCATCCGCTCCATTTGCAAACGGATCAACATCCGCGATTTCGGCCTGTGCCTGAAAGATGGTAATACAAGAGGTCGCGAACCACAGTTGATAGAATCTCATTTCAACTTTGAACTCTGACATTCTAAGAAATGCCCACAAGGACTATTACCAGACCGTTTTCCAAAAAGTTCGTTAATCGCGCCCTTATGTTTCTCCGCGCCCGCGGCTATCGTCAAAAATCAGCTCACGCGAGAGATGGACAGATTGTTGAGAAGCCCTCTAAGAGGGCTTGGCTCACTGCGCTGCTTCAGTCTTCGCCGCTTTTGCCCGTTCTCCTTCGATTTTTTTTCGTAAACCAGCAAGGCGGCCTTCGCTGTCAGAGCTACGCTTTTCGGCTTCGCTCACAAGCTTGAGAGCTCCCTCAAAATCCCCACGCTGCGAAAGCAAATTCGCTCGAATGCGCAGATTCAAAATGCTTGGTCTGCGAGAATCTTGTTCTTTCGGCGGCTTGATATCCGTCCCCCAAATGCGTGCGATCAGTTCGTAGGTCTCCGGATGCTCTTGGTATAGCTCGTAGTGATTGAACGGGTAGTAACTGTTGCCGACAAAAAACGTCTCGGTCATTTCAGCAAAGAACTCCTTATGATCGGTCAAGCCATAGTGGGCTTTCTTCGGGCCGGCGACATGGGGCGTATGATCGAACTTACGGCTGTCGCAGAATTTCCGGTAACCTGCCAGAATTTCAGGATGATCGAAATCCAGAATACGCTCATGATAGGCATGCGCCAATTCGTGCAATAAGACGGACGCGCTGTATGGCCTCTGGGCCTCACGAATCAACGAGGCGGCGCCAGTGATCTGTACGGCTTTCGCCATCGCAGGATCGTACCCCCGACTCTTCAACCAAGCGGCAGAGGGATGATAATGAGCATTTCCGAGTGGATGGTTGCGATCGAGATAGATCGGAACTTCTTTCATTTTAGCCACAGGCTCGGCCGGCATGCGTAAGGCGATCTGATGTAGCCGCTCCCTAGCGACTCGCAGTGCAAGCTCACCCATTTTTTTATGCTTACCTTCCAGTAAACTAACATCGACATGAACCTTCCAGCCCTCAATCTCACGGATTTCGTGTTCAATTCTTATTCGCTCAGGTTGGCTCTTCTCCTTCGCGGGAAGGGCCGTGACCATAGCCAGAGAAGAAAGGAGACCAAAAAATTTTACGGGTGTCATAATTTTAAATGAAACAATGGTATGGCATACTTCCGAGACTGATGCCGATCTTACAAGAACTCGGTAAACATAAGAAAAATAAGGCAATTTCCACAGTAATGCGGAACGTCTAGCTTAGGATTCTTTTTTTTCTAGAAACCAGTAATACCATTTCGTCAGTTAAATGTGAGAAATGGCGGCGAATCGTTTTTCGGTCAGCGAGGCATAAGGAGGAAGGGTGGCGGGCCACACATGACCGACGAACAACACTGCTGAGGAACAACGCAGCTATTGGGAATTTTCAGCTCGAATCCGTATTCTCCCCCAAGGGGCTGAAATAGAAAAACCAGACATTTCCCCCCTAACAAACTCAAGAAACCCCGACCCTCAGATCCCGTGCGCTCCAGAGAATTCCCGCCGCGGGCCTTGCGTTTCCTCGCAATCGCCTCGCCCCGTCCTTCCTCCTCTCCGAAAACCGATCTCGCGCCCCTATAAATGCTTCGTCCACAAATCCCTTACTTCCGATCACCAGGCCGTCGGTGAAATATCGGATCCGGTGCCGAAGCATCGCC
>JBGCEE010000055.1:0-3040 GCA_045106015.1 Akkermansiaceae bacterium | reverse complement strand
AAGGTCTTTCCGGAGGTTGGCAATGAGCGTCTTCATGCTCTCTTCATAGGCCGCCGAGAGTTTCTCTTTCCCGTCCCGCTCACCCTGCATCCAGAAGAAGGTGATGGTCTTCGGCTTTCCTTCGGCAATATTCTCTTTCGCCAACTTGAGCACTTGTTCATAGAACGCTCCCGGGTCTTTCCGTGGCTTAAGGTCGCTTTTGGCCGCAATTTTGTCCCAGGTGGGAACCCATTTGCGAATCGGCTGGCCACCCTTCGCAAATTTGACGTGCTGAATGTCGTCATCAGGGAGGAGCTTCTTCAGTTCGGGAAGAAAAGCCGCCTCCGGTTTGAGGCCCGCCATATTCGATTGGCCGGAAAGAATAAACAAATGACGCTCACCGGCTGCAGCGGGAGAAGGAGCGAGGAATACGACAAACAATAGCGCAATAAGAGGTTTCATCTCCTCTCCCTTACGTTGAATCCGCCCCTTGTTGTCAATAAAGGTGCCATGATCAAACGAACGACGGCGATATCTGAAGTGGTCCCGGGAAACGGAGCCAGAGTGATGTTGATTTAGCGCTGGTCTTTGAGGGGGCAAATACCCCGAAATATGACCAATGAGTAAAAGAAAGAGAAGACACCTAACCGCCGAGTTCAAAGCCCGAGTAGCCAAAGAAGCCCTGAAAGAGGAACAGACGATCCAGCAGATCGCAAAAGACAACGATATCGCGCCCACTCAAGTGAGTGCGTGGAAGAAAGAGCTCGAAGAGCGAATGACCGAAATCTTCGAACGCAAGAACGCCGTCGATAGATCGGCACAGAAGCAAGAAAATCTGATCGCTCAGTTGGAGCGTAAGGTAGGAAGGCAGGTGATCGAAAAGGAGTTTCTTGAAAAAAAGTGCGAGCAGCTGGGGATCGATCTCAGCGAAAGGCCATGATTGAAAAAGATCACCCGGAGCTATCATTGCGCAGCCAGTGCAGGCTACTGGCAGTGAACCGCAATCGTCTCAAACCCCGCCAAACAAAAATGACCGAACAAGACGAATTCATCATGAGAGATCTCGATGAAATCTACACGAAGTGGCCTTTTTATGGTCAACGCAAGCTCCGTCGTGAGCTGCGAAAATACGGTTGGCAAATCGGACGCAAACGAACCCGTCGACTCATGAACATCATGGGGATTGAGGCCCTGGTTCCCAAGCCGTCACTAAGCAAACCGAACAAAGATCACAAGATCTACCCCTACCTTTTACGCAACCTTGCGATCACCGAGGTGGATCAAGTCTGGTGCACCGACATCACCTATATCCCCATGGAAAAAGGACACGCCTACCTTGTCGCGATCATGGATTGGAAGAGTCGAGCAGTCTTAAGCTGGGAGCTGAGCAATACCATGGACAGCGGATTTTGTGTGCGAGCCCTGCGTAACGCGATGGCTCTAACAGGTCGTAAGCCCAAGATCTTTAACACCGATCAGGGGAGTCAATTTACCGGCCAAGACTGGATCGGTGAGCTGAAGAAAAACGATATTTTGGTGAGCATGGATGGGAAGGGTCGCTGGATGGACAACGTCTTTATCGAGCGTCTTTGGCGAAGTTTGAAATATGAAAAGATCCGGCTCTACAGCTACAACACTATGAAGGAACTGCGAGAGCACATTCGAGACTGGATGGAGTTTTACAACCACGAGCGGATGCACCAGCACCTTGATTACACCACCCCGTGGTCGAACTATGAACAAACCCTGAATCCGAAGAAGGAAAAAGCCGCCTAACCGGGGCGGCGACCGTAGCATGGGCCAGCCTCCGTTCCGGGGCTTCCGCTACGCTCCAGCCCCTCCAGTCGAGTAGGAGCCCCCCGCAGGGGGCGTCCTCTCACAGAACCGTGCGTACGGGTCCGTACACGGCTCCTCACTCAGGGCGTGGATACTCCGCTATTCCCTGCCAATGGCTTCTCTCTTCTCCGCTTCGCGTTTCCATCCCACGTTGGCGGAACCAACGCAGCGTCCAGGCCCGATTCACGACTGAGTCGTGCGCCAGTTTCCATCGTCCGGAGTTCTTGAGATAAACCGCGCGATACGCGGCATGTCCCTGGATTCCCTGACGTCGGAGAACCCGCACGAGGTGTTTCTTACGCTTGTGGTTTTTCACAAATTGCAGCCGAAACCGCATGCGGATGTGGGCTTCAATCTGACGGAGTTGGTTCGGGTAGTTGGTCATGGCGTAGTAACTACTCCAGCCCAAATACCACGAGTTCACTCGTTCCATTTGCGTTTCGATACTTCCCTTCGCTGAGCGCGGGAGCAGTTCCTTGACCCGTTCGCGGGCGGCTTTCATTGATCCCAATGAGATCATGGCAAGACCCCCGGACAACACGGTCATGCCAAGGAATTTCACTCCTTTGCTCAGGGCGGTTTGGCTTTTGGCCTGGTTCACTCGCAGCTTCAGTTGCCCTTCGATGAATTTGGTAATGCTGGACAGGATTCGCTCTGCCGCTTTCTGACTGCCAACAAATATATTGGCATCATCGGCATAGCGAACGAAGTCGAGTCCTCGGCTTTCCAATTCGAGGTCGAGTTGATGAAGTACGATGTTACTGAGAAGTGGGCTTAAAGGGCTGCCTTGGGGTAACCCTAGACTGCTCTTTTCCACCCGCCCATCGATCTCGATCCCGCTACGCAGGATGAGGGCGATGAGTTTGAGCAGGCGTGAATCGCTGACTCTCTCCCGGATCAGATGCAGGACACGGTCATGGTTGACGGTGTCGAAGAACTTTTCCAGATCGAGATCAACAATCCACTCCTTGCCTTTGGCAACGTGTTCTTGGGCCGCTTCGATCGCTCCTCGCTGGCTGCGCCCGGGTCGAAATCCGTAGCTGCTTTCGCTAAAATACGGTTCAAACCAAGGCTCAAGAGCCAAGGCGATGGAGTAGTGCACGATGCGGTCACGCACGTTTGGGATGCCCAGGTGGCGCTCTCCTCCACTGGGCTTGGGGATACTGACGCGACGCACGGGCGCGGGCTGGTAGCTTTTGCTTTTCAACTCGGCTGACAGCTCGGC
>JBGCEE010000054.1:0-13576 GCA_045106015.1 Akkermansiaceae bacterium | reverse complement strand
CGGTTCCGCAGGCGGATGATCGAAGCACGCGCATTGGTCGCACGACGTTGAGCTTCCAAGACCGAAAGAATATTCGGATTCACTCCTTCCGCATAATTGCGTTCCGCTTGCTTTTCCGCAAGTGATGCTTGCTTGACCTCTTCTTCCAGAAATTTCTCCTGAATCCGAAGTGAACGATCCGCTGCCAATGTCGCCTCGACTTCACGGAAAGCTTCCAAAGCAAGCTGTGAATACTGATAGACCAATCGCTCGTTTCTAGCCAATGCCGCACGTGCCTGCGCTTCTCGCTCACCTCCGTCGTACAAAAACTGACTCAGGTTTGCTGTGATCGAATTGATCAGGAAATCCGGCTTCAATAAATCACCAACCCTTGCTCCGCTACTCCCGCTCGAACCCGTAAGCGATAGGTCAGGAAGCAAATTTTTTCTCGCCGCATCCGCTCGATTCGCAGATGCGAGCAGACGCGCTCTGGCCGCAGCAAGGTCGGGCCGTCGTTCCACCATCGTTGCGGGAATACCTGCAGGGACCGAGGATTTCATCTTCGGTAGATCTCTCGCTCCAGCCGTCCGGCCAGTCGGATACCGACCTTGCAGCACTTCCAGCGTTCGCGCCGCTTCTTCACGATCCAACTTAGTCGCCTCCAGGGCTCGCTGGGCCGATGATACGTTTGTCCGCGCAAACTGAATATCCAACGCACCCTCGCCCGTCGCCTTGTAGTTTCGCTCAATCACTCGCAGGTTTTTCTGGAAGGAATCCAACGTAAAGATCGCCAGCTCCACCTCCTGCTCAGCGGAAGCAAGGTTCGTGTAGGCTTTCGCAGCATTGGTTGCTAACGATAGCCTCGCTCCGCGGAAATCTTCGATCGCAGCTCGCTCGTCGGCTTCTGCCGCCCGTGTCAGATCACGCAACCGTCCCCAAAGATCAGGCTCCCATGATGCCGCAAGATTCAACCCGTAGCTCTGAGTTCGTGGGAAATCGGAGCCATCACTCAAGCTCCCACGAGTTCTCGCATCAACCGAAGGCAATTGTCGGGCTCGAGTGATGATCGTGTCTTCACTCGCCTCGCGAAGTCTTGCGGCCGCAGCTTTCAAGGATTGATTGTATTGAAGAGCCTCGTTGACATGCCGTTTCAGGCCAGCGTCGTTGAAATCGGATAGCCAGCCTGTAGAGATCCGGCCCTCATTCCCGCTAGATGCGGCTGACCATGTTCCAGGCGTCCGAATACTTAGATCGTCTTGTGGCACTGAGAAACTGCATCCTCCCAAGACAAGAATCCCTAGTGAAAGGGCGAAACTTGATAGAGTCCCTTTGGCAGTTGGAGGTTTCAGATTCAAAGCCTCTCAATAATCGCGGCACCCATTTCCTCGCTGCCGACTTTGTTCTCTCCCGCTTTGCCAGTCGCAATGTCACCAGTCCGGAAACCATCCGCAACCGCTTTGGAAACCGCATTCTCAATCGCATCGGCCGCTTCATTTTTCCCTAGAGAAAATCTCAGCAACATCGCTAGCGAAAGAATCTGTGCAATAGGATTCGCGATTCCCTGACCTGCGATATCTGGAGCCGATCCGCCAGAGGGTTCATACAGCCCGAAGTAAAGACCATCCGCCTTTTGCTGTCCAAGAGAAGCCGAAGGCAACATTCCGAGAGAACCGGAAATCATCGCCATTTCGTCAGACAGAATATCTCCAAAAAGATTCTCCGTTACCAAAACGTCAAATGAACCCGGCCTGCGAATCAATTGCATCGCAGCGTTATCCACATACATGTGAGAAAGCTCGACCTCGGGAAATTCCTTCGAAATCTCCACAACCGTTTCGCGCCAGAGCACTGAGGAGGCAAGCACGTTGGCTTTATCCACGGACAACAATTGTTTCTTCCGCCCCATGGCAGCAGTGAAAGCAATTCTTGCGATACGCTCGATCTCACTTTTCTTGTAAACCATCGTGTCTAGCGCGACGGGTTCACCATCCTCTTCATGACGGCCCTTTGGCGATCCAAAATAGACCCCGCCCGTTAGTTCTCGAACGCAAAGCACATCAAAACCATCTGCGATCAACTCTTGCTTTACTGGACTTGCATCCGTTAGAGCTGGAAGACAAACGCCGGGCCTCAGATTTGCAAACAACCCAAAGTGCTTACGCAACGGTAACAATGCACCTCGCTCAGGTTGAATTTCTGGAGGTAAGCTTTCCCACTTCGGTCCGCCCACCGAACCAAATAAAATCGCATCGGCGGCCTCACTCGCTTCAACAGTTTTTTTGGGTAGCGGATGCCCACCATCATCAATCGCGATCCCACCAACGAGGTGTTCACTGCGCTCAACCTTGAAATCAAATTTCCCCTCAACTGCATCAAGCACACGCAGTGCCTGTTCCATCACTTCCGGACCGATACCATCGCCGGATAAAATCGTAATCTTCGACATAAAACTGGTTTTCTATTCCTCCTCGAACTTCCGCTCGATCAGTTCACCAATCGCTTCAAGCGCGGCGCCCTCGTCTTCTCCTTCCGCACTCACCCCAATCACTGAGCCATGTCCTGCCGCCAGCATCATCAAGCCCATGATACTTTTGCCATCCACCTCTTCTCCATCCTTTTCAACCATGATGTCGGACTTGAAACGGTTTGCCATCTTCACAAATTGGGCTGCCGGACGGGCGTGGATCCCTAACTTGTTTTGAATCGTGAAATCTTTTTTTGCCATAATAGGTAAATCTCGGTTCGCGGAGGGTAAAAAGGCCTCCTACCAATCTCCAAGGTAATTTTTCAGAATACTTACACCCTATTTCGGGACGACCTCTAGTAGTAGGGCGCGGCCCGAGTCATCCAAACCATCAAATTCATCACTGCGCGAAACTCGTAGATGATCCATTGCAAAAGCCTTGGCGATCGCCGAGAAATCAACCTCTGACTCCGCTCGCATCCAAGTCTGAGCCCTCTCATTCATCTTCTGCAACCTCGGGATTGAATCAAAAATTTTCCCTCCTGCATTGTTGATAACGACTAAAACCCGCCCCTCGGTTTCCACTTGGGAGAGCATTTTCAGACCCGCGAGATCATACAAAGCCGTCAAATCCCCGAAAATCCCCCAACAATTCTTCTCAAATGCCGTCGCACCAAGCCACGAACTAATCTGCCCATCAATCCCATTCGCACCTCGATTCGCTCGAACATTTCTGACTGGACGCTCCCACTGCGCATAGGCATTCCACTCTCGAATCGGCAGACTATTTCCCAAGTAAACACTCTCCCCTACCGCCGCATACACAGAGAGTGTGCGCATCCAGCCAGCTTCACTATCGGGATTTGCCTCTAGCATTTCTTCAATTCGGTTTCCCCGTGTTTCCACACCTTCCAAAAGCTCGCCAATGTCCCCAATTCTTTCGGGCTCGCCAATAGCTGGCAAAACTCTGGCTAGCGAACCACGCAGGACACCAGCCTCCCGCCCCAGTCCACGAAGTCCGTTCCGACAAATCGACCACACATCCACTTTCGTGAGATCTTCCAAATCTCGCCAAAACCGACCGCAGGGAACCCCTCCCAAGCGTAAAACTTTCGATGGTGGATTTCCCGCTAGGACTTCGTCGGCCCCGATCAGACAACGATGCTGCAAGGCCTCTCTCAACCCGCTCGTCGCATCAGCCACCACTGGCACATCAAGACTCTCACAGAAATGAAACACCTCTTCCTGCTCATCTATTTCAAGTCCCCCGATCATCACCACCATTCCGTTCAGCGTTGGTTCCCGTAACCACTTCGCCAATTCACCGACCTTCGGCCTGCCAAAGTCCGGTTCGAAATCACCCACTTCAAGATCAGCAAAATCCTCAGCACCAATCTCGAATTCTTCTTCAAGCGCCAGATTCAAATGCAGTGGCCCTTTGCCGTCCCAAGACTCAAAACCCTTCGCCGCGTAACTTAAAAAAATTCCTTCTTGCACGATGGCTTGAGGCGCTCCGCTATCGCTAAAAAATGCAGGCCGGTCGGCCGTGAGCAGAACCAGTGGTCTCGCCTGATAAAAGGCTTCAATTGTCGCCGGCAGAAGCTCAGCAACAGCCGTTCCACTCGTCACCACGACCGCGCATGGATTTCCCGTTTCAACCACTCTTCCCAACGCAAAAAATCCTGCCGACCGTTCCTCAAAATGGCTCCAGACGCGGACTTTCCCCGCAGCCTCCAAGTTTGCCAACACCTCCAGCACCACCGCGTTACGAGCTCCTCCACAAACGACGAACTCTTCCACACCGGATCGAACCGCTTTTTTAAGAACTTCGACTGCTTCTTTCCAACTGCTCACATAGGAGATCTAACCTTTTAGCAGCCTCTCACAATTAGAATTTCAAATTTCCCCAGCAGTTTTGAGATTTACAGAACATTCACTACTGCTTGAATACACCAAATGGAACAACTCGCAGGACCCATCGGAGGGCCAGAACTAATCATCATTGCCATCCTCCTCATCATCTTCGGCATCTGGACGTTTCTTTCCTTTTTACCGAACAAAGCCACCCTTGCTGCATCTGCCCTATTGGTTTCGTTCTCTATTCAGCCAGCACCAATTGAAAAGACCCCTGTCCCGCAGATAGAGGCCATGCAAGAAACGCGGTTTATTTAGAACTAGTCCACCGATCCCAAAGTTCTTGTGCAAAAGGGAAAGGAAGGGGATCGACGAAGTTTGCGACCTTCAATCGAAGCAATTTGGAGCCGCGGCCTTTGCACACGAACTTCCGGACCGATGCACTAGTAGCAAACGTTTCCGCGCCCTCCTCGGTAGTGGCTGCCTCCGTAGCTACTATACCGCCGATCATGGCCGCGATAGTGATTGCCACCATGACCATATCCGTGGCCACGCTTATGATTTCGGTTACCATCGTCGTCAGCCAGCGCGTAGCCGATCAATCCCGCTGCCACGACCCCAGCCACTGCCACAGCTGGATCTACTGACTGACGAGGATTCCCGTAGCTATCATAGGTCGTAGAACAACTTGTCGAGAGCGCTGGAATCATCACGGCAACTCCAACAGCCAAAATCCGACGCCCCAAACCAAAGACTTGTTTCTGCTTCATGCCGGTTTGGACTGAGATCCTCAAAATTCATTCAAATATTTTCGGAAAAATTCATTCAGAACCCGCCCGCTCTTCCTGCTTCAGTTTCCTCTCCAAATAAAAAGGCGCAAAAGGCAATAGAGAACAAACAAACGCAAAGACCACTTTTCGTAGCGGCCAATTTCTATCAATCCACACCTGCACGAGCGCAAAGCAAAAAAGCACAAACAGCACGCCATGAATCATTCCTGGAACTTGAATGGCTTCTTCATCACCCAAAATTCGTTTGTGGTAGATCGCAAAATAAAGCAGGACGAGAAATGAGACTCCCTCTGCCATGCTAACATACCTCAGAAGAGTAAGCGGCAGTCGTGACATGGCGAGAACCTAACCTGTCTAGTTGCATGCACAAGGGCGACCGGACACAAGTATCGTGTCTTTGCACATCTTGTCACCGGATCGCTATTGACCCTTCATCACCGATACCCACAACCTTCCTGCGTGGCAGAAAAAGAGCAAAATCATCAGATCGAAGAGATCCGGCGAGCCATTGAGGCGGAGGATGCATCCGCTCTCCTCTCGCTCGCTGAGGATGCGCACTATGCCGACTTGGCTGAACTCTATCAGGATCTGGAAGACGATTCGCGCGATTTTCTTTTCAAGACAATCGGCCCGGAACTCGCCACCGACGTGGTAGCAGAATTGCCTGACTCATTGATCGAAGATTCACTCGGACACTTCAAACCAGCACAACTTCGTTTCCTACTCAGTAATCTCTCGGACGACGACCGAGTCGATATCTTCCAAGTGGTCTCAGAAGACGCTCAAGTTCGCTTCTTTTCACTTCTTGGCCCGCGAGACAAAGAACTAACCAAAAGCCTCCTGAAATACGGAGAAGACACCGCGGGTGGTCGGATGACCACACAAGTCGGCCGTATCACGGCAGACATGACGGTCAAACAAGCACTCGCCATCCTACGCCGTGACCGAGAGGACACCGAGACTCTGGCAAGGATTTTTGTCGTAGACGAACAAGGCCGCCTCGTCGGAAAAATTCGCCTCCGCGACCTGGCTTTCAATACATGGGACACTCCGATTCATGACATCATTGACGATGTCGACGAATTCGTCCTCGCGACCGCAGACCAGGAAGACGCAGCACGCCTGCTCTCACGATACGACCTCGTCGTTCTTCCAGTCGTGGATGAGTTCCACCATCTCCTTGGCGTCATCACATACGATGATGCCTTGGAAATCATGGAGGAGGAGTCCACCGAAGACATCGAGAAACTTGCAGGTATCGGCGGTGAAAACGATGAACTATCCTACCTCAACACCACTGCCACAACTCACTACAAACGCCGCGTCGCTTGGCTCGTATGTCTCGCATTTGTATCCATCATTTCCGGCTACATCATGTTCCGCTTCGGAGGAATTCTAAAACAGGCCTACGTTCTATCTCTCTTTCTTCCCATGGTCGTGGCTGCAGGAGGAAACGCAGGCGGCCAAGCAGCGACCATGGTGATTCGTGCCATGGCTCTCGGAGAACTCGCCTCTGGAACTGCTCTCAGAATCGCATGGAAAGAGGCCCGAACCGGTCTCTTCCTAGGCCTCACGCTCGGCATCGCGATCGCTGCCTTCATCACATTCATTCTTCCACAGTTCCAATCCACTCATGTAACGGATATCGGCTTCTTTCGACTTTCGGTTGCCGTTGCATGCGCCATCACCATGCAAGTTTTCTCTGCGACGGTTCTCGGTGCCATGCTACCCATCACCGCCCGAGCAATCCGCCTCGACCCCGCAGTCGTATCCGCTCCGTCTCTCGCCTCAATCGTCGATGTCTCAGGCATGCTGATCTACTTCGGCACTGCCACGACAATTCTTGGCTTGTAGACCATTTCTTCGTTTTGGATTCCGCAATTCATGCCTACAATTTTCGCCATGGACGCCCTGATCACACACTTGGAAAACGGAGAAGAACTCAGCAGACGCGAGATCGAAGTTGCAACCGACCTTCTGCTAGACCAATCGGCAGACGATCATAAAAAAGAAAAACTACTTCTCGCTCTCGCCCGAAAGGGAGAAACCCCTGCCGAAATCGCCGGTTTTGTGGAAGCCTTTTTGGAACACGCGGTGGATCCAGAGATCGATTCACTCGATATTGAAGGCCCGACCTTGGACGTCTGTGGCACTGGCGGCGACAAACTTGATCTTTTTAATATTTCCACCACCTCCATGTTCGTCGCAGCCGCTGCCGGAGCTGTATTAGTGAAACATGGCAACCGAGGCATCACCTCTAAAAGCGGAGGGGCGGATGTGCTCGAGGCCCTAGGTATCCGTATCGACCTTCCTCCTGCCGGCTTCAGGAAGTGCATCGAAAAGGCTGGAGTTGGCTTCCTCTTCGCACCGAACTACCACCCAGCCTTCAAAGCGGTTGTCCAGGTCAGGAAAAATTTGGCCGCAGGAGGCCATCGCAGCATATTTAATCTGATCGGGCCACTCCTCAACCCCGCCAAGCCTCAATGCCAACTCGTCGGAGTTTCGGATCGTTCACTTTGCCCAGCTTTCGCCGAAATCTTGCAACGCCTCGGGCGTGAGAGTGCATGGGTCGTCAGCGGAATGACTTCGAACGGACAAGCGGTCGACGAAGTTTCCCTCATGGGGACCACACGCATTTGTAAATCGGGAGCCTTCCAAGACCTCGAAGACGAGGAAATCGACCCTGAAGACTTCGGCATCGAGAAGGCCAATGTCGAGGATCTAAAAGGAGGGGACGCCCAAGCCAACGCGCAGATCCTACAAGACATCCTATCCAGCAAAGAAACTGGCCCAAAGCTCGACATCGTCCTGCTCAACTCGGCGGCTGCGATCGCCTCCGCAGGCTTGGCCGACCACATCAGCGACGGGATCGAAACAGCTCGTGAAGTCATCAGTTCAGGCGCCGCTCTGGAACGCTTGAGACTGCTCCAAGCTGCTTCAACTTAAGCTTACATCACCTCATCAGAAAAAAATTCCTCTCTGATTGGCAAACAAACATCTTGACGCTGAGGCGATTGACAGTTTGAGTCCGCCCGCCCGCAGTTTTCTGCGTGTGCCCATCTAATGGGTGGGGTGTCTCCATTTATCCCGTTTACCAGCCGAAATCGACGTATGCCTGCAAAAAAAACTGCCGTAAAAAAGAAAGCAAAACCTGCTTCAAAAGCTAAGCCAGTCAAAAAAGCGACCAAGAAAAAGGCGCCGGTCAAAAAGGTGAAACCCGCCGCAAAAAAAACGACCGTTACAAAAGCCGCAGCAAAGAAGAAACCCGTCGCCAAAAAGGCAGCAGTAAAGAAAAAGCCCGCCGCGAAAAAAGCTGTGACAAAAAAAGCAGCAACCAAGAAAGTTGCGGCTAAGAAGGCTCCAGCAAAGAAAGCGGCAGCAAAAAAGGCTACGCCCAAAAAAGCCGTTGCAAAAAAAACGACAGCCAAGCCGAAAAAGGAAACGAAACCAAAGGCCGAAAAAATCACAACGGAAACGGAGTCAAAAAAATCCAAGAAAAAAGATCCCAAGCGCCGCATCGATACTCCTGAAATTCAGGAAAAAATCCGCGAACTCATCAAGCTCGCCAAAGAGCAGGAATATCTCACTTACGATGATATCAACGAGATCCTTCCCAACGATCTAGTCGACCCAAATGACGTCGAAGCAATCATGGAACGACTCCGCAACATGGAGTTCGACATCATCGACGCTTCAGAGGTCGACCGCTTCAAAGACAAAAAGCGCGACGAAGGAGACGGCGGTGAAGAAGAAACAAAAGCCGATCAGAAACTCGACATCCTCGATGACCCAGTTCGCATGTATCTCAAGCAGATGGGCCAGGTCCCTCTCCTCACCAGAGAGCAGGAAGTGGAAATTTCCAAACGCATCGAAGACGCAGAAATCGAAGTATCCAAAAAACTTCATCGTTTCGGCTTCATCACCGAACACTACCTCGATCTAGCTGACAAACTTACCAAGGGCAAAGAACGTTTCGACCGTGTGATTCTCGATAAAAAAATCGAATCTCGTGAGCGCTACATGAAAGGCCTTCCCAAGCTTTGCGATCAACTCAAACAGCTGCACGAAGAAAACGACACCATCTTCCGCCAACTCTCTGCGAAAAACCCTCGTGGTAAAAAGAAACTCGAGGCCAACTTCGAGAAGAACTTAGCCACCATGCATCGCATCTACGTCCGCTTCTATTACAAACAAAAGGTCGTCGAAGACTTCTGTGAACAGGTTGAGGACTACATTCAGAATTTCTGGAAATACCAACGCCGCCTCAAGACCCATCCTGACGACAAAGAATTCGTCAACAAAATGCGCGAGGTCCAACAACGAGCATGGCTCAACGGAGACAACTTCGAATCCACCTACCAAGACCTTCGCCGCTTCATGAAAGCCGCCTTGCAGGCGAAAACCGAAATGGTCGAGGCCAACCTCCGCCTTGTGATTTCCATCGCCAAAAAATACACCAACCGTGGCCTATCCTTCCTTGACCTGATTCAAGAAGGCAACATGGGCCTCATGAAAGCGGTGGAAAAATTTGAATACCGCCGCGGCTACAAGTTCTCCACCTACGCCACATGGTGGATTCGCCAAGCCATCACCCGCTCCATCGCCGACCAAGCTCGGACCATCCGTATCCCAGTTCACATGATCGAAACGATCAACAAACTGATGCGCGTCCAAAAACAACTGGTCCAAGAATACGGTCGTGAACCATCCCCCGAAGAGATCGCCGAGGAAATTCACCTTCCGGTCGAACGTGTTCGTGCCGTTCTGAAAATGGCTCAACAGCCAATTTCTCTTCAAGCTCCCGTCGGTGACTCGGACGACACCTCCTTCGGTGATTTCATCGAGGACAAGGCTGCCGATAACCCGATGGAAGAAGCCGGCTTCTCCATGCTCAAAGACAAGATCAAGGACGTGCTAGACACACTCACCGAGCGTGAACGCGAGGTTCTCGAACAGCGCTTCGGCCTCAAGGATGGTTACAGCCGAACCCTCGAAGAAGTCGGCCGCCAGTTCCAAGTCACTCGCGAACGCATTCGTCAGATCGAAGCCAAGGCCCTCCGGAAAATGCGCCACCCAACCCGTATCCGCAAACTCGAAGGCTTCATCGAGCTACCGGGACTCTAACATGAGCGAAGCGGTCGAATTTACCAAAATCGAATCGATCTTCGTCCGCCATCGGAACTGCCTGATGCTCCGCGGACAGTTCACGGGAATCTACACGGACTACTATCTGCACCTCGCGGATCACTCAATCCGCTACCCAGAAGGCCTCGATCAAATGCTCAAGGACGCTCTCGCCGTCCTCACTCTCCATCTGACCGCACGACCTTGGAACGAAACGATTGCATGGACGGCAAATCTTCGGGCACCACGCATCAACCTGTTCGTCACCGGTTCTTCAAATGAGGCAAATATAACCGGTCGGATCTTCACTGAAGATATTCGCGAGCCAGATCGGAATTTCTTCTACGCACAGGCGACAGTTTCAGGTTCCCAAGAGCCTCGGACGTCAACTCTTGAAGTCGACGGCACCGATCCAATTCACTGGATTTCACAATACTATGATCAATCCGAACAACGGCCCGCTCGCGCCTTTCGCCTTCCAGATGAGAATTTTGTCCTGATCGCCGCGCAGCCCGATGCCGATCTCGAATGGCTTGCCTCTTTAACCGATCAGGACGTCGAAAGAATCTCTGAAACCGAAGAAACCAACCTCTTAGAAACCCGACCTATCCGCTTTCATTGCGGTTGCAACGTCGAGAAAATCCTACCCATTCTCGGAGGCTGGCGGGAAAAGCCAGAAAAACTATTCCAAGACGCAAAAGAGATTTCGGTTCAGTGCCCCCGCTGCGCCGCTAGCTACCTGATCACGCGCGACATGCTCTAGCTGGGCGGCAAACCTAGTGCACCGCTCCCGAAGTTCTTGTGCAAACGGGAAAGGAAGGGGATCGACGAAGTTTGCGATCTGCGATCAAAGCAATTTGGAACCGCGGTCCTTTTCCCCGATTTCTGCGTTGCTCGTCGGTCACGAATCTCGATTCGCTCCCTTCTCGCGCCTCAAACTCGTGAAAAATGTCTCGCGACCTTTGCAAACGAACTTCCGGACCGATGCACTAGCTTTCCCCAAAATCTCTCGCTCTGTCACACCGCCTTCCTACCTACGCGATTGCGTGTTCAAAAAAACTTGAACAAATCATGATATTTTAATATTCAACCGGTGTGGAAGTACACCCGACAGACACGCATCCGACTCCTCTGCCTTTGACTTCATTACAACAGCAGGTAGTGGATTTTTTCGTCGATGGCGTTCGCGTATTGGGTCTGCCTCGTTCGTTGGGTGAAATCTACGGGCTTCTTTTCATATCCCCCAATCCCCTCTCTCTCGACGATTTGGTCACAAAGCTTGGAATTTCAAAAGGTTCAGCGAGCCAAGGATTGAGAACCCTAAAAACACTTGGAGCGGTTCGCGAAGCCGAAGGCAATGGGGACCGCCGCACTTACTACGAACCCGCCGTCGAACTAAAGCGCTTGGCAGGTGGATTCATTCGCGAACAAGTCCGGCCTCACCTAGAAAGCGGTAAAACCAAACTACACGCCCTTAATGAAAGCGCCTCCAACGCGACAGACCCAGCCGAACGTGAATTTCTCAACGACCGCATCGACAAGCTAGAATCCTGGATGAAACGCGCCGGACAGGTATTGCCGGTCCTACAAAAACTTCTTGGGCAATGACAAACGCGGAAGAGAAAAAAGAAAAGTGGTTCTGTGTTCGCACGCAGACCAAGCGTGAGCACATTGCTGCCGGCCATTTACGCACTTTGGAAGAGATCGAAGTCTTTTGCCCAAGAATCAAATATCGAAAAGTCACCAGACGTGGCAAAGTCTGGTGGTTTGAACCTCTTTTTCCCGGCTATTTGCTCGCTAAATTCGATCTAGCAGAAATGGAACGTGCGGTAACCTTCACTCAGGGGGTTACAGGTCTTGTGAAATTCGGAAACGAAACACCAAGCGTTCCAGAATCCTTTGTCGAATCGCTAATTCATCAAGTAAACGAGCAATCATCAGACGAAGACAGCCTCATCACGGTGGCACCAAAATTGGAAGTCGGTGATGAAGTAGAAGTGGCAACCGGCCCTTTCCAAGGAATGAAAGGAACAGTCCAATCCATTGCTCCTGCTTCGGAACGCATCAAAATTCTCCTCGAATTCCTAGGAGAAGTTCAACCCGTAGACGTTGATCTCTTCGCCATCCTTTCACCCAGTAGACCCATCCCCGATTTTTAGAAATCCAAGCAATCCATATTTGTTCATTTTTGATTGAACAAAGCCGAACATTACGGCTGTCTAGCCGCGCAATCGCTGAGAGGCGAAAACCACAACAATAAGTATTTTAACCACACGGTTTTTTCCAAATTCTGGAAAATCGACCAAGGGCGGCAGCGTGCTCGGTGCAAATTACTGTCGGACAATTAAAATTTTAACATGATCCTATGCGTTTTCTGATTGTCGGCGCAGGTTTTTCAGGACTTGTCGCAGCCCATCGACTCTCCAACGCCGGACACACCTGCACAATTGTTGACCGTCGCCCTCACCTAGCAGGCAACGCCCACGATTCAATCGATCAGGCCGGCGTCCTCGTTCACAACTACGGCCCACATTATTTCAGGAGTAATTCTCAGCGAATCGTCGACTACCTCTCGGATTTCACCGACTGGAATCCCGTCGATTACAAGATCAAATCGTTCACCGAAGAGAAATACTGGCCCTTTCCCATCAATCTCAACACCTTTGAGGAGCTGATCGGAAAACCAGCCAGTGCGAGCGAATTCGAATCTTACCTATCGCAAAAACGGCATGACATTCCAGACCCGAAAAACTCTGAAGAAGTCATCCTCTCACAAGTCGGAAGTCGCTTGTATGAACTCTTTTTTGAAGGCTACACCCTGAAGCAATGGAAACGCCATCCCCGAGATCTCGATCCCTCTGTCTGCGGGCGTATCCCAATTCGCACCAACCGCGATGATCGTTATTTGTCAGAGTCATTTCAGGCTCTGCCGAAAAATGGATACACCACCCTCCTTGAGAACGTCCTCGCCAAATCACCCAACACAAGCCTCCACCTAGAAACCGACTTCCAAGAAGCTCGGGAAAAGTTCCCCCACGACCACCTGATCTTCACTGGAGCAATCGACGAGTATTTCAACCGCTGTTTTGGCGCACTACCCTATCGCTCACTCCGCTTCGAACATGAATCCTTCACTGCGGAACAACTCATAAAACGAAAATCTATCTCGGGGAAAAATGGCTTCTGGCAACCCGCCATGCAGATCAACTATCCCGAAAAAGACATTCCCTTCACCCGCATTGTAGAAATCAAACACGCCACAGGCCAAAGAATTGATACTTCCACGATCGTCCGTGAGTTTCCTGACGACTGGGACACAACCAAAGAGCCTTACTACCCAGTTCCTGCATCAGACGCCACGGCC
>JBGCEE010000053.1:0-43855 GCA_045106015.1 Akkermansiaceae bacterium | reverse complement strand
CTTTCGCAGCGTTGTGCTTTGCCTGAATAAAAGCTAGATTTCGAAAACGAGTGTCGTTTTTCGGCGACAAACTGAGAGGGCCGCCTTCAATTACTTTCCCGCCTACGATGACTCTGAAAAAACGGATCGCTCGCCTGACCTATCCCTACAGGCGAAAGAGAGAGCCCGCGGCCGGTCAGAAGGATGCCCGAGAAATGCATCGGAGGGCTGCAGAGACTCACGGTTTGCTGCAACCGATTTTTGACAATACCCCTAAAATCAAGCCAAACGACAGGATTCTTTTGACGATGGGTCGGGATGAATCATCTCGGATTTCCTATTTCTTGAAATATTATCGAAATTTGGGGATCGATCATTTTTTATTCGTCGATAACGCTTCAGTTTCCCCGATGGCAGATCAACTGAGCGATCAATCCGATGTGTCGCTCTGGTATACGGATGATTCCTATGTGAGATCAAAATATGGTGTTGATTGGATGAACGCGCTCTTAGGGCGGTATGCGGTTGGTCATTGGGCACTGACTGTCGATCTTGATGAGTTCTTTGTTTTTCCATTGATGGAGATACGAAGTTTTACTGAATTTCTGGAGTATATGGACGATTCAAATGACCCGTCCTTATATTCTCCGCTTATTGATATGTATCCGAATGGTCCTATTGCTTCGGCCACAGTGCCAGAAGGAGAATCGCCCTTGTCGTATGCGGATCACTTTGATTCTACCGGGTATTTTCCAGTCGTCGGTGGTTACGAAGATACCTGGCTGCGAGGTGGTCCACGGTGCCGAGTTTTTGCGGATGGAGTAATCGATGATTCTCCAACGATCAATAAAACACCTCTGATCAAGTGGCAGAAGAGTTACGCCTACCTGGCGAGTACGCACTCTGCTACGCCTTTCAGACTAAACCACATTCACAAAAATCACTTTCTGGGGCCTACCGGTGCTCTACTTCACTTCAAATTTATTTCGAGTTTTAAAGAAAAAGCTGAGTTTGCTGTGGTAAATAAAAACCATTATCAAGGCTCAAGTGAATATAAAAAGTATCTTCGTAGGTTAGATGAAAACGAAAAAATCAATCTCATGTGTCCGATGTCTGTGAGATACGAGAGTACTAAGACACTTATTGATCGAAAATTGATGAGTCTAGGACTCTGGGAATAGGCCGAGTATGAAGATTGTTTTCCTAGTCTTGGCGCATAATGAGCCAGATTCGATTATTGAACTAGCGAAGTATGTGGTCGCCAGAGGGCACTATATGTTGGTCCATTATGATGCTTCCGCCGAATGCAACGAATTGGATTTAATCCGGAAATGCTTCCAAGATATGGAAGGAAACGCCGCGATTTTTTCAAAAATTGAATGCGCATGGGGGAAGTGGTCACTTGTTGAAGCACCATTGGAGTCGTTCGATGAGATTGAGAAACTTGGATGGAATCCCAACTACGTTCATCTCATGAGTGCATCTGAATGTTTTATTAAACCAATGTCGCTACTGGAACAGTTTCTGGCCGAAAATTCAAACTTTGACTTCATCGAGGCGGTCGATATTTCCAAGAGAAAATGGGTTCAAGGCGGTCTCGAAATGGAGAGATTCAATTACTTTTTTCCTTATTCCTTTATCAATGATCGGAAGAAATTCGAACGGTTGACATCAATTCAACGAGCCTTGGGGATAAAGCGAAAAATTCCGCTTGGTATAAAGCCAAGGATGGGTTCCCAGTGGTGGACATTGCGGTGGTCGACTTGCCAAAAAATCCGAGATTATCTGCGGTTGAATCCCCTTGTTGAACGATATTTCAGATCAACTTGGATACCAGACGAATCGTTCTTTCAGTCAATGGTTAACCATGTCATTCCAGAAGAAGAAATTGCCCAAGTACAATTGGTTTTTCATTGGCTCGCACCAAACGGCAGACCATTCGTTTTTAAAAATGCTCATCAAGCGCTAATCAAAAATCTTTCCCATTTTTTCATAAGAAAAGTGTCTCCATATGCTGCAGTTTTGAGAGAGAGTCTTAAGAACTTTTCCTCAGCCGAAACTTCGGATTTTGAATTGCCAACAGTAGAGGCAATCGAAGAATCAACTTCAGTGAACCGCAATGAACTCCGGTCACGGTGTAATTTTGATAAGGGTGCTATGTGGACGCCAGGATACTTTAGTTTGGAGGCTATCAGCAAATTTTTTGTTATTATCATCCATTCGAGGGAACGTTGGCCAGAGGTCGCTGGAATATGTGATGAACTCCTCGAATCCGTTGAATACTTGGGGAGGCCTTTTTCAGGTTGTGGAGTCTTGGGCCCGAATCAGATTCGAAAAGTATCGGGCGATCCCATGTTCGTTGACCGTCGGCTCCATTCCTTGCTGTCTTCGCAAGGAGAACGGTTGTCGGTTGCGTCTTTTGTTTTTGGGGAAGACTGTTTTCCTGAGCAGTTATTGTCACTAGATGATCCAGGTTGTATTTCCATTTCCTTGCCGGAAGAATCCGAAATAGTTACCGAACTCCGCCTTAGGAAGGGTTTTTGCCAAAGAAGCAGGGCCGAGTTCATATCTGTTAAATCCGAAAACCTCGCGAGTGAACTCAAGTTTTTGAAAACAGAACAACAAAAATTGTTCCCTGGTTTTCTCCGTTTGCCTAAAAATGAAACGCTAACCTGTAATGAAAAGTAAAAAGATATGTTTACATCTGGGTGTTCATAAGACTGCTTCCACACACCTGCAACAGACTTTAAACAATCAGGAAAACCGAGCAGTTCTCAATGACGCCTCAATTCAATTTTACGGGCCGGAAACTCTTAGGCCCCGAAAAGTTGTTTCCCTCGTTTATTCCCTGAGTTCCACGGGGGAAAATTTTGTTAAGACCGACAACTATAAAAAGTTGGTTGAGAAAGTCGGAGCTTTACTTGCTCAAAACAATGCGGAAAAAATTGTCTTATCGGATGAAAATCTTGTTGGTAGTTGCGCTGAGGTTTTGACTGCTGGAGTCATTTACCCGAATTTTGAGCAGAGATTGAAAATTCTTGCTAAGCTGTTCGAACACAACGATATCGAAATATCAGTTTGCATACGTGAAATGTCCTCCTATCTAGTTTCCGCTTATTGCGAAGCACTGCGTGGGACTCGAAAGATTTTCCCATTTCAGAAATATGTTCAAAAATTAGAACCTAACACCTGCAAATGGATCGGATATTTGGAAATGATTCGATCAATTTTTCCTAATGCGAAGATTAATATCTGGAATTTTGAAGACCTAAAAAAACCAGATTTTCATGGGAAGATTTTCGACTGCCTTCTTGAGCCGGGAATCAGTGAAAAACTTATTAAGAATAATCGCAAAATCAGAAGTTCCATTCCCAAATCTGGAATCCTACTTCTCAATCGAGTGAAGGATCTTCTTACTGAAAAGGAAGCCGATTCTTTAATTGGTTTGCTAGATGACCCGAAGATGAAATGGGAACATCGGAGTACGCTCTGTCCGTGGAGTAACTTTGAAAAATTTCATTGGAACAAAGTTCAGGCGGAAACTTCGGAATTTTTAGAACAGCGAAGCGACGAATTTAATCTGATTTTGTAGTTTTTTAGACGGTGAATTATCCACAGTCTGACCGCTTTCTCTTGATTTCGATTTTTCGAGCTTGAACAAGGTCAGTTCTCTGCAAACCCTTCCGGCCTAGCCCTTGCAAGTTGGGTTTTGAGACGATTTGTCGGAAATATTATCCGGATAAGGGTGATTATTTTGACAGTTCGTTCTGGGGGGAGTCTCGCCTTGTATCTAAACAAATGAAGCCGCTTTTTAAGAAACTACCTTTTGTCATACTAGCCTACCCGAGGACTGGTTCCTATCTCTTGGTCGATCTCTTGAAACAATTTGGAGACATAGTGTGCTACGGGGAAATTTTCAAGAAAGGGATGCACGAGCTTCCGCCTGATATTCGCCAAAATGTTGGTATGCCGGTAGAAAAAAGAGATCTAACGCCTTTGGCATTTTTGTCGAAGGTCGTTCAACAGGAGCCAGAAAAGCTTAGCGGTTTCAAAATTTTCCCACGGCATAACGCGAGAGTTTTTGATTGGGCCGTTAGCAACGCTAACGTGAAAAAATTGGCACTGATTCGATCACCTTTCGAAGTGTATGTGTCATTATTAAGGGCAGAGGCAACCGGTTCATGGATCGATAAAGGAAATGGGAAGAAATCGCTGGAAACACCGCTTCGCTTTAATCCCGAGAAATTTGAAAAAGAGATCAAATACGTAAATGGACATAATTCTAGGCTGAAACGGCTAGCATCGAAACAACCAAAATCTGTAAAGATCGTTGAATACGATGAGTTGCAGGATCCCGAAAAAATAAGGACTTTTGCAAAGTTTGTCGGTTCCAAAGATTTTTCCACTGAAGTTGAATATCGATTGAAAAAGCAGACTACGGAGACTTATTCGGAACTTTTCGAAAACTTTGAAGAGTTACTGGAATACGTTTCAAGGACGCACCCCGAGATGAACATTCCCGAAGATAGGATTTAGCCGATTTGTTTTGAATTGATTTCGAGAAATTGGCGGTTTTGATTTATGGTTTTACGGTTTATCCTTGGATCGGTGATTTTATCGTCATGAATTTCTTCGGCACTAAGCGACTTTGACTGAGAACATTTCAATACCCGAGCACTATGAAGTTGAGCGTGAATTGCGCGAGCAGCTTGGAGGGCGTGCGGGCCAGCAGCGCTGTGTGGTGGGTGTCGAGGAGCTGTTATTGGTTCTGCATGAAGTCCCGAAAGCCGGGGTTCCTGAGAGGGATGCGTTTTTTTTCTGGCGCAGGCGTGACGGGCGCTGGTTGCAACCGGGTGGACCTGGTATTGACGAACTGGGGGATCTTTTGGACCGCTATGCGAAGGCTATTGATCAGAACGAAAATGAGTTGGAGACCACGGAGTCGACCGAGAAGGTTTTCGGTATTATCCGCCACGCAAGGCCGTTGCATCGTAGCAGTCGGAATTTTGCCAAAGCGCTGGAGCAGGCTCTTGTTCAGGAACCCGATGACCGTGAGATCCGTGATTTTTTGGATCGTGCGCGAGACTTGGAGCGGGCCTCAGAACTGTTACAAAATGACGCGAAGGACACTCTGATGTTCTGGCAGGCGGAGGCAGCGGAGGAGCATGCGAAATCAGGCGAGAGACTTGGGGAAATCCTGTTCAAGTTGAATCTTGTCACCGGCTTCTTCCTGCCATTGGTCGCGCTTGGCGGATTGTTCGGTATGAATGTGAATCTGCCTGATTTCGTCAGAGGCATGTTTTGGTGGATATTTTTCGGAGGGCTGGCGGTAGGAGGGCTGTTGCTATGGTATGTTGCACGCGAAAAGGACGGGATGAACCATTGAAGCGGGTTGCAAATAAAATTTTGGAATATATCCTTTATCTCATATGAGTGACTCAACGGCAAAACCGACAATTACAGCGTATCTGAAGACTTTCTGCGGATGGAGCGAGGGCGTGCGTGCGATCATGAGAAAGTATGACCTTTCTTTCGAGGAGAAGGACATCATCGAGAATCCTGCGTTCCGATGGGAAATGGAACAACGCAGCGGTCAGCCTTTGTCACCATGCGTCGAGATCAATGGCACGATGCTTGCGGATGTGAGTGGCGAAGAAGTCGAAGAGTGGATGCTTGAGAATGGACTGATCAGCGAAAATTCTGAAACTCCCGATGCGCCCATCGATTCTGCATGCACTGACGAGCAACACGAGGCGATGGCCGCTGGGAAAATGCCTGTCCCAGGAAAAATCCAATTTTTGGATTAGTTTCTCTTCCAAGAGACTTGGGTTTCTAGAATTGCCCTGACAAATCGGTCTTTCGGCGGCATTGTTGCTGAGAGAAATGTCTGATTTGTCGCGAGTCTGGAAAGAATGGCTTTCCGAACATGGTCCACGCTTGCTCCTTTACGCTAGGGGTTGGGCGAAAACCCGTGAAGATGCTGAGGATCTTCTTCAGGATTCGATCCTTAAGATGTGGCATTATCAGCATAAAGAAAACCGAGGAGGTATGCCTCCAGATTTACCGTTGATTTTCTCAACCATCCGCTTTGCTGGATTGATGCTTCATCGAACGGAGAAGAGGCGGAGGCGGCGGGAAGATTCCATTATTTTTCTCAATGATTTCGAAGATGTCTGGCTTGATCCAGTCGTAGAGCAGGATGAAGAAGCTGAGTTACTTCGAGGAGCAGTTCAAAGACTTAGCGACAAGCTGCGTGAGGTCGTTACTTTGAAGGTTTGGGGGGGGCTGACGTTTGCCCAGATTTCAGAGACCATGGCCATTTCACCGAATACTGCAGCGTCTAGGTATCGCTATGCTCTCGAGCAGCTTGCAAAGGAGATGAATCAAGTAAAGGAGGCTCGCAATGCATAAAGATAAGACCCCGGCTGAAATTGAAAAAATGCTTGAGGGACTGATGCCTGTCTCACTCAGTTCAAGTCTCGTGGAGGAAAGTGAAGCCTCCTTCGATCGCCTTGCGAAGACAAAGAATTCTCATAAGGCCCTGAATCGAAAGCGCGAGATTTTGGTCCTTACGTCGTGTATTGTAACTTTGCTTGTTCTTGGGGGAGGTGCGCTGATGTTTAATTTCTTCTACGAGAACTCTGGTCAGAAAATGACTGAATTGAGCTTTCACGATCTAGACACTGAGTTTGTGTTTCTCGAAAAAGAAGACCGAATTGAAGAGGTTCACGATGAGGGATTATTTATCAATTCTGACGGGACACCAGTCAGGCGAATTCGAGTTCGAATGATAGGTGAACAAAGCCTACGTGATGAAGCGACGGGCATCGTAATGGAACTAACCGAGCCCCGAGAAGAAACCTATTTAGTTCCCGTAACGAAGTTTTGAAATGATCAAGAAACTTCATCTATTGACAGTAATTTCGACTACTTGTCTCACCGTTTTTGGCGAACAGGTTAGCGAGCTTCCTATTGGGACGAAATTGGCTTCAAGTAGTGTTCGGCTGGGTGTTTCTTTGACGAAGGTTATTCCATCAACTGGTTCTTCGAAACTTCCAAAGGGCGTTGGATTTCTTGTGACAGAGGTGGAAGAGAAAGGGCCGGCTTGTATGGGAGGAGTTACTGAATCCGATTTAATCTGGAAATTAGATGATCAGCTACTCGTAAACAAAGGCCAATTGATGGCCCTGTTAGGCCTATCGAAACCAGGGGAGATTGTCCGATTATCGATTCTAAGAAATGAGGAGGAAGTGAATTTGGAGGTAAAACTTGGAAATGGAGAAGTTGAACGTTCAACGATCGATTTGATGGCTGTGAGATCATTTTCCAATGTAGCCGAAGGAATGGAGCGTCGTGTTGATTTGAGTCTCAAAAGAGCCTTTTACTCGAATGAAGAAGGGAGTGTTGAGGTGCGAAGAGTTCGCGGTGGGGATGCCGTCAAAATCATAGGGGCCGATGGTAGCATAGTTTTTGAAGAAGTTTTACGAGGCCGGCATGAGCTCGTAAAGGTGCCTAGAAAATGGAGGCGCCAGGTTTGTGTGCTCAAGCGAGGCTTGCGTTATCCCGATGCGAAAAAAGGCTTCCAGATTTCACCTGCGCGGGGGGGACTCTCCGACCAAGAGATGAAAGTTTTAGGTCAGCAACCTTCAAAACGCGATTGAATTGCTTCTGAGCGACAAGTGTAATTAAGAGTCGAGACCCTCGTTGGCACACGGTCATTTGAGAAAGAATTTTATCGTTTTTCAGGTTCTTAAGTGGGATGAGTTCTGTGAAGGTTTCAATGTGCTTGAAGTCGACAAGATACCAGCGCGGTTTTTCTCAGTTGCTTTAGACCGGTTTCCAAATGGCCTTGCCGAAATCGAGTGGATTTTTCGGGGTTCGAAGAAATTGGCTAGGCGATGTCAGGCACCTTTTCGGGCGGACGAAGCCATTTTGGCAATTCCATCCGCAAAGCGATCTAAGATCGAAAAGACGTCAGGTTCGGATTTGATGGGGCAATTCATCAAAGTCTTTTCTGGAACTAAATTAGGAGGCCAGGCTTGCCTTCGGTGCGGGCAGCGGAAGGTGTTCAGGCCCTAATTCAAGACCTGTTAGGGAGCGTAAATCTGATTCGATTGCCTCGATTACGTCGAGTTCTGGTTTGAAATCAGCAGCGTGATAAGACGAACGAACCAGTGGGCCCGAGGCACAGTGGCGGAAGCCTTTGCTAAGGGCGATTTCTTTATATTCCTCGAAACGATCGGGATGGATGTATTCGACTACCGGAAGGTGTTTCGGTGTGGGGCGCAGATATTGACCGAGTGTCAGAACCGTTACGTCATGCTCTAGGAGGTCATCCATGGCTTTGAGGATTTCATCATGGCGCTCTCCCAATCCTAGCATCAAGCCGGACTTGGTAGCAACGTTCCCACCAGCCATTTGTTTCGCTTTTTTCAAGACAACTAGAGATCGCTCGTATTTCGCGCGGGAGCGGACTAGAGGGGTCAAGCGTTCGACAGTTTCTAGGTTGTGATTAAAAATGTGAGGGCGTGCGTCCATCACTAACTTGAGAGCCCAATCGCGGTCGTTGAAATCTGGAACGAGAACTTCGATGATGATGCCGGGGTTGACGGTGCGAACAGCTTGAATCGTCTCTTGAAAGTGCTGAGCGCCACCATCTTTCAGGTCATCCCGAGCAACAGCGGTAATAACGATATGCTTTAAGTTCATCCGTGAGGTTGCCTCGGCGATACGATCGGGTTCATCGGCTTCCAAAGCATCTGGTTTTGCTGTTTTGACTGCACAGAAACCGCACGCACGCGTGCACTTGTCACCGGCGATCATAAATGTAGCCGTGCCTTGGCCCCAACATTCCCAGCGATTTGGGCACTGAGCTTCCTCGCAGACGGTGACGAGTTTTAAATCTGTGATAAGAGACTTTGTCGACCAAAAGGCCGGATTATTTGGAAGGCGGACTTTGATCCAATCCGGTTTTTTATCACGGTGGAGAGTTGGATCCATTTTCATTTTCGGGCCACAGGCAGACATGAGGAAGAGCTTAAGTTTTAAACTTTAAACATCAAGGATGAGTTCGAGATTGAAGATACGGAGGAACTGTTAAGAATCTAGCACGTGAAGCGTTCACCGTTAGGGGTTTTTGATTCGGGAGTCGGCGGTCTTACCGTTGTGAAGGCCATTCAGGCACTCCTGCCTTGCGAGGATGTAGTCTATCTGGGCGATACCGCGCGTTTACCGTATGGCTCCAAGAGTCCGGATACGATTCGCCAGTTTTCTGATGAAGATGTTCGATTTCTTGTTTCGAAGGGTGTGAAGGCGATCGTCGTGGCTTGCAATACGGCAACTGCGCATGCTCTACCAAGCTTACAGGCGGAATACGAAGTGCCCATTATTGGGGTTGTGGTTCCAGGCGTGGACGCTGCCTTAGCTGATCCAGATGCTGATCGGTTCGGGATCATTGCCACTCGCGGAACCATCGATTCGCATGTGTATCAGCATGCATTGGCGACGCGCCGAACAGGTGTGATCATTCATGGTGTTCCAACCCCTTTGTTGGTTCCCTTAATAGAAGAAAATTGGCTGGAGGAAGATGTGACAAAAGATATTTTGAAAAAATATCTACAACCCCTCATCGAAAGGAATATTGATACTCTACTGCTGGGCTGCACGCATTATCCTTTGCTCGTTCCCGCTCTGAGAGAATTGCTTCCTGATCATGTTCGGCTTGTGGACTCGGCGACTACATGTGCCGAGCGTCTTAAGGAAATGTTGTCAGAATTGGATCTCCTTTGCGAAGAGGGTAAAGAGGATGGATCGTTACAAATTTTTCTCACGGATCTTTCGGAACAATTCGAGGAGCTGGCAAAGCGGTTTTTAAATAAAGATATTGGCAGGATCAGGCGTGGTAACTTGGTATCAAGATGAGTTAGGTGACCTTATTTCCGAGTTCCAACCAATACTTGAATTCTGTGGGTGGAGGGGCAGTGAAGGAGACTTTTATCTTCTTCATCGGATGTTGAAAGCTTAGCTTCCAAGCATGAAGTAGCAGCCTGCTTGTAGGGTAGCCTTGTTTTTTTCCATAGATCGGATCACCCAAAATTGGAGTTCCAATATGATGGAGGTGGACACGTATTTGATGTGTGCGACCTGTGTGCAGATGGCAGAGAATCAATGCGGTGTTACTGGCCGAATCACTCTCTAGAATTTCATAGTCAGTAATAGCAGTTTTCCCTCCTGGTGGATTGACGACGGCCATCTTTTGGCGGTTGACGGGATGCCGGCCGATGTGAGTGAAGATCGTTTCACGAGATGTCGATGGTATACCGTTTGAGATTGCGAGATAGATTTTTTCCATCGTTGTTCTCTCGGAGAACTGGGTGACGAGGGATTGGTGGGCGCTATCTGTCTTCGCGACGACCATACAACCAGAGGTATCTTTATCTAAGCGATGCACGATACCGGGTCGCTCAACCCCGCCAATACCTGAAAGTTGACCGCGGCAATGGTATAGAAGCGCGTTAACCAAGGTTCCCTCATAATTTCCTGGTGCTGGATGAACGACCATTCCGTGCGCTTTATCGATCACGACAATATCGTCGTCTTCAAAGAGAATAGTGAGTGGGATTTTTTCTGGATTCGCCTCTGCGGGAACGGTCTGGGGAATCGTGATCGAGATCTCGTCACCGGAATTGATCGAATCTCTCGGTTTTGCGGGGATCCCGTTCAAGAGAATGTGTTGTTCCCGGATCAAACTTTGGATTCGTGATCGTGAGAGATCATCGATTTTTTCTGCGAGATAGGTGTCTAGCCTGTCGTGTTTTTTTGAGACAATGAGATGCATGTTGCTTTCCTACGGAGAGGAAGGTCAAGACGGAGAGGCTGTCTGCTTCAATATGCCCAGAATCGTATTCACATGTTCGGGAGGAAGAGCCTCTGGAACTAAGGTGCCAAGAACGATTCTGCCGTAGGGTGTTTCACAGGGGACGACTTCAAGTATAGCAGCAGGGCCGATTTTCACGTGAATATTGCTGGAGCCTCGCGATGCAATTGCGAGATTACGAGCCATGAAATGTAATCTGCCATGTCCGCTTTCATCAAAAATAACTTTTCCTTCCCTATCTAAGATAAAGATATCACTTGCTTCGAAATTTTTTGCCAACCAATCACGGAAGATTTTGATGCGCTCGAGAAATCTGGTTTGTGAAGGCGGGTTTGGAGGGGATACGGGTTTGGGAATATCTTGTGGTTCCGACTTAGCTAGTTTCTCTGTATTGATCGGCTCACTGAGATTCTCAACAGGAACTGTTTCAGGAGAAGTCTGTGGTTGTTCTTCGGTTGAAACAGTCCTCTCACGTTTGTTTTCGGGAGTTTGGACTTCGTAATTCGGTCCCCTTTGAGGGGGGGCTTTTGGTAAGTTTGGATTTACTTGGTTGGAGGGTTTGACAAATCCGATGAATGAAGAATCAAAGCCAGGGTCGGGCGCAGAGATTTTAGCTTGTGCGACAGGGCGAATGAGTTGCTCTGCCAAATGCCGTACCTCAGAAGGGTCTAACCATGGATTCACAGGGTCCATCAGTGCGCTTGTTGGGGCCGGTGTTGGTGGTGTTTACCCAGTTTTGCTTGGACTTCCGCTCGAAGAGAATCAAATACGGTTTCGGCGCCCTCTCCACCTTCAAGTATGCCTACTGGGAGGCCCTTCGCGCTTGCCCTAACAAAAATATCATTTCGAGGGATGGTAGTCTGGAAAAGCATTTCAGGCGGAAGTAGTCCTCTAAGAGCAGAGGCGGCTTCTACACTTTCGGCTAGATCGTGTTGAATCATCGTAAGTGCGACGCCGAGAACATTGAGGCGAGGATTGACAATTCTGAGGCGATTCAGGCCTTCCAAAAGTTTCGGTACGGAGCGAATCCCGAGAGGTTCGGCTTGCTGGGGTATGAGAAGAGCGTCCGTCGAAGCAATGATATCGTTTGTGACACCAAAAAGCCCTGCAGCTGTGTCAATAATGCAGATACTAAACTGACGAGATGCCGCGTTTCTTAGAAAGGAACGGACTCTAGCTAGATGGGATCCTGAGCCGCCATTTCCGGTTTCGTAGTCGCTCGATTGCCCGGCGGCAACCAATGAAAAAGTTTCAAGCCGCGTCGGGACAATCAGTCGCTCTAGAGGGATTCCGGGGTCTTCAAGGAAATCGTAGAATCCGGGCAGTAGGCGCGATTGCCTTGTAAGTGATAAGCCAACGGAGCCTTGCGGGTCGGCATCGACGAGAAGCGTGTTGTGCCCAGCACGTGCGAAAGCGTGGGCGAGGTTGATGGAGAGGGTGGTTTTACCCACACCTCCTTTTTGGCTGGAAATGGCGATGCTGATCACGCGATAAAAACTTTGTGTGGGAAGGTTAGCTTCCGGTTGAGATAGCGGAAGTTTTTTCTTTGAACTTGGCAAGCCACGAATATTTCGGAACCGTAGAAGTCGAGAAGTGTGAGTAGACTTAAAATGAAAAATTGGGTTTGGATTTGGGGATTGTTTGCCGTCCTGTTGGGTTTATTTGGGTGCGAGCAGAATTCAGTGCATCAGGGCGATTCTACGGAGAATCCCTCTAGCTTGGGCTTAGAGCGTATCGAATTGACGAGTAGTGGAATTAAGGGGCTACCGGGAGAAGTTTATCGAAGTCAGGCTGATTCGCCGATTCATTGGCAGCCTTGGACAAAAGAATCATTGGAACTTGCTGAGAAAGCGGGAAGGTTAGTGTTCACAGTTATTGTGATGCCGCAGCAGCCTTCATTTAGAACTGCTCTTGCTGATTTAGAGGCGAATCAGACAATTGTTGAAGAACTCAACAAGAATTATGTTCCGATCCTGATTGATGGTGATGCAGCGAGAGAGATGGGTATCTTGACCGTAGATTTGTGTGCTGAGGTGAAGCTTGGGGTCCAATTGCCTCTTATGGTTTGGATGACTTCGGAAGCGAATCCTGTAGCGTGGATTCCCCTTCCTGCCTCTGACAGTGACAAAGTGGAAACTCTGTTTATGCAGTCTCATTCGATGGTCTGGAAGGTTTGGAAAGAAGATCCGAATTATGTTTATTCAAACAGTCGGATAGATCAGGAGAACCGAAGCGAAAGAATTAAGAAAAGAAGAGATGAGAACAGAGAGCTGAGCCAAGAACCTGAGGTGGATGTGGTGAAAGCCCTTCGTCAACTGACGTCGGTTTATGATCCTGTCTCGAGGAGTTTTGATCAGGCTGGTGGGTTGTTTCCCGTCGGATCGTTGGAATTGCTCTCAGCAGCTTCGGATATTGAAGATTTGCCAGAGTTGGTAAAGCAGAGGTCCGAATCCATGCTTGAGAACTTGCTTTTGGACCTTTTACCGAGTTCGATGTTTGACCCACTGGATGGCGGAGCTTTCAGTTCGAGAAGGGGCAATTCTTGGGAGTTTGCAGGGTTTAGCCGAGATAGTAATTCTCAAGCACGAATCTGTCGTAGCTTGATGGAAGCGTATCGCGTCACGGGAAATGAAAATGCGAAAGAGAGAGCCTTGGGAGTGGCTAGCTTTATCGAAGAGAATTACCAAACCTCCGAGGGGCTTTTTGCCTTGGGCTCTGAATATGCTGGTTCAACTGAGAGTTGGTTATGGAAGATGGATGATTTCCGTCAGTTCCTAACTCCTGAGGAATTAGAGGTATGGGTCTTAGCCAGTGGAATTGAAGAGATGGGCAATATTCCTTCGGAACTTGATCCACTAAAAAAGTATCTCCGAGCCAACACGCTCCGAAATCTTAAATCACCTTTGGAAATTTCTGAAATTCTCAACAAGGACTTAGATTTGGTTCAGTCGCTATTAGTCAGTTCTCGGAAGAAGTTACTTGATGCAAGGAGAGAGCGCATGAATTACAAAAGGGAACTGGCCGAAGCAAACGCGGTTACAAGTTTTCAAATGGCTCGCACCTATGTTTCGGCTTTTCGCGCTACAGGTGACGAAAAATTTCAAAAGCTTGCAGTAGAGACGATTGAGAAAGCAAAGGAGGCTTTTTCAGATGGACCTAGGCTGACGATATATCCGAAAGATGGGACAAACAGTTTGGTTCCGGCAAATGCGTTCGTCTACTGCCTAGCCATTCACGCATCTTTGGATGTGGCGTCAGTTAGTGAAGATGATGCTTGGTTGTTTTGGGTAGACGATTTGGCGACAACGACAGTTGAGTTGTTTGAACAGGACGGATTTCTTTTGGAATGTATGCCTCAAGCTAACTTAACTGGCTTGCCCATTGCGGATACGGTGATGGTCTTCGGTGACTCTACCCTTGGGTTAATTGCTCAGGCCCAAGCTCGTATGGAGATTTTGGAGCGGCCTATCGCTGGTCTTTTTAAAAACCTGAAAACGGGGCTTCCAACCAAGGCGATCAATACGCCCGTCGTTTTCACAGATTTGATCGAGGCTTGTCTTATCAGGGAGTTCGGAGAAACCGGTGACTGAGAAAGCTCAGGGCATAAGAAAAGTGGCGGACAGAGAGGGATTCGAACCCTCGGTAGCATTGCTGCTACACACGCTTTCCAGGCGCGCCCATTCGACCACTCTGGCATCTGTCCTTGAGGAGCGGCAAGCTAGTGAGGAGAGGGTAGGGGGGCAAGCTCATTTTATTCGATTCGGTAAGTTTTGGGCATTACCATGATTGGAGGCCAAGACGTGGATCATGGTCTGACATGATATTGAAGGACTGGACTGCCTGCCCACCAGCACCTTTGCCGAGGTTGTCCTCAGCAGACATGAGCATGAGACGATTGGTGCGCGAATCGATTTCGAAGCCGATGTCGATGAAGTTGGTGCGAGTGACTTGCTTGGTGTCTGCGGGTTTACCACGACCGAGGAGTCGGACAAAAGGTTCGTTCGAGTAGGCTTCTTGGAGGGTTTGGTCGATTTGATCTGCTTTAGTTCCTGCTGCCAACTTCGCTGTAGTTGTCGTTACGATTCCGGAATTGACTGGGATCAGGTGTGGAATGAAAGAGATCGTCACATCGCATTTGGCTGCAATTGATAGTTCTTGTTCAATTTCCGAAAGGTGCCGGTGTTTTGGGACGCCGTAGGCGCGTGCGGATTCATTGCATTCGCAGAAAAGAAGTGAGAGGTCGGCTTTTCTACCTGCACCACTGACTCCACTCATTGAGTTTGCGACGATGGTGGTCGGGTCGATTAGCTTTTTCTTCAGCAAGGGAATCAGAGGTAAGATAATACTTGTCGGGTAGCATCCAGGAGAGGCTACGAGACGAGCGTTCCTGATTTCCTCCATGCGAATTTCAGGTAAGCCATAGACTGCTTCATCCAAGAGGTCGGGGGCTGGATGAGGATGGTCGTAGAATTCTTCGTAGGTGTCTGCGGATCGAAGTCTGAAGTCGGCACTTAGATCGATGACTTTAAGGCCTCGTTCGAGAAGCGCGCGGGCGATTTCAGCTGCCACGCCGTGGGGTAAAGCAAGAAAAGCAATTTCCGCACCTGAAGCGGAGATAAGATCGGGGTCGGGTTGTGAGAAAGTAAGCTCGGCCGAGCGCGCCTTTGTAAACCTTGGAAAGACAACATCAATCCGTTTGCCTGCCTCAGAACGTGAGGTGACTGCGGTCAGTTCGACTGCCGGATGAGCGATTAGGATGCGGAGTAGCTCCATTCCAGTGTATCCACTTGCTCCAATGATTGCCGTTTTGATTCGTTTCACGGGGGAATTCATCCCATGCTTTTACGTGCTTGCCAATCAGTGAATCGACTGCTTGTTTACTGCTCCGTTAGGTCAACGGGCTATGGCGCAGTCTGGTAGCGCGCTACACTGGGGGTGTAGAGGCCGTGGGTTCGAATCCCGCTAGCCCGACCATCGGCGGATCAATTTTCGCCATGAGGCTCTTTTACCGGTCCTTTTCGAAACATATCTATGTTCAATATTGTCTTAGTAGAACCGGAAATTCCGCACAATGCAGGCGCGGCAGGTCGCTTGGCACTCGCAACTGGCTCTTCACTGCATTTAATAAGGCCTTTGGGTTTCTCTCTGGACGATAAATACGTTCGTAGAACGGGACTAGATTATTGGCAGAACGTGGATCTTTATGTGTGGGAGAGCTTTGCGGAGTTCGAGCAAAAGATGGCTGATAAGCGCATGTGGATGCTATCGACAAAGGCTTCTAAAGGGTTGTGGAGTGCAGATTTTGAGACAGGTGATTGTTTGGTTTTTGGTAAAGAAACCAAAGGCCTGCCTGAGGATGTGGTTCGTGATGCTGGAGATTTTTCGGTAAAAATACCGATGGAGCCGGACGGGACTCGAAGTCTCAATCTTTCAACAGCAGTTGCGATTGTGCTTTTTGAAGCAGTCAGGCAGCAAGCGCCAGACTGGTAGTTTGGTAGTTATTTGCTAACGGAAATTTCCTTCAATGAAACGATTTTTATAACGGGCGGACGTCCTTCCGTTCGGCTCGCAATTCTTCCGTTTAGAGTAATCACTTTTCCTTTAAATTTATCGAAGGTTTTTAGCTCGAATTTCCCATCGAAGTATTTTCTTCGGACGACGCCGCGGATCAGGTCTTTTTGGTTTTGATCGCCAAAATTGAAATACACGTTGTTACCGTCCGAAGACAGATTGGTGCTGATGAGTTTTCCTTTCATTTTCACTCTTTTGGCAGGCGGGTATCGATGAAAAGTCTTCTTATCGACAAGCTTGAAATTCCCAGGTTTGACCATTTCCCATAGAAGAATTTCGGATTGGTAGCCTTGAGGTTCTTTCTTCTGCGGAACTTTTTCTTTATCTGCCGTTACGACTTTCGCTGATCTTCTCTCAACAACTGGCACACTCTCCATCGCATGAGATGGCTTCTTTGTTGGTGTGTTGACGGTTTCAAGAGAGTTCTGTGGATCTGCTTTTTTCAGGTCGTTTGCAGTGCTGATTTCCTGTTCGACGTATCCGAGGTCAATCTTTGGAACTTCTGCCGTTTTATGCAGATAAAAAAGAAGGGATGCTGGAATTGATGCAGCGAAAATGGCCACAGCAGCGAGAGTCCTCTTCGATGGACCCTTTTTTTTCTTTTTCAATGGAGTGATCGTATTTGCAAAGCTTCGATCTTCGCTCTGGATAGGGGCGTTTTCGACCAATGCTTGCAGGGAGTTGAGGGCATCGGCCAGTTTCGTTTCCGGATTTCTTTTTAATACTTTGAACCAGCCGCCAAGCCCGAACCCAGATCGATCACTGACAAGCCGACCTTTCCAGCCGATGAGTTTTTCGCCCAGCTCTACGATGCACTTGAGGTCTTTGTCCTTGGGATTTGTGCCGAGCCATTTACGGGGGCTAATGCAGAAGGTGAAACCTCGGCCACCTTCTTCAGAGCCTACGATGATCGATTCGATATCTGTGTTTACCCAAATGGCTTCTTCTTCAAAGATTTCGGAGATGGCGATTGATGTTTCAAGTGTCAGTCTCAGAATATCAATGACTAAGGCAGGTTCTAGAACTTCATCGGCGAGGAGCGTTTTTAGGGGGATTCCATCGATCCATTCGATGACAAGATAGGGGATTTGATCGATTGGGTCGACTCCACCTCCCAAGACGGAACGAAGTGAATGGTGTTTCGCGTTGCTGAGTCGTTCGCAAGCAGCTTCAAAGGCGGCGGTCTCGTCTCCTACTAGACCGCCGTTATTTTGTCCGAATGGAAAAAACCTGTGAATCGCGATGGCTTTGCCAGATTTGGTATCGAGAGCACGATAAATGATACCGTCATTGCTTTGGGCAACAATATCCTCGAGTTCGAACCGCGTCATATTTATAAGCGAGGATATCTAAAAATGAGGAAGGGCCAAGCCGGAAGAATCTCAGAATTCTGGAATGGCGATCGGTGAGAGGCTCGTAAAGGATGAAGGTTGGTGGAAATCTGGCTCAGCGCCTGGAAGTTTGACGGCTGATAAGAATATTTGATCCGGCGAATTCTGAATAAAGGATACATTTGCGCTTAGCTTCGAGATTGGTCCAATGTGTTCTTCCAGAAATTTCAGAGAAATCGACAGTGTCGAAGTCCAAGTGGTTCCATCGGCATTGGAATTCGTTGATATCGCTGAAAGGAAATCTGGCTGACTGTCAGTTGGAGTTCGTGGTGATGCGAAAGTCGACGCCCACCATGCGCCATTTGCTGCCAGATTCGTTTCCAAGTAATTTCCGGTCTCGGAATTGGCCAAAAATAATTCTGCAACGTCTGCTTTCCATAGTTCTGGAGTAAATTGATGAGGTGCCGCATGAGGAAGTATTGATGCAGCGGTTTGACCGGTTGAGATGAACCAAAGATTTTGGGTATCTATCGCTAGAGAGAAAGCAGAAGGTTGTCTAAGGGGATTTCCATACCAGTCATTTGTGATACCAAAGAGAGGTATATTCAGGTTGCCCCAACTGAGGAGGGACTTGCTTTCAAAAGCTTTCATTTCGCCGATCAGAACTGAAATTCGATGAAATGCAATTCGACTTATCGACGTATGAAAAAATAATACAGAAAACAAAGATTTTGGTGGTGTCGGATTGCCAGATTTGTTTATCTCCAAAGTCCCTCACAACAAATGGCAAGATCCCGTTCAACTTACTACAGTACCATTGAATATATCGGCCCTAGGCCCCAAAAACCCAAGAAAAAGAACTTCTTCGGTGGCTGGGTAATTTTAGTCATTGCCGTTGCTGCTGGTATCTTTTTCGCCAAACCATGGGCGGGTAGTTTGATGGCTGCACAGAAAGGGCCTACTGAGGCTCAGAACGAAAAAATTGTGAGAGAGCTGGAGGCGACAGGTCTGCCAAAAAATCAACTTGCTGCTGAAGCTCTGAAATATTCGAACCGCCGGATTTCCTATGATCCGGCCTATTTTAAGATCGCCTATCCAAATGGTGATGTCCCAAGTGGAAAAGGAGTCGCGGCTGATTTGGTTGTGAGATGTTTCCGAAAAATCGGGTTCGATTTACAGCAATTAATTCATGAGGATATGGCGGAGAACTACCGCCTTTACCCTCAGCTTTGGGCGTCTCCTGAACCGGATGAAAATATCGATCATCGCCGGGTCCCGAATTTACAACGGTTCTTCAGCCGGAACGGGAAAACTCTAAACCCAAGCCGTGACGCGGAGAATTATCAGACCGGAGATATCGTTGTGTGGGCGCTTTCAAATGCGGAGGTGCACATCGGTATCGTCGTTCCAGGGCCAAGCGATGCAGTTTCTTCCACTCCATGGGTCGTTCATCATCCCGCAGGTGATGGTGTAAAATGGGAGAATGCTTTGTTCGACTACCAAATTCTTGGGCACTATTCCTTTCCGGAAGATGCCAAGTAGATCATCCCGGGAGGGACTGGCATACGGAATTATTCCGGAGCAATGTGAGTAGGGAAGCGATTGAACCATGTCTGATTGGCGGCCTATTACCAAAACTTCCCTATGGAAAAGACTGCTTCCCACATGGCTTCACGGGCCAACCGTTCTTCTCTTTCAGATAGGTCTTGCTCTTGGAGTCGTCGGGTTGGGCATCGGATTTTTCTATTTTATTTTAGCCTCAAAATTCGATTTAGACGAAGTCACGGAACTACCAAGAGGAAACGTTTTTTTTGATCGAAGCGGGAAAGAGATCGAGGCGGTGGGAGGGTCTGGAAGAGAGATTGTTACGAGGTCGCAAATTCCGGAGTTTTTAGTTCTGGCTTTGACCGCAAGAGAGGATGCGCGATTTTTTGAGCACGGAGGTGTTGATTTTCGGGGGATGGCAAGAGCGACGGTTCGAAACATTAAGGACCGCGATTTTACTCAGGGCGCCTCCACGTTGACCATGCAACTAGCCCGCAATACCTATGAGATGAGGGCAAAGTCACTTCATCGGAAAGCTTTGGAGGTTGCACTGACTCTCAGAATCGAATCGAGATTCACAAAAGATGAAATTTTGACCAATTACTTGAATCGGATTTACTTTGGTTCGGGAGCCTACGGGGTAGAGGAAGCTGCGCAGACCTATTTTGGAAAGTCCGTGACGCAATTGCATCCAGGTGAGTGCGCAATGATCGTCGGGATTATTCGTGGTCCTCATATTTTTTCCCCACTGAGGAATTTTTCTGCAGCTGAAAATCAGAGAAATCAAACTCTTAAGAGAATGGTTGATGCCGGATTTCTAACCGAGGAGCGGGCGATAGCCGTGAAAGATTTGGAAATCAGACTCGCTGAGAATGATGGCAACGCTGGCAATCAAGTTCCCTACGTTTTCGGCTCTCTACGTCGAGAGTTGGAATCTGTCATGGAGAAGAAGGGGAGCGTCTTGAACGGTCTAAATGTTTATACAACATTGGACTTGGCGTGGCAGCATCGAATGAAAATGGAGCTTTCGGCCACACTTTCGCAATTTGAAGGGAAGACGGATTGGGATCATCCGAAGTATTCAGATTACCAAATTGGCGAAGAACCGAAGTATATCCAGTGCGCTGCGGTGACGATTGATACGGATACTGGGGCGGTGCTGGCTTTTATGGGTGGGAGGGATGCCTCTCATTCTCGCTACGACCGGACTCGCGCAAAACGCGATATGGGATCGGTGTTTGAACCTTTTGTCGCAGCTGCAGCTTCTGAGCGTGGAAAGCTCGTGTTTCCAAATAAGCCCGTCCAGACAGGTCGTCAAATTGGACCAAAAGAGATGGAAAGATTGGCAAGGCGTTGTGGTTTTTCGGGACCATTTTTACAAACCGAAGACCTTTTCCGAGGGGCGATTGCTGCCAGCCCGATGGAGGTTTCCATCGGATTAGCGATATTGGCAAACAAAGGTAAGAAGTCCGAACCCTATTTTATCAGTAAGATTACCGACAGCGGTGGAAACGTGCTTTACGAGGTGGATGTAAAAAGGGATAAAGTGCTATCCGAGTCGGCCGCAGAGGAAGCATTGGATCTATTGCGGAAACAATCGGCAACTCGTTGTTATACGGGTGCGACTGCATCGGAGAGAGACGGTTGGGTGCTGCGCATGGGACCTAGTGGTTCCACAGCAGTTTGGATGGGATTTGACAGCCCGGTGCGTATTTCTTCCGAGGAACGCCTCAGGGCTCTTTTGACGGAATTTTCCAAACGATTGGAGAACTGAAAAGAGGTTGGATATTGACGAAGGACGCGCCGATGGGCATGGGTATCTCTATGAAAAAGTGGTTCTTGTTTTTTGGCATGCTCACGTGCCTGCATGGGCAGGAAGTCGCCCCTCAGAGAGTTCCTCCCGAAGTAACAGCCTCTGCGGTGAAAGCAGTTTCTGAACTTGGTAAGGAAGTCGTCCTTGGTCGCTATAAGGTTGCGATCGATCGAATGTATCCGCAGTGGAAGGAAAGAACTGCGAAACGCATGGGAGGAATGGAAAATCTTCAAAAACAGCTAGATGGTGTGGCAAGGCAAATGTTGCAGCAGGGAATCTCCATTACCGATTTCAAACCAAAAGGAAATCCAACCGCTTTTGAGGTGTATCCGGGTAAAAAAGTAGAAGTGGTAAACGGCCAGAAAGTCGAGAAACTGATTTATACGAAATGGTTGGTTTTAGTGCCGACGTTGACAAAGTTCCGAGCGATGATCGAAGGTGACCCAGTGGCGATTAATATTGAAAGTAAAGGGTTTCAAGTCGCAATTTCTGACAAAGGATCAGGAAAGTGGAGCTTCATCGACGGGTCAGCAGTTTCGGTAAATGACTTGCGTAGCTTGTTTATAACGCTGCCACAGAATTTAACTCTTCCTCCGCTTGAGAAGAAACAGATCAAATAAGAATCTAGACCGATGGCAAAGGGTACGAAAAAGGAGAAAAAGGGAATGAGCGATCGAGAGTTACATCGGCGATTTATGAAGATCTGGAAGCGAGCTCAGAGCGACCTCTGTGAGGTTCGTAACTCTGCAATTCATGGTCGAGGTGTCTATGCCACGTGCGATATTTCTGCTGATGGCAAGATCATCGAATATGTCGGTGAGTTGATCGATAAAGACGAGAGTGGCCGCCGTGGAACAGCTCAGCAAGAGCACGCTCAAGAGACCGGGGATGCCGCAGTCTATATTTTTAATATCTCGAAAAAGTATGACTTGGATGGAAATTTTCCGTGGAACACTGCGCGCTTGATCAATCACTCCTGCGAGCCCAATTGCGAGGCGTGGGCTACAGGAAAGAAAATTTTCATTCATGCTCTCACGGATATCAAAGCCGGTGACGAGCTCACATTTGACTATGGATTCGATATCGATTGTTTCGAGGAACATCCCTGTCGATGTGGTCGTGAGAGTTGTATTGGATATATTGTTAGTCGCAGCCAGTGGGGTGAATTACGAGAAAGACTCGCTGACAAAGAGCTGTCTGAGAAAGCGAGCTAAGTTGTGGGCTTGATTCCAAAGGAAACGATTGAGCAGGTCCTCGCTTCGACTGACATTGTCGATCTGATAAGCTCGTATATTCCTCTCAAGCGAGCTGGTAGTGGTTACAAGGCAAACTGCCCGTTTCACAATGAAAAGACTCCGTCCTTCAATGTAAGCCCAACCAAGCAGTTCTACCATTGCTTCGGCTGTGGAAAGAGTGGCAATGCGATTGGCTTTGTGATGGATCACGAAGGTCTCTTATTTATGGATGCGCTGAAGAAGTTGGCATCTAAGGCTGGAGTTCACCTTGAAGAAGAGCCGGATAATCCCCAAGCGAGGGCTGCCAGAAGGTCACGAGGTAGGTTGCTTGATTTACATCGTGAGTCGGCAGAATTTTTTCATGAGTTGCTGAAGAATGACGCGGGGTGTCAACACGCTCGCGACTACCTGAAAAGCCGTGGATTTGGGAGGTCCATGGCAGAGAGGTGGCAGATTGGATGGATGCCGGATCAGCCCGCTCAGTTCCTTGAATGGGCAAGAGACAGAAAATACACGGGTAAGGAATTGGTTTCAGCCGGACTCGCTGGCTTAAGAGATGAAGATCGACCTGCCGCTGGTCTGTATGTTCGATTTCGTGACAGGCTGATGTTTCCGATTCGCAATGAAGTTGGTGACGTTATTGCGTTTAGTGCGCGACAGTTGCGGGATGATCCGCGGACAGGGAAGTATATCAACTCACCCGAGACGGATATCTTCAAGAAATCCAATGTGATGTTTGCTTTGGATCGTGCCAAGAAGGCGATTCTCAAAGAGAAGACTGCGATCATTTGCGAGGGGCAGATCGATGCGATTGCCTGCCACGAACAGCAAATCGAAAACGCAATTGCCCCCCTAGGCACTGCCTGTACGACTCAACATGCAAGAATTCTCAAGCGCTATACGCCGCTGGTCGTTTTGTGTTACGATGCCGATCAAGCTGGAGTGAAGGCTTGTGAGAGAGCTTTCCGAGAACTGGCTCCAGAAGGTCTTTTGGTAAAGGTCGCGGAGCTTCCTGAAGGCGATGATCCAGATACCTTTATCAAGGCGCATGGTGCTGATGAATTTCGCGGAAAAATTGCGAAAGCGGTAGGCTTTTTTGATTTCAAGATAGACATGGCTCGAAGAAATGGACGCCTCGACACGATTGAAGGTAGGACCGAGTTGACCCGCGAATGCACCGATCTAATTGCGGTCATGGATGACCACGCCGCGAGGGATCAGCAAATCAATGTGGTGGCGACCATGCTGGGCACGGGTTCTGCCACACTCCGAGATAGCATTGGGAAGAGCATTCGGCGGTCTGAGTCTCAGGCGAAGCGAGGAGTTCGAAGGACGGAAGAGGAGAACTCTGAAGAACCAATGGTGGAAGCGGTTCAACTGGATCGTTCCGTGGGTTATCTCTGTTTTCTTGCCCTCAACTCTGCACCCGCTCAGCATTATTTGAACGAACAGTTCGAAACTCTTCACGATGCGAAACCATGGGTTGAAGGGGTTGGGTTATTGGAAAAAGTGCTGGCGGCTTCTCCTGATCCAGAATCAAGCGCGGCAGTCAATGCGTTCGTTTCCAGTCTCCGAAAGGAAGAACAAATTGCTCTACATCAAGAGATGGGTGCTGTTGAGATCGTTGTTGAGGATGGTCTGCGATCTGCAGAGCAAACGCTTGGGATGCTTTCTTCAGTCGTTTTACAGCGTCGCGATGCTTCAGTGAAAGCGGCTCTCAAGGAGCCTGGAATTTCTCCCGAACGCATGCGCGAGCTTCTCGAAGAGGCAAAGGAGATTGCTGGCCTACTGCGGTGGACCGGTCGATCAGTTTACGATGACGAACTCGCTCAGGAAACGGTCAAGGTTGAGAAAAAGCCTTGGGAAAAGTGGAAAAAGTGAGCCACTTCTGAGTGTAAATTTTTGGCCGGTCTAGCTCCTAAAATTCGAGTGAAAAATATACGAAAAGTTTTTCGTGATTTCTGTTGCGTAAATAAAATCCTGCGTATCTTAAGGTGTCCCTCGGAGTCAACTACCCCCGAGGGACAAGAAAACAATGAACCAACTTGCTTTAAAGAAACATCTCATCGCCCTTGCAACTCTCCCAGAAAACGAGTCGCCCGTAATCAGTGCGTATTTTGACCTTAACGTTCCACTTTCCCAGAATCGCGCAGATCTTCATTCTTGGGGAACACTCGCAAGGTCGTCTTTTCATGGGCAGCAAGCAGTAGACTTCGATGATGCGCTTGATGAGGTCGCGACGGTTTTAGAGACCGGCGCAAACACTGGGCAGAGCGCGGCAATTTTCTGCCGTTGGGGAGAGTATCCGATGGTAATGCCACTGACGATGGCTGCTCCGATGGAACCTCAATTCCATGTGACGACGGTTCCAGTGATTTTTCCTTTGGTTGAAATGAAGGATCGTTTTGATCGCTTCGTGCTCGTCGTGACAAACTCTCAGAGCGCTCAGGTCTATGAAATTAATCTGGGAGAAGCTTCACAAGCTCTGCTGACTCAGCGACCCGAACTTAGAAAACGCCTTGGTCGTGAGTGGACTCGCGAGCACTACCAGAATCACCGCAAAGAGCGGGAAGGGCAGTTTGTTAAAGAAAAGGTCAATGTCATCGAGCGCTTGATGGCAAAACGAGGGCACAATGCTTTAGTGTTGGCAGGCGAACCGCGCTACGTGAAAAGACTTCGCGAACATCTTCCAAAGCATCTCCAAGGAAAAGTCGCTGGAGAAATTCGAAGTGGGGTTTGTGATGACTCGATTCCGAAAGTCGTGGAGCAATCTATTGCGACTTTCCTAGACGAAGAAAATCGTGAAAGTCATGATGCGGTGAAGAGCTTGGAAGCTGCCGTTTGCTCGGGTGGCTTGGCCGTTGTCGGTATCACCCAAACGATGGAAGCTTTCGCGAACCATCAGGTAGATCAGTTGATTCTTTCAACCGATCTTCCAACACCAGAGCGCGAGAAGCTTGTTCGCATGGCTACACGCCAAGATGTTCCTGTTGAAACGGTGCGAGGTAGCGAAACTCTAGAGAAAAATGGAGGAGTCGGTTGTCTTCTCAGATATCTCGGAAAATTTGCAGGGCAGCAAATTAGGGAAGCAAGTTGAATCGTGTGTAAACGACCGTTGGGCCTTGTTGTTGTTGCAAGGCTCAGCGGTTTTTTCTTTTTATCTTCAGTCTAAAAGTGTCGTTCTAGTGAAGAGCGGAATTACGTGAATGCCTCTTGCCTCAATGGCTTGACGGCCACCCTCCTCCCGGTCGACAAGAACGACGCAAAATTTGACATGCCCTCCTTCTCTTTCAATGGCATCGACAGCTTTTAGGGTGGAGCCACCGGTGGTGATCACATCGTCGACGACGATCACATTCTGGCCGGAAGCGAAGTTTCCTTCGATTTGTTTGCCAGCACCGTGGCCTTTCGGTTCTTTTCTTACTGTGAAGACTTGCAGAGCCTCATCAGGATGATTCTTTGCCGATGCCATACCGATGGCTAGCGAAATGGGATCGGCTCCGAGGGTCATTCCACCAATCGATTGAATAGAGAGTTTTTCCGAATGGATTTTTGAGCGAACAGCGTGCCAGCCAACGTCACCGATCATTGCGGCACCGAAAGGGTCGAGCGCGGTGACCCGGCAGTCGATGTAGAGGTCGGATTGTTTCCCAGATGCTAGGGTGAAAGTTCCGGTCCGGACGGATTTTTCTAGGAGGAGTCTTTTTAGATCGGCAGTGGTCTGGTGCATATACGAGGAGATTTCCGGTTTAACGGACAAGATTCAATAGCGAATCTTTGGGTTTTTCAAAGAGAGGGAATGAAATTTTAAATTTCTCATCTCCAGCTTGCCACGGGTCGCAGGAAGCTTAGGTTTGTGGCCGAAGAAGCGCATGAAAATTTGGTTAGACGGAGAGTTGGTTGAAGAAAAAGAGGCGAAAATTTCGATTTTCGATCATGGACTGTTGTATGGCGATGGAGTTTTTGAAGGGATTCGTTTTTACAACGGAAGGATTTTTCGTCTGGAGGACCACATTAAGAGATTGTTCGATTCTGCAAAGGCAATCGTTCTGAAAATGCCTTGGACGCAGGAAGAAATCTGCAAGTTTACGTGTGAAACTGTAGCAGCGAATGGCTTTACGGATGGCTACATCAGGCTTGTCGTCACTCGCGGGGCAGGGGAATTGGGACTGAATCCTTATCTATGCCCGAAGCCGTCCATGTTCATCATCGCTTCTTCGATCAAACTATATCCTGAAGAACACTATCAGAACGGGTTGTCGGTGATCACTTGTGCGACCCGGCGTCCTGCACCAGCTGCGCTGATGCCTCAGGTGAAAAGCTTGAACTATCTCAATAATGTCATGGCGAAGGTTGAGGCGATCCAAGGAGGTGCTCTAGAGGCAGTGATGCTAAACGAGCAAGGCTACGTTGCAGAATGCACGGGCGATAACATCTTTGTGATTCGGAACGGTGAGGTTTCGACTCCACTGATCTCTGATGGTGCGCTCGATGGTATCACCCGAGCGGTGATTTTTGAAATTGCCCAGAAACTAGAAATCAAAGTCACGGAGCGCTCGCTGACACGCTACGACATCTTTGTGGCCGATGAGTGTTTCCTAACAGGAACTGCCGCCGAAGTCATACCGATGGTGTCGCTCGATCAGCGAGAAATTGGCGATGGAAAGCCAGGTGTGTTGACAAAAAAGTTCCTAAAAGAATTTCACGAATTGGCGATGAATACTGGAACTCCGTTTGCATGATGTGCTAAGATCAGAAGGATTATGAAGTGCGATTACTGTGATAGCAAAGCGACGGTGTTTTTGACACAGCTTGCGGAAGGTCAGATGAAAAAGGTCTGCCTTTGCGATGCATGTGCAAACGAGCGCGGCGTCACAGATCCAACCGGATTTTCCTTGGCGGATATGTTGCTGGGGAATTTTCAAAAAGAAATCGGAGACAGCGCTAACTCACAAAATTCCGAGAATTTCTCTGGTGATGCCAATGCTTGTCCACAATGTGGATTTACGTTCGAAGATTTCCAAAAAGTTCGCAGGTTTGGATGTGCAAATTGTTACAAGGTGTTTCGCAAGGAACTGACACCGACATTAAAATCGATGCACAAGGGAAGCACTCATACGGGGAAAATTCCTGAGGGTTTGATGGAGTCACATCTGCGACTTCAGAAGTTAGAGGATTTAAATACTAGACTTGCGGAGGCGATTGAATCTGAGAGCTATGAAGAGGCTGCTAAAATCCGCGATGAAATTCACGATCTAGATGAAGAGGGGGTGGAGAAGTGATGCGCTTTTCCACATTGCTGCGCCATCCAGCTGACTGGATGGTTGGAACTGTCGCTGATCAAGGGGCCGTGATTACTTCGAGAATTCGACTAGCGCGAAACTTACGAGGTCATTCTTTCCCAGGATGGGCGAAGAAAACAGAAAGAGCGGAAACGATGGCGATCTTGCGGCCAGCGGTCGAAGGTCTTCCAATTATGAAGGATGCGTTTTCACGCGAGTTCGGAGATCTTTCGTCTCTCCAAAAACAGGTTCTTGTTGAGCGCCATTTGATTTCTCGTGAGCATGCGGCGCGGACAGATGGTTCCGGCGCGGTTATTGAGCGGAGGCAGCGTTTTTCCATCATGCTGAACGAAGAAGATCATCTTCGTATGCAATCCATCAGGCCAGGATTGAAATTGAAGGAGGCCTACGAGGCATTGGCCATACTCGATACAGAACTGGAGGACCAACTTGAATTTGCTTTTGATGCGAAACTTGGCTTTTTGACGACTTGCCCAACGAATCTGGGAACGGGCTTGAGGGCGTCAGCAATGTTGCATCTTCCTGCGTTGGTTATCAGCGATCAAATTGGTCAGGTTTTGCAGGCGGTGAATAAAATTGGTCTCGCCGTTCGTGGTTTGTATGGAGAAGGGACTGAGTCGCTCGGGAACCTCTATCAAATTTCGAATCAATCTACCCTAGGAGAGAGCGAAATTGCGATCATCGAGCGGTTGGAGCGAGTGATTGCTCAGGTTGCAACTCATGAGCAGAATGCCCGCGAGAAGCTGATGGAAGATGATCCGGAAATGGTTGCCGATAAGATTGGCCGAGCTTTCGGCGTGCTCAAACACGCACACTTAATCGAATCGAAAGAGGCACTGAACCATCTTTCACTTTTGCGGCTTGGAGGAAATCTCGGCTTCTTTCCTGAAGAGACCGTCAATTCCTGCGATGCCTTGCTAATGGATATTCAGCAGGCACACCTACAGCTCCACGCAGGTAAGAAGCTTTCCCCTGAATCTCGAGATTCGATTCGCGCGGAAATCATGCGCTCTCGTTTGCAATCCCTCGATTCCCCTGATAATCTTACTTCAAAGAAAGATGAAACTGACCGTCTCTCCGAAGGTGGCAACCAGAACAAAACATGAATAATTTTACCCCTAGAGCGCAGCAAGTCCTCGCATTGGCAAGGAAAGAAGCAGACCGTTTCAACCATGCTTACGTTGGCACAGAACACCTCCTACTTGGTTTGATCAAGCTTGGGCAGGGCGTCGCAGTCAATGTTCTCGAACGCATGGGACTGGAGCTCGATACCGTCCGGATGGAGGTCGAAAAAGAGGTAGGCTCCGGCCCGCCGCAGAAATCCACTGGGAACATCCCATACACCCCGCGAGTGAAAAAAGTTCTAGCTCTCGCCAACAAAGAGGCGAAAGCGCTCAATCATTCTTATGTGGGAACTGAGCATCTGTTGCTCGGCCTCCTGCGTGAAGGGGAGGGCGTTGCTGCCCGAGTTCTTAAGCGTTTGGATGTTGATATCCAGAGAACACGCAATGAAATCCTCGCTGAGATTGACCCGAACTTTTCACCTGACGATATGGAGGAAGGTGATGAAGACGACGAACTTGCGGCTTTTGAAGAAGAGAACGAATCTCAAATGGAGTCGAGTGGTGGAGTTGCGGGTGATGGAAAGACCAAGACCCCCGCTTTGAAAGCCTTTGGACGTGATCTGACGAAACTAGCTAAAGAGGGAGAACTTGATCCTGTGATTGGGCGTGAGGACGAAATCGAGCGAGTGATTCAGATTCTTTGCCGTCGCACCAAAAATAATCCCGTTTTAATCGGAGAAGCCGGGGTAGGTAAAACTGCAATCGTGGAAGGCTTAGCCCAAGAGATCGTCACAGGAAATGTGCCGGAGCTTTTACGCGACAAACGTGTCATCACCTTGGATCTTGCGCTCATGGTTGCGGGAACAAAATACCGCGGTCAGTTCGAAGAACGTATCAAAGCAGTCATGGATGAAATCAGGAAAGTGAAGAACGTCCTGCTTTTCATCGACGAGCTTCATACGATTGTCGGTGCTGGATCGGCTGAAGGCGCGATGGATGCTTCAAATATTATCAAGCCTGCCTTGAGTCGATCAGAACTTCAGTGCATCGGCGCAACAACTCTGAATGAGTATCGCAAATACATCGAAAAAGATTCGGCCTTAGAACGTCGATTCCAGCAGGTGAAAGTTGATGAACCGTCCGTGGACGATGCGATTTTAATTCTTCAAGGGCTGCAGGAAAAATATGAATCGCATCACAAAGCGGACTTCACACCTGAGGCTGTAGAAGCATCGGTCAAACTGACTTCTCGCTATCTGACGTCGCGGTATCTCCCTGATAAGGCGATTGATGTTCTCGACGAAGCAGGTGCTTGCGCTCGAATCGGGACGATGACCCGCCCTCCCTCGATCAAGGAAGCAGAAGTCCAAATTGAGGAAATCAATAAGGACAAGGTGGCGGCGATTGCTGAACAAGATTTTGAAAAAGCAGCGGCGCTTCGTGATGACGAAAAGAACGCCAAGAAAGAATTGGAAGAAACTCTGAAGGAGTGGCGTGCTTCTTCTGAAGAGAAAATCGTAGTCGTCGACGATGAGGATATCATGGCGGTTGTTTCTAAGTGGACTGGAGTTCCGCTTCAGCGCATGGAACAGAAAGAAACCGAAAAATTACTCAAAATGGAAGATGAGCTCAAATCAAGAGTCATCGGTCAAAATGAGGCGGTCATTGCGATCTCCAAAGCCTTGCGTCGCTCCAGAGCTGATTTGAAGGATCCGAAGAGACCGATTGGTTCCTTCCTTTTCCTCGGACCAACGGGTGTTGGTAAAACCTATCTCGCACGAAATCTTGCTGAGTTCATGTTTGGCGATTCTGAATCTCTCATCCAGATCGATATGTCAGAATACATGGAGAAGTTTACGGCCAGCCGATTGATTGGTTCTCCTCCGGGCTACGTAGGTTATGAGGAAGGTGGGCAGCTTTCAGAAGCCGTGCGTCGCCGCCCTTACTCAGTGGTCCTCTTCGACGAGATCGAAAAAGCACATCCAGATGTGATGAACCTTCTTCTCCAAATCTTGGAGGATGGAACCGTTACGGACTCGCTTGGCCGGAAAATCGATTTTCGTAATACGATTATCATCATGACGTCGAATGTCGGCGCCTCGACGATCAAGCGCCAGACTTCTCTTGGATTTGGTGCCATGAATGCTGATGAATCCGATTTCGAAGGGATGAAGGAAAAGATTCTCGAAGAGTCGAAAAACTATTTCAAACCTGAGTTTTTGAACCGTCTCGATGAACTCGTTGTCTTCCACATGCTTGAGAAGGCCGACTTGAATCAAATCGTTGATCTCGAAGTTTCGAAACTGATCGTAAGGCTGAAAGAGAAAGAGATCGATCTTGGTCTTGCTGAAGATGCACGTGAGTTGCTTTCTGAAAAAGGTTTCGATCCAAATTATGGTGCAAGGCCAATGCGCCGTGCGGTGGAACGTTATCTCGAAGACCCGCTCGCTGAGGCACTTCTGAGAGGCTCGGTGAAGACCGGAGACATCGTGCGAGTTACCCGTAAGAAGGATAGCGATGAAGAATTAGTATTCGATACGTCGCGCCCAGACGAAGAGCCTGAGCCAGACATTGAAACTGTAGGTGCCGAGTAGTTATGCCAGAACAGGTTTTTACGGCGAATGCCGACTATGAAGAGTCAGATGCCCTTGCTATTCGGCTGACGGCTGGACAAGAAGTCACAAGCGGTCCAGCTGATAAGACTTGGCCGGGTTGGGTTTGGGCAAAAGATTCAAATGGAAGGAAGGGCTACGTCCCAGCTGAATTTCTTGAGCCTCTAGGTGAAGATCGATGGGCGGCAATGAAGGACTTTGATCCGACGGTTCTTCGGATCCAACGAGGAGATCAAGTCACCTCAATTAACCACATCCACGGTTGGCACTGGTGCAAGAATGTATCAGGTGACGAAGGTTGGGTGGCTGGCTATTTGCTGAATCAAGCCGACTGATTAGACAACCCCGTATGCCAGCATGGCATCTGCCACCTTTACAAACCCGGCAATGTTTGCGCCGGAGCGGTAGTCAACGGGTTTGCCTTCGCGTGATCCGTATTTCACGCATTTGTCGTGTATGTCCGTCATGATACCAACGAGGCGGTCATCGACCTCTTTCCGGCTCCAGCTGATACGAAGTTGATTCTGGCTTTGTTCAAGCCCTGATACCGCGACTCCACCTGCGTTGGCGGCTTTCGCAGGACCAAAGAGGACATCGTGTTCGAGGAAATGATCGGTTGCTTCCGCCGTGCAGGGCATGTTCGCGCCTTCAGCGACCGCTTTGATACCATTCTTGACCATCGCCTTCGCATCATCACCGTGCAGTTCGTTCTGGGTGGCACAGGGGAAGGCGAGGTCTCCAGATACTCCCCACGGAGTTTTGCCAGCGTGAAAATCGCAGCCAAAATGCTCGGCATATTCTTGGACTCTTCCGCGACGGTTTTCCTTGAGATCGATCAGCCAATCAAGTTTCTCACGTGTGATTCCTTCAGGATCATGGATGAAACCGGAAGAGTCGGATGCGGTCAGAACCTTGGCGTCGAGTTCGATGAGTTTTTCCATGCAGTATAGCGCGACGTTTCCCGAACCTGAGATGAGGACGGTCTTGCCTTTGATGCCCTCGCCGGATTGTTCGAGCATATGTTTCATGAAATATACCGCGCCGTAGCCGGTTGCTTCCTTGCGCACCAGGCTGCCGCCGAAGGCTAGACCTTTACCGGTAAGGATGCCAGCGAAGCGGTTTTCCAAGCGTTTGTAGGTTCCGAAGAGGTAACTGATCTCGCGAGCGCCTACGTTGATATCACCGGCAGGAACGTCGACATCCTCTCCGATGTGGCGGTGAAGTTCGATCATCATGGATTGGCAGAAGCGCATGATCTCACGATCTGACCGACCCTTTGGATTAAAATTTGATCCGCCCTTCGCGCCACCCATCGGCAGACCTGTGAGGCTGTTTTTCAATACTTGCTCGAAGCCTAGAAATTTCAGCACGCTCTGTGTCACGGAGGGGTGGAACCGTAGGCCACCCTTGTAGGGGCCGATCGCGTTGTTGAACTGGACCCGCCAAGCGCGGTCCGCATGGATTCCGCCATTGTCGTCCTCCCATGTGACACGGAAAGTGATGATGCGGTCTGGTTCGGTCATCCGCTCAAGGATGTAGGCATCACGGTATTTGGTATGTTCGGCCGTAAATGGGATGAGGGTTTCTACCGCTTCGTGAACCGCTTGGTGGAATTCCGATTCGCCCGGATTGCGCTTCTTCAGTCCGGCCATGAAGGTTTTGATTTCTTTCTCGACGGTGGGTTTGGATTTCATCACCGCATACTTTGCATGCGAAAAGGGAAGAGAGGAACTTTTTTCCTGCCTTCGAATCAAATGAATTTCCAACCCAATGGCACATTCACCTCCGCGCCGTGCTCGTCAGTGATCTTCACATTTTCCGGTCCATCGGGCTTTATCGATTTTACCATGCCGAAGTTACCCGGAACTGCGGCGACGGCTTGGATGATCCGAAGCGTGACCGGCGTGTCCTTAGAAAAAGACCGAGTTGTCGGGATGGAGAGGTTGTGGAGCAGGTCTTTGCGGGAAATGTCCACGCCGTCGCAAAAGTGGGAGCAAACTTCCTCGATGCCTACTCGGGAAGTATGGCGGGAGTTCCAAGGAGCTGCAGAGCGGCCACCATTCGAAAGCCAGAACAAGGTGGCTGGGAAATCGGCTGGATCTTTCAAAGAGAACCAGACGTAGCCGTCCATTAGACAAGCTGACCATGCAAAGGGCTGATGGTCGCTCGCTGGCTTGGAAACCATCATCACTAGATCATCGGTAGCGGGGCGGGCAGGGTAGCGGGTTAGGTCTGTGGTGCCCCCTTCCGTCAACGGTACTTCGGAGAGATCGGAAAAAATTGCTCCAATCTTGAGTTCCTGATTTGCTCCATCGGCAGGGTTGGAAAAGATCTCGGGATATACGGAGGCCCAAGAGAAGGGCGAAACACTCAGTCTTCCCGTGCCTTCTGGGATAGATGAAAAATCAATAATTGGATGGGTGCCGTAGGACCAATGACCGTCCAATCCTTCGATTTTGTTTTCTAAGTAAAGTGCGGTGTGGCCATCTCTGATTGAAATCGATTTGGTGACTTTTGCCGCGGTGTCTTTGGTGTCGATTTGAAGAACGATTGAACGTGCGTCTTTCGAAACCAAGCTCCAATCAGCGTTCGCAGTATCGCCATGGGGTGGCCCGTTTTCCTGTGGGCCAAATGGAAGGCAGATGAAATCGCCCCGTAAGTTTTTAAGAAGAGGTGGAAGATTTCCGTCAACCTCATCTGGATTCCATGGCGAAATTGAGTAAGGGGAAACGGTTCGACCATTCAGTTTAAAAGTGACCGGTGCCATTTGCCCACCTTCTTTTGTAATGTGCAGAGAAACTTGATCTGAAGAGAGGCTATAAGTAGGTGCGCCGTATATTGTTTCCATATCTGAATCCTAGGAATACAGGATCAAACTCCAAGGAAGATCTGGTAGAAGCCGCCAAAATGGCGTTACTTGCGATCCAAGCTTTTAGCCCGTCACTGAGACCTCAAGTGTTTTGCTAGTCTGACTACTTGCTCGGAATTTCGTTGAGCGTATAAAAAGCTTCTGGATGCCAGAGATTCGTTCCAGAAGCAGATTTGATTCCGGGTGCCTTGAGGTGGTGAACATGGCCTCGAACGAGTCCGTCAATCGTCAGGCGTACGGATTTTTTATCGGAAGAAACTGTTGCTTTGGTGATCGTAGGCGTTGCTTTGTCGACTTCTGGGCTGCCATAGCCGCGTTGGAGAATGTAGGTCCATGCTTCCATGGAGTAGGATGCAGGATCAGCGGCGGAGGTTTCATCGATGGCCTCGGTGAATGTAAGGGTGAAGCCATCAGGTTCCGCACTCATGGTAAGCATTTCGAATGGAGTTTTGCCGGTCCAGCGAACGCGCTCAAAGGTGAAGGGTTTGGTGCCACGCGAGGCCCAGCCGCGGTTGGAACCACCAGCGAACAGAACGCCTCTTTCTTGATCGAGTCGAAGGGGAATCAGGCCGGCCTCAAAGCCTTCAATAAAGTGGAAGACGGCCCCTTGATAGAGGCCATTCACTTTTTCGAGGTAGACCCGCTGCACTTGGGAGTGGGTTTGCTCGCCGATATAGAGCTGTTTGTCCCATGGTCCGAACTTTCCGCCTGAAGTATCAGTCTCGATTCCTGTGGGTGACTGACCCATTTTTGCGTGAGGAAGGATCACGGCAGGCGGCACGAACATGGGATGTTTGAGGCGTTCTGCGAGTATGCGGGATTTATCTTCTACCTTGGGAGGGGCTGGGAGTCCGGCGAGTTCGTGATATTTATTTGCTGTGGGGGCCCCTTGAAATGAACCGGGTTTTAGCCATTTGAGAGAAGAGGATCCGTTCCAGATGCCTTGGTTGTCGGTATAGAACATATCGCCCTCAGCATTCTGGCCGATGCCACCCGGTGACCGAATACCCGAGCAGGTAGGAATCATTTCTCCCTCTGGAGTGATACGAACTGTCCAGCCTCGCCACGGCGCCTTGGCGTGGAAGGAACCTGTTAGGCAAAGTGTGACCCACACGTCACCATTCGGATCCGGGCGGCTACCAAAAGCGTATTCATGGTAGTCACCCGTCATGCCCCATCCGGAATTGATGGTTTCAAAGTAGTCGGCGGTGCCATCACCATCTGTATCTTGAATCCGAGAAAAATCGGGGCGTTGGGTCAGGTAAAGAAAACCGTCTTTCCAATACATGCCAAGGGGTTCGTGAAGGCCGTGAGCGAATTTCTTCCATGTCACTTTTGATACGTCATCACGGTAAGCACCGGTGCAGATCCAGACATCGCCACGGCGTGTGGCAACAGCGACTTTTTCATCGGGCATGAGGGCGATGGAAGAAATCTCCATATTCTCGCCTAGCGGTAGCGGTATTTCCTCGCGGATATAGAAATCAGATTGCTTCGGTTTGGCAAAAACGGAAGAAACGAGGAGGGCAGAGAGAAGAATGGTGCGCATATTTCGCGAAAGGGTAGTGAGTGATTACTTCAGCTTGTAGGTGACTGTAACAGGTTTGTTCGGCTCAAGTTTGATTGTTTCCATGCCAGTAAGTTCAGGGCTCCCCGAGGGGATTTCCAAAGTAGAGGTATCACCTGTGAGTTCTAGTGTCCGAAGGAATGAGCCAGATTCGCTAGGCTTCCAAGAGTCTTTCAAAAGCCCTTTTCCGACTTGGACTAGAAATGTAGGATTGTTCGTGCTGTCTAGCGAATAGCCTTTGAATTTGGCAGATTTAGGCAGAAAACGCTCTGCAGTTAGTCTGACCGCTTCTTTGCTCGCAGGGGGTTCGTTTCCTTGGCCGCGGTTTGTCCAATGGCGGCCGGCATTGATAAATTCGCCAAGCCAAAGAAGCTCGGGTGCTAGGTGATCAGCAGAGTAGGCGAGATTTAGGCCACCGGGGAATCCGAAGCCGATGGCACGAGGTGGAAGCCCTTCAATGAAATTTCGATAGATTACGGCTTTGCCATCATCGGGAGTGAGATAAATATCAGGATATTTTTTCTTCGGCAATGCGGCTTCTGGAGTCAGCCATTTCCAGTCGCCTTTGCCTTTGATTTTCCACCCAATCGACAAGCCTTGTTGGCCGGTGAATTCATAGTATTCGGTCCGGAATGCATGTAGACCTTGCTTGAGTTTTACTGTGCTTGTCTTGGCGCGTGAGCCGTTCATTGGACCGAGTCCATTGACCTCGACGACTTTTTTGCCGCCGATGATAACGCGTGCTCCATCATCGACGTCTAAGAAAAACTCATAGATTTCGTTTTCTTTCGCTTCGAATTGACCTTCCCAAACGATTCCGAAACGGTCTTTAAGGGGGGAAATGGAAATATCGATTTCCCCATCGTGTTCCTCTTCGATGTTCTCGGCTTGTATTTTGCTAAAATCTGGAACGCGATTCCACTGTCCTTTGTAAATTCTTGAAGTCAGATTTTTCAGAGGCGATTCCTTTTTAGGAAGAGGGTAGAGTTTGAGCAGTTCAGGTGCCGTCCACGGGGTCTCACGAGATTCAAATTCTGCGCGAACGGTTCGCACCACGTCTCGTTTCATCTGTTCGCCGCGGTTCCCCCAAGCAGAATGCACGTAATTTAGGATGGCTGTGATGTTGTTATCACTTAGTGAAGCTTCGTGAGGAGGCATCACGAGATTGTAGGATTTGTCACCGACTTCGATTGGGCCTTGAAGGCCTTTGAGGACGATGGCGACGGATCGCTTAGGATTGCCATGAACCCATTCACTTCCGGCAAGTGGAGGGAATGCGCCACCAGTAGCTCCCTTGCCATCTGGTGCGTGGCATGCGCTACAATGAAGGTTGTAGAGTTGTTCTCCATCTTGTGCGTGCAGGATTGTTACACTCGAGACAACCGCAGCTAGCGTGGTAAAAAGAGTTCTGGCCATTTGATATGGTGGAATAAACGCAAGGAAGGGTGCTTTTGTTTCATGTAAGAACGACTTTCGGAGCAGAATCATCAAATATTTGCTGATGTGGTGCTTGAAGGGGACCAAAAACTGCTCTAGACCCTTATCTCTCCCTCTGCGTCAGATATCCATGAAATCCTTTTTAGTCGTGACCAATCTCTTTTTTGGGCTGGTAATTTGTTTCACTTTTGCCTCGTGTGGGCCGTTACCTTCGCAAGATCCTCTGAAAGCGTCTCATGTGATGTATCAATGGTATGATGATGGAGGTCAAGGAAAGGTGTCTGTCTCAATTGATCTTGGTGACCAGATTGCCACAATCAAACGTGGAGATCGCGAAATTGGTTGGTCTTACGTCGCCACAGGACTTGAGGGGCGGAACACTCCTGCTGGAACGTTTCGTATTACGGAGAAGATTGTTGATAAGTATTCAAATCGATACGGATGGATTGAAAACGAATTTGGCCAGGTCGTGAACGGTGATGCGACTCCAAAAGATCCTGTCGGTCCTGGAGAACGCTATATGCCTGCCCCGATGCCTTATTGGATGAGGCTAACTGACTGGGGCATTGGCATGCACGTTGGGAAAATTCCCCAACCTGGTGAACCTGCATCTCACGGTTGCATCCGGATGCCAAAAAACTTTGTGCCGACCTTGTTTTATATGGTCGATGTCGGGACTCAGGTAAAAATTAGATACTAAAAGTTTGGGAGCTTTCACCTCCGAGGCTACACCAACCTGAACGGTGCACAGACGTCAAACCACGGGCTCGTTTCCGCTTGAGAGGCGCAGTAAAGAGCGGTTGGGTGGCCGAGTTCTTGAAAGACTGTTGTGAAAATTGAGCGAACTTTTTCTGGGCAGTTGCAATCGGAACTCAGGTGGCCAAAAACGACTTGTGAGAGATCAGCGTGTGCGATTTCACGAATCAACGATTCAACTTGGACATTGGAGAGGTGGCCGTGGCGGGAGGAGATACGTTGTTTGATCGACCACGGACGTTTGGTATCGAGTTCGAGGAGTTCATCATCGTAGTTGGCTTCGACGAAGAGTGCGGTGAGGTTTTTGAGGCGAAGTTTCACGCTGGAACTGACTTGACCGGCATCGGATAGGAGCCCGAAACGAGTATCCTGATTGGAGATGACATAGCCGACTGGATCGACGGCATCGTGTTGGATGGCGAAGCTTTCGATGGCTAGATGATCGATGGGAAATTCCTGACCGGCTTCGAAGGTGTTCCAAGAAGCGTTGCCGATGTCCTGTTCTTTGACGACCATAGAGGTTTCTCTGGTGGCATAGATCGGCGCTGGGTGCTTCTTTAGGAAATTCTTGAGTCCGCGGACATGGTCGCCGTGTTCGTGGGTGAGGATAATGGCAGTAAGCGATGCGGGATCGATTCCAAGAGATAAAAGTCTTAGGCAGAGTTGTTTTGCCGATAGTCCGGCATCGATGAGAATGCGCGTTGAATCGCATTCGAGTATCGTCGCGTTTCCAGCAGATCCTGAGCCGAGTACTGAGAATCTCATTTTAGATTTTGGAAAGCTCGTAGCCTTCTTTTCCATCTTTGACCGCCCAGCCATTTTCTGTGAGTTCATCGCGGAGTTGGTCGGACGTGGTCCAATCTTTGTTTGAGCGCGCCGCCCAGCGTTTTTCAGCGAGTTCGTGAATGGCATCGGGGATTTCTTGGGCGTCTTTTGAAAGGTCTGGAAGCCGAATACCAAGGGCTTTGAGAATACGATTTAGCCCGGCAAGGGCGGCGGCGGCTTCTTTTCCTTTGAGTTTTGATGCCTCGCGGAGTCCGGTGAAGATCCCGCCGAGCGCACCTGGTGTATTCAGATCGTCGTTGAGCGAATTCCATGCGGCCTGAAAGGGCCCGAAATCTGCGGAAGGAAGAGCGGTTTCGTCTCCCATGTTCTCGGCGAGTTTGGCGGCAGATTTTGCAAGTTTTGAGAGAGCTTCTTTTGCCCCAGAAAGTGAGTCCAAGGTGAAGTTGAGTTGCTTGCGATAGTGGGCGCCGATGAGAACATAACGGACTTCCATCGCGGTGAAGCCTTTTTCCTCAAGATCCTCGATGGTGTACATATTTCCGAGTGACTTGGACATTTTTCCGCCATCGACGAGGAGATGCGTTACGTGGAACCAGTGTGCGGCAAATTCGCCACCGCAGGCACATTGGCTCTGAGCAATTTCGTTTTCATGATGGGGAAATACAAGGTCTACTCCGCCGGAATGCATATCGAAGGATTCACCGAGATACTCTGAGATCATCGCTGAGCACTCAAGATGCCAGCCGGGGCGCCCATGGCCCCATGGTGATTCCCAAAAGTTTTCGCCATCTTCCTCGCGGCGAGCTTTCCAGAGGACAAAATCTGAGATGCTGTCCTTTTCGTATTCGTCTGAATTGGCACGGGCGTTCTGAGTTTTTCCAAGATCGAGCTCGCGTTCGTCCAGATGTGAGAGTTTTCCGTAAGAAGGAAATGACGAGATTTTAAAATAGACCGAGCCGTCATCCGAAACATAGGCATGTCCCTTTTCGATAAGGGTTTCGATCATCGTGATTTGCTGAGGAATGTGTTCGACGGCCGATGGCTCGATATGTGGAGGGAGGCATGCAAGTGCCTCGCAATCAGCATGGAATTTCTCCGTCCAGATCTTCGTGAAATCGGTGAGTTTTTTGCCGGCTGCCTGAGAATCTCGGATGGTCTTGTCGTCAACGTCGGTCAGATTACGGACGTGAAGGGTTCGAGTGCCTCCAGTTTCCAAGACACGCCTGAAGACATCCTGGAGGACGAAAGTCCGAAAATTTCCGATATGAGCCGGTCCGTAGACGGTTGGGCCACAGCAATAGAAACGGTATGTCTTTCCATCGAGTGGAGTGATTTCTTTCTGTGTGCGGGTTAGGGTATCTTGAAGCTTCATTCTGAGAGTAGAAAATGTCGAATAGTCTTTAGAGGCTAGTTTGACTTCTGAGCAGAGTTTGGACGTGGAGGCAGTTTTTTCACGATCAAAATTCGGATAGTAAGTCTTTTGTGCGAATTGGTAGATGGGTGATGGCGCTAGCACTGGACAGTGGGGCAGAGACGCGACTAGTTTTCTCGGTAAGATGTCCCGATTTAATCCAGCTAAATTGTTGATTTTGGTTTTAGCGTTAAACGGCACTAGTTCGATGTTTGCGGCAAATGGTGCAGATGAAAAACCGAATGTTTTGTTCATTGCTGTCGATGATTTGAACGATTGGGTTGGGTATTTGGGAGGGCATCCGCAGGCGCAAACTCCGCATATCGATGCCTTGGCAAGTGAAGGTGTTGCCTTCATTCATTCGTATGCGTCTGCTCCGGTTTGTGGGCCATCACGCACGGCGTTGATGTATGGACAATTTCCCCATAAGAGCGGGTCATACGGTCATCACCACGTCTACAGTCCGGAAAGCATTTTTCCTCAGGACCGATTGCCATTGAATCTTGTTTTTCAGAAGAACGGCTATCGCACAGTCGGTTGCGGGAAGATTTTTCATTTTACCGAGCCACGGGGTTGGGACGAATACAAAGGGAGCTCACGTGGGATAGTCTCAGAACAACGGAAGAAGATCGGTCATCTCGACTATGGAATTCTTGAAACAGAAAATGACTTCGATACACAGGATGGGAAGTTGACGGAGTGGGCGATTGATCAGTTACAACGAAATCACGAAAAGCCATTTTTTATCGCGCTAGGTTTAAAAAAGCCGCATCTGCCATGGGAAGCGCCTCGGAAATATTTCGCTCCATTCAAGCTTGATGATGTGGAATTGCCAAAGGTTCCTGAAAACGATCTTGAAGACCTGTCCGATGCTGGAAAGCGCTTCGCAAAAACCTTAGTTGGTTTTCGCCAAGTAAACGATCATGAAGCCATCACCAAGGTGCCGAGAGGATGGCAACAGTTGGTTCGAGCGTATCTTGCTACTGTTTCATTTTCGGATGCGAACGTGGGGCGGATTTTGGAAGCGCTGGAGAAAAGCCCACAACGGGACAACACAATCGTTGTTTTGTGGGGAGATCATGGGTGGCATCTTGGTGAGAAAAACCACTGGCGTAAAATGGCACTCTGGGAACGAAGCACTCGGACGCCCTTCATCATCAAGGCTCCAGGCGTGAAGGCGAAGCGAGTTGAAACTCCCGTGAGTTTACAGGATATTTTTCCGACTCTTGTGGATCTTTGCGGACTTAAATTAGAGCAAGAGTTGGATGGGAATAGTCTCAAATCCCTGTTAGCAGGAACGGCAACGAATTGGAACAAACCTGTGCTTATGTCGCATGGGCCCGGGAATTTTGCGGTGAGAAAGAATCAATGGCGGTTGATTCGTTATGCGGACGGAGGTGAAGAGCTATACGATATCCTCAATGATCCTGAGGAGTTTAAGAACCTTTCTGCACTCACAGAATTTGAGGATACTCTCGTTGAACTTAGAAGACATCTGCCAAAAACGTGGCGGTATGTGATGGGTCCACGATTTAAACAAGATGGCGACGCCTTTGCCCGGCCTTCTGGAAACCAGTAGCGAGTCGGTTTTTGAGTCGGAAGTTGATTGGCAATGTGGACCTTCCTGAGGTAAATCCATTCAAAACAGTGGCTACGGAAAAAGACTTTCTGAATTGTAGTGCTGCAGCTTTCACTTTTTTTCTAACTCCATGAAATCCCTTGTTCCCATTCTAACCGCGTTACTTCGAACGCGGGCGGACCGAACGAACTTGATGGTTCTGATCCGCTTGATACTCGTGCTCTTTGGGTTGATCACCTCTTACAGTATCGTTTTTCACTACCTCATGGAGTTGGAGGGGCAACACCACAGTTGGATTACGGGGTTCTATTGGACACTCACGGTGATGTCGACATTGGGCTTCGGGGACATCACTTTTGCATCAGATGCGGGTAGGGCATTCTCGATTCTCGTTTTGGTAACGGGTGTTGTTTTCCTGCTCGTCCTTTTACCATTTACCTTCATCGAGTTTTTCTACGCGCCTTGGATCAAAGCGCAGGAAAAGGCGAAAGCTCCACTGAAAGTGCCATCGGGAGTCGAGCGCCATGTCATTTTTACGCACTATGGTCCAGTGGCTCAGATGCTTACGCGTTTGCTTGAGGAATATGGGCATCCTTGGTTTGTTCTGGTGCCGACTTTGGAGATGGCGAGTAAATTACGTAATGATGGTGTGCCTGTGGTGATGGGGGATCGGACGGATCCGGAAACATACACGCGCTTGGGAATCGAGAGGGCGGCCATGGTGGTGACCACTCTCGATGATGTGACCAATACCAACGTTTGTTTCAACGTGCGTGAGTTATCAGACAATATTCCTATCGTCGCCTCGGCGACCTCTGAGATCGTTCGAAGTGCGCTAGAGCTTGCGGGCGTGACGGATATTCTCAGGCTAGAGGAAATGATGGGTCAGACCTTGGCACGGAGGGTGATCGGAAATGATGCAAAAGCTCATGTGATCGGAGATCTTGACGGTCTCATCATTGCAGAAGCCAGCCCAGCCCATACTCCACTGGTGGGCAAGACGATTGCTTCGTGCGGACTACGTGTTGAGACCGGAGTCACGATTGTAGGCCTTTGGGAGCGTGGCCGATTCGAGCCAGCGGACCCGGAAGTGGTGATTGGGTCACATACGGTTCTGGTGCTTGCCGGTTCCAAAGCACACTTCGAAGCCTACGATCAGGTTTTTGGAAAACATGAAGGCAAGAACGAGAAGCGAAAAGTCGTGATTGCTGGGGGAGGCCGGGTCGGACGTGCGACGGCGCGCGCCCTGAAGTCAGCAGAGATTGAGTGCACGATTATTGAAAAACTGCCCGAGCGGGTTCGGAATATTGATCACGCGATTATTGGAGACGCCTCGGATTTTGATATTCTCGTGGAAGCTGGGCTGCACGATGCGGCATCGGTCATCATTACAACTCACGATGATGACGTGAATATTTTCCTGACGATTTTCTACCGGCGCTTGCGAGATCGGATGCAAATCATAAGCCGCTGCACTCAGGAAAGTAATGCGACACGTCTGCATCGCGCGGGTGCTGATGTGACTCTTTCTTATGCATCGATGGGAGCGAATACGATTTTCAACCTTCTGCGTAGTAGTGATACCGTTCTACTTGCTGAGGGTGTAAATATTTTCTCTGTAGCGATTCCTCCGTCTTTGGCGGGAAAAACTCTGGCGAAGTCTGCTGTTCGATCGCGCACAGGATGCTCGGTTTTGGCAGTGGAAATCAAAGGCGCACGTGAGATTAATCCAGATCCTTTCGCTGAGTTACCTGAAGACGGTAAGCTCGTTTTAATTGGGACCTTGGAAGCTGAGCGGGCATTTCTTGAAGCATTCAAGCCAGCCTTAGGTAGTTAGAATTTTCCAGTAGAACGATGCAAAGTGCGACCGTTTCGCAGCAAATGCCGGTAGATAGTTCGGCAGTTTTTAATCTTCTCCATGATTACGATAGGCGGTTGGAGTGGGATACGCTTCTCAAGGAGGCGCGCTTGACCCGAGGTCACGAAAAGGCCGGAAAAGGAGCAACATCACTCTGCGTTGGAAAGCCGATGTTTGGTATTTTTGGAATTGAGACACGCTACCTTACGTTCAAAGAGGGAGAAATCGCAGCAGTGACTTTGGTGAATAGCCCTCCGCTTTTT
>JBGCEE010000052.1:0-66362 GCA_045106015.1 Akkermansiaceae bacterium | reverse complement strand
GAGATGCTTGATCGTTCCTGGATCTTCGTTGAGAACCATCGAATTATTCTCGTAGACCAGTTGAGTCGGTTTAACGAAAAAGATGGATCCCTCGATAGCGTCGATGTCGGCCTCCAAGAATGGGTCGTCAGCACGCCTTGCGATGGACTGAATGGTATAGTCTAGTCCCGGCTGGCCTTCGATATTCGACATCGGAGTCGGCGTATCATCACTGCGAAGTGAGGTTAAATCGCCGCGGTATTGATACACGAAGATCGCGTTGTTCGCGCCATTACTTTTCTGGATCCAGTCAAAAGCTTTCTCGAATCCGGTTGTGATACCTGAAGGTGTTTGGCCCTCTCTCACGGTTACAAGCTCTCGCTCTAAGGTAGATGTCAGGCGATCTGCTTGCTGTGAATTGATGGATCGGCGAATTCCTTGGGTGGCAGGGGTGAAAACGGCGAGGAAGCCAGTAAGGAGAACGGCAAGAACGCCGATGGCGATCACGGTTTCCATTAGGGTGAATCCCTTAGGCGATATGAGTTTTTTAGATTGATTCATTTTCTTAGAAGTTTGTCAGAGAAGCGGGGAGTTCCATCTGTTGGATATTGCGATAGGTAGAGGTGCTGCCATTACGCCAGATAACAAATCCTGCGAAGTCTCGCTCTCCAGACTTGGTTCTTGGTTCCTGCCCTTTTGGACGTACTCCAGAACCGATTACAAAATCTGAGCCTGCTTCGGTAAAGATTCCTTCGCCGTTGAATTCGTAGTAGGCATAGTTTTTTTGATAGTCAGCTTTCACATTTGATCCAGTTAAGGTCTGTTCGTTGAGTGGAGAACCATCTTCGAGGGTAGAATATATTTTGCTAAAATAGGTTCCTCCGGGCATGACGTAGCCGCGGCTCGCGAGAATCCAAGGTCCGTCTGTTCCAGAATCTGGATCGTAACTTGGATCCGTAGTATCTTCGTGAACGATGACGATTCGGCGAAGGTAGCCATCGTCTTCAGGGTCATCAATATCGATCAAAACTCGTGCCTTGCAACGTTTCGAGATCGCGATGGTTCTGGCTTCTTCGAAAAGAGATTCACAGGTGGCGATTGCTGTTCCGGTTCCTTTGCCGGCAGAAATGTTGCCGAGGCCGACAACGCCGGCGGTTATGAGGATGGAAATAATGGTAACAACCACCAGAACTTCAATTAGCGTAAAGCCTTTAGACTTTTTGGATCTATTTTTCATGAAAATTTTCAACGATGGGTTTGTAGAAGTGGTGAAAGAACTGATTCAGGCAAGATAGCTCTCGGAAAAATTATGTCAATACATCGCGAATACGTGACGTTCGTTATTTTGTGATTTCAGAAGCAAGCTGGCAACTACTTTAATCAGTCTTTGAAATGTCCTTTATTTGGGCCGTTCATCCATTGCCATGCAGAATCGACGATTTTATTAACGTCTGTGTGCTTGGCCTTCCACTGGAGAACTTCAAGAGCGAGTTTTGGGTCAGCGATTAGCATTGCAGGATCACCTTCGCGACGTTCGCTGTATCTGACGGGCACTTTTTTCCCAGATACGTCCTCGGCAGCTGTGATGATCTCTTTTACCGAGATGCCTTTTCCTGTTCCGAGATTGCATTTGATCGAATGATTTCCTTCTAAAAGGTAGTCGAGAGCGAGTCCATGGGCTTCGGCTAGGTCTTCAACATGGATATAGTCGCGGATGCAGGTGCCGTCAGGGGTGGGGTAATCTGTGCCATAAACTTCAAGAGAATCAATTTCTCCAGTGATAGCCATCAGAACCCTAGGAATCAGGTGAGTCTCTGGATCATGATCTTCTCCAATCTTCCCGTCTTCAGAGCATCCACTCGCGTTGAAATAGCGCAGACAGGCTGATCGCAGACCCCAAGCGTGTTCACAATCGGTCAGAATCTGTTCGACCATGAGTTTACTACGACCATAAGGGTTGATCGGTTGCTGAGGATTGGACTCGTCAATCGGGATTTTTTCCGGTGATCCGTAAGTCGCACAAGTCGACGAGAAAACAAAATTTTTGCAGCCGAACTGCTGCATTACTTGGAGTAGCGCAATCGGTTTGGCGGTGTTGTTCCAGTAATACTTCAGCGGGTCGGTGACGGACTCTCCGACATATGCGAATGCGGCAAAGTGTATGACGGCAGAAAAGGAATATTTTTTAAAGAGAGAGACGACAAGTTCAGGATCACCAACATCGCCTACAACGAGCTCAACGGATGAGTCGACAATCGCGCTTTCGTGTCCGAAAGCCAAATTATCCAAGACGACGACTCGTCTTCCCTGCGAAGCAAGAAGACGAACGGTATGAGAGCCGATATAGCCAGCACCTCCAGTTACAAGAATAGAGTCTTCGGACATTTACTTGAGACAAGAGAAGCGATCTACCGCGATATGAGCAAGCTTCGAAAGAAATTCTTGGAATTAAATTAATTCAATGAATTTTTGAATACCTTCGAGGGCTTCTTCGTCTTAGTGTGAGTTATGAATTTTTTGAAACTGTTTTACACCGGTTGTTTGGCCGTCGCCGTTCTGTTCGTCATATCTTCTTGCGCTTATGACCCCTATTATTCAGGGGCTTCCTCTTATTCCTATGGGGAGGGTCAAGGTTATGGGAGTTCGAATTTTACGACATCATTTTTCGTTCAGACAGGTAGTCCACGGTGGGGCTACGATCCATATTCAAGGTGCTACTACGACTATAATCGCCGTAGTTACTATGATCCACATCTTTATGGCTATTATCCAGTGGGATACCGCCCAAGATATGTTCATGGAGCTCCCCATCCCTATGGGTGGAGGCATGGGAGTGGGAATTACATTGGTGTTCCGAGGAAAGTTACCAGTCGCCGTTTGACGGACTACCATGATCGAAGTGGTCGTTATAGGGATCTTGGCAGGGATTGGTCGAAAAACGTTCGGGTCAGCTCCCATCGAGGTGGCGTCCAGGATTCTCACCGCAATCGAAGTCGTTCGAACTATGTTAGAGAACGTAACCAAAATAGGAGCCAGTATCACCATTCAGGTCACACTCGAAGCGGTAATTTCAGTTCGCCAAGAGGAATAAATCACCAGCGAAAAGATAGTTATCGCAGTCGCGGTTCTCAGCAGCGCCCTGAGACTAGAAGAAATGATGGACAGAGGAGTCGTTCTTCATCCCCGGCTCGCAACGCTCAGCGGAGCAATCTTTCGGTAAGTCACAAGCAAGGGAGTATGGGAGGATTTGCTGAAGCTCGACAAAGACAAATTCAGCAGAGTAGGCAGAATGTAAAACCTACACGCTCCACGGGTGCGCGAGGTCAAAATACGAGGGTAAATAAAGGGAGCTCCCAACGCTCTTCGCAACAAAGGATTGCGCCTAAACGGCCGCCTTCCAATCAACAAACCACACGAAAGAGTTCATCTGGCCAGAGGAATCAACAAAAAGGACGAAATACGAGAACTTCCAATCGCCGCTGACTTTTATGCAATCGAAATGGTTTTGGAATTCTTTGGAACGATAAGAAACCACCTGAAGACCAAAGAAAGTTGAATTGCAGCTAGGCCGACGTGTGAGACTTGGACCCAAGAATAGATATGAACTTGAGCCATGAGCAGTCCCAGAAACATTTGGGTAATGACGATCGCAAGCGATGCATACTGAACGGGTGTGGATCCAGATCTTCGGCCGAGCACGAATGCCCAAACGGTCAAAACAAGAATCAACCATGAGAAGCTTCTGTGTGTAAGATAGATCACAGAGGTCTCCAACTTCTCTATCCAAGCATCACGAGGTAAATCCAAATGCTTTTTCGCGAGGTCGTCGGTCATCTCACGAATTTGAGAGCCCATGATCCCTTCAATGATTAGAGTAAGAAGCAGGAGTAGGACGATGATTCGAAGTTTTGAGTTCTTGGTCGCGACAGGTAGTGAAAATTTTTGATCCGCCCCTGCCCAGATGCAGTAAACAAGGCAGCAAATCAGAAGCATTGCTAGGGCGAGATGCAGGCTGATCATGCCAGGGGCTAGACCACTGTAGACAACCCTTGCACCCATAATCGCGTTGGCTAGCACAAGGAATAGTGCAGCGAAGGAACACCAAAAGACCTTCGGGTTTTTGGTCCTAAAACGGAAAGAATAAATAAAAATCGCTAGCGAGAAGAATCCAACGGGGAGACTAAATAGTCGATTGACAAACTCGGTCCAGACGTGGCGTGGATTGAAGTCTGCTTTCAGCGTCTCGTATGAAATGGTGGATGGATCTCTTCCCATACGCTCAGCTTTCCGCTGGAACTTTTCAATCGGAAGGCTCTCAAAATCGATTTGCTCTGCGGAGGTTGGGGGAATGAGCAAGCCCCAACATGTCGGCCAATCTGGACAACCCATACCCGCGCCTGTGACGCGAACCGTAGCTCCAACAAAAATGAGTATCAGAGTCGATACGAGCGCGGCGATTGCCAGTTTTTGGTAAAGATTTGTTTTTTTAAACACGGTCGAGGAAGGCGCATGAAATGTCGCCTTAAAACAGTTCTAGGCACTCTCGGCTTCTCCACTCTCGGTTGTCGTTTTTGAAGGTGGGGTGACTTCAAGAAGTTTTCGTTCGGTGGAGCCGATGGGATCTTCGGCAGAGATGGCGACGCCAATCCAACGGAATTCATCACTGCTCTCAAGGAAGACCTTTAGTACCATTGTTAACGGAACGGCTAAAAGCATACCAAGAGGTCCCCAAACCCAGCCCCAGAAAACAACCGAGACGACGACCACTAGTGTGGAGATTCCGAATCTCTTACCAACAAGCATTGGTTCGATGAAGCTTCCCAGAAAGTTGTTGATTAGAAGGTATCCTCCCGCGACCAAGACGGCTTCGGGAAGGCCCTCTACAACGAGCGCCAAAATAGTGGGAGGAACACCTGCGACAATAGAGCCAATCACGGGGATGAAATTCAGGAAGAAAGCAAGGATTCCCCAGAGAATAAAAAAGTCTAAGCCTGCCGCCCAGCAGAGGAATCCAGCTAAAATACCCGTTATGACGCTCACCCCCGTTTTGATGGCAAGAAACCTTTGGATATCCCGAGTGGCGCTCAGCATTCGCTCTAAGTTTGGTCCTCGGGCGAGACTGATCGCTTCAAGTCTTCTACCGAACATTCTAGCTTCACTAAGCATGAACACGGTTAAGATTAGTGTGATGAAGGAAGTCCCAAAAAAGCCAACCACTCGTCCTAGGACTCCAGCTCCCACATCCCATATTTTTTCAAAGCGAATATTCTGAAGATTAGCTAGATTGTTATTTACCGCTTCGTTGATTTTCCCCTCGGCATCTGCGACGCCGTATTCATCAAGTTTGTAGGCCAACCAGTCAGAGCTATCTCTTATTTTATCGGAAACTTCCGCAGCATACCTGATATTCCATTTTTCTTGGAGATCTCCCACGAGGGTGATGGCGAGGACTGCGAGTGCAGCTAGGAATACGAAGTCAAATGCGACAGTCAATAAAACGGCAATTGCCCGTGGAACTTTTTTCACCCTTAAGAAGTTCAGTAATGGGAAACTGACTGTTGCGATAAAAAACGCTATGAGGATAGGAAGGAGAAAATCTTGAGCATACTTCAGGCCGAAGACGATAACGGTCAGTGCAGCGATCATGAACAGAGCCTTGCCTGCTTTAATTTTTCCTACGTTCTGATTCATTTATTTCCGCGAGTAGTTAAACGCTCGCATTGTCTTCTTCGCAAATCATAAAGGCATAATACTGCGTTTTGGAATTCAGATTTTCTTTGGACGAACTCAAAGATCGATGTTTTTCGAAAAAAAAAGCATCGCCCTTGATGGAAGGGCGATGCTCTCATGAAAAATTGCTGACACTATTTGGTATATTCGACCTCAATAGGTGCTGTGGGAATTTCCCGAAACTGGGGGAGAGGACGGAGAGGTGGGGCCTCTACATCACTTGTGCAGCATCCACATGAGGATGCGAAAATTGCGGTTATACTGGCGAATGTTGCGAGTAGCAGACGAGTCATAGTAGGTTTTTCTAGGCTCAGAGAACTGGTTTGGAAAGTAAATAGACCGAATCAGGACAAAAAAGATTCCGCCCATGTTTCAGGATCGAAACATGGGCGGAACTCAATAGTAATTACTTAGCTGGTGCCTCGTATGTGGTCGGAGGAGCCGGCTCTGGTGGGCAGCATGAAGCAGCGAAAAGAGCAGCGACTGAAGCAACGATTGCAAGTTTGATGATGTTCATAATATTAGGTTGTGTTTGGTTGTGTAAGACAGAATCTCGATTCGTAACGAATCGAGCTTCTGATGGATGGGAGATTAGCGGTGATGTTTATGGCTGCAAGGTAAAATCGCGTAATCGCTGAAATCACTTATCTGGATTGACGAATTGTGTTATGGTATCAGGTTCTTGTTTATGGCTAGTGGGCATTCGAAAAGTTATCTTCAAAAGTGGTTGAAACGGCTTCGCAAGCAGCTGTCATCGAGCGGAAAAATATCTGAAATTGCTATAGTGTTGGCGGAAGGGGACATCGAAGAGCAAGAAATTTGGCGTTCACAACTTGAGAGGATTCTCTCCTACGAATTAGAACCTGATTTGGATCTGGTTACCAAAATTGATTCATTCTTCGCAAGTTCGTCATCCATTCAAAGAAGCGATTTTAAGCATCCAGACTTGTTTGACTGAGAAAGTGATGGGTTGTTCCCTTTTCTCGGACCGTGCCAACGAAGCCATCTATTTTTTCAAATTTTCAACCTACTGATATGCATCGGCTGCATTCCAAATCCTCTGTTCGCAAGTTTCGAGTTGCGTCCGTTTTCGTCATTTTGAAATGGATATTACTTTTAGGGGGCTTTTTTCTGTCGGCTGCCGGATTATATCTGCGCAACAACGACTTTTTGGTCGCTGCTGGAATCGCCGTCGTTTTTGGGGTTTTTTTGATTTTGGTGGTTTTTGTGATGAGTGGTCGTCTGCGTTGCCCTCTTTGCATGATGCCACCTCTACAGAATCGGCGGTGTTCAAGGCACCGGACTGCGAAGAAGCTGTTCAATAGCTACATCCTCAAAGTCGCTCAATCGGTTATCTTCAAAGATAGCTTCAGTTGCCCTTATTGTGGTGAGTCAACTGAGATGGAAGTAAGATCGCGGAACAAAAACCGTTAGTTCTGCCGCTTTCTTGCGGACGACTGGTCAGCTGTAAACAAGTTGGGATTGTCGGTTGCACTGTGCCACGGTGGTGGCAAGCTACAAGGCATCGAGCATATGACTACAGAAGAACTTCAGGCAAATATAGCGGAGAGCAGCGGTTGGATCGCTGGGGTAAAAGACGAAATGGCAAAAGTTTTGGTGGGCCAAGAGGATTTGGTCGACCGTTTGTTAGTCGGTCTTCTTTGTAATGGTCACATTCTTTTGGAGGGGGTGCCGGGACTAGCGAAGACTCTTGCGGTCAAAGCCCTGTCGGGTTCGCTTTCGGCTTCATTTGCGCGGTTCCAGTTCACGCCTGACCTTCTTCCTGCTGATTTGGTTGGGACGATGATTTACCATCCACAGGATGCGAAGTTTGAGCCAAAGCTTGGACCAATTTTTAATAACCTGATTTTAGCCGATGAAATTAACCGAGCACCTGCGAAAGTTCAATCTGCCTTGCTTGAGGCCATGCAGGAGCGACAGGTGACTTTGGGTGACCAATCTTATATTTTGCCGAAGCCGTTTTTGGTTTTGGCGACGCAGAATCCCATTGACCAAGAGGGAACTTATCAGCTCCCTGAAGCACAGCTCGATCGGTTTCTGCTTAAAGTGAACGTCGGTTATCCAACCAAGGACGAGGAGCTTCAAATTCTCAACCGAATGGCCACTTCGGCCCCAGTCTATGAGACAAAAAATGTGGCGACTCCTGAGCAGGTGAGTGCGTCACGGGAGTTGGTGAATGAGATTTATATCGATGAAGCGATCCGAAAATACATCGTTGAGTTGATTTACTGCACAAGGTTTCCAGTGAAAGTCGACGCACCTCTAAAAAACTGGGTTCGAGCAGGTGCTTCTCCGCGCGGAACGATCAATCTAGCGCTGGCCGCGAGGGCAAGAGCTTTCATGAATGGGCGCGCGTTTGTTTCTCCACAGGATGTGAAAGATATGGCGGTGGATGTTCTAAGGCATCGGATTCTGCTCACCTATGAAGCCGAGGCCGAAGGGGTGACAACCGATCTCATTGTTTCACGTATTCTAAATAAAGTAGTGGTTCCTTAGTTCCGCATTTGTGGATCGCGATGACTGAAGACGAATACATCGAAGAAATGATGGGTCGAGTGCGTAAGCTCGAGCTCAAGGCGCGTCGGTTGGCACGTGAGTCTTTTTCCGGAGAATATTTGTCTTCCTTTCGGGGGCAAGGTTTGGATTTTGATGATTTTCGTGAATATCAGCACGGTGATGAAGTGAGATTTATCGACTGGAATGTGACGGCTCGAATGAACGAGCCTTTCGTTCGTAAATTTCGTGAGGAACGCGAGTTATCCGTTGTGATGGCCGTAGATGTTTCGGGTTCCGCAGATTTTGGAAGTGATCATCTAAGTAAACGAGAGCTCTCGGCTGAAATCGCGGCTGTCTTGGGTTTTAGCGCGTTACAAAACGGAGATAAGGTCGGGTTGATGATTTTTGCAGAAGAACCAATTCTCTTCGTGCCACCTGCAAAAGGAACCAAGCACTTGCTAAGAATGATCCGAGAGGTGCTGATGGCGCGACCTGAAAAGCGTGGAACTTCGATCGATGAGGCTTCGAGTTTTTTGATTAGATCTCTGAAGCGCCGCGCGTTGGTGTTTATGATTTCTGATTTTTATTCCGATGGCATGGACAAGCCGCTTGGGAAACTTGCTCGCAAGCATGAGTTAGTGGCCCTTCGGGTAAAAGACCCCCTTGAGTATCAACTGCCTAAGGCTGGTCGTGTGGTCATGGTAGATCCTGAAACTGGGCTGGAAACGGTGGTGAATACGAACAATGCCAACCTTCGCATGGGCTACGAAAAGCTGATGAAAAGACAAGTAGAAGGAGTTGCCTCAATCTTCAAAAAGCACGGCATCGATGCCGCTGCCCTTTCTACGGATCAAGATACTCTGCCGGCACTGCATGAACTCCTAAAGCGGCGTGGGAGGCGGCGGAAATAGGTTCAATGGTTGAGGGAAAACAAACAGCTTTTGAACTGGTTGAGAACCGCGATGCGTTGGATTTGGTCCCGAGTTGGGAACTCCAATGGTGGTGGTTTGTGGCGTTCGCTGTTCTGATCGGACTCGTCGTCTTTTTCGTTTCTCGGTTGCGGAAGCAACGGCCCATTGATCCCGAAGAGGCTGAGAGGAAGGCCTTTCAGCGTGCCAAACGAGATCTCGAACGACTGGACGAAAATGATGACCGTGCAGAGTCGGTTCAGGTTTCGATTATTTTGAGGAGATACCTTGCTGATAGCAAAGATGAACCTGCGTTGTTCCAAACCCACGAAGAGTTTATCGCAAGACACGATGCACTTTCCGATTTAGGAGAGGACATCAAGCAATCAGTAGGCGACTTTTTTGCTTACCTTGCGAAAATGAAATATTCGCCTAAAGAGGGCGCTGTGGAATCGAAGCAACTCCGGGAGCGGGCAAACGATCTTTTGGAAAGGATGCATGCGAAATGATTGAGTCTTTTCTTACCCACTTTCGCTTTGTGCACCCTGGTTGGTTGCTACTGCTACTGCCGTGTTTCTTGCTGCTGTTGCTGCGCAAGGGCAGGGGTGCGACTGAGGCGGTTGTCTTTCCGAATCTTGGAGTGTTGGCCAGTTTGGGGAACAAGGTAAAGCGAGTCGCATGGGGATTCGGTGTGCCTCTCATTTTTACATCATTGGTCTTTGCGATCATTGGAATGGCGCGGCCTGTATGGCGCAATGAGTATCAAAGCCGAATCGCCAGCGGGATTGATATCATGATCGCATTTGATGTTTCTCTTTCGATGGATATCAATGATTTTCGCTTTCAGGGGCGACCATTACGGAGGATTGATGCAGCGAAAAAAGTGGTCGATGCGTTCATTTCCCGCAGGCCTGATGACCGAATTGGTTTGGTCGGATTCGCAGGTCGTCCAGTTTCGGTGAGCCCGATTACGTTAGACCATGATTGGTTGAGGCAGGGACTGAGCGGTCTCAAGCTGAATCGGAATGGCAGAGGAACGGTGGAAGAGCAGGGAACCGCCATTGGATCTGCCTTGGCAACTTCTGCAACTCGTTTGGACAATCGAGAGGCGAAGAGTAAAATTATTGTTTTGATTACCGATGGTGCGAGTAACTCAGGGAAAATTTCACCCCTCGAAGCCGCGAAGCATATCAAGACTCTAGGAATCAAAACTTATACGGTCGCGATTGGAACGAAAGAAGGTCGCGTTTCTGGAAGTATTCAGCGATTTCCAAGGCAGGAGTTTGATCTTCCAACACTCCGAAAAATTGCGAGTGAAACTAACGCGGAGCATTTCTGGGCCCAGAGTCTTGAAGACTTGGAAGATAACTTTCAGACAATCGACGAACTCGAGAAGACGGAGTCACGAAGCTTGACTGTGACTGATGATCGAGAGCTCTACATGTGGTTTATCGGAATTTCTCTACTGGCGGCGGCTGGTTCTGCGTTTTATATACCTTTGAGAAAAAGTAATATCTGAATATGAATTTGGGATCTCCAGCTTGGCTTTTTTTGTGGATTGCGGTGCCAATCCTCGCCATCGCTGCTGTCATCTTCGGGCGTCTCCAGCAGAAGCCTTGGGATCGCTTCACGGCCGAACGACTTCGTGGGAGACTGGTAAAAAAGGAGCACCCTTTGCCGCGCTGGCTGGCATTTGGTTTTCTTCTTGTCGCCATTTCGGTGCTGATTTTTACACTGGCAAGGCCCCAAGGGGATGCGGGGGTGAAGACTGAGAAATCGACCGGTAGAAACGTGATGGTGGCGCTCGATTTGTCGCGAAGCATGCGTGTTCAAGATATTAAGCCGGATCGTCTTTCTCAGGCGAAAATCGTGATTTATGAATTGCTTGAAACTTTGGAGAATGATCGGGTTGGCCTTGTGGGCTTTGCTGGAACACCATTTTTGTTTGCTCCGCTGACTATTGACCACGCGGCTGTGAAAGAAACAGTCGAACAAATTGATGAATCGTGGGTGCCACGTGGAGGGTCTGACATTGCATCGGCGATAAGGCTTGCGACTGAAACGCTGAAAGAGACAGGGCAAAAGAACAATGCATTGATCATCATTAGCGATGGTGAAGAGCACGAAGGCGACCTTGATGCGATCGTGGCTGATGCCGAAAGTGCAGGGGTGACCATTTTTGCGATTGGTGTTGGCACGGAGGATGGAGGTTTTGTGCCTCATAATGATTTCCCAGGTGGCTATCTAGTCGATAGAACGGGTAGCAAAGTTCTGAGTACTTTGCAGCCTGAAGTATTGCGTAATTTGGCCAATCAAACGGGTGGTCGTTACGTCATCGCTGGTCGGGGCGCGGATATTCCGAGTATGGTTGAAGTTGCGATCCAAGGTATGGATACATTTGAAATGGAGGGCGGAGAGACGAGGATCTTGATCGAATTTTTTCAATGGGCCCTTTTACCTGCTATCTTATTCCTGATGATTGCCATCGTCTCCGGAACGAGATGGAGAGGGCTCTCGATGGCAACCGTGCTGATTTTTTCGTCCCTTCTTTCTGAAAATGCGCTCGGTGCGAAACTGCAAGATGCAAAGCAGGCCTTTGCTGAAGAAAGATTTGAAGAGGCGAGAGATACCTATCGTTCCTTGGCCGAGACGAAGGATGGAAACAAGGCAGCACGCTATCGACTGGCGGAAGGTTTGGCTGCTTACGAGGGCCAAGATTATCGAGGAGCACGGCAGGCATTCAGCGGTGCTCTTATTTCCGAAGAAGATATCATCGTGGCGGAAGCGCACGAGGGAATGGGAAATACACTATTTCAATTGGGTTGGATGGGATTGGCTGGTAGTCGATACCCGATTGGTGAAGAAGCGCCAGACCTAGAGAAATTTGACTCTCTAGTCAAAGAGCAGCTTTCGAGAATGAGTGAGGCTGAAGTTCCAGAAAGTGGAGAAACCAACGAGTTTATTCGAATTGATTCGATTATCCTCAACTGGGCGGATGCGATCCGTCATTACAGATCGGCGAAGAAAAAGAATCCAGCTGATCAGGGGCCTGTACAAAATGAAGTTCTAACTGAGACCTACTTAGTTCGCTTAGCGGAGTTATTGGAAAAAGAGAAGGAGCAGGCTGAACAAGAGATGCCGCAACCCGGTGAGGGGCAACCTCAGCAGGGCGAAGGAGAAGGTGAGCCACAAGAAGGAGAGGGTGAGGGTGAGCCTCAGGAAGGCGAAGGATCAGGTGAAGAGTCTGAAGAAGGTGAGGGCTCAAATGGCGAAGAGGAGGAGCGTGACGGTGAGGGAGAGGGAGAGAATGAAAATGAAGACAAAGGAGAAGAAGGTGAGAACGAACCCGTCGATCCAAACGAGTCTACAGAAGATCGAGCTCGTAGACTTTTGAAAGAAAATTCGGATTTAGAAAAAGGCCCGATGTCACCTGGGCGTAGGGATTTTAGAAGTCCTGAAAAAGATTATTGAGTTATGAATGCATGGATCAAAAAAATTGGCTTCGTGTGGTTGTTATCAGCCGTGGTTTCGCTTGGAAACCCAGTGAGCTCGCGAATGGCATCTACTTTCTTAGCGAGGGGAGAAAAGGCACTTCTTGAGATTCGTATCGAGGGATCCGAGCCCGATCGTATGCCGGAGATTGCACCCGTGAAAGATGTCGTGGTTGAGTCTTTGGGTTTTGGACCTCCACGAATGATTCCTGGAAGGCGTTTGTTATACAGTTTTCAGTATGTCGTTTCGAGCTACGCAGTTGGGAAACATACGATTCCGTCGATTGAAGTAACGGTTGGTGGCATTCGCTCGCAGACGAAACCGATTCAATTTGAGGTCTTCAATCCTGACGATTTGAAGTGGAGTGAAGCAGAATCGAAACCATTGACGGCCGATGGTAAAATTCGCTACGCGAGCATCTTTAAAGTGCCGGACAAGAAGGTTTATGAAAACCAGACGGTGAGAAGTGAGATCAAAATCTATGTCCCGAGAGACCTCGCAAGAACGGTCGTCGATTGGGGGGTTCCAGAGTTTGAAAGAGATGGTTTGGCTGTATGGAGATATGAGCCATCTGAGTCTAGGGGAGAGGTTAATCTACTCGGGCAATCCTATGTCTCGCTAGCCTACACGACGACCATGACAGCGCTGAAGGCAGGAGATGTTTCAATTGGGCCGGCGACGGTTCGCCTAACCTACGTGAAGATGGTCTTTGATCGCTTTGCGCAGCGCATGGAGATGCAGTCGACCCTTGATGTGGCGAAGGCTGGTTTCGAAGTCTCACCACTTCCCGATGGCGCCCCTGAGGGGTTCGATAACGCAGTGGGAAATTTTACGATTGGGACCGCGATCAAACAGACTGATGTGACGGAGGGAGAGCCGCTGGCCTTGGATGTGATTGTGAGTGGGCGAGGAAACTTGGACAATCTCCGCACACCGAAGATGATCGATTCGAAGGGTTGGAAGGTCTATGATGCCACTCCCGAACAGCGAGGTGAAGAGCGCCGTAATCTGGAGGGGACAGTTGTCTTTAGTCAATTTGTCAGACCTCTGGAAATGAAGACATCGGTGCCTCCGTTCCGTTTGGTGTTCTTTGATCCAGAGCTGGAAAAATACCAGACGGTCACGACGGATTCGATCTCTTTGAATATGACGCCTGCTGCGCTTGGGGCGAACTTTGAATCTTCGGGCCCACCACAGGCCTTGCCCATTCCATTGGAGCGCATGACTGATATTCTCGGCGTCGTTGAAACTTCAAAGCTTCTTCGAGATGGGCGAGGGAATTTTCCATGGTGGATTCTTCAAATTCTTGCGGCAGTCGTTGCTTTTTGTTTGATCGCAAAGGCGTTGTGGATGCGATTTGGCCATCTGTTCGAAAGGAATGAGGAGAAGTTAAAAATGAAGAAGGAATTTCAACAGGTTTTGAGTGCCAAGGATAAAGATGGTGCGGGTTTTCTTCGCACTGCTGCCACATTTGTCGAACGTTGGCTTACCCCAAATGAAAGCGACGAACTTCATCAGATCATTGAGGAACGTGATCGCTTGTGTTTTCGTGCGTCGAGCCAATCTGTTGAATTGCCGAGTCAACGAAGAAATCAGATTTTGAAAGCCATCCGCCGTGCAGCCTTCAGTCTGATGGTGTTGATGATCGCGGGTTTGTTTGTCCAAACTTCTCATGGGCAGGATGTTTCTTTCCAAGCAAAAGAGGCTTATCAATCGGCGAAATACGATGAAGCCGCGCGCCTCTGGCTTGAAGCCGGTCCGTATGAAGACCTCTCTGCCGATACGCTCTACAATATTGGTAATGCGGCCTATCGAATGGGAGCACCTGGGCAAGCCGCCCTTTATTACAGACGTGCTTTGGTGCGCGACGGTAGCCATGAGGAGGCGAGGCAGAACCTTCGTTTTATTGAGCGAAAGTTTGGCTCGATCACTGTTGATCGACCGGCCTATCAATATGCCTTGGCAAAAGTTTCACACAGCACTTGGCGGGCTGGGATTCTGACGGGCGCTTGGTTCCTCGTCCTTGGGCTTCTTGTTTTTCCAGCAACACGGAGTGGATCGCGCTGGCGGGTTGCCGGAGTCGCCGGTCTGGTCTCTGGACCATTGCTGCTCTCTCTTGCGGGCCTTGGATACTATCACTATCCTGATGATGCGGAATTTGCTCCGGTAGTTAGACAAGGTGTGATTATTGGAGAAAAAGTCGTGATTCATACCGATGCAGCTAGAACTTCGCCCGAGGTGATTGATGCGCCTCCTGGTTCGTTAGCTGAGGTGATTCAGAAGACGGGCCGATGGGCATACATCGGATTTGCGACAAAGACTCGAGGATGGGTTCCTGTAGAATCCATCAAGATGATTATTCCTGAGGAAAAGCCGGAGATCCCAAAGGTGCGCAAGGCGACCGCAGACGGAAGCAGTGCTTAATCGATGAACACGAGTAAAGAACGGCTTGCTTGGCTGACTCGAACGGATGGGACCGTGGTGGTTGGTAGGGGACCTTTTAGAGAGGTGCCCGAACCTCCCGCATCTGGAGTCGCGTTTTTCAAACAAAGCTTTAAGTCTGATAAGAAGAATCACTGGCAACTTCCGGAGACTTTCGAAATCTATTCAGTTGAAGAATTTCGAGGGGCTTTTGCAGCGGGTGAATTGCCTTTGATCGATTGGGAAAGTCCGGATGCGGTCCCATTTTCGGAAGTCTTTCAGGAAATTATGTCGGCAATTCGTCAAGGTTCGATCGAAAAAACGGTGCCGGTTGTCACAGAGCGAGGAAGGTCTCAAGGTTCACCCGTGGCTGGAATTGTTGCTGCGATGGCCGCGCAGAGTGCGCCACTGCATTCATACGGTTGGGTAGGACCTGATGAAGGATTTTCTGGCGCGACTCCTGAGCTTTTGATTTCGATGCGCGGTTGCCATCTTGAAACGATGGCGCTGGCGGGCACAGCCAAGCAGGAAGACGAGGCCGTGTTCAGTGTCGATGAAAAAGAAATCCGTGAGCATGAGTATGTGGCTCAAACTCTGGTCGCTAAATTGCACGATCTCGGGGACTTGGAGAGAAAGAATCGAAGTGTGTTGCGGCTTGGATCGATTGTTCATTTTCATACGGGAATTTCTGTGGATCTAGATACCCCACAACAGCCAGAGAGTTTAGTTCAGCGATTGCATCCGACTCCGGCTCTTGGGCCGTTGCCGCGAACCAATCAATCCTTGGCGATGCTTGCCGGTTTGCGTGAACAACTGGCTTGTCCCGCAGAATTTGGAGCCCCATTTGGCGTGTGGGAGAATGGAAGCTTCGAGGCTGTGATCGCCATCCGCGGGATTTGGTGGCAGGGTAATGATCTTTTCCTGCCAGCAGGTTGTGGAATCATTGAGCCAAGTCGACTTGTCAACGAGTGGCGCGAACTACGGCTTAAGCGGGAAGCGGTGAAGAGGTTTCTTGTATAGTTCAATTTGAAGAAGAAAGGGAAAATCGTTTGTCAGTTAGGCTGTTCCTTTCGACAATAGGCGGACGAGACTTCGGAAAGCGGTCTAATTCGACTTTTAGATTATTCGCCTTAGGTTAGCTTTTCCCTAGAGCCTTAATCCGATTTATGAACGATAGAAGCCAGATGCCTACTAAACTCAACTATGGCAAGATGTCTTGCTTACTGTTTTTGCTAGTTTTACCTCTCGTTACGGTTGCTGATGATGAACTGGAGAAGGGTGGTGTAGGTATCATTGAAAAGGGGGAGGAAAATGATCTCCAAGCCTTAGAAGGCGAGTGGAAGGTGGTTCGTGCGAAAGCTGAAGGAGTAAATGGGATGATGATGGAGGGGCGTGTGTGGAGTTTCAAGCAGGGGAAACTTCGCGTAGTCACGGCGGGCGACCCAAATGACTGGGACAAGGAATATACCATGAATTTCGATTTTAAGATCGATCCAGCAAAATCACCCAAGCAACTCACGATGACTTTGGTTGATGAAGCGAATCAGAAGGTCGTCAATCATGCGATCTACGAACTGAAAGGAAATAGCTTGAAGCTGTGCTGGACCTTCAACTCACTACCTCAAGTGAAGACTCCTTTTCCAAAAGAGTTCAAATTGGTCCGAGGTGATAAGTTGACTTCTGTTTTTGAATTCGAACGCGTCACTGAAAAGTCTGATTAGATTTAGCTGAGCCATGTAGAGGCTGCTTGGAGGGGAAATCCTTGCTTGCGGGAGGCCGCTGCGGGCGGTTTAATGACTGGATGAAAGGGCTTCTCATTCTCATGCTTTTGGCCATCGGGGGGATACATGCTTCGGCGGTTGATGATAGCGGATTCGACGCGGTGGATGGTCCAAATGTTCGGGTGATGCGTCACGATGATGGCTCCCGTACGATTTTTATCCGTAGTCCGGATAATCGGACACTTACGAAGAAGACCTACACGGGGAACGGTGCATTGTTTTTGCTGACCATCTACCGGATGGACCCACATGGGAATCCGACAGGTTGTAAAATCTATGACGGTCAGAAAAATGAAATGTTCAAGACAAGTTATGGCTATCGCAAGAGCGATGGGCAATTGGTCGAGGAGCGTATGTTTGATTCGCGGGTGAAGCGTATTGATCCAGAAACAGGGAAAGAGATGCCAGTGCGCCGATTCCTTTATACCTATGACGCTCTCGGAAATCGCAGTGCTCCTTTTGCCATTACGCTGATTCCTGGGAAAACTGCTGAAGACGTTTATGGTCGAGCCTCGGCCTTGGAGTCGAATCCGTTTGTTCCGGATGGTCGATAAAACGGTCGAGAATGATATCAGGTAAACAGCTATTGCCGATTCTGATTGGTGCAGCCTTGGGTGCGGGTGGCTGGTTGTATGGACTGCGAAGCGGTTCAGCATCCGGTGGTTTTGGCGCTGACGAGAGGCTCCGTATTGCTGAGGAAGAGATACAGATGCTCAAGGCGGAGAATGATTCGCTTCGATCGCTTGCACAGGGTGGGGGTGAAGTTTCCGTGCCTCAGGAAATGATCGACAAGGTAGAGAAAGATCATGGGTTGAATTTCCTCTCGAATCCGGTGGTGAATATGATTGCTGGTGAGGAATTGGGATATCGAATTGAGGCGGCGCTTGAGAGCCGCTTGGGCCCGCAGGGGATGGGGGATCGTGAGGAGGCATATCGGCGTATCGGTTGGTTGAAGTCGGGCGATCGTTTGTTAACACAATTGGTTGCAGTTCGTTCAGTAGGTGCGCTTGCTTGGTTCGATGAGCAAACCGGTGAAGCTTGGGTGACTGATCAGTTTAACCTGAAGAATGTTCCAGACCAAGCGGCAATGGTTCGCGTGTTGGTGAGGATTCTTCTCCATCAGCATTTTCCGCCGGCACCGACTTATCCCGGGGACGATGCGGCGAGGGCTAGAGAAGCACTGCATGCGGGCGCGGCATCGGCGGCGGTGAGTCGTTTTTATGCAGATGCCGCTAAGGGTGTCGGATTTATGCCGCTCAAAGAGAACGGCCCGGCACAGCGCTTGATGCTTTCGCTGCCAGATTTCATTCAAGGTGTTACGTTGTTTCCAGCGCTTGCAGGAAAGGATTTGGTTCGCTCATCTTATGTAAAAGGAACGGAGGAATTTACAAAGACCTTCCGAGATCCTCGGCAGACGACCTACCAAATTGTATTGCCAGCGGAGGATGTGCGTGAGGTGGAGATTAAGTTTCCCGAGATCGGGGATGAGATTTTTCTGAGAGAGAGTGCGGGGTATCTTGGATTGCGATTGTGGATTGAGGAAATGGGGGATGTGGGTGTGGCGGAGGAGATTGCACGGGCTTGGGTGGCGGATGCGTTTTTGCTGTTTGGAGATGGTGAAATGTCTTCGGGATTGATTTGGGATATTGAGTTAGAGAGTAAAGATTTTGCAGATCGGTTAGAGAGGCTTTCAGGTGTTCGAGCGGAGGCGATGAAGGCCACACGAGTAGGCCGTTTTTTCGGAGTGAATCGGATTTCTCCGACAAGGATACGTTTTTTAAATACGGCGACCGCAAAGACTCTTGAGAAATTCTCAGCAACGGAATGATGAAAATTTACACGGAAGAAATTAGCGTTCGAACGAATGGGAAAGGGACCTACGAAATCTCGGCTGAGATCGCACGGATGGTTTCAAACTCCGGTGTAACATCGGGTCAGGTTACGGTTTTTTTAAGGCATACGAGTGCGAGTTTGATTCTCATGGAGAATGCCGATCCAAGCGCACGCCGTGATTTGGAGCGCTGGTTTGATCGGTTGGTTTCTGAAGACGATCCAGATTTCATACACACTCATGAAGGACCTGATGATATGCCGAGCCACATTCGGATGGCGTTGACGCGATCTTCAGAAGTGATTCCAGTCCATCGTGGACAAATGACTCTAGGAACGTGGCAGGGGATTTTCGTTTTTGAGCATCGGCGTCAGTCGCACCAACGGAGCATTTCGGTGACGGTCATGGGTGAATGATTTTTAAATTCAGCATTCAAAGAGAGGCAAAGAGTCGATAAGAGAACGTTATGTCAGACGAACTGGTAAGAATGGCGCTGGAAGAGGATATCGGGAGTGGCGATGTCACGTCTGAGTATTTTGTTCCCGAGGATGCGGTGGTGGATGCGTTTATGGTCGTGAGGCAGGAAGGCGTGGTTTCTGGAGTTCGCCTAGCTGAAAAGGTTTTCCAAGAGGTAGATGCAACCTTGAAAACTCAGGTGTTGGTGGATGATGGGAGTCGGGTTGCGAAGGGAGCGATGCTGATGCGTATCACAGGTAAGGCGCGTTCTGTTCTGACGGCGGAACGGACGGCACTCAATTTCATCCAACGCCTTTCCGGGGTCGCAACGTTGACTTCAAGATATGTGGAGGCAGTGAAACATACGCGGGCTAAGATTCTGGATACGAGGAAGACGACGCCCGGCTACCGAGCCTTGGAAAAAAAAGCCGTTGAAGATGGTGGAGGACTGAACCATCGGATGGGCCTTTATGACCGTGCGATGGTGAAAGATAACCATCTTGCTGCGGAGGGTAGATTGGAGAAATTGCAGGAAGCGATCTTACGGGTGAAGTCCGAACGACCAGAGGTAGAGGTGGAACTAGAAGCGGATCATTTGGGACAGGTGGTGGACTTTCTGAAACTGGATGGAGTGGATTACATTCTGCTGGATAACATGTCTGATGAAGAACTTGCAAAGGCGGTAGAGGCACGAGGCGAGAGTCATCGAGTTCGGTTAGAAGCGAGTGGAGGAGTCAATTTGGATACGGTAGGTGAAATTTCTGAATCGGGAGTGGATTTTATTTCCGTCGGTGCTCTTACCCATTCGGCACCTGCGTTGGATATCGGTTTGGATTTTCCCGATATCGTATGAGTGCTTTCGATGATGTTGCTGCGCAAATGCCGGATCCATTTCGGCTACTCTGGAAAGAGAGCGTTTCATCAACGAACGACGCGCTACGTGTCTTAGCTGAGCAAGGAATGGGCGAGGGCCTCGTGCTCGTAGCTGAGGAACAAACCAAAGGTCGTGGGCGCCGTGGCGCAGATTGGTTTTCACCAATGGGTGAGTCACTGGCGGTTTCCGTGTTATTGAGACCGGTAGATCCGAAGGAATTTTGGTGTCGATTGTCTCTGGCGGCTGGATTGGCGGTGGCAGAAACGCTAGAAAGGTTCGTGCCTATGGCAGAAATCAAGTGGCCAAACGACGTGCTGATTGATGGGAAAAAAATTGCGGGGATACTTGTCGAAGCGGGGAAGGACTTTGTCATCGTCGGAATCGGGATCAATGTGAATACCGAAGAATTTCCAGAAGGGCTCCTTGCAACGTCATTGAAGATAGAACGAGGAGGAGAAGAGATTGCTCGCGAAGAGGTGTTGTCCAGCCTCGTTGAGCATCTTGCCCGCCATTCTACGAAGATCGGTTCTGACTTCGCTGACTTGTTAGAGAGTGTTCGTGAGCACTGCTTTCTGCGGGATAAGCGAGTGACTCTAAATTGTGCAGACAAAGTCTGCGAGGGTGTTGTGCGGGGAATTGGACCAGCAGGAGAGTTGCTTCTGGATCGTGGGGGAATCGTAGAAAGGGTTTTTCAGGCCAATGAGGTGAGGGTGGTTCCTGGATAGGTGATGTCTTGCCATCAGTGGCGGCCCTTCGTATTCATAGCCCTCTATGAAACTTCGACTCTTACTTATTTGTCTTGTTTGGTTTGTTGCTCCGGCGTTGCTTGCTGATGAGGGGAAGCATTTGTTTATCCTTTCTGGTCAATCCAACATGGCCGGTCTCAAGCCAGCCGAGTCCTTCACCCCCGCAGTGGAGAAAAAATTTGGTAAGGAGAATGTGATCATCGTATTTGATGCCCAAGGTGGGCAACCGATCCGGAAGTGGTATAAACAATGGGCACCCGAGGGAGGGGAGGTCGCTGCAGGCAACGGTGCGCTTTACGACCGTTTGATGAAAAAAGTGTCTGCGGCAACTGATGGAGAGAAGCTGGCAACGGTGACCTTTCTCTGGATGCAAGGTGAGCGAGATGCCAAAGAAGGGCACGGAAGTGTTTATGAAGCGAGTATGAAGGGTTTACTAAAGCAGGTCGCAGATGATCTTGCTATAAAGCAGGTCAATGTGGTGATCGGAAGACTCAGTGATTTCGGCCTGAAGAAAGGTGGGTATAAGGACTGGGATGCAGTTAGGAAAGCTCAAGTAAAAGTTGCCGATGATGCAGTCAAAGGTGCTTGGGTGGATACGGATGACTTGAATGATGGGAAGTCACGAAGGGGTAAAGAAATTAAGGATGATCTGCACTATTCTAAGGAAGGCTACGTGGTTTTCGGTCAGCGGCTTGCTGACGAGGCGATCAAGCTAATTGAAGAATCGTAGATCGCTTTTAGAGATCTCAATCCAGTTATCGGCTACGATTTTTGCCAAATTTCTTGCCAAGATTGAAGCGACCCAACATGTTTTTCAGAGATGCCCGAATTTGTTAATACTTGGTGGGAGTCCCTGAACTTCGATCTTCAGGTGTTCTACGGGATCGCCATCATCGCGATGGTCGCCTTGATTTTACAGCTGATCATGACACTTGTTTTCGGAATGGATGACATGGATTTGTCAGCCGATCATGACTCTGGTTTGGGGGTTTTTTCGGTTCGAAGCCTAACTGCATTCTTCACAGGCTTCGGTTGGACAGGAGTGATCCTGACCAAAGAAGGGGTGAGCTTGCCGCTTACGATTTTCATTTCTTTGCTAGTAGGCGGCGGGTTGATGTTGGGGATTTATGTAATGATGCGCAGTTTCATGCGTTTGCAATCGAGCGGGAATATCGACTTCGCCAATGCGATTGGGCAAACTGGAACGGTGTATTTGACCATTCCGGCTGATCAGAAAGCAGGAGGGCAGGTCGAGACAATGGTTCAGGGCCGTTTAGTCACTGTGGAAGCTTTGCAAAAGGGTTCGGAGCCTATTTCTCCGGGAGATAAAATTAAGATTGTCGACCAAGTCGGGTCATCGACGTTAATCGTAGAGCCTCTGAGCTAATCAATAAATAAGAATAGAGAATATGGAAATTATCATCGGAATCGTTGCGGTATTGGCCGTTCTTTTTATTACGGCAATCGCCGTTGCCATGCGTTACAGGCGCTGTCCTTCAGACAAGATTCTTGTGGTTTATGGTAAAGTGGGCAGCGGGCAATCCGCCGACTGTCATCACGGGGGAGCTGCGTTTGTCTGGCCAATTTTTCAAGACTATCAGTATCTTGATCTTACGCCGCTACCGATTGATATACGATTGGAAGGAGCTCTCTCGAAACAGAATATCCGGGTTAATACTCCATCGACTTTCACCGTCGGTATTTCCACCGAAACGGGTGTGATGGAGAATGCGGCTGAGCGTTTGCTCGGTTTGAACATGGAGCACATCAAGGAACTCGCGAAGGATATCATTTTTGGTCAGATGCGTGTTGTGATCGCGACGATGGACATTGAGGAAATCAATGCGGACCGCGACAAGCTCATCGCGAACATCTCGATGGGAGTGGAGGTCGAATTGAAAAAAGTCGGACTTCGCCTGATCAATGTTAATATTCAGGATATCACCGATGCATCTGGATATATTGATGCCCTGGGTCAGGAAGCGGCATCGAAAGCGATCGCTGAAGCAAAAGTGAAAGTGGCAAAAGCAGACCGCGACGGTGAGATCGGTGCTGCGGCGATGCAACGTGATAAGAGGATCAGTGTTGCGGGTGCAAATGCCGAAGCGACTGAAGGTGAGAACTCGGCCCTTGTGGAGATTGCAGGTTCTGATTCCAAGCGTCGAAGTGCGCAAGCAGAAGCAGATCGTTCGGCGACTGCTTCAGAGCGTGTGGCGGAGGCAAAAATTCAGGAAGAGGCTTACATTTCCGAGCAAGCGGCGGAGCGACAACGTGCCGAGCGTGATAAGGCGACCCAGCACGCGGACATCGTTGTTCCAGCGGAGATTGCGAAAGAGAGGCAACTTGTTGAAGCGGATGCAGAAGCTGAGCGAGTTCGCCGGATTCAACAAGGTAAGGCAGATGCGGTGCGCGCGGAGAAACAGGCGGAAGCGGATGGTATCGTATTTGTTAAAGATGCTGAGGCCAGTGGTCTGAAAGCGAAATTGTTCGCAGAAGCGGAAGGTGCGCAAGCTGTCCTTGCCGGTAAGGCGAAAGGTTTCAATGACTTGATCAAGGCCTGCACTGGCCCTGAAGGAGCTCAGCAGATGTTGGTGACCGAGTTGCTTCCGCAGCTTGTTCACGAACAAGTCCAAGCAATTTCCAATCTCAAAATCGATAAGATCACAGTTTGGGATAGTGGAAAGGGTGCCGATGGGAATACGAGCACTTCGAATTTCCTTTCTGGAATGGCAGGCGCAGTGCCGCCGCTTCATGAAATTGCCAAGAACGTAGGAGTCGAACTTCCAGCCTACCTCGGTAAGCTCAATGAAAAGGAGACGGAACCTTCAGAGGAACCAAGGCCTCCAGTCAAAGCATCCGTAAAACCATCAGTTAGCAAACCTCAGGTGGATGTAGACGAGGATGAAAGCGAAGTTTGAGAGTCTTTTGACTGAATTGAAACTGGCTCAATCGCTTCTTTGACAGTGGACGACTGCAGGTTCATGCTGCCCGCAGTGAGATCAATCGTCTGCATCGTTTCTTTCGCCCTGCTTTCGCAGGCTTTTGGTGGAGACCCAGGTCAGGTGGCGATTGAGTTTATCCGTAAGGTAAAAGCTGGTGAAGTCGATCTGGCCCCTGGTGGTGATACTGCATTACGGGAGCAGACGTCGTTGCAGAAGCGCAAGGCCATTGCCAAAAGCCTCAAAGGGCTGGAGGGGGAGTTTGACCCAAAGTATCTCGAGATTGGGGATGTGAATGAGGATGGCCAGTTTGCTGCCGCCATTGTTCGTTATCTTGGGGATTTCGATAGTATGAGCTTGCAGGTTTATCCGGTCGCCCTTGTGAAAAAAGATGAGAAGTGGTCGCCGGCTCCAGTGTTAGGATCGTTCGAGAATGCAATTGTTGGGTACACTATTCCATTAAAAAGGCGTCTAGATGGATTGGAGTATTGGATGATGCAAAAACGAGTAACGGCGTTGCGTGAACTTGTTGCCGAATCTGATGAGAGAGTCCGTAAGAGGATTAAAATGAGTATTGTAGGAGAGGACCTAGAGGGCTCTGAGTTAGTGAAGATCACTGAATTGTTTTTCGATGCATGTCAGAAGAGGAATCAAGCGGCGATTCTTGGGTATCTAGGAGGGCTGAGCGAGCCACTTCCTGAGGATTGGAAACAAACGGTAAGCCTTTCAAATTTCGCCGTTAGTCGTGAGGCAAGCGCTTCACTTCCTTGGAGACTTGTGGTTTCTCCGGATATCATTCGAGTGCCTGTGGGTGAAGAAGTCACTGCAGAAGATGGAAGTGTTTTCTTTGCGTTTCTTGATCCAAAACGTTCCGGAAGTGTCGGCACGATGGAGAAGGTTCTAATCATGCGTTTCGATTTTGAAAAAGACCCTCAAGGTCGCTGGAAAATTGTTCTTCCGAGTGCCCTTGAAGTGAATGATGAGGATTTTCTTTTGAACGACGATAGCGTTGATGATGCTGTTTTAGACCTTTTCACGAAAAATCTTCGAGAGAGGGTTCCATCGACTCCAGCAAAGACTGTCAAGGATGCGGTTAAGGGAGTCACTGAGGCATTGGTAGCTCCAGATGCTTCCAAGTTGATGGGGTTTGTCGACTTCGGAACACGACCAAGGGATGGGAGGGCATCATGCGCTGCGGCCGCGGCAAAATGGTGGTCGCTCAATGAGCCTGGTCACTATCGGGCTCCTCTGAAGCTCGGAGCTAAGACAGTGGGAGATTTAGCTGTTGTGGCGTTTCAGTGGTTTTCTGCGAACCAACCTGATCAATTCAACCAAGAGGTATTGTATTTTAAGAAATTAGAAGACGGTTGGATTTGGTCACCGCGAATCGCTGCAGCTGACGATAGGGAAAGCCAGAAGAGTCTCGTCGCCTGGTTGAGAGAGCAAAACGCGGGTTGGCAGAAGAATTGGCAGCAAGACCTGCTGAAAGACAGTCAGAGGTTTGAATCCATATCTCTCGATCGAGTTCCCACTGACGAACAAGTCAGAACAATCGGCAAGGCTTGGATTCGTGCGTTGGATGGTAGGGATCTTTCTGCTGCTATTCTTCTCACAGCTTGGCTAGGTGCTGAGGGGGCTATGCCGGCAAAGATGCTGCGGAATCTTTCTTACGAATTATCTCATTCTGATGCAGCGAATCGCGAGTTTTTGGGTGTTTTTCGAAATGATTCATGGGCGGCGGCGGGAATCAAGAGTATCAGAGATGGAGAGGCTACCTACTCATTTGTTCCCATTATGATGCCAACGGGAACCCCGCGGATTCTACCAGAGATTGATTTACTTGTCGGCGATACGCGAACAAGAAAGTTTCTGAATGAAGCGTCATTCGAGCGAATTGTAAAAGCCACTAAGGGAGAAGACCGTGTGGATTCTCTTCGAAACCTTTTTGAAAGTTTCTCAGAAAAAGCTAAGAAAAATTAAATAACGTGAAAATTTAGACGTTATTTTTAATTTAAAGTTAAATCTCCTTGATTATTTTTAAAAACAAGTAACGGTTGTTGGTTGAAATGAGGAGTATCGATGAGAATTAATCAAAAAAGCCAGCCAAACCTAATCCGTCCCAATCGAATGAAGCCCACCTTCAGATTGGGGATGACATTACTTGAATTAACGGTGGTCATATTGGTCCTACTCTCTCTTGTTTCCGTTCTATTCATCGGTGCGCTTGCTTGGAAAAGAGGCTCAGATAGAACGCTTTGCATCATGCATATTCATAACGTGCAGAAGGGTGTCCGGAGCTATTCGAATCTCTACGGTCATGCGCCTGGTGAAAGTGTTTCCGGACTGGAAACTAAAATCTTCGGTTTGGGAAAGTTTATCGAAGAAAGACCAGATTGCCCAGCGTCGGGAACTTACGCGATGGGGCCGACCTTTGGGGGGGATACAATTCCGCCCATCGGCTCGATTTACATGGAGTGTTCCTTGTCAGGTACGGGTCATTTACCTTCGGATTACAATGACTGGTAGGCGCTAGGCTAGAGATTGCAAAGACAGAATATTTTCGAGGTCGACATCGTCTGGAAGCGTGGCATCTTTTTGGAAAGAATTCACCCTAAACGACGCTATTTATAACATGTTCAACCTTTGGTTCCGAAATGCGGCCCTCGCCGTTAGTATTGTAGCTTTTGCTCAACCAGCCTGTGCACAGCGAGCAGATTTCAATGAAGTGGGCCGCCAGATGGCGATCATGCTTCAGAATAGTCACTTTGCACGACTTCCTTACAACGCAACACTGAGTCAGAAGTTCTTCGATGACTATTTGTCTGACCTTGATTCTCAGAAGCTATATTTCACGCAGCAGGATGTAGACGGATTTCAAAAAAAGTATGGTGATCGTTTGCATACTCTGCTCTTACAAGGAAAGAGCGTAGCGGCTTCAAACGAAATTTATGAGGTCTTCCGTAAACGGGTGGCAGCACGGGTAGCACAGACGGAAGAAATTCTAGCCCGCGATATTGAATTCTCAGGAAATGAATCGGTGATGATGTCTCGAGAGAATGCCATTTGGGCCAAGGATGAGACGGAAGCGAAAAAAATCTGGGCTTTGCAGATTAAAGAGGCTGTCTTGGCTGAAACATTGAGACGGGAGCTCATCGCCAACATGGCAAAGGAGCAGGGAAAGGAAAATCCGGTGGCTGATGATCTTGAGCCGCGTGAAAAAGTATCTCTCCGCTACAAGCGGTTGCTGGCGAGTATCGAGGATGTGGATAATGAGGATGTCGCGAACTATTTTCTGAGCGCAGTGGCGCGTGCCTATGATCCTCATACGGACTACATGAGTTTCCGCGAAATGAACCGTTTTAAGGACGGTATGAAGAACGAGTTGGTTGGAATTGGTGCCTTACTCCAGGCTGAAGAGGATGGTGCGACGATCATCAAGGGAATCGTTGTTGGAGGGCCTGCAGATAAAGAGGGCTCTCTGAAGCTCAACGACCGCGTTGTCGGTGTGGATTCACTCAACAGTGGAACCGCTGAGGGCATGACGGATATTATGTTTATGTCGATCGACAAGGTGGTCGACCTGATCCGAGGTAAACAAGGAACATCCGTGGCCCTGAAAGTCGAACCGGCAGGAGGTGCACCAGGGGAAACGACGATCATCGTCATCGAACGTGATAAAGTGGAGTTAAAAGACGAGCAAGCGAGTGGCGAGCTGATCAAGGTGAAGGATGATGAGGGTAAAACGAAAAAAATTGGGGTGATCACCTTACCGTCGTTCTACGCAGATTTTGATCAAGGCCTGACTCGATCCTCTGTGGATGTTGAACGAATTTTGGTTCGGCTTATGGAAGAAGAAATTGATGGCTTGATCTTCGACCTCCGAAACAACGGCGGTGGTTCCTTGGAGGAAGTCAGGAGAATGACAGGTTTTTTTGTGCAACCTGGGCCAGTCGTCCAAGTGAAGAATACTCTCGGTCAGGTTTCTGTAAAAAACTCGGATGATACGAAACCTATCTATACGGGACCAATGGTTGTCATGACCGACAAGAGTAGTGCATCCGCTAGTGAGATTCTCGCAGGGGCCCTTCAGGACTACAATCGTGCTGTGGTAATCGGTGATAGCTCGACTTTTGGTAAGGGGACTGTTCAACAGCCAATGGATATCGGACGTATGCTGCCATTGTTCGCCGTGCGCGATAAGGCAGGCTACTTGAAGGTTACAATTCAGAAATTTTACCGACCTTCCGGTTCTTCCACACAGCTGGAGGGCGTGGTTCCAAATATCATTTTGCCAAGTGTTACCGACGCTCTCGAAATTGGTGAGGAGTATTTGGAAAATGCTCTACCTCATGATCGGATTCGCCCGGCTGCGAACTTCGATGCGCTTGATGAACAGGTTTTGTTTTTGCCGAGGCTCAAGGAATTGAGTGAGGAGCGAGTCAAAACTTCGAAGGATTTTAGCTACATCATTACGGATATTCAAAAGGCAAAGAAACGGATTAAAGAAAATAAGGTTTCTCTGAATAAAGAGGAGCGTCAGGAAGAACTAGCCGAAGCGGATATTCGTAAGAAAGAGCGCAACGCGGAACGCAAAGCTCGATTCAAAGAAATTGCGGAGAAAGATTCGGCAAAATTCATCTTTTATAAAGTCACCTTGGATGATCTGGAAAAAGGCGCTGACTTGCAGGCGTATGATCCCTCCGCGGAAGACGACGGGAATATGCGTCGTGCGGTTGATGAGACTGAAAACCTTGATGATACTCCGAAGTGGCCATCGGGCCTCAACCCAACCAAACGCGAAGCAATTCATGTTATGGCCGATCTTATCGATATGACAGAATCGGCCAAGGTTGCTGGAATCATCAAAAATGATGGTGGACTCCGTTGATGTCAGGGATTGAAGAGCGACTTCGTGCAGTTGAAGCGAAGGTTGATGCCGCCTGTTTGAAGAGGGGATGCGCGAGAAGTGAGGTAACTCTGATTACCGTCTCAAAGACATATCCGAGCGAGGACATACAGCGGGCTTATGACTTGGGTCAGACTGAGTTTGGCGAAAGCCGTATTCAAGAAGCCGCTCAGAAGGTTGTTGCCCTACCTCCTGAAATTGAATGGCATTTCATCGGGAGGGTTCAGAGAAATAAGGTTCGGAAAATCCTACCGTTGTTTCCCTATATTCATGCAGTTGATTCTCTGAAGCTTGCCTGCCGCATTGACACAGTTGCCGGCGAAATGGGAATCAAGCCCAAGATTTTTCTTCAAGTGAATCAAGCTGAGGAGCCTTCAAAGGCTGGTTTTACTGAAGAGGGGCTTTTTGAAGTTTTCGAGGAGATCATGGTTTCAAAACATCTTAAAGTCGTGGGATTGATGAATATCCCACCAGCGGTTAAAGATGCAGAAGAATCACGGAAGTGGTTTTTAAGTCTTCGGCTTTTGAGAGACGAATTAGAAAGCCGTTTCGGTTGCGATTTACCGAGCCTCAGTATGGGTATGAGTCGTGACTATCCTACTGCAATTGAGGAAGGTGCGACGCATGTTCGAGTTGGATCAGCGATTTTTGGAAACCGAGAAAGAAAAATTGAGGGAGAGTTAGGTTGAGATGAACGAATCAATTGAAGATGTCTGCCTGATTGGGCAGGAACTCGCCATCCGAACAGGAGGTGGAAAGGAACTGTATTTACCGCTTCCGATGCTGCGGCGCTCATGCCCTTGCGCCCTTTGTCAGGGAGAACCTGATACGATGGGTCGGGTTCTAAAGCCTACGGTGGACTACGGTCCGAAATCTTTCGAATTACGAAGATTTGAACTGGTAGGCGGCTACGGGCTCCAACTTCATTGGGCGGATGGACATGGGACCGGAATTTATAGTCTCACTTATCTACGAAAATTAGAGGGTATGACTCCGGGGCAATAAAAAATCCCCGATTCATCCAAAAATGAATCGGGGACGTTTTTGAATGTATCTGGAGATCGCTTACTCGGGAGTAGGGATGCCTTCTACGGCTGTCTCAACTGCATCTGTTGCAGATTCGACGGCGTTGCTGGCACCTTCAGTCGCGCCTTCGATTGCACCTTCAACTGCGTCAGCAGCGTCTTCGGTAGCGTCCTCGGTCGACTCTACGGCGTCTTCGGCAGCTTCTTTCGTCGCCTCAACTGCTGCTCCGGTCATTTCTTCTACCCCTTCGGAAACTTTGTCAGCACCGGATGAGACTTCTTCTTTGACCTCCACATCGCAGGATGAAAGGCTAATCGCGATTGGAAATGCGAGTGAGTATACTAGAATTTTTGCTTTCATGATATTTTGGTTGGTTATTTTTTGTCGGAAATTGTGCCGACTGCCTTAAGTCTGCCCATCTTAAGAGGTGGAGTCAAAGACTTCTTAGGAAACATCCGCTTCTTCCGGTAGTCTGATCTTGCGAAGCTGCCTTTACGAGCGTTGAATCTGCCCGCAACGAATGTACCTGCTAAAGAAAGTTTTTGATCTGAGGGAGAAAGCCCACCCTGACCACGAGAAGCCGTTCCTCGAGCATCTCGAGGATCTGCGTGTTATGATTACTAGAGTGGTCATTACCTTGGTGATCTCGATGATCATCTGCTTTACGTTCCGAGAGAACCTGATGGACATTTTGCGTGAGCCAGCTGAACAGGTTCTGGTTTCCAAGGAAAAGGAAACGATGCCGGATGGTGGCAAATTCCCGGGAATACGAGTTCCAACGATTGAGCAATGGAACCAGGCAAAAGATATCGAGCAAATTGTTACTGGCTTGGGAGAAGAGCAACGAGACGCATTTTACGAAAAACTTCAAAAGCCCGAATTGGAATTTCATGCGCAAAGTGTCGCTTTATTGAGAGCAGCAAAAGGTTTGCCAGAAGAGGTTCGAGAGAGATTTATCGATGCCTTGGATGTGAAGCCTGAGATGCGTTTGCAGCTCCTTGCACTTCTCGATTCCGATCCGAGCGTTCAGGCAAACGCGGGTGCGAATATTCGAATGATGTCTGCCTTGAAGCCAACTGAGACATTTATGTTGTCTATGAAGTTGGCTTTCTTCGCCGGCATCGTTCTAGCGTTCCCGCTACTACTTCTTTTTATCCTGCAGTTTGTTTTGCCAGGATTACACAACAACGAGAAGAGAGTTCTTTGGCCGGCAATGGCGATTGGATTCGGACTGTTTCTGCTCGGCGTGTTTTTTGCCTATTGGTTTGTTCTGCCACGAGCGCTCCTGTTTTTCTATAACTGGAGTAGCGGGCTAGGGGTAGAGAATGATTGGCGTATCGGAGAATACATCACCTTCGCGACACAGTTTACTTTGTTATTCGGACTATCCTTCGAACTACCCGTTGTGGTGATGGTATTAGTGAAGCTTGGTTTGTTGACCTACGAGACCATGGCGAAGACAAGGACGTATGCAGTGGTGGCGATATACATTACCGCAGCACTCATTACTCCGACTCCGGATATCATGACCTTGAACCTGATGGCGCTCCCGATGTTATTGCTCTATGAGATCTGTATTTGGCTTGCGTGGTTTGACCGGAAAAGAAACCGAGAAACGCTAGAGAAAGAAGAAGCAGAACGTAAAAAGCGCCACGAACAATGGCTATTACTTCAACAGCAGAGAGAAGAAGAGGAAGGCTATCATGGCGAGCACGACCATCCGGAAATGGTTGATGAACATGGGGATGATGGTTGGCATGATGAATATGAACACGGTCACTATTACGATTCCGATGAAGATTCCGGTCATGATCCGCATCACCATGATAGCTACGAGGAGGACCACGCCCACTACAAGGAACACCTCGAAGAAGATGAAACATGGGATCAACCAGATGATGCCATAGTTGGTGATGGCGAAGATGAAACCAAGCCGCCAGTGGAACCATCCAAGGATACAGAAAATTCAGAAGATGATGATGAAACGAAGAAGTCTTGAATCGGATGAGTGAAGAGTTTTCAGAATCGAAAGAGGTAAGCCAGAAGTCTCCGTTTGCAGGATGCGCCATTCTGATCACGGCGGTTTTGGTGATGTTGTTCTTGGTAGGCTTTTCTCTCTTTGTATTATTCAAACAATTTGACGCAATTTCTAAGTTTACGGATGAGGGACCTGTAGAAATTAAAATCAAATCGCTGGAGAATCGAGAATCTGACCTTAATCAACTGGCAGAAGAGATTGAAATTTTCCGCATGGGAGTCGTGGACGACGAGACGGCAATATTGGAGCTGGATTCTGAAGAATTGAATCTATCCATTGCAGCCTATGACGCATTCAAAGATCTTCGCGGAATGCTGAAAGTTCGCGAGATCAAAGAGGATCATATGCTCTTAGATATTTCTTTCCGGCTCAATGGGAAGCCGAGATTAGCGAAAGAAGGAGAGCAGGGGATTATTGGATCGGATCCCCGATATTTGAACGGGACTCTCGTTGCTGAACCTAGACTTCGTGATGGTGAAGTGGTTCTTCAGCTCAGTGATATTGAGGTTGAAGGAAGTCATGTGCCTTCTGAGTTTATCCAACAAATGTCGCCTTATCGGATCGCTGAACGCTATTCTGGGTCTGGGCCGATTGGGGAAATGATGGCGAAGTTGACTTCAGTGGAACTTGGCGATGGAGTCATCCGATTTCAAAGAGAAGCCGGGAAGGTTCCCGCGGATACCGTAACTGAAGAACAAGTGGATGCGGCAGCGGGACGCTTTTTTACTTTTTTAGGGATCGCGGCATCAATTTTCCTCTTTTTTGTAGCGATCATTCTTTTTGTTGGCCTCAGATTGAAAAAAGGCCGAAATGAGGCAGTATGATAGTCATGAAAGTTTTACCCATCATTTCATTTTGTTTTCTCGGGATTTCAATCCTCTCTGCGAAACAGCCTCAATCGGCAGAAACGGCTGTTAGCAGTCCGACGGAATCGGCTGAGAAATCAGCTAGCTCCAAAGTCTTGAGCGATCTGGAGGCTTCGAATAAACTTGAAGCTGCAAAGCTAACCAAGGAGACCAATGAACTTCGCGCTGAAATCACTCGTTTAAAGATTGAACGAGAGTTGATTACGGAACGACTGGCTCTTGAATCGTCGAAACGCAAGGAAGCCGTCAAAGATGCCGTTGCAGAAGCCGAGGTGACCATCGCTGAATTGAGTCGCCAAGCTGAGATTTCGAGAATTCGCTCTGAAAAGGTCGCAGCGGACCTGAAGAGGGCACAGGCGGAATCTACAATGGAACTGTTGCGACTGAAGTCAGAGATCGACACAATTGAGATTTCAGAAAAACGCGAGCAATACGTTGATACGGATCCAGTATATCTGGAAAAACCGCTTAGAGACGATGGAGTGGTTGTTATTTCTGATCGCCGAATTCCGCTTAATGGTGTGATTAAGAGCTCGACAGCTGACTACGTAACCAGCCGTATCGATTTTTGGAATAATTTGGACCAGAATCTGCCAATTTTTATCGTCATTGATTCCTGTCCTGGAGGTTCTGTAATGGCGGGGTATCGAATTTTGAAAGCCATGGAGGCAAGTAAGGCACCCGTTCATGTCGTTGTGAAAAGTTTTGCCGCATCCATGGCCGCATGCATTACGACACTTGCGGAGGAGAGCTACGCGTATCCAAATGCAATTATTCTTCACCACCAGATTAGCTCGCAGATCATGTTTGCGCGTCTGAATCTTACGCAACAGAAAGAGTTTTTTCAAGAGAGTCAGCGTTGGTGGGAGCGCCTAGCAGCTCCAGTTGCCAAAAAAATGGGAATTAGCACTGAAGAGTTCATCGAGAAAATGTATGCGAGATCAACCAGTGGTGACTGGAGCGAATTCGGCGATGAAGCCAAGAAACTGAAGTGGGTAAATCACATTGTCGATGGAATCGTGGAGAGTGCGGTGACAGTTAATCCCGACTATGGGGACCAGAAGGCGAAAAAAAAGGAGGCCATAGCCGAGCAAGTGGATGATGAAGGTCGAGTCTTTACCTACCTTCCAAGATTGAATCCTAAAGACGTTTATTTTCTCTACAATCCAGACAGTTACTATCGCATGCGATGAGCTTGGAAGATGAGTTTTCCGATGTAGTCGGCAAAGCCATCAAAGGCTTAGAATTGGAACCCTCAGAGATTTGTGCGAAAGCAGGCGTTACTGAGCTTGAGATCAAACGAGTTCTAGGTGGTGATTTTCTCAAGGATGCTCTTCTGAGATTAGCCCCACATCTTGAATTGGATGCTGAGCCACTTGTCGCGCTTCCGAACTACTTGCCGTCCGTCAGTGAATTGGTTGGTGTTCGAAGATTCGAGCTTCCGTTTCATGCTTGGACCGTGAACGCATGGCACGTTGAGAAAGACGGGACGACACTTCTTTTTGATACAGGTTGGGGAAAGCGAGATATTTTGGGTGAAATCGATCCGACTAGTTTGGATGCTATTTTTATTACCCACGAGCATCCTGATCATATCGGTGGATTGGATTCAGTGAACCAAGGAAGCGTGCCGCTATGGCATGCGACTGGTGCTCTTGCTGCGAACTGTATAAAAATTGGGCCTTTTGAAGTATCTGTGGTGGATCTGTCAGGTCACTTTACGCCTGCTGTTGGCTATTTTGTGAATGGCTTGGAGCAGCAACTATTCGTGGTGGGTGATGCAATATTCGCAGGCTCTGCCGGAGGGTGCGAGAATTTGGAAAAATTCCGGCAGGCGTTTCGCACACTTAGGAAGTCTCTCAAACAAGCTGATGATGGTTGCCTTATCCTTCCTGGGCATGGGCCGATTACCTCAGTTGCGAACGAAAAGGCGCGTAATCCGTTTCGGCGTCATTTTTCATAGCGCAAATTCAAAGCTCTAAGGAATAAAAAGTGCGGAGGCTTGAATCATAGAGCTATTCGATCGTGAGGCTGACTGGACAATGGTCCGATCCCAAAATTTCGGGTAGAATTTTCGCCTCTTGGATACGATCCGCGAGATCGGTTGCGACTCCGAAATAGTCGATTCTCCAGCCAACATTGCGTTGCCTTGCGCCTCCTCGATAGGACCACCAAGAATATGCCTCCAGGGCGTCTGGATTTAGATAGCGGAATGAATCGACGTAACCACTTTCTAGAAGCTTGGAAAAGCTCTCACGTTCTTCGTCAGAAAAACCGGCACTTTTCCGATTTGCTTTAGGACGAGCGAGATCGATTTCATGGTGAGCAACGTTGAGATCACCACAGAAAATCACTCTTTTTGTTTCAGAAAGTTTCTTCAGATGGTTTCTGAAGGCCTCATCCCAATTCAAGCGATAGGGCAGGCGGCGCAGACCATCTTGAGCGTTTACCGTGTAGACATTGACGAGGAAAAAATCCGGATATTCGGCAGTGATCACGCGTCCTTCTTTGTCGTGTATATCGATTCCAAAGCCCGACTTGACACTCAAAGGTTCTTTTTTGCTAAAGACGGCGGTTCCAGAATAGCCAGGTTTTTCAGCAGAATTCCAGTAGGCTTGATAAGCGCCGAATTCGAGTGGGAGTTCGACTTGTTCTTCGCGGGCCTTCGTTTCTTGGAGGCATAGTACATCGGGATCTTCAGAAGATACAAAATCAGCGAGCCCCTTGTTTAGAGCTGCGCGGATTCCATTCACGTTCCAAGAGATGAGTTTCATAAGGGTGTTTTAGATGATGAGCATGCAGTCTCCATAGGAATAAAAACGATATTTCTCTTCGACTGCTTGACGGTATGCTTCAAGAATAAGTTCTCGTCCTGCAAAAGCACTTACCAGCATGATCAGGGTTGATTTTGGGAGGTGGAAATTCGTTAGCAATGCATCGACTGCTTTGAATTTATAGGGAGGGTGCAGGAAGATATCGGTATCACCAGTAAGATCGACGGATTGTGGAATACGCGACGCATCGAAATCGATTGCAATTGATTCTAGAACGCGAGTGACAGTCGTTCCGACTGCGATCACTCGGTTCGCAGAATTGATGTTCGAAGCGGTATCCGCACTTACTCGAAATTTCTCGGAATGCATTTCATGCTCCTCGATATTGTCGGTGCTTACTGGCCGAAATGTTCCGACTCCCACATGCAGAGTGATGAAGTCGTGTCGAACACGCGAGAGCATCTCATCGGTAAAATGAAGGCCAGCGGTGGGAGCAGCGATGGCTCCTTCTTCTTCTGCAAAGACTGTCTGGTAACGTTCCTGATCGACTTCTTCATCTTCTCTTCCCATATAGTGGGGAAGTGCAAGGTGTCCGTGTTTGTTAAGATCTAGAGGTCTTTCCCACTCGATCAAACGATCTCCATTTTCGAAGACTTCCGATACCGTTCCAGTCACCGTGCCGACGATGACCGATCGACCGACTTTCATACGTTTTCCAGGTTTGCAAAGACAACGCCAGTTCGTCGGAGATAGACGATCTAGGCACAGCATTTCAATACGGCCATCATCTGAAAAAAGTCGCGCAGGAATCACGCGTGTATTGTTGAGGACGACAAGGTCATCACTTTGAATATAGTCTTCGAAGTTGGTAAAATTTCGATGTTCGATTCTTCCTGAATCGCGATGAATCACGAGCATACGAGATGCAGCCCGTTGGGAAAGTGGTTTTGAAGCGATCAGCTCTTCTGGGAGCTCGTAGTCGTAGTCGGAGGTGAGAAGTGACACAGCGGAAGGACCTAAAATGAGTTTCGGAGAGTCTCAAGAGATTCTTGAACGAGGTGTGAGTTTCTTGAGAATCTAAGGAGGATATTGACGTGATGATAATCGAGTTTTTCGAGAGCAATTAGAAGATGGGTTCCTTCTTTCTTGAGGTCCCAGGTGTTCGCTTCGGTTACTTCCCAGCCATCCTCAACAAAACGATTGAGAACGGCCATTCTTTCGATATTAGCACCAAGTGGAATTGAGAACTCCTGAATTCCGTCTATTGGTTTTTTAGGAGCTTTGGATTTGAAAAAGGAAGGGAGGCGAATACTTCGATTTCGATACCAGCTTCTTATTATAGGCTGTATCGCTGAAACGAAGTTTACGGTGAATTGAGTAAAGTCATTACTGAATTGCGGGTCCAATGGCCGCAGTGGGAGCATATGATTGGAAATAGACTGATACTCGGCCGAGCCCATGGGGCCGTGATAGATGATCGATTGGTCTTCGACTCGAACCGGGCCGCCGCCGTACACGAATCCTTCCCATTGGGCTTCGCCAGATTTCGAAAATCGGTCCGGATGTTTGGATATGAGTAATCTTTCGGCCTTTCCGTAGCCGACCTGCTGCTTCAAAAAAGCAGAAATGGAGTGCCTTCTCCAATGCCAAACAAATGCTCCGGGAACAAAGGCCATTCTGTGACCGTGTTCCCCAAGGCGCCAACAGAAGTCCACATCATCACCTGCTGTCTTGAATTGGGGGTCGAAGCCACCAACTTCACGAAAGATTTTTTTCCGAACTGAAATGTTGCAGCCGGGAAGGTGCTCAGCGGTCTGGTCATCAAGTAAGACATGACTCGGAGCGCCAAGGCAGGCTTGAATGACAGCTTGTTGCCAGTTGCGAGGTCTGGGTGCGAGATTCGGACCGCCGGCAGCAGCAACTGATGGGTCTTCGAAGGCTCTATTGAGCCGAATCAGCCATTCTTTGTCTGGTTCGCAATCGTCATCGGTGAACGCAAGAATCTCTCCATTTGCCATTTCTGAGCCAAGATTTCGAGCGGCACTCAGGCCGGAGGGCTGAATTTTGATCAACCGCACAGATGGAAACTTTTTAGTGACAAGCTCGGAGGTCGCGTCTGAAGAACCGTCATCAACGACGATGATTTCAAAGGCGTTTCCATACATCGCTTCGATTGCCTCGAGGCATGCAGAAATACGACCTGCTCCGTTTCGAGTGCATACGATGACGGAATACTGGCGATTTAGGTGGTTTTTGTTAGGCTCTTTAAAGTCTTCGCAGATCTGTAGAGCAGGTTTGGGAATACCTTCTCGGCTGGTGATACCGAAATTCCAGTCATCGATTACCTTTCCATTATTGAACCAAAGGTCGCTCCAAGCATACACTGTGAGTCCTGCTGATTCTTGGATATTTGCGGTCTCCAATGCCCACTTGAGAGTTTTGGCCTGTATTTCTTCTCCGTTTCTCAATGAATCGATCCCGAATTCCGAGATAACTAGTGGACGGTCTCCTGCTATGTTTTGAAGGCGTGCTAGGTAGTTTGAAAAGGCGCTTTGCTCCTCGAGATACACATTGAATGCAGTGAAGTCAGCATTCGAAGGCTCAAGATATTCGGTGGAAGGGTAGTTTGCGTAGGAAAACAAGAGCGAAGGCGCGGTTTCCCTACCGGCTTCGATGAGTTCTTCTAGCTTTTGGCGAACTCGAACGGGCCCCATCCAGCGCACGAGGTCTGCGGGGATTTCATTGCCGACATAAACTGCTGCAATGGCAGGATGTGCGGCATTTGCCTTTAGCCAAGATATCAGTTTGATTTTAGCCGCACTAAAAAGGCTTGGCTGTGAAATGAAGTCTTCGTATTGCCGCCAATCAAGGCCTACGAATACGCGCAGCCCCATGGAGTAAGCTTCATCTAGAAACTCCAATTCAGGTAGTTCGAAAACTCGAATGGTATTGAAGTTGGCTTCACCTATTTTTGCGAGTTGCTGGCTAAGATTGGGCTTTCTCTGCGCGGGAAAAGGGCCGTAGGTAACGGCTTTCAACCAAATGCGTTCGGTGCCGCAACGGAAGAATTTTCCGTCGGCTTTAAGAAGAGTCTTCTTTGATCCGGACCTCACGTGCGGAGTTTAGGAGAGTGGGTTTGAATTGCCTATTAGAAATCCATGTTGTCGGAGATTTTCGTGAATGACTTCTATTGAAAATATTTGGATGCGCCATTAGTCTTTAGCCGGATGGGTGAGAAAAATATCAAACGAAGCGAACCTCGCCGGGGAGTGCCTTGGTTTGGTGTCAGTTTTCTGATTTTGGTGATTGCGCTAGTGGGTTCCTTTTTTACGGATATTCCGAAGAAGGTTAGCCGAAATCTGAAGGATTTGGTTCGAAGCCAGAAACCGATAGAAGAGATCGACCGTGAGCGCATCGAGTTGGAGATTGCGGACAAGTTGCGGATGGAAATGGAAAAAGAGTTTCAACTTGAACTTCAACGCCAGCTTGCAGAGGTGAGAACTACACAAGAGGCGAGAGCTGTTACGGATGAAGTTGAAGATAATACTCCCGAGCCGTTCGTGCCGCTTCCGATTGGCAAAGTCACAGATGTCCGGAAATTACGGAATGGAATCCCGTTTAAGACAGAGATCACTTTTGGAGAAGGTGGAATCGCATCAGTTGAGAGAAAGAGCGCGGAAAGCTACGTGGCGAGCTACGAGTTACAGCTTAAGTTGCCCACTCCTGCAAAGACGATCGGTGAGTTAGAAGCGAGTAATTCCCAGCTTTCAAAAATCCTGCCAAGTTTGCCTGATTTGCTTGAAGGTGGGAAAGTTTCTCACTGGTTCAATCAACTTTATACGAATAAGAGTGACCGCATTCGAAAGAAGGCGAATTCGCTGAATGAACTGCTGAGTAAACATAACGTTTATGACTGTGAGACGATCTTAAACCTCCAAGCAGAAAATGGTAGGAAAGTGCTCCTACTTCAGGCGGAGATGGATGTTGTATCAGATGGATCGGATGGCGACCGACTCCCCGAAATGCCAGATTCCATTGTGAATTCGACCTACTATCAACCGTTTACTAGCTACGGATGGACGAAGAGAGGAAACACGCCCAACCCGATGATTGCGGGGTTTGAGAGACGGATTGTAAATGCAAACCGAGAAATCGCCGAAAGCGATACAACTGCGGAACGGAAGAAGTGGTTGAAGGAGAGGGTTACAATGCTGAAGAGATGGATCTCTGATTTGAAGGCAAGAAGCTATCTGATTGCGGAATATGATCCCTTTATCGTGATGCCAGTGAATTTGATTACAGATCGCAAGGATCCATATTCACCACGGGTTGGCGACTACGCCGTTGTCATACATGAGGACAAAATTTACCCATGCATTGTTGGAGACGGCGGGCCCACTTTTAAGGTCGGTGAAGCTTCGCTCCGGATGGCAAAGGAGATCAATGAGCGTTCGTCACCTTACAGCAGGCCTGTTTCAGATCTAACCGTCACTTACATTGTCTTTCCGAAGAGTAGAGAAGATCGTAACGGACCTCCTGATTACGATGACTGGCGACAACAGTGCCACGAGCTTTTACAGGAAATCGGCGGATTAGGCAGCGGATACGAACTGCATCAGTGGAAAAACCTTCTACCTGAAATTGAACCAGAAGAAGATTCAGCTGGGACAGAAACCGACTGATTCACCTCTCCTCTAGCATGCGCCGAGTTCGTTCGCGGCTCAATGTTCTGACGATCCGAAGAAGTAGGAAAATGCAAACTAATGTGACGGCGAACTCCAGCATGGGAGCGATGCTTCGAGATCGGTCACCGGCGAAGTAAGTCGCCATGTCTGGGAGATTCAGAACACCTTTGCTAAACCCGATCAGGGAAAGTGCACCAGCACCGATGATCCCGTGCCAGAGCATTTTCAAGGTGAATGCACCGCAAATAACCAGCCCACCACCAAGAGTAAGAGCACCGAGAAGGAACGGAGGGCCGGCTTCTTTTCCAAGCTGAGATGCACCGATAAAACCGATCGCGAGGATACTGAACCCAGCGATAAAAATGTTTATTCGAATTAGGATTGAAGAACCCATGAAATGTGGGGTGTGTAGAGGTCAGGTTCTAGCAGGAATGAGTCGTGACCTTTTTTGGAATGCACCGTGATGTGCATTGATTCTACATCGGCGGATTCGAGGTGGCCGACTAATTCTAGTTGCTCTTCGGGGTAAAAACAAAAATCCGAATCAATCGAAAAGACTAACCACTTTTGACCTGCATCTTTGCAGCGCTCAAAAAGCTCTTTGGGTGTTTCGGCGTCCCCTTCGACTAGGGCATCGTAGCGAGACCATAGATCGATAATTCTCAAGTAGGTGTTGGCATCGAACCGTCGGACAAACTTTTTGCCTTGATGAAGCATGTAGCTCTGAAATTGATCTCGGACCTTATACCATTGCAGGACATCCTCAGCTTGGATCACATCTCGGCGTGCTCGTTTTTCAATCGAGTCGAGGTGGACGAATGTTTTATGAGAAATCATTCGAGCAAGTGCTAGGCCGTAAATTGGAGGTTCGCCGTTATAAAAATCGCCTCCGTTGAAGTTTGGATCATTTTCGATCGCCAGAATTTGTTCAAAGAGGATGAGCCGATTGAGGACAGTTGTTTTAAAACCGGCAGCAATATTGACGACTCTTTTTGCGCGATTGGGAAGCCGGGTTGCAAAGGTCGTGGCGACGAGCCCGCCGACAGATGGTCCTACGAGAGAATGCAACGAGTCGATTCCAAGACTGTCGAGAAGCAAGGCGAACGCATTCACTTGATCCGCCGCTGAAATTGAAGGGAATGTGGAGCCCCAGGGTTTACCAGTTTCGGGATTTTTTGAAGCGGGTCCGGTTGAGCCATAACAGCCTCCCAAATAATTGGGGCAGACTACGAAAAAACGATCCGTGTCGATGGCTTTTCCCGGCCCAATCATATCCTCCCACCAGCCTTGATGGAGTTCGGGTTGCCACAAATCGCCAATTCCAAGAATTTCGGTGGTGATTCCCGCCGCGTGATGAGATCCAGAAAGAGCGTGGAAAAGTAGGATGGCGTTTGAACCGTCCTCTGCTAACGTACCCCAAGATTCATAGGCGATTCTTATTGAAGGCAAAGAGGTGCCATCCCGAAGTTCAAAGACGTCGTGATAGTCAAAAAAGTGTGTGCTGGTTTCAGCGGGCATGGTGATATTCTGATTGAAGTATGGCGACGGTCAAACTGTGAGTCGCGCTAAATTAGGGCATCAGACGGTTACAAATCGAGTAACTGTCTTTGCCACGACATCAATAGCTCGGCAGGCGAGTCCTCGGAAGATGCGATGGACTCGATAACCGCCCTCGATGCAATTAGAGAACCATCAATTCCAAGGTCTGCGGCAACTTTGTTTCGTTTTGCGATGAATTCGTCAACCTTGGCATCAAAGTTTTTATCGCGCTTCCGTCGCTTTTTGATCGGCCGCGCTGGCCACTCGGACTTGGGTAAATTTTCCAGTTCAGCAACTGCTTTTGTGAATCGTTTCACTCGGTCTCCTCTGAAGTGAGGAGGTAAAGTCACTGGAGATTCTGCAGCTAGTGTTTGGCTCCATTCGATCAAAAGTCTATTTGGAGCGACCATGAAGGTCGGGCGATCCCAAGATTCTGCCTCTAGTTCACGCCAGTTCCACAAGGCGCGCAGACATGCCAGCCCATAAGAGTCGAGCTTACCTGAGCCTGAAATACGCCAGAGTTCTTCCTTGGATGTATTTCTCGCTTCAACTTTTGTTCTAGCAGCTTCACAACTTTCAGTGAACCACTCATATCGTCCCTTCTCTTTTAGTTGATCGACGATTTTTTGACCCATTTCCAAGAGGTATCTTACATCGTTGAGGGCGTAATCGATCATTTTTTCAGAAAGGGGACGTTTACCCCAGTCCGCTTTTTGAGAGGATTTTGAAAGGGTGATACCAAAATAATACTCGACTAGGTTTCCTAGCCCAAACTTGGTAACTCCGAGTAGTCGAGCGCCGATCTGCGTGTCCAAAACAACAGGGGGAATGTAGTCGAATTCGCGTTTCAACATGGTCATGTCGTAGTCAGCCCCGTGCATCCAAACAGTCGCATCTCGTAGATAATGATCGAGAGGACTAAGATCTTCAATCGATAGGGGATCGATCAAGACGCACTCAGAGCCGGCAGTAAATTGGATGAGACAGAGCGATTCCTTGTAGCGGTGAAGGCTATCGGCCTCTGTGTCAATTGCACAAAGCTTCTGACCGTCGATTGTCTCGCACTGGTCGAGGAAACGTTTGAGGTCAGATGTTTGGGTAATCATGGAGTTCCAGATCGGAAAAGCTCGGAATGCAAATGGAATCGGCGCTTATTGACAACCCTAATACGCAGAGGATGAAGAGATTTTCTCTTAAAACTTAAAGAAGATGCGAAAAGAAAAAGGCCGCCGGGGCACCCACCCCGACGGCCAAGCTGAACAACTTCAACACACCCAAAGGTACTTTGAGGCTGACAACTGCTGTTCACCCTTACATGAAAACGCGGCTTTCGCACGGTCTTCGAGGTTTCAGACAGGTGTAACTAATAAATGTTCAAAGATTCTGAAAAAACTTGGTAAGGTCTTTAGGGATTACTCTAGCAAGCCCGGACGAATTTTCACGTTTTTGAAGAAGCATTCGTCAATATGGTCAGTGAGCATGATATGGCCCGAGACTTTGTTCCCGAATCCTTCGGCATTCTTAAACTTACTTTTCGCGATCGCTGCTTTAAGCGGCTCACTTCCAAGCTCGTATTCGAGAACTTTTTTATCGTTCAACCAATGTTCGACTCGATTTCCTTGAACTATAATTTTAGAGAGATTCCATTCACCTGCTGGCTTGAGGGGCTTGTCTTTTGTGGGCTCGAAGATGTCATACAAAGCAGCGGTTTGACGGTTTGCGCCTCTTTTGCCGTCCGGATGGCCTTGGTCATCTAGCATCTGATATTCTGGGCCAGCGGCTTTCGGCCTTTCTTCTTCAACGAGATACTTGATTCCGTTGTTACCCTTGGGAGAAATTTTCCACTCCCAACTTAAGATAAAGTCATCAAACTTCCGCTTAGAGATGATACTTCCGCCTGGGATCTTTGAAACTTTTTTGAGGAGTCCCTCTTCTGTGATCTTCCAGCCAATTCCCGGCGGCTTTTCGGTATTGAAGGTGCGCCAGTTGGATAGGTCCTTTCCATTGAAGAGTAGCAGCCAACCGTCGGCTTTTTCTTCAGCAGTGAGTGAATTGATCTCCGATGCTGCAAGTGGTAAAGTAAGCAGAAAAATGAGCAGTATCTTCATGATGAGAGATGAATGGTTTTGTTTTAGGAGTTCAGGTGATTGAGGTTATTGTATCGTGAGGACTTGTGAAGGTGAAGCATTTCCAAAGCGATCAAGCGCGGTAATGGCCACTGCATCGGGTTTTTGAATGACAGCGCCGTTGGTTTTTGAGGGGATGATTGCTATGGTTCGCCATGTTCCTCGATAGCGTCCATGAATTGCCATTTTTGCGGAACTCCGAGAGGACCAGCGGATCGTAGTTTTTGCTCCTGTAGCTTTCGCTGATAGATGCGGAGGGGGCGGTGGACTTTTGCTCAACCATGGCATGGGAGGAACGGCAACCGGTTGAGTGTAAACCTTCGCAAGGCTTGACGAGATGCCACCTTGGTTTTTCATCAGTCCACTGACACTCCAATGAATATGCCCCACCCAATTTTTTCCGATCTTTCGGGAGAGGTTAATTTGGTTGATGATTTCAGAGGCTGGCCTGCCCGGGTCTTCAGTTGATTGGATTCGCGTGGTCGCAATTCCCGGCCAAACGGGTCGAGTTCCTTGTCCGCGCCACCATTCGAGAAGAGCTGTATAGGACTGTTTTCTGGGTTCGATCCGCCAGTAGAGTTGCGGAGCGAGATAGTCGAGCCACCCGTTCTTTAGCCATTTCCGAGAATCGGCTGCGAGGTCTTCGTAAGAGTCAACGCCTGCTTCGATGCCTGATGGAACTCCAGGACGCCAGATACCAAAGGGGCTGATGCCAACTCTCACCCACGGTTTTTGCTTTTTTACCGAACTATACATGTCCTTCACAAAGGAATCAACATAAGCGCGGCGTTGGGCTGGCGATTTGCCATCATTAAAACGCAGATTTCCTTTTGGATAAGGGTAGAAATAATCATCAAGATGCACGCCATCGATGTCATAGCGCCGTACTACATCTAAGATCGTATCCAGCGCGCGGCGCCGAGTTTCGGGATGAGCAGGATCGGCCCAAAGTTTGCTGCCGTATCTGCGGATGACGTAAGGTTTACTCCTACTGATATGGTCTTTAGAAACTGGATTATTTACGTTCGTAAGTGCTCTGAACGGATTAAACCATGCGTGAACCTCGATGCCTCTCGAATGGGCTTGTTCGATCCAGTAGGTGAGTGGGTCATATCCTGGTGATTTACCCATTTTCCCGGTTAGCCAAGGGGACCATGGTTCAATTTTAGAAGAGTAAAGTGCATCCGCGTGTGGCCGGATTTGAACGATCGCTGCGTTCATTCTTAGCGATTTGAGTCTGTCGAGGATGGCTCGAATTTCTGCTTTCTGTGAACTTGAACTCAAACCTTTGGCTGAGGGCCAGTCGATATTGTAGACGGAGGCAATCCAAGCAGCTCGAAATTCCCGAGTGACTTGTGGGGGCTTTTCGGAGGTAACTCGATAACTCTGGGCCGAGGCCAAGCTGAGTAGGAAAGCGCAGCTCAAAACCAATTTTCGTATCATCGGTAAAGATGTAGACTGGAACTGGGCTAGCGCAAGTACCTAGATGAAAGCTGGATTAAATTCCCAAAGCTTGAATGGCTTCTAATTGTTCCATGAGTAGCTTGTAAGCGAAAACTGTCATCAAATACAGACCGTAGGTGAGAATGCCGACAAGGACCGTAATCAATGATTTTGTGACCACTGATGTTTTGGGGTGAAACCAGACCAAGGGAAGAGCAAGCGGACCTATACTCAGCAGCATGATAATCACAAAAGCCTTTCGGAAATACCAAGGGATCGAGGACTCAACGACTGGCCTTATTGGAGGTGGTGATGCGAGTTCGGAATTTGAGGCGGGAAGTTCCAAAAATTCGCCGCAATGCTTGCACTTAATTGCCTCGTCTTGGATCTCCTCCGCACAGAACTTGCAGGTCTTCATATTGAAGGTTTATATCATTCGCTATTGGCATTTAGCGAGGCGCAACCAACTCGTTGTTACGCCTCGCTTTAGAAACTTCTCCGTGCCTGAGCGAAACGGGGGAAAGAATCACGCTCTAGCAGTGATTCCATCCTCTCACATTTTGTATGGTTTGATATTACGGGATCACGTAATATCACTTGAGACCCTTTAGAATCTCCGTGCGGAGTTCTACGAAATCGAGTTCGGAATTGTGGTTCCAAAGAATTTTCCCTTCTGGCGAGATGATCACTGTTAGGGGCAGTGCACCTGTCCATTTTGGATAAATTGCTTCAGCGAGTTTGTCCGGATTGCCACCCGTCCAGATGTAGTTATTTGACGTTCGACCTTCTTTTTCCATCGATGGTTTTGTGCGTTTGGAAAGAGCAGCGTGCCGTGATTCTAGGAATTTCTTCACCTTTGTTTTATCATCTTTCGGATCAAGCGAGATTGAAATGAGGTCCACGTTACGGTTTTGAAAGCGGCGGTAGGTATCGACAAGATCTGGGAACTCAGCAACGCATGGGCCGCAAGTTGTGGACCAGAAATTAATGACTCTAACGTTACCGGATTTATTGGCTCGGATCTTTTTTGCTAGAGCCTCATCTAGATCATCAAGCGTGACTTCTTTCTCCTCCCAAGCTTTCTGGTCTTTCGCAACGCTGCCGTCTTTGAATAGCCATTTGGTGGAACAGCCGAAAGATCGTGTCACAGGTTCTGCAACTTCTTTTCCAGCAAGGATGGCGTCGAAGGCATCTCGAACAAAGGATTTTTCCACGGGGGCCGAAGAACGCTTCGCATCGTCCATTCGCCCAGTATAGCGAAGCCTTCGCTCGGCATCGAAGATGAAGACGTGTGGCGTGGATTGTGCACCGCAAGAAGTGGCAAACTCTTGCTTTTCTCCGTCATACAAATAAGGGAAAGTCCAGCCGTGGCTGTCGGCAAAAGGCTTCATTTCTTCGAATGAATCTCCGTATGGCGAGTAGCCAAGTTCATCAGGACGCAGGCTTTTTGGATTGTTCGAATTCACTGCGACGATTGCCACACCTTTGTCCTTGTAGTCTTGGTGGATTTTTTCGGTTCGTCCAGCAGCACCGACAGAGTCAGGGCAATGATTGCAGGTGAATATCACGCAGAGGACTTTCGCGTCCGCGTAGTCTTTTTCGGAATGGGTTTTTCCGTCGGTTCCTGGGAGTGAGAAGGCGGGGAGCTTGCTACCAATCGCAAGAACTTCTGGAACTTTCTGCGCTACCGAAAAACCGCTCAAGGCGACAATGAGTGAACTGGCTAATAGTTTCATATAGGTGAGGACGTTAGATATGGTTTACGCAATGCAAAACCAAATATTTCAAAGACCAAAGTGCTTGGCTGTATTTTTTGAAGGAAATCGTTCGTGGCAAGGATTTGGCTGAACTGACTTGTTTAGAGACAGATAAAATTATACATATATGAAATATTTAGCTGGTCTTGTGATGGAGAATTGCTTAAGAAAAGCGAATTAAATCGATTATTTCGCTATGCCAGCTTCTACAGAATACACCCACCCAATCAATGTTCGATCGAAGCAACTCGATATGTCTTCCCGTAAAGGGCGATCAGACGACTACGACGACAAGATCAAAAACGCACAGATCGAACTCGAACGAATCCAGCAAGAAAGGGAAGAGTTGGAGCGCAAGAAGCGTGAACTTGAGGAGCTGACGACACGAAAGCGTGCTTTCTTGTCACAGCAGGTTGAACTGACGGAACGGCTTTCTTCGGCAATCACTTTGATCGACCGAGAACTCTACGAGATGCGGGAGGAGACAGATCAACTTGAGCAGTGCCGGACATGCTTTTCCGACCATCTTGATAAGATTCAAAAACACGATCCAGAAAAATGGACTCGTGAGAACCTTCACGAAAAACTCGATAAGGCGACGATCGTCACAGACATGGCGTCAGATGAGTATGATCAAGCGGCAAGCTATTTCGAAGGAACTCGTTCAGGTGGGATTTTCGGTAGCCCGTCTAAAAGGAGTCGTCGCAGGGTCAGAGGGAAAAGCGGAGATTTCGACTTTAAGGAACAGTTGTTAAGTGGATTCGCTTTCAATCTTCCTATTATTGTTTTGGGTGGAATCGGGGTTTTAGTTTATTTGATAAAGTAGGTCATGGCGAAATTGAAACAAGCAAGCCTCTTTGAAGAGGACCACGAGTTAATCGCCCTCAAGGAACGCGAGCGTCGGCTCGAAGAGGCACATCGTGAAGTTATTCAACTGCCGGCTCGTCTCGAAAAGGAGAAGCGTGACAGGGATGCCACCATGCCACCTATGGCCGAGATTAAAGAGCGGCAGGAGTTCAGAAGGTTTGAGCAAAGCCTTAGTCGTGGGCAAATTGAGAACGTCTTAAGGACACAGCGTCACAGCTTGGCGATGATGTTGCTCCTGGCAATAGCCACGGTCTTGATGCTTCTTTGGGCTTACCGCATCATGTCGATCTAGACGCTTTCAGTCTAGTCTGCATACAGTGCAAGTTACCATTCGCGAAGGCTGAGAGCCACTTGGAAAAACGGTGCTCCATCCATGTCGTTACTAAAAGAAGGCCCGTTATCTCGAATTTCAATCTGGTTTGCGAAGGTGTATCCACCTCCGACAGTTAGCCAAAACCTCTTAGAAATTTTATGATGAGTGTAGAGGCCTAGGAGATAGGAATCGAGTTGGACGTTTCTCGAAACTCCGAAGTCGTCGTTAATATTCCAAACGCCTCCGCTTGGCGCGCCATCCACACTCATAAACCAGCTTTCGCTGAAGATGTATCTAGCGAAAAGATTGGGGCCGTAGATACCCATTCTGAATTTTTCATTAGGCTTCCAGTCAAAGTTGATCCCTGGGAAAAATCGCTCTCTGCCATTTAGGTCTGTAACGACGAATCCTAAACCGAAAGTAAATGAATCATTGAACTTATAGCCGAGTCCAAGAGAAAGATCGAAAGAGAAGTCATCACTACCAATGCCCTGATAATCCGAGGCGAATTCAGCACGTGTCCAGCCGACCGCCAGCCATGGGGTGTTCTGGAAATTCTTGAAGAACAGTGCTTGGAGTGAGACGGAATGAAGATCTTCATCTCCTATCGGTATTGCACCCGTCCCTCCAAAGTTCAGTTCCGTGAGTTCGTAATTAAAGAAGGGTATCATATTGATCCCACTGAACAGATCAATTGGCCGTGAAAGGATGGCTCTCATACCGTAAGTTCTTACCGAGAGATCTCCTGGATTTCCGTCAAGTGACATCGAACCAGTTTGGGAGACAGATCCACGAACGACATCAAAGAGAGGAAATTCTTCCCTCATTTCCTCAACGATCATTTCGGCTTCGGGTGTCTCCTCTGAAAAAACAAGGCTTGAAATCATCGGTGCAATTCCTGCAGCGAGAATGAGAGTTTTCATATTCATGTGGATTAATTCTAGCGCCTATTGATTACATAGCAAGTGGTTCCAAGTATCGGCAATTTCTCTGGTTTCCATGAAAGCATGACTCTCCAGCTTGTATGTTTTCCTGATTGTCAGTAGTCACAGAGAATGAAGTTTGACGATTGGGAGAAGATAGACCCACATTTACTGGTTGGGCTGGCAAATACCGAACTGAGAAATGTATCGGAATCTTTGGAAGACTTTCTGAAAACTCACGATATTTCTGAGCTAGATTTTATGAAGAGGCTTTCCGAATTTGGATACGACTATTTTCCGGATCAAAAACAGTTTCGGTAGAATTCTTTTTGGAATCCTTTCATCTGCTTGTCTTGTTTTCTCTGACTTCGGTCTAGTTGTGCTCTGTTTTTTATTGTGTATCGATCAATTTTAAACGATCGAATGATAGGGTCGTTAAATCCAGAAAATAAAATTTGTTCAAATTTATTTAATTTATATTGATATTTTCTAAAAACTTGAGAATATCCATGGGAAATGAACATCGGAAACGGACTTTTGCTGAATGGGACAAGAACAAGTTCAGTTGCTCTTACTTCAGTCGTTTTGTCTCTTAGTATTTCTTTCGCATCTGCACAGAATCCGATTGGGAAAGTGGCGAGAGTATTTAACCCACGTTTGGTAAAAGTTGAGGAGAGAGTTGAATTTCTATCGCAACGACTGATGACCCTTGCGGTTCAAAACGAACATCATCTCGATTCAGGTTTGGGGACTAAGGGGATTAAGGTTTCTCCTGAGTCACCAGATCCCAGCTGCACGATCGACCTTGGTGCTGAGTATCCAATTGATAGCTTGTTTCTGATTCCGGCTCAGAATCAGTCATCCAATCAACGGAGCATTTTCCCGAAAGGATTCAGACTCGATTTTTCGAAATGTTCAGATTTCTCGGATGTAAAAACTCTTTATCGTACAGGAAACAAAGCGTTTCCGGATCCCGCCGGAAAGCCCGTAAAGTTTACCGGGCAGGACGCGGTTACTAGATATGTTCGAATTACTGTTACAGAAGGGCACAAACGAGGTGACAGTGAGATCTTTGGATTAGCCGAATTGGTTGTGATTTCTGATGGATACCCAGTTTCGTTCGCGAAGGACGTTACCTCCGTGGGAGATCTCGATCCATCACACCTTTGGTATTCAGCCGCACTAACCGATGGTCGGATGCCCTATGGTATCTGGCAAGGTGGCGCTTGGAATGACGAAGAAGCTAGCGAATTTTATCTTTCTGAAAAAGGAGATGATGAGGTTTCATGGAGGATGGATTTTCCCGAAGCTAGAGATTTGGATTTGCTCATTTTGTATCCAGTTGGAATCGAAGATATCCTTGATGCATCGGTTCTCCCACAAGCATTAGAGATTCAAGCTTGGAATTCCGAACTCGATCAATACCGAACTGTGAAGCAGTGGAAAAATCCAAGTTCGGGATCGGACTCTCGGACTCCCTTAACACTATCTTTAGAGGGAGTCGAAACAGAGTCGCTCAGAATCGTGGCCACGGAGCCTAGCAAAATCGGTAATCAAAATATATATGGGCTCTCTGAGATAGAAGTTTGGTCCGACCAAGAAAATATTTCGGAAGGAATCGACGTTTGTAAAAGAGTCAACGGAACAACAAGAGAAATGACGAGCCTGACAGATGGTTTCGCCTCGAAACGTCGACTTATTCCGGTGAGTTTCTGGCTCAGCCAGTTGCATGAACGCTGGAGGGTTGAGCGTGAGATTGAAGCTCTGCGCCCGATGCGGGCGCAAATGGCGGCGGAAAGTGAACTGAATGCAACTTGGGGTTCTGCTATGATGCTTGGTTTGACCTTCCTAATACCGGTCTTTATCGTCGAGCGCCGACGCTTGATATCGAAGCATCAAGTCGATCAGTTAAGAAAGCGGATCGCATCTGATTTACATGATGATATTGGTAGCAATCTTGGGAGTATTTCGTTGATTGCGCGGACGGCTCGAAAGGATCTGATTCGATTGCAAGGTCCTAGAGAAGTTGGAACCGATCTTAACGAGGTGGAGAGTATTGCAAAAGAGAGTTCGCTTGCGATGCGTGACATCGTTTGGTTGCTGGAGCGAAAACAAGATACGATTGGAGACTTAGTCTCTCGAATTCGAGAGACGGCAAGTCGTCTCCTACGGGATTTTGATTATACGATCGATTGTGATTCTAAGAAAGTGACATCGAAGCTTTCGTTGGATGCTAAGAGGCATCTATTCCTTTTTTATAAAGAAGCGATTCACAATGTCCTCAAGCATTCTGAGGCAACGAAAGTATCGATCCGACTTTGGGATCAAGGAGATAAACTTGCCCTCGAAATTGTCGATAATGGAAAGGGGATCCCCAAGAAAATCAGTGACGACAAGCGTGCTCCAAAAGGGGTAAGAAAGCTCGACGAGCGAGCACGTGTGCTTGAGGGTCGTCTGGACGTGAATTCAACCGAAGGCAAGGGTACAAGGCTTCTCTTAACGGTTAAGAGATCTTTCCTTGTTGCTAGTGCTCCTACACCATCATGAGTGAACAGAACAAAGTATCAAAAATATGGATTCTTGAAGACCATTTGGTCTTTGCGAAACAGGTGCGTAGGTTAATTGATGGGGAGGATAATCTTGAGTGCAGATTCCATTTTGCCTCGCCAGACGAGTTTTTTGAAAAGCTCAATTATACGTCTGAATATCCTGATATTTTGCTTTTGGACCTTGGATTACCAGGGATGGATGGTCTTGAGGTGTTGGTGAAGGTCAGGAAGATTCTTCCCGACCTAAAAGTACTCATTCTATCAGCGTTTGATGATAGAGAGAGAGTTTACCGAGCAATTTGTAATGGGGCTTCCGGATACCTTTTGAAAACTGCCGATCCGGATGAGATTCTTGATGGGATCAATGATGTGATACACGGTGCGGCAGCTTTGAGCAGTGCGATTGCAACGATGATTTTGACGGGCTTTTCGAAGCATGGTCCGGTGGAGGAGGTGGAGGCGCTGACGGCACGCGAGGAAGATGTTCTGAAAGCCTTAGTGAAAGGTTATTCGAAGAAAGAGATCGCAGACGAGCTATCAATATCAGCGCACACTGTAGATATGCACCTTCGATCTGTTTATCGTAAGCTGCATGTAAGAACTCAGACGGAGGCCGTTTCAAAAGCTCTCCGACAGGGGATTGTCTGATTACTGAGTCGAGTATGTTCCGCTGAACGAATAGGTTCCTGATCCAATGGTCTCAGGGATTTCCTCGGAGGCGATTGGAAGCAATAGTTTGGCCGTTGCATTCGAAGGGATGGTGATGTCGACCTTGAACGTATTTCCTTCGATTCTCCACGAACAGGAAACAGTGCCATGAGGCGTTCCAGTAGAGACAGAACATTGTTTGATCGTTCCAGTGGGTCGCGGAGCGATGATGATACCGTCGTAGCCGGGTTTGAGCAGATCGATACCTCCAAGTTCTGAATACATCCACTCGCAAACGGCACCGAATGCATAATGAGAGAACGAATTCATGCCCGGATCATGAACTCCTTTTCCTGCGATGTAGCTGTTCCATCGCTCCCATATTGTTGTTGCTCCTTGTTCTACTTCGTAGCCCCAGCTGGGGTATTTCTTTTGTTGCATCAAAATACCAGCCAGTTGGTGATGTCCATTTTCCGATAGAGCGGGTAACAATGGGCGTGTTCCGAGAAAACCAGTGGTCATGAGGTTATCATTCTCTTTGACCAATGTTGCAAGATGGTTTGCCGTTTTTACCTTCAAACCGTTGGGTATGAGGCCAAGCTTCAGGGACATGGCATAGGTGGTCTGATTGGAAATTTTTAGTGAGCCATCAGGTTTGAGGTGGATGTTTTGGAAGCTTGTGAGTAGTTGACTATGCCGCATTTTCCAGAACTCTGCTCGATCCGTTTTGCCAATCGCATCGGCCATTTCTGCCATGAGTCCAGCGGTATGGGTATGGTAGGCAAGGTCAATGAATTCGATGGGAGTTTTGGGTTCATAAAGAGCGAGCCAGTCACCAAAGCCACAATCTTTTTTCGCTGTCCCCTTCATTTTGGGATCGCGATCGAAACGGAACTTCATGAATTTTTCCATGTTTTCCCAGTGTTCTGAAATGACCTCTAGGTCGCCGTAAACTTTCCAGATCGTCCATGGACAAATGATTCCTGCATCTCCCCAAGCAGCGGCAAAGTGCATGTTAGGGCGGACGAAGGGGCGGGGTGCGAAGTTTGGATAAGCGCCCCATTCCCATTGGTCATCATTTAGGTCGCGCAACCATTTGGTATAAAACGATGCGATATCGGCGTTATAGGTAGCGGCGCGGACGTAAATTTGTGCATCGCCGGTCCAGCCCATGCGTTCGTCACGCTGCGGGCAATCAGTGGGAAGATCGAAAAAGTTTCCGCGTTGAGTCCATTCGATATTGCTGTGAAGTTGGTTCAGCATGGGATCATCACATTCAAATTTTCCGTGGAAGGGAGTATCTGAATGGATGACGATTCCTGTGACAGAGTCTTTCGTAGGCGTTCCCGGAAATCCGGTAAGTTCTACATACTGGAAGCCATGATAGGTGAATTCTGGGGTCCAGACTTCGCCCTTTGGATCGCCTTTGAGCGTGTAGGAATCTACAGAGCGGGCAGCTCGAAGGTTCTCGGTAGATAATCGTCCGTCATTGTGTAGCATTTCTGCATAGCGAATCGTTACTTTATCTCCTGCCTTTCCTTTAACCTTCAATCGAACAATTCCAGAAATATTTTGGCCCAGATTGAAGATCCAAACTCCCTTTTTGTGCTCGGTAACAGAAACTGGAATAATCTCCTTGATGGGGCGAACTGCGACTCCAGGATGTGGTTCTAGCGTGCCTTTGTTACCTTCGTGTGGGATGACGACTTTCCATTTTGAGTCATCAAACCCTACGGTGGACCAAGCACCGAGCTCTTTCCGAGCATCATAGAATTCACCCATTAGAATATCGCTTTCAGTGATGGGTCCTAAGGAAGACTTCCAGCTTTGGTCGGTGGCGATGATCTGCTGAGAACCGTCTGAGTAGACGATTTCTAACTGGGCTTTGAGGCCTGGGATTTTTCCATAGTAGTAGCGCCCAAAGAGTTTTTTATCCAAACCGGCTTGTTTGGTGAAAAGGCCGTAAGCACAATAGCCAGCATACCAACCGTCGGCGATGGTTGCGCCGATTACATTTTGCCCATTTTTTACCATTTCGGTGACATCGTATGTGAGGTAGTTCAGGCGGTGATCGTAGCTTGTCCATCCGGGCGCTAGAAACCAATCGCCTACACGTTCACCATTTAGCTCGACTGTGTGGACCCCGAGTGATGTGACATGGAGCCTTGCCGAAATAGGTCGCGATTGGGTTTTAAATTCCTTTCGTAAATGCTTTGCAGGCGCGACAACAATCGTGCCTCGAATTGGATCGTCTTTGAAATTTTGGATGTTTTCCTTGCTTGTTCTAGAGGGGTTTTCGGCAGAAGCAATCCACTCGGCCTTCCAGTCAGTATCGGAAAGACCTGTCGCGAAAGATGCGATTTCTGACCAAGCTGTCGGTTCCTCTAATCCATCGATCCAGATGCGAACTCGCCAGAAGGCTTGCTTGTTTGAACCTAGAGTTGTCCCTGCGTATCGAATGAGTGAGGTATCGTTTGATTGGATTTTCTTTGAGTTCCAAAGATCAGCTTCATGGATCTGACCAGCTGTTGAAGCGACTTGGATTTCGAAGGCGGTCTGGCGTATGTTTTTCTGGACGCTCGCTGAGAGTTGCCATGAGAAGCGAGGTTCTTTCGATAGAATCGCGAGAGGATTCTCAAGGTATTCTGTTCTGAGGTGATTCGGCACGACAGCTGCGATGCTCTGTGCTGCTAAGGCGATGAAAAGAATAATGAGGCGCATGTCTGAGCTTAGTTTACTGCTTGGAGTTGTTCGATTCCTTCGGGAAGAGAGATGGTCGATTGTATCGATCCATCTGCCGCCTTTTCATGGCGCACCTTGATGGCGCCGTGCGGAGTGGGGTAGGTGCCTTCGACCCATTTTAAATGTCCTAAGTTTGGAGTGATCGTTACCTTCTTGCATCCAGGTGCGGCAGGTTTGATGCCTAAGACGTTTTCACTGAGCCAAGCGGTAGGACCCCCCGCCCATCCATGACAGAAGCTGTGACGGAACCCGATGTAGCAATGAGCACCAAAGTCACCATGCAGGTCGTCTTTGCCATCAGGAACTATTTCGTCGATTCGTGAGGCGTTCTTGGTCCACTCCAGATTAAAATCCTCCCAAAAAGTGGTAGCACCAAAATCAAGCATTCCGCCCCAGTATTGGCTGATGAAGTCGAGGCCAGTTTGGATATCGCCTGATTCTGCTAGAGCATTGAGGACATAAAACCCGTAGAAGGTGCTGAGATCCTTTGGACCGTCCTTTTTGAGGACATTTTCCGAGACTTCTGTGGACTCGCGTAAGCCTGCTAAGGAGAGCAATGCAGCAGGAGATTTACGACCACTTGACTGAGGCGTATGATTCTTGAGTCGATCCGCCGTTTTTACACAGATATTGGCAGTTTCTTGATCATCGAGAATTTTACAGAGTCGGGCACCACTTTCCATGGTCATTTTCATCATCGCTTGGAGGCCTTCGTGAACGGCGGTCTTATCGTCTGCGGTAGGCCAATCGAGAAACCGATGACCATCGAGAGTCTCTTTGCCGTTTTTATCGACATAGGTGCTGAGTCGCTTAAGAAGAGCCGTCAAGTATGGCTTCTGTTCCTTCAAGTATTCGAGGTTTCCATGTTGAAGATACCAGTCTTCGTGGATGATGACCCACCACATGGAATAGGAGCTGATCCCATTCATCCATTGTTTGACCGGTGTGACATCACGAATCATATCGAGACTTTTCGGAACGACCTCGTTGTAGCCGAATACAACGTTGATGATACTGATTTCAGGATGCATGTCGCCAAGCCAAACGAGGCGATCACGTTTGACTCCATCCCATAGATATTCCTGCATATTTAGATGCACCGTGTAGGCTCCGGTTTCCCAGATTTTGTTTAGCCTGTCATCGGAAGACTTAAAGGAGCCTACGTAGGGGATGTCTCTGAGGGTGAGAATTGCTTGTACATGGCTCAACTCGACATTGATCTTTTGGTCAATGTTGTCGATTCTTACAAAGCGAAATCCGCTTGGGCCAAGAGTTGTTTTACCTAACCAGGGAATCTTGATTTTTAGGTCACGAAGGGCATGATCGTTTTGTGCGCCTCGCTCATCGATCTCGGCCATGGTTTCAGCGACAGACTCTCCGAAACGAACTCGGAGAGTTGGCATGTTCTTACTTTTTGTTAGAGTGGTAAAAAGTTCAATTGACCCAGCGATTTGCACACCGAAATCAATCACTACCGCCCCGCCGGGCTCTAGGATCATCGGGGGGGAAGGTTCCTTTAAGACCGCTTGTCCCGAATGGGCTTGTAAGACCTTTTCAGCATTCTTTACACCTTGTTTCGAAGTCCAAACAATCCTTGTTGGTTGGACGATGAAATTGGTGAGAGGGCTTTTCTCAGCGACGTTATCTAGTGACGGAGGAAGCGCTTTACCAAGTGTTGAAAACGCAAGAAAGAATGAGCAAATTTGAAGCGGAGTGGACACGATTCTGTATAGTAAGTTCATCGATTCAGGAAAAACTGATCTGTTCGATGAGTTCGAAAAGATCAATTTAGGACTATTCGGACTTCATCCAAAGCGAAGCGGAAATAAACCAGATAAACGTCCCAGTCAGCAAAAGTCCGTTCATCAGGCTCGAAGAGATCGATCCAGTGAAGTAGAGGAGTGGAGGGATGATGATTAGGAGTAATGAGATCCAACTGATTGGCTTTGCGTAGGTAGCGAGAAGTTTCATTTATGCTTGGGTTTTGTTGGCGAACATTATTTTACCGAGAATCACGTATAGAATAGCGGAGGCAATCCATGCGGGGATGACCAGGTAGGCGGCAAAGACTCCTTTTGAAAGAATGAGCCAAAGTCCAGGAATGGCAGGAATGAGCCATGCTAGGAGGACGGCTACATTGAATCCAGAGCCGGTCGCATCGGCGGCATCTTCATGAAATCCGAGACGTTTTGCAAAGTAGTGGTTGATAAAGATGATTGCGCCCATGGGCCCTAAGATCATGCCGTAGGTTCCGACAAAACCGAGTAGCTGCGCAGACAGATTTGGGAATGCACCGGCGATGGTAGCGACCACACCTGCGATTAATACGCCGGTTGCTTTCGGAGCATTTTTAAACAGGCTCTGAAAGGCTAGACCAGCGCGGTAGATCGTGGGGTTTGCCGTGGTCCAGCCAGCGATGACGACGCAGATGATACCGGTCCAGCCGAGGGCGTTCCAAGCAAGGAAGCCAGGATCGGCTTGGACTTTTCCAGCAGAGTTCAGAGTGGCCTCGGAGTTGGTTGCGATGAGAGCAGCAAGGAGAAGCGCCGCACAGATCCAAGCCATGTAGTGGCCGAGGAACATTCCAACGGCTGGTGCCCAACCTGCGGATTTGGATTTGGTGAAGCGGAAGATGGAAAGGTCCGCCATGCCGAAATGCATCGCGGCGTTACAAAGCCATGCGAAGATGACAATTTTCCAGAACCCAAATTCGACGTCACCGTTCGCGATTTGCACGAATGCGATACCATCGTTCCAGATGGTTTCGAGTTTCGCATATGAGTCGACGTTCATCTGTGCTAGGGAGACAACACCACAGGCTACGAAAACTAGAATCATCCAAGGGGCAGCAATGTTCGAGAAGTGTGAGACCATTCGATAGCCTCCTGCTGCAATGGCAGCGATCACCAGACCGACGACGGCGACGATCATTGTGAAGGCAGCTCCGCTAAGCCCAAAGGTTGCCTCTGGGACCTCGAATCGAATGTCAAATGGAACCCCGACAGCTGAGGCCGAAACGGTGATCATTGCTCCGGCGAGGAAGCAGAAGAGAATGCCGTTGGTTACATTGTAGAGTTTGACCATGTTGCCGCCAGCGATCTTCTCGAGTTGGTAGTAGAGAGTTAAGCGGCGCTTCATGGCAATCGGTAGAACGAGGTATCGCCATGTTAGGACGGCGAGAATATTTCCGATCAGAAGGCCGAACATAAGATCCTTCAGGCTTGCTCCTGCAGCGAGGAACAATGGGCCAATCATGAATTCGGTTCCAGCTGCGTGCTCGCCAGCATACATTCCCCAAAAAGCTTTGGGACCTTTGCGGGCTTTTTCTGGCACTGGCTCGCGTTCGAATTCGCCACCGATGACTTCTTCTATGGCTTCTTCTTCAATATGGACGTTTGGCATTTGGGTTTTTGGTTAGATGATCAATGGTTTCTAGCGTTTCGAAAGGACCGTTTCTTCGTAGTTTTTCGTTTCGTCCAGCCAAGCGGTTCCAACGGGGACGTTTTGAGTTTCACAATACTGATCCCAAACGGCATCCCACGGCATGGATTTGAGTTCTTCCATCAGCGCGAGACGAGTGGTGAGGTCACCTGAAATTTCCGCTTGGCGGAGGGCGGGTGGCTCGAGCAGGGCGATAAGAAGAGATTTGATGGTATTGCGCGTGCCGATTGTCCATGCAGCGATGCGGTTGATACTGGCATCGAAGAAATCGAGGCCAATGTGAGTTCTGGATAACAGCTTGTCGCGCACAAGGGCGGAAGAAATGGCTTGAAGGGAGTCGTCAAGTGTCACGACATGGTCGCTGTCCCAGCGGACTCCACGACTGACGTGTAGAAGGATTTCAGGAACATACATCAAGGCGGTTCCTAGCTTGTCAGCGATCGTTTCGGTCGGATGGAAGTGACCGGCATCCAAGCATAATAAGGTCTGATTTTTTACGGCGTAACCCATGTAAAATTCGTGTGAGCCAACGACATAGCTTTCGCTGCCGATTCCAAAGAGTTTGCACTCCACGGCATCGAGCATGTGGCGCTTGTTCTGCTTTTTCGAAAAAATCGTATCAAGTGACTTCTCAAGACGTTGCCGTGGTCCGACACGGTCGACTGGGGTATCTTTATAGCCATCTGGAATCCAGACATTCATGACGCAGGGTGAACCGAGGGCTTTGCCCATGGCTGCTGAGATATCGCGGGAGCGTTTGCAGTGCTCGATCCAGAAATCACGAATACTCTTTTTCCGGTGAGAAAGGGTGAAGCCATCGGCTGCCTTCGGGTGTGCAAAACAGGTTGGATTAAAATCCATACCGAGCCCGTTCGATTTTGCCCAATCGATCCATGATTTGAAGTGCTTCACTTCGATCTTGTCTCGATCCACTTTTTTTCCTCCGAATTCTCCATAGAAGGCATGAAGATTTAGGCGGTGTTTCCCAGGGATCAGTGAAAGAGCTTTGTCAATATCAGCTCTCAGCTCCTCGGGTGTATTGGCTTTGCCCGGATAATTACCGGTAACGGCGATCCCACCGCTCAATCCTTCACCGCTGTTTTCGAATCCACCGACATCATCGCCTTGCCAGCAGTGTAGTGAGATTGGAATGGTAGCGAGCTTCTTCATCGCTGCTTCCGTATCGACTCCCATTTCTGCGTATCGATCTTTTGCAGCGGCGTAGGTCTTGGCGAGGTGTTTGGTTTTTTTTGGCATGTAAATTTTTTTCTGGAAAAAGTGCTCCTTGAGATGCTCGTGTTCCAAGAAGTAATTGTTATCTTACGAGCAAAGACAAGTACGATTCCGCCCATGTTTCAGAGCAGTAGAACAATATTCGCTATTCTCCGAGAAGGAAGACGGCTTCGATGTGAATATTCCCATGCTTTCCGGCCACTGTTTCAAGTGAGACTCGTGACATGGTTGGGTTGGGTTCGTCAAATTCCTTTGGAGGTGGGTCAGCCATCGATGATTTGAGGTCGACCTGCTGTGGCGAAAGAAGTTTCAGAGTCACTCTCTTTTGATTCTTCTCTAAGGTGAGTGCGTCTCCAGATTTGGTGATATTCGAAGAGGTTAGGAAATTCCAAGTGATTTTGTCTCCGGGTTTGAGCCCTTGTAATTGATCGATAATGCGAACTTGGGTGGAATCCATTGTAAACCGTCGGGTTGCTGTAGCATCTTCCGGTAAACCAAGGGGTGATGTCATATCAAGTAAGGTTGTATTTTCCTTTCCTTGTTTGGATGAAAGAATTTTTGCTGCTCCGTCTACTTGATGGAGCTTTCCGTTGTAGGTAAGTGTGTTGTGAGAATGGTTGTTCAGCCGGAACACACTCCAGCGAAGGCTTTCTTGGGTCATGTCAAAGAGACTCATGCCGGTTTCCTCTAGTTCATGGTATCCTTGCTTTCCGAGATCACTGGCCCATCGAGACCCAGCCCAATCGATTACGAAGGAGCCGGCGTCCATGTGGCCGTGATTGACTTCAGCTTTCCCTGCTTTGATTCCGAGGAATAGGTCGTCTTTCTCGAAGCCCGTCCTATGGATGACGATTGGACTTGGTCCGCCACTGACGAAACCAAGGTTTCGAGCCTCCGGTCTTACTTCAGTTTTGGAAGGAAACCAAAAAGCACTCAAGGCGAGTAAACGACTGCCACCTCGGTTCTCCAATTTTAGGAAGTGAGGTCGGATTTTATTACGAAGATTTGCGTCGCCGGTTTCACGAGCCATCCAAGCAAGTGATGGGCTAGCTCCGACCATTCTCACAGAAGTGTCGCCGTAGTTGAACAGCTGTTTACTGGTTCCGTAGACTTGAGAAATATACTTACCACTCTTTCGGAAGCCTTTGTGATTGGAAATACTATCTGCGGGAATTCCTGCTGTGCGAAGAGCTTCGATGGTGAGGATGGTGAATTGTGTGCCATACTCCCAGTAGCCCCCGCCTTCTGCGTAGGCACCTTCGTTCGAGTAGCTTCCGTTAATTCCTGTTGGGATCGCAGCGAGGGCGGCATCTAGCGCCGTTTTGGCTTTTTCGGGATACACATCCATAAGCGCGATCGACGAAAGAGTGAGGCCCCCCATACAGACCTGATTCCAATTGTTGTGGCGGCGCATGATCTTACGCTGTTGGACGGTTTCGTTGAGGCCTTTCTCAAGCAGGGCGACTTGGATTAGCTTTCGAACTTCTGGCGATAATTCATGATAGAGCCAATCATAGCCGATGGCGACGGCTGCTTGCATTTCTGCGGTGTCCAGATGGTGAATTGGATGCCAGTTATTGAACGAGCAAACGTTCAGTAGTTCAGTACGACAGCGGTCGAAGTATTTTTTCTGTCCAGTGATTTTCCATGCAGTTGACAGGTCTAGGATACGCATCAGCGCTGTTCGCGAAACATTTAGCATTCGGCGTCCGACGACTTTTGGAGGTAGCGGGGGGGCATCGATCACCGAATCGGCACGAAGGATCGAGGTCTCGACGATCTTTTTAAGGACCGGTTCACGTTCCATTCGTTGCTTCAGATCCTTCCAGTGCCTGTCTGTGGCAAGGAGTCGTGGATGTTCCGGAAGAGCGAGAGCATGCAACATTGAGAGGACTACGAAAAAGAAGATGGGTAGTAGTTGCGTGCTTTTCATGTGGAATGGCTAAGTGTAAACAGTTCCCATGCGTCTGGTGTATACTTTTGCCTTGGTTGTTTCTGGGGTAGTTAACGGTGAAAGTCTGCTGGATTTTTCATACGGCATACTAGAGGAGCAAAGAGGGAATCAAGAGCTCGCCAATGATTTTTTTACAAAGGCCTATGAGGCTGATCCGGTCTCGATGCCTTTGGTGCAAAAAGCGGTCTCTCTCAGGATGAATGAGAATGATCGCTCGGGGGCAATTGCGATCTATGAAAGAGTCATTCGTGCCCGCCCTGAGGAGATGGTGATTCGTGTCGAGTACGGCGATTTTCTAGGTCGTGTTGGTCGCGGAGATGCTTTAGCAGAGAAGAAACGTGAAGAAAATTACCTCGCTGTTCTTAGTGCGATGCCAGGCCAGTATCTTCCGGTTGAGAGGTTGATCCGACAAGCTCGGGAGCAGAGCAACGATGATCGTGCGCGGGAACTTCTCGAACAACTCGATTCGACGAGTTCTCCCGAAGCGGTTCAGTATTATGTTGCGACAACAAAAAGTCTCTATGATAGCGAGGACGTTGCAGCTCGAAATCGTATTTCAGGCGTTTTTGAAAAGGCCATGGAATTGCACCCTGAGTGGCAGGTGACCGCAAGAGCGGCGAGTGATCATTTTCGTGAAGTTGGCGATGTGAGTCGAGCGATCAAGGTTTTGCAGCAGCATGTGGAATCAAGTCCATCGTCCTTGGATCTTCGGATTCGTCTGGGGATTTTACACTTCGTTGCAGAACAGAATGAACAAGGGGTCGAGGTTTTGAAACGCGTACTCGCGATTCATCCGAAGAAGGCACTCGCACATGAGTCATTGGCAAAACACTTTCGCAAAGAAGGATCAACGGAGGAAGTTCGATACCACTCGGCGGAGCTTCTGAAAATTCGCGGAGGAAGTCCGGAAGAATTCATCAGCTTGGCAGATGAATTTCTTGCAGCTGAGCAACCTCGAGAAGCTCGACTGCTGTTAGAAAAAGCGGTGTTTGATCATCCCGAGAAGGCAAAGCTCATGATGAAATTAGCGATGGCGACTTCCCGTGATCCCACGACGAAAGATGATGCTGCGCGGTTGTTTCGTGAAGCTGAAAATATGTTGGGGAATCCAGCTGACGCGACTCCTGACTTTCTCTTGGAGTCCGCGGCTGAACTAGTCGAGCGAGGTCAGACCAAGGCTGCTGAAGAGCGTTTGCGAAACGCCATTCGGACTTTTCCCAAGGAAGCGAAAAAGGAAACAGCGGCTGCGCTACGTGCGCTAGCGGATATCTGGATTTCCGAGGGACGCAATATCGATGCGGCCCGTTCACTGGTGACAAGAGCGGAAGCTTTGGAAAAGTAAAAGTCGCAAGATTCTAGAGTAACGACTTCAACTCATCGAAATTGTTTCGCAATTTTAGAAACGTAAGCCGCCACTTATCAGTAGCTATGGTGACATAACCTGACTGTTTCAGCTGTCTTGCTAGACTTGGCTAGATTGCTGTGACTAGGCGTATTCCCAACCTTTTCGTGGCTCGCGAGTTCTAAGCGCATTGGCTTCCCCGTCTCCAGCAAAGGTCTCTTTAGCAGGATCCCATGTTAGTTTTCTACGGAGCTTGTAACCAATGTTTGCTAGGTGGCAGACGCTCGCTGAGCGATGGCCGATCTCAGCAGTGCAGATGGGTTGCTTGCGGGATTTGATGCAATCGAGCCAGTTACGAAGATGGTTCTTCGATTGCTGAACACGACGCGCGTTTTCCTCGAGTGGTGTTGTGAGAATCTCCGGTTTGTCGCTTCTGAGTTCGCCGCGACCGACCCAGATTGTTCCTTCGTTTCCTTCGAAGGTGCAGTCAGCCTTTCCTCCGTGGAACATTTCCACTCCGTTCGCATAGGTGAATTTCAATCCAGTGTTACCCTCGGTTGGCGGCTCAACAGAGACTGGCCCGCTGGCGTCCATTTCCATTGCCCACTGAGCGATGTCAAAATGGTGTGCTCCCATATCCGCAAGTTTTCCGCCGGCGTATTCTTCGTAGTTGCGGAACGCAGGAAAGTGGCTGTGGAGTCCTTTTGGGCACAGAATTTCGTTGTAGGCACGCTGTGGTGCGGGTCCTAGCCACAGATCCCAGTTCACATTTTCAGGCTGTTCTTCGGCGGGAAGATCGCAGGGCTTGGGTGAGGCACCGACTCCGATTCTGACGGTCTTAAGATCACCGATACGTCCTGCCCATATGGCTTCAACGGCCTTGCGGAAATTTCCTCCGAACTCACTGCGTTGTTGGCTACCGGTTTGAAAAATGAGTTCGTTTTTCGCCACTGCATTCACGAGAAGGCGACCTTCGGCGATATTTTGCGTCAGTGGCTTTTCACAATAAATGTCCAATTTCTTGGCCGCGGCTGCGAGGGCTGGATGGACGTGCATATGGTCGGGAGTCATGATCACCACTGCATCAAGGTCCTCGCGCTGAAGTAGTTCACGGTAGTCGACATAGGTGTCGCAGCCCTTGTAGGTGCCGGATTTGAATTGTTCGGCGTATTTTTTTTCCACCACCTCTTTCGCTTTGGCAAGCCGAGTTCCTTCGACTTCACAGATAGCCACCACTTGCACATCGTCTTGCCGGAGAGCATCGTTCAAGACTTTGTATGCACGTTTGCCGTATCCGATGAATGCGATGTTTAGTTTTTCAGTAGATGGCGCTGCGCGAAGAAGAGATGGTCCGAATGCGGCGCTTGCGGCGGTAGCAGTGAGAAAGCGACGGCGAGAGTATGGAAGAGGTGAGGACATGTGATGAGATCGAATAGATTGTCTAGTTTGCTCAGGCTTTCTTCCTGAAGCAACTAGCAGGAATTCTCGCTCTTTTTTGGGAAAAGGCGAAGAATTTTCTAAGTTGATTTGCTGTAATGTGTCAAAAGAAGTGGGTCTATGAAACATTCTCTGATACTTGCCATGGTTTTCTGTTTGCTAATTCTTCCGGGGTTTGGCCGGTTCAGGCGCCCACAGATGATTCCGGTTGATCGCTTATTAAGGAGTGCGGAAAAGTATTTGGTGGCGAATCCAGAGTCCAATGAAGCAAAGTATATCCTAGCTAGAATTCACTATCTTGCTTTCGCGCGCTCTAGTGCTTCTGTTCCAGCCTTTATTGAAGCAGACCTTGATGGCAAGCCAGCTATGGCACCAAATTGGATGATTGACGACAAACGACTCGCAGAACTGAAAGATGCGGAGCTTGTTGCACACGCTACAAAGGCTCTCTCTGGTTTCCGAAAACTTGTAAAAAGTGATCCCAAAAACGGGCTGTATCATTTGGGATTGGGCTGTTTGATTGAGCAGATTTCAGATTGGAAGAAGCGCGACAAACCGCCTGAATTATCGGACAGCTTAAAAGAAGTTGACTACCATCAGGCGTGGGATGCCTATCTCGCAGCTTTCCGTGCAAGTTTTGACAAAGATTCCAAATTGAAAAGTAAACCCATCAGTGGAATTAGAAGTCTTGTCAGCTACGAGGCAGGCAACGCATTTATTCGCCTAACCTCCGTAGAAAGGGATGCGGCTCCTGATCTTCGAGCGCCCATCAAAGAAGTCACGGAGGGTTTGGCAAAGCTCGAAGCCATCCCTAGAAGCCGCGCGATCACACCCATGATCTTTTCGATGAAACAAGTTGATCGTGTCGAAGAGCTATTGGCACAGGAAAACATCGTCGACTTTGATTTACGCGGCTACGGGCCAACTGAGCGGACGACATGGATCAAGCCAGAAACGGCCTTGCTCGTCTGGGATCCTGAGAAACAAGGTAGAATCACTTCGGGTCAACAGCTCTTCGGAGGTTACACGTTCCAAATCTTTCGGAGTACTGGATACGAAGCCTTAGCCGCACTTGATGACGATGGAAATGGAGTGCTTGAAGCAGCCGAGCTTACAGGTATCCGTGCATGGTTCGATTCAAACAGCGACGCCGTTTCATCTTCCCGCGAGGTCCGCGATTTGGCAGAGCTAGGAATCGTCGGCATCAAGGTTGTGCCGACCGGTCAGGAAGGTGTGCACCCAACTTGCGATCGTGGCCTGCTGCTACGCGATGGTAAAACGCTTCCGACTTGGGATTGGATGGCCACGCCCGTCACGGAATGACATCCGCCAGCGTCAACGACCCGGCTAAGTGCTTGTCTTGAGTCTTGTTCGAGAATCGGACCGACGCTCCTTGTGGCAAGGGGTTGTCGATAGTCATCGCGAGTTGAAACTTTGCAGAAGGGATTTTTGTCATGTCGAAGCGCCCGCATCACGCTCTTGATTTGTCTTTAGACCGGTTTCCAAATGGCCTTGATCTTGGCTCCGCCCGCCTCGACCATTCTATCCGCAAAACGGTCTATCCAGAGTCTGCTCATGGTGACGGTAGAAAATGTCTCCGATAAGCAGGATTCAATTTTCTCTCGCCTTACGCGAGCAGATCTTTGACCACATGCCCGTGCACATCGGTCAGGCGGAAGTGGCGGCCTTGGAACTTGTGGGTGAGGCGGGTGTGGTCGATACCGAGTTGGCCTTGGTTCGTTTATTATGTCAGGAGGAGTTAAGCCCAAATTATCAGTGACAAAACTTCCCTGGAAAAATAATAAAGAGATCAGGGAAGGCCGCTTTCATTTGCCTCCGACAGAATGCGAAAGGGCGCCTAGACGCAGAAGGATGTCTTCCTTCCACTGCCATCAGGATTAATCCACGATTGTCCCCGCCAGGTGGTTCGACACACTTTTTTAGGTGTGGCACTAGCGGCGACGGCGCAGCATCAGGGCAAGTCCTCCGAGTCCCAGCAATGCTGTGGAGGATGGCTCAGGCACATAGATTGCCACGCCATTTATCGTAAGGCGCCCGCCGGATGATGACAGAACTGTA
>JBGCEE010000051.1:0-74663 GCA_045106015.1 Akkermansiaceae bacterium | reverse complement strand
AACAGTTTAAGTGGTAGAACGAGTGGAGATCAGGCGTTTGTCTGATTGAGCATCCAGCCTTCCCCGATCAGCGAGCAGATCCGATTCAGTTGCACAACCCGTCGCGCAGCATGTCCCAGAGTTTCTCAACCGGATTGAGTTCTGGGCTGTATGGCGGCTGCCTGAGCACCGCCACGTTTTCCGGCATCCTCGGGTCGCTATTGAACGGATGGAAGCCCGCGCCGTCCCAAATCACGACATGAGCGCACCGCACATGCGCCGCGCCAGTTGGCGGCGGAAAGCATCGCGGATTGTTTTACTGCTCCGGGGATTGCGAGGCCTGACCACCTTCAGCCTCGCACCCGACTTTCCCAGCCATCTGCATACCGTGTCGTGTCTCCGTTCTTGCCCACTGAGGCTTTTTCCGGTGCCCCTCCCGAGAGCCATCATTCAAGCTTCTGCCCGTCGCTCAGGAGGCGCTCGCGCAGCTTTTCATAGGGAACCGCCTGCACGCTGGTCCCAGCATCGATCGCCATTGAGGCGGCGGTCCCCGCACTCTGGCCGAGGATCATGAAGACTGGTTCCATGCGGATCGATCCAAAGGCGATGTGAGAGGAGGATACCGCGGTCGGGACAAGTAGGTTTTCGACTTCGCCTTTGGCGGGCACAATTGATCGGTAGCTGATCGTGTAAGGGCCGGGTACAGGTGATTCAATATTGCCCTCGTTCTGCACCCAGCCACCGGGCGTGACATAGCGCTGCACGTTGTGCGAATCCATGGTGTAAGAGCCCATCCCGATGGGGTCCTCGCACTTGTGCTTGGACATGCAGTCATGCTCGGTCATGACGTAATCAGAGACCATTCGCCGACCCACGCGGATGTAGATCATGTGCGGCCAGTGGTCGTTATCGGTAAATTCATCCTTGGCGTAGCCCCACTTACTCACTTCCTTACGCACGTGCTCGGGGACACGCGGATGATTAGCCAAGCTCCACATCAATCCTCGCTGCCAGTGTTCGTGTTTCTTTTCGATCTCCAGACGTTGCGCGTAGCTTGCCTCGGGATAGTCTGAAGATCCGCCGATGAGGTTCATCGAAACCGCCCAGCGGTTGTTCGTATCCGTCTTGCGGTTGGGCATTTGGCCGGGCAGCCAGGGGATTCGTTTTTCGCCTGCCTCGAACATACGGAAGAGCAATTCGTAGGTCTGCTCGTCGTATCCCTCGGGCTGCTCAAACGGCACCATATTCTCCACAACGTTGGTCAGACATAAGCGGTAGCAGTAGGACTGCACGCGCTTGTCAGGATCGCCATCCTCACCACCCGCATCTTTATTGATCCCAGCCAGCAGGCCACTTTCCGGATTACCCGGCTCAACGTAAGGATCTACGCGCTGTGGCTCAGGCATATTCTGAGGCACTTTACCCATCCGCCCCTTGATCGTAAAAATGTGATGCACCGTGTTGGCAGTTTGTATCCCGTTGACCGTCTCGCCATACATCGCGTTGCCTTCGCGGCCGATCGTATAGCTCACACCCGCCGCCGCCATCAGATCGCCCACGTAGGTGGTATCCATGAATATTTTTCCCTGAAAAGACTGACCGCCTTCCATCACGATCCGCGTGATACGCTTACCATCAAGCACAACGCCCTTGCCCTCACGCCGATCCAGCTTGGCCTCAATCACAGGAATTTTGTATTCCGCAAGCCACTTCCGAAAAATCTCCTCCGCGACTTTGGGCTCAAATCCCCATTGGGCATCTTGTTCTTTCGGCAACCATTTACTGCCTAGATACTTGCTGCGCGGCTCTTGCACCCAGAGGCCATCGTCTTGGTAGGTCTCTCTCACCCGTTGGTAGAACTCGCGGGACAGCCCGCCGATGACGTGGCGACGCCCTGAGTCGGTGTGCCCCAGCCCGCTAGTGGTCAGCCCCCCTAAATGCGTCGCGGGATTGATGAGCACGACTGTTTTATCCATCTTCGCCACCTGAATCGCAGCTGTGATGCCTCCAGGTGTGGCACCGTAGATCACAACATCATAAGAGCCATTCGGCGCAGCCTGGGATGTCCTCGTATTTTGCTCCGCAGCCGCATGACCGGCTGTGAGAAAAATCATTACGAGCGCTGCGGTGCGTGTTAGAATTATCGATTTCATCGGATGTTTTATTTAAAGCCTTCAGGGTCAGTTTTCTCAACCCTAACATTCTAATTTCGGTCGGCACTGAGTTTCCCCAAAAACCACGAAGCCTTGTAACAGAAAGCCATTTAGTAACTCTGATACTCACTCATTGGCAGCGGCACGCCAGTTCTTTAGAAATATTTCCCATTCGTCGTTTGCCTCCTGACGCTGGTTTAAAGCTTTCTCCACCAGTGATTGATGAAACGCTTGCCCAGCTTGGATCAGATGCTTGGTGGATTCAGGATGATGCCGCCAAAGTGGGTCGTCTTGGATCGGACTTGCTTCCAGAATACGGGCGATCCATCCCGTTAGTTTGGGGCCAACACACCAGATCACTTTGTCTTCCTCCGCCACCTCGCGAAATCTTTTCGGTGTCTCGTATTCGATCACGGGTCGGTCATCGGTGTTGATAGGATAGGACTTAAAAAGTTCCGCCGCTTGCGAAATATTTCCGGCGTAGAGAAATGGCATCACGTCCCCGTCAACCCGTATCAACTCTGGTGTCGCTTGGAACCACTTGAGATCATCGAACTTCGTCCCCATTTCTTCAGTACCCACCCTTTCACGCACCGGCAGGGGCTCTGATTTCAAGCGCCCGATCAAGGCAACTTTTTCCTGCCCCGGCACGAAATTGTTTCGCCACATCGTGACCTCCCCGAAGACCTGAGTCATGGTATTCGCGATCACGCAGAACTCATACTCAGTCAACTGATAGAGTGGCAACCATTGCACAAAAACCCCACCTGGATTCAATCGTTCCGCCACCACTTGGTAGTGATCGAGCGAGTAGAGACTGCCCGCCCCGCGACGATACGGTAGGAATAGGTCGGCATTGATCATGTCGAAGGTCTCGCGCGTCGCCATCAGGTGGTGCCGCCCGTCTTCGACCAACACCGTCGAACGTTCATCCTCGAACAGCCCCCCGAGCAGGTGCTCCGGTATCCATTTTTGAGCCGCCTCCACGACCGAAGGGCTGAGTTCACAGGTCACCACTCGTTGAACGCTTGGGAAGCGGAAGTCCAAAGCAGCTCCGGCCGAAATACCCGTGCCCATCCCGATGAAACAGATACTCTCGGTTTTTGGGAAAAGATGGAGGGGAATGCGTGATTGATCGAATTGCTCAAGGTAGGCTGCGGTGGAGCCCAACGAGTATCCAGAATTCACGTGAATTGCCCGATTGCCTCCCTGTTTCTCGAGCACCGCCACCGTGCAGTCGCTTTCTTCCCAGAGTTCTAGGATTTTACCCGGTTTTCTACCTTCGGGAAAACCCATGACCGGCAAGCCCGAGGGATCGAGCACGGTGAACAATAGAATCAGAGCCGTCACACCCGCAGTGCGACAAATTATCGCCGCCTTACTCCAGCCCGAAGGCACAAGCAGAGCCATCACGAGATAAGCCGCGGTCAACCACTTCATCGTCCCCCACATTCCCAAGTGCGGCAGCAGAACAAACCCGCAGAGCAATGAGCCCAAGATTGCGCCGCCGGTGTTGATCGCCAGCAAGCGGCCCAGCAATCGTCCCGGGATCTTGATGCCACGCTCCGCGACTTTCATCAGAAACGGGAACACCGTGCCCAAGGCGATGACGATGTATCCGATCCCACCCACGACCATTTTGAACAAACGGTTCACATGCTGGTCCCAGGGTTCGTTGGTGTGAAATGGCTCGAGATCTTTGGTTACGAGCATCATCAGGGATGGCCCGGCGAGCAGTAAGCAACCGCCGACGACCGCCATCGCACCGAGAGCAAGCATGGGATTGCGAACGAACCTTGAGACCAACGAACTGATGCCAGCACCGATGGCTAAACCGATCAGCACCACGGTTAACACGACGGCAAAAGCATACACCGAATTTTCATGCACCTGCGCGAAGATTCGCGTCCACAAGACCTCCAAGGACAACACCACAAAACCCGAGAAAAAACACAGTCCCACCACCGCAATGCGCGTGCTGGGCGAAGGTGGCGAAGCACCCGCATCATCTTCAGCATGTTCACCCTTGGTGTCCTCTGCCAAATTGGAAGGAGGTTCATGTTTCGAACACTTCCACGCCATCCCGGCCACGCCGACCGATATAGCGACAGTGATGACGTAGGTCAGATTGAACCCAGCGTTCGGCATCAACCAAAACGCCGCCGCCCAGACACCTATTGCCGCGCCCAAGGTATTCAATCCGTAGAGCCATGCCGCAGTGCGCCCGAACCTCTCTCGCTCACGCACCATCACCTGCCCAATCGTCGGCACCGTACCGCCCATGAAAAACGCCGCTGGAAACACCAGAAATAAGGCTAAAAATAGTTTTACTACCAGCATCCAACCGCTCCTACCAAGTGCACCATAGAGCGACGGATAGATCGCCTCAAAGCACCACAAAAAAAGAAAGAAGCAGAGCGCCGATACCGCGATCCCCCACTCCAGCCATGCGTAAAGACGCAACGGATTGGAATTCGATCCGACCTTTCGTCCCCACCACCAGCTGCCTGCTCCAAGCCCCAAGAAAAATACCGCGAGTGTTGCTGATGCCGCATGTGCCGTGTTTCCAAACAGCAGACTCAACTGCTTCATCCAAAGCACCTGATACACCAGCCCCGCCACCCCCGAGAGCAAAACCATCCCCGCAATCAAGCCCCCGCTCGTATGCTCCGGCCGCTCAACAACCTCTGCACTCTGCTTCCTCGCCTTTTGCTTCTTGCTCACTTTGTGGGTTGTAGACTGGTCTACGGCTTGGATCAATCACCTCGGAACATATTTCTTCCGAGTAAAATTGCTGACAGGAAGTTGAGTCGTTTCACTTGAGGTCGAGACGTTCGACGAATTTCTCAGCATTGATATAAATATCGTCTTCGCCGATCTGATCGAAAGGGTTTTCGAGATGCTTTTGGATGTTATCTAAGCTGACAAGAATCACAGAGAAGAGCACGGGGAGAACAAAGATTAGACCCGCCGTGTAGTTCTCAGAAACCGCAACGTAGTAGGGTCCGTAGACGATGGGGAGCACCTTAACGAAAAAGTCACTGAAGGCTCGAAGAGTGCGGGGTGTTCGATACTGATAGATGTGTTTTATATCCTCGAAGGCGATCACCATTTTGGAAAGAAACTGATTGCAGCGGGAGGCTTCGCCAGAGGGCAGTCCACTACCTCTGAGGTCTTCCTTAATATAGATGGAGAGTTGGGAAAAACAGCGATAGACCTTCTCTTCGTTCTCCGCCATTTCAGAGATAGGTTTTGCGAACATGGTCCGGCAAGAAACTAGCAACTCTTCTAGCAGTTCTTTCGCGCGCTTTTCCGCTTGCTGGTTTTCTTCCGGTAGCCAGTCCCGTGCAGCGAAGAAGATAGCCCGACCGTGCGCCTTGATAGAGCTGTATTTCGCCAAGGCATTTTCACGTCTCTTGTAAGCTCCTCCAATAGAGAAAACGATGGGAAAAACAACCGCAGTTGCAACAAGTGTCAGCGGGAACTCTGCAGTAAAACCAAAAGTCATGCAGAGGCATGTGGAGCCCACTGCTAGTAGAGTGATGACAACGGTCTTTAGGGTAATGATGACACTGATTTGTTTAATCGTTTTCATGAGGAAATATTGAATCTTCTACAAACCGACTTTGACTAGGACCGAATCGGGATGAAAAGCAGAAACGAACCGTTAAAATGAACAGCAGAATGGTTAATCTCTTTGAATAGGGTTCCCTCTGTCTTGCAGCATATCATTTCACAAGCTAATACTATCCACATGATTCTCCTACGCAGCACAGCTCTGGCCTTGAGTTTCAACTTACTTGTCACGGTATCGGTCCATGCTTCAGAAAAACCGAATATTGTCCTGATTCTAGCAGACGACATGGGCTTCGATGCGGTTTCAGCGCACAACGATGCAATGGGCCCGCTCAAGACTCCCGCCATCGACAAGCTCATCGAGCAAGGCATGAATTTTATCGATGCCCACTCCGGTTCAGCTGTTTGCACACCGACACGCTATGGCCTCCTTACTGGTCGCTACTGCTGGCGCACCGAGCTCAGAAAGGAAGTCCTCTGGGATTACGGTAGGCCACTCATCGAACCTGAGCGCCTCACAGTTGCTGAACTTCTGAAGAAAGACGGCTACACCACTGGCATGGTCGGGAAATGGCACCTCGGCCTCGATTGGTATGACTCCGAAGGCAAACTCGCCAACTCCGAGATCCGTATCGAAGACGCGGTTTGGAAATCGAAAGAAAGCGCGAAACGTATACGGGCATGCGCCCAAAGGATCGACTTCAGTAAACCAATCACTGGAGGCCCGGTCGACCATGGCTTTGACTATTTCTTCGGCGTCGATCTGCCGAACATGCCACCCTACGCATGGATCGCGGGTGATCGCCTGACGGCTTTACCAACGCTACCGAAGCCCGACTCCATGTTTGGTACGGAAGGACCGATGGTGCCGGGTTGGCAGCTTGAAGAGATCCTCCCTACTCTCGCCCAAAAGAGCACCGAATGGATCCGCAAACAGGCTAAATCCGAGAAACCTTTTTTCCTATATCTTCCTCTCACTTCTCCACACACCCCCATTTCCCCAAGTCGAGATTTTAAGGGTAAAAGTGGCACCACGGCCTTTGGAGACTTTCTAATCGAAACCGACTGGGTTGTTGGGCAGATCATGAAAGCGCTCAACGATGCTGGAGTTTCAGAAAATACCCTTCTTATTTTCACCACCGACAACGGCACTGCGGCTGCCTGTAATTTTCGGGCATTGGAAAAATACGGCATCGACCTGCGGCGCACGCTTAAAGGCATTAAAAGTCAAATCCATGAGGGTGGCCACCGTGTCCCTTTTGTGGTTCGCTGGCCGGGCAAAATCAAAGCTGGCAGCACTTGCAAAGAGGTCATTGGCCTCAATGATTTCATGGCCACCATGGCTGATCTAATTGAAATGGAGTTGCCAAAAGATGCGGCTGAAGACAGCACCAGCATCCTCCCACTCTTGCTCGGAGAAACCGAAACACTCCCCGACCGCCCCTTGGTCGTTCATCACGATTACAAGGGCAACTTCGCCATTCGTAGTGGAAAATGGAAACTTGTTGGCAATCAACTCTTCGATTTAGAAACAGACTTGAAAGAGACGACGAATGTCGCAGCCGAGCATATGGATCTCGTAGAAAAGATGGCAGCCATCTTGAAGCGGTATCAGGAAGAGGGTCGTTCACGACCGTAGGCAGAAGACTACGAACCCGCTAGAACACGAGCGAGGTAACGCATTTCATCAGACACGTTTTCGCCGGGTAGAAGCGTTTCGGCGACTTCTGTCCGGAGTGTGGTTCGGAAGTCCTCGCGAAGCCGCTGAAGCTGCATCCGAACCGCACCCTGCGACAGACCAAGGGCCTGAGCACTCTCTCCGAGTTTCTCCTCAGAATTCCCAGTGATTTGTCCCTTCAGAAGTCGAAAGATTTGACCTCGGTTCTTCGCCTCCGCCTGTTGTTGCAGCTTTAAAAGGGTATAATCAAGGATGGCACGAGCCCATTCCCGATCGAATTCACACTCTGCCTCGCTTTCTGGCCCGGCGAGAACTGCCGACACATCGTCCAACGCGACATTCTCCACTCCCCCACCCCGCTTCTGAGCGCGGTCGTGCTTGAGAACATCGTTAAGATGGCGCTTGAGTCTGGTGAGAAGAAAGGTGCGCATTTTTCCTCGTTCTGGATCAGCCTCAGAAAGCCAGTTTCGCTCGGCCACGATGGAGAGGAAGGATTGCAGAAGATCCTCGGCGCGGTCGGTCGGCCAACCGCAGCGGCGGATAAAACCGATCAACGGTGTGCGATAGAGATGGTCAAACTCCGCCCAAGCTCGGTTCCGCACGCCAGACTCACTGGCACCAGTATTTTGGATCATACTCCAGCGAGTGGGTTGGAAGTTCGACGGCATGAGAGTGGATCGGTAGCAGCAAAGCAATCCTTAGACTACTTTGGGAAATTAGTCACCATTGGGAACTGTGACTTCAGGGACCAATTCTTCGGAGGTCACTGGTGCATCGGCTGAGGCTCTAGAACTCTCGGAGACTTCGATCGATCTAATGCTCTCTAGTCTCATTCCGCCATCGGACTCTTCATAAGACCGACTACTTTTCATCGGCACAGAAAGATAAAAGACCAGGACGATGGCAACCACGACGCTCAGGAAACCCAATAATGGTGAAACGATCGCCGCGATTTTGCCAGTCACGTGGTTCCAGCCAATGATGCCCAGCACAAAAGCGACGACGAGAAAGATGAGCGAGGCAATAATCGCCACAGAAACCCAGATGGGTGACATCTTGTTGGTTTCTTCCAAAAGTGCGATCATGAAAGGACTCGTAAGGATGGCTAATCCTAGGAATATCAATGCAGCGATACCCATAGGCTTTGCTTTATTCGCTTTCTCATCGGCAGTGGGCAGATTCGTGTTGCTATTCGTTGTAGATGTCATGGGAGTTGTTTCTTGTTTTGTATTTGTATCTGAGGAATTTTCTTCAAAATCTGACTTCAAAGGAGGTGGGGTCGCAGCAGCATCCAGGTCAGTGCGCATTTCACCAGCCGTGGAGTAACGGCGATCCCGCTCACTCTCCATGGCGCGGAGCACGACATCGTCGATCCGAGAATCCACTTTCGTTTTCTGGGAAGGTGGCTGGAAGTTTCCACGAGGAAGTTCCTTGGTAAGCATCTCGTAGAACATCACGCCTAGGCTGTAGATGTCTGCGCGGTGGTCGGTGGCGCGGCCCTCGAGCTGCTCCGGCGCACAATAGGCGGGAGTGCCCATGGAGGAACCGGTCATGGTTAGCGTTCTATGGGAATCTGGATCGGCACCTTCGGCTGTCTCACCAATCAGTTTTGCGAGCCCGAAGTCCCCCACTTTGAGGGTGCCCTTCCTATTGATGAAAATGTTGTCAGGCTTAATATCTCGATGGATGTAGCCCATGCCGTGAGCGTATTCCAAAGCATCACAAATCTGACTCACCGCCGTGAGCGCAACCGAGGTATCTAGCTCGCCTGAACGAATCAGTTGGTGAAAATCTACGCCATCGACGTATTCCATGACGATGAACCAATGACCCGCATCCGTGCGGCCAAAGTCATGCACATGGACAATATTCGGATGGTCGAGGCGGGCCATTGACTTGGCTTCACGTTCAAAACGAGTCGCGAAACTGGGGTCAGCCTCAGCCAGTTCTGGCGGTAGGACCTTAATTGCCACAGGACGGTCCAGACTGGTCTGCACACCCTCATAGACCGCACCCATACCACCACGACCGATCAATCGAGTAATCGTGTAATCCACAAAGAGCGGATCAAGCACCTCGGCTTCTGGCGGCGACCAAAAAGCTGGAGCAGTTGGTGCTGAGGAATCCGCTCCCATCTCGAAGGCCGCCTGCGGATCGATCTGACCCGAATCGCCTGAGTGCGCGCTTGGTTCAGCACCGGCGGAATCAACGCGGCGGGCTGGCGGAATCTCTTTGTCTGGCTTTTGATTACTCATCCGTTCATCCTTTCCTTGGAAAGAATCCGAGAGCGATCACAAAAAAGTTCAATTAATTCGTGTTTTTGATTCGAACCGAAGTTGTAAATGCTCACGAAAGAGCCCTCACCGAATCATTCACCAACATGAATCGCATCCTATCCTGCATTGGTCTATGTATTTTTATCCTGACGGCGGATAGCCTTGCTAAAGACCGACCAAACTTTGTTTTTCTGTTCTCCGACGATCAGCAGGCAGACAGCATAGGAGCGTGGGGCAATCCGAATATTCAGACTCCGAATATGGATCGATTGGCCAAGCAAGGGCATTCGTTTCGCAATGCCTACTGTGCAGGCTCGTTCAGTGGTGCGGTCTGTGTTGCCAGTCGATCCATGTTGATGACTGGGCGGAACTGGCTGCAGATCACCGATAAGAAAAACTGGAAGGGATTGAATACTCTACCGAGAGTCTTGTCTGAAAACGGATACGAGGCACATATCGTCGGAAAATGGCACAATGGGCGGAACACACTTTTGCGTAGTTTCGAATCCGGCACCTCTGTCTTTCTTGGAGGTATGACGAATCATTTGCAAGTGCCGTTGGCCGACATCCAAGAAGGCGCAATTCAGAACCAACGATCTGTCGAGGGCTTCTCAAGCACGATGTTTGCGGATGCAGCTGTTGAATTTCTCAACCAGAAACGGGAGAAACCCTTTTTTCTCTACGTCGCTTTTACCGCACCACATGACACCCGCAATCCACCTCCAAAATACCGAGAGATATACTACAAAAAGGATCTACCTCTTCCGAAGAATTTCATGCCTCTGCACCCCTTCGATAACGGATCGTTATCTCCGAAATTTCGCGATGAAAACCTCGCGCCATGGCCCCGTCCCAAGGGAATGATTCGAGATCAGATCTCTGAGTATTACGGTCTTATCACCCATCTTGACGAACAAATTGGTAAGGTCTTGGAAGCACTGGAGAACAACCCTCAAGCGAAGAATACCTATGTTATTTTTACATCAGATCATGGATTAGCCCTAGGCCGCCATGGTTTGATGGGTAAGCAAAGTCTCTACGAGCACAGCATGCGAAGCCCACTCATCATCCGCGGTCCCGGAGTGCCTGCGGAAAGCTCCTCCCAGGCATTGGTCTACCTCCACGATCTATATCCAACCATTCTAAAACTTGCAGGGCAGTCCGATGACACTGCTGAAGATGCCGCCAATCTTGAACCGCTCTGGCTAGGTGAAAAGACAGCAGTTAGAGATCATTTGTTCATGGCGTTTCAGAGTCAGATTCGATCCATCCGCGATGAGCGATGGAAGTTACTGATCTACCCGCAGATCAATCATCGGCAACTCTACGACCTTCAAAGTGACCCGGATGAACTCTTCAATCTTGCCATGCTTCCCGAGCACGAAGAGACGCTAAAGCGGTTAACAACCTCAATGGGAGAATGGCAAAAAACGCTAGGAGATGACCAAGCCCTCAGCAGCACCAATCCGAAATCTAAAGACTACGATTATACGAAATTCAAGCAGAAGCGGGATCGGTGGCAACCCGATTGGATCTTCAAAAAGTATTTTAAGAACCACTAGACTGCTCACATCGCAACCTGAAAATGTCCGATTTCGAGATCCGTGAAATCGTATTCGCTTCAAGCGAATACGACGACTACACCGCCCTCAGAGATAGGATACTTCGGCAACCGCTTGGACTCGAATTTTCAGAAGTCGATTTGGATAAGGAACAAACTTACCGGCACTTCGGATTATTCGAAGGCGAGAACATTTTTGCGACGGTTATGATCGTGCCATACACGGATGACTCGTGCCAAGTCCGGCAGATGGCAGTCGATTTCGATCGGCAAGGAAAAAGCGTTGGGCGTATCCTGCTTACTGCCGTTGAGAAGCAACTTTACAGCGACGGAATCAAACAGGTTTTTCTTCACTCTCGAGATGTCGCGATTGGTTTTTACGAACGCCTCGGATACATACCCGTCGGCGAACGTTTTCTAGAAGTCGGCCTGCCCCATCAAAAGATGGAGAAACGACTAAAGTAGTGCTGGTACAAGACCACCACACAACAGTCAGCTTTTTTATTCAGGGAAGGTTAGTTCCCTCAGCGGTATCGCTTTTGGTGCGACCTTCTCGCCTTCGGCGTTGATGACGCTGAGTTCGACTTCGCGTGACTTCCAGTCGATCTCAATGAGACCCGCGTTGGGGAAAGAATGAGATTCGCCAAGGCGATAGGAATTCGCGGCTGCCGCCCATATTTTCCTAGGTTTGGACATCCCACTACTGGTCATGTCGTAAAAAGGGTAGTCGCCGATTTTCGTCTTGGAGAGTTCGGCAAAGTGAACGTCGCCAGAGATCGCAAAAGTGCCGTGGGCTTGATGCTTTTTTAGGAGATCGAAGAGTCGTTTCTGTTCGTGAGGAACGTTACCCCAGTTTTCCATGCCTTTCTCAAGAGCAAGGAGTTGGATACTGCTACCGATGATACGAATATCGGCGGGAACGTGAAGTTGCTCTTCCAACCACTTCCACTGGTCAGCACCTAACAGGGTAAGCGATTGGTCGTCGGTGGGGGAATATCCACTGATGACATCCGGCGCTTTTCGCTTTCTCGTGTGAACTAGCTCATCGCGAAAATAACGTGTGTCGAGGAGGATGAGTTGGACCGTTTTTCCCTGAGGGCCGAAAGTGTATGCACCGTAGACACCTTCGCGCTTTCGGCGCGGTGATTCTGCAGGGTCTTTGAAAAAGTCGAGGAAGATTGCTTCAGACTCCTCTCTCATCGGATAAGATTTTCCGCCGTCATTGACGCCGAAGTCATGATCATCCCACGTAGCAAAAAGACGGGTCGAAGCGCGGAGTTTCGCAAACCCTTCCACCGCTTCGAGTTCGGCATACTTCTTTTTCAAGACAGCCATGTCCTCGGTATCACCATAGATGTTATCACCTAGAAAGACGAAGAGGTCGGGCTCTTGTTTCAAGATGCCTTTGAATATCTCATCATTCTTATCGCGCGGACTGTAACAAGAACCGAAAGCAATCTTTTGAATCGGATTGGGGTCGTGATTCTCGCTCGAAACTTCGCAGTGGCCGAATTGCAGGAAGAGTGAGGGGAAGATGAGTTGGAAAGAAAATCTTTTGATCATGTGTAGATGGTGAGCTGCGGAAACTAGAAACTGCTACGACTACGCCACTGACCTACTGGAACCGATAGTAGCACCATTCGATCTAACAGAGTAGATGATAACGACTGCGTTCGCAGACTGGAATTACTTCGTAATGAAGCAACTGGTTGGCAGACCTTCGCCGTTTACTAGATTGGCTTCAGTTGGATTACTTTTCCAAGCATAGCGAGCTTGGGTGGGCTTACTGATATCCTTATTTTTCAAGACCACATCGCTACCTGCGATTGTTGCCTCAGCGGGCTTCCACTCATTGTCAGCACCAGCGATTTCAAAACCACCGATCGGCTTTCCATCGCGAGACTTAAGGCCCTCGGCATGATCGAACTTGATGATAACAGCATCGCTTTTGACTCCGTGCGCCTTGTAGAGCGGACCAGAGACAACAACATCCTTCATCCCATAATCCTGATTCAACGCCCAAAGTGCAAGCCGCTGACCGACGTCTTTTTTATTCTTTGGATGAATATCTGTCGGGTGGCCGATATCGTTGGTCACTGCCATTCCGACGTGCCCAGTTTCGGAGTTACTGTCATCGAGCAAGCGGCGCATTTCGTCCTGAACCATCACCCAGTCAGGAATGTCGTTGCCACCCCGGGTGAAGCTGGCGAGCTGCACGTAATAGAAAGAAAGATTCGAGTCCCAGCGCTTACGCCAGTCTTGGATGAGGCATTCGAGTAACTCACCATAGTTCTTTGATTGCTCGCCTCTGGCATTGGATTCTCCCTGATACCAAATGGCTCCGCGGGAGCCGTAACCGACAAGAGGAGCAATCATGCCATTGTAGATGGCAGATGCCATGCCTGGATTCAACGCTGGATGCTGAGGCTTGCCTGGTTGTCTCGGACGCTTTCCCTTTTTTTCCTCCTGCCATTTCGCATTCGCCTCTTTCCACTTTTTCATCTGTGCCTCATAGTTTTCCTGTGCTTTAGCAGGGTCGTATTTGCTGACTGCGGCAGCTTTCTGATCGAGCATCGCTTTCGCTTCTGGGCAGGCTTTCAAGGCCTCGTCGCTGACGAATGATTGCACAGGCTTACCGCCCCATGAACATTCGATGATGCCGACGGGCACACCGAGTTTTTCACGCAGTAATTTGGCAAACTCATATCCTACAGCCGTGAAACCAGCGGTGTTTTCAGGTTTTGTCGCTTTCCATTCGCCTGCGAAGTCAGTGGACGGCTCAACGGAAGTGGTGTTACCCGAAACGTAGACCCGTAGGAGATCATCATTGTCGGTGGCAATGGAGTCTTTGCTGGTTGTTGCGGAGACTTTCCATTCCATGTTTGACTGACCGCTCGCGAGCCATACCTCGCCTACAAGCACGTCATTGATTTGCTTTTTGTCGCTTCCAGCTTCGATGGTCAGAGGGCTGCCTTTTTTGGAAGCTTTAAGGCCTTTGAGGTTGATACTCCATTTCCCATCGTTTCCGGCAGTGGAGCTTTCGGTTTTTCCTGCAAAGTTGATCGTCACTTTCTGGCCAGCATCTGCCGTCCCCCATATTTTGGCACCGATTTCTTGCTGGAGAACCATTCCATCTGAAAAGAACGCCGGCGTTTTGATTTCTGCTGTTGCAATGGAGGTGAGCGCGGCGAGTGGCGCGAGACTTGATAGGATTATTTTCATAATGAGGTAGGAAGGAGGGGTTACTTTTCCGTGTTGCGGTTTTAGGTTACGCGAAGGTTACGCGAACTTTCACCCGTTTTATAGCGTTTGTGCGAATTTATTGTCAAAAAATCCTCTGACCCGCTCGATTTTCGCTTCGGAACCTTCATTCCATTAGAAAAAAAATCCCAATGGAGAAGAGCGAACCGCGAGATTACTTTCGCTTTATCATCGAAATTCGTTTAATCCCCACCGACAAGAATATGCATCGATCGAACTATCACATCTTCACCCTCGGACTCTTCAGTCTCATCGCACTCCTTTCTCTGCCTGCTTCGGCTGCTCGCACGAATAACTTTCCGAATCCTGACTTCACCAAAGGTGAATCCATACCGGAAGGTGCGACTCACGATTGGACGCTCGGGGCGACTGGTGCTCGTGGTTGGATGTATTCTCACCAACTTGAAACAGCGAAGGCCCGGCAAATTCGGATCACCAAGGTAGCCAACGGTTCCCCAGCTGATGGCGTCCTCAAAACAGGCGACGTGATCCTCGGCATCGGTAGTGAGGCATTCTCTACAGATGCACGTGTTTCTTTTGGAAAGGCACTAACAGCCGCCGAATCAACCAAGGGAGGCGGAAAGCTGAGCCTCTTACGCTGGCGGGGCGGCAAGACAGAGCGAGTCACTGTGCAACTTCCAGTGCTTGGCGACTACAGTGCAACCACTCCCTACGAGTGCGGTAAATCAGCAAAAATCTTGGAACAAGGCTGTAAGACCTTGTCAGAAAAAATCATGAAGCCGGGTTATAATCCCAATCCGATTTCCCGTTCCCTCAACGCTCTCGCCTTACTTTCCACCGGCGAGGAAAAATGGATGCCAACGATCAAAAAAGAAGTCGAGTGGGCCTCTAAGTATTCGGCATTCAAGTTCAGTTCTTGGTATTATGGGCATGTCATTACCTTCCTTGCAGAATATGCCATGTTGACAGGTGACAAAACCGTGTTGCCAGATCTACGCCGTCTGACGATGGAGTCCGTCGAGGGTCAGAGTAAAGTCGGCTCATGGGGCCATCGTTTCTCGGGTGATGACGGAATACTCGTCGGCTACGGTATGATGAATTCAACAGGCGTCCCACTAACCATCGCATTGGAGCTTGCTCGCCGCGCCGGGATCGATGACCCAAAAGTATCGCAGGCCGTCGAGCGGAGCGCCAAGTTGCTTCGTTTTTATGTCGGCAAAGGTGCCGTGCCCTATGGCGATCATCATCCATGGATACAGAGCCATGAAGACAACGGCAAATGTGGTATGGCGGCGGTGCTCTTCAATCTATTAGGTGAAAAAGAAGGTGCTGAGTTTTTCTCCCGCATGAGCTTGGCATCTTACGGAGATGAAAGAGATACCGGCCACACAGGCAATTTCTGGAATATTCTCTGGGCCATGCCTGGCGTGAATCAATCCGGGCCGCAAGCGACTGGCGCATGGATGAATGAATTTGGAAACTGGTATTTTGATTTTGCTCGCGACCACGATGGGCAGTTCCGCCATCAAGGCCCACCGAGTGCGAAACCCGATAGCACCAGGGGCTGGGACGCGACCGGCGCTTATCTACTCGCCTACGCAATGCCACTCAAGAAACTCTATATCACTGGCAAGCAGCCTGCGACGACCCCACAACTCACCGCTGCGCAAGCGCAAGAAATCATCGAAGACGGGCGCGGCTGGAAAAAGACTGACCGCCATCGCTATTACGATGCCCTCTCAACCGAAGAACTACTGAGCCGCCTTGGCAGTTGGTCACCCATTGTGCGTGAACGCGCGGCCATCGCACTTTCCCGCCGCAAGGAGCCTCTTGTTGACAAGCTCATCGCATTACTTGGAGGCCAGGACTTGGAAGCTCGGCTTGGAGCCTGCCAGACACTCGTTCACCTCAGAGGGAAAGCTGAGCCAGCGATTCCCGAACTCCGTAAAGCTCTCAATGCTGAGGACATGTGGCTTCGAATCAATGCCGCGAATGCACTCGGTGCGATTGGTAAACCCGCCCGACCTGCAGCAACGGACCTACTCAAGATGCTTGCCCGTGAGCCCGGCCCAGAAGACCCGCGAGCAATGGAACAACGCTATTTAACTTTTGCCTTGTTCAACCGCAGAGGCGGCCTGCTCTCCGACTCACTCGAAGGCGTGGATCGGAAATTACTAAAAGCAGCCGTGCATGCTGGTCTGCGCAACCAAGATGGCCGTGCCCGTTCGGCGTTTCTAAACGTTTATGCAAATTTACCGAAAGAAGACCTCAAAGAACTACTCCCAGAAATCCATTACGCCGCATTAAACCCAGCACCAAGCGGGATCATGTTTGCTGATGGAATCCGTGTCGAAGGTCTCAATATCCTCAGCGAATGGAAGGTCGCCGAAGGCATCGACGCCTGTATGTTTTACCTAAAGAATCAAAATCACTGGGCTAGTGAAAAACGCACCCCACAACTACTGAAAGTCCTTCGTAGCTATGGTGTGCATGCAAAACGGACGATTCCTGAACTTCAGGAACTGGCAGACAACTTCGCCGCTGGAAAGCCAAGCTACTTCCCCAAGCATCTCAGCAAGAACAAAGCCCAATACGTTCGTGAGACGATTGAGTTCCTAGAAAAAACCGAGGACCGCCCAGAGCTCATCAATATCAAATAATTTTGGTTGCCCCTTTGATGCTTTCACGAAAGCCCTTACAAAAAGCAACCCCAGATGAAACCGTTTCTTTGTTCAACCTTGATCATTGCTAGTGCATCGGTCCGGAAGTTCGTGTGCAAAGGCCGCGAGACATTTTTCACGAGCAACGCAGAAATCGGGGAAAAGGACCGCGGTTCCAAATTGCTTCGATCGCAGATCGCAAACCTCGCGATCCCCTTCCTTTCCAGTTTGCACAAGAACTTTGGGAGCGGTGCACTAGTTCGCTCATCTTTACAGCCTGTAAGAAGAGCGGATCTACCGCCGGAAGACCAGCTATTGAAATCCAGATAGATCGGATCAATCCCACTTTTTCTGCCAGCTTTCCAATTTTTTCGCGGTGTTTTCTCCCTCCGTCTCAATCAGTATGACAGCGTCTTTAATACGGCGCTGCATATCAAAGACACGATTCACTTCGCGAGCTTGATTCAATGACGCACGGTCAGCCTTTGCTCCAAATTTCACCGGAACTTCGTGAATCCTCCAATCATCGCTGCGCTGAGTCGCAAGTGGCTGGCCTCCCTCGTTCGATTTCGGCGTAAGGTTTCCCATTGGATTCCGCCCCCAAGCATAACGAAAATGAATTGGTTTAGAAACGTGGGGGCTACTTAGAACCAATACTTTGGCGTCCACTCGGGGACGACCTCTCGAATCCTTTCCGAGCACCAAATAATCGGCAGCCGCTGGTTGATAGCGTCGGTCTTCTCCGGCAATTGCGAAACCTTCGATCACCTCATCCTTTGGCACACCGACAGGCACATCGAAACTCAGGTGTATGGAACCTTCTTTCGCTTCAATCTTTGTGATCACAGGTGGCTTCCAGATCATTCGGCCCTGCCCATATTGAGTCGCGAGTGCCCAGCGTGCGATTCGCTCACCCACTGGAATCTTCATCCGTGGATGATACCAACTACGGCGCATATCGTAGCTACTTGCAAAACCGATATTCTTGTCACCAGCTTCTACCAGTTTCCGGTAGGCTTCATACTGCACCTCACGTATGTAGACTCCTTCATTGATCATCATTTCTAGATAATTTTCTTCGGTCTGCGGTGGTCCATCCGTGCACAATGAAATGATTCCAAAGGGCATCGCCGGATTATTGAAAGCTTTTCGCCAGATAGAGATCATTTCTGGGAAGAGTTGTGAATACATCATGTGCCCCTCGGGTTGCATGGCGTTGTTGTAGCCTTGGTGCCAAATGGCACCTTTGAGAGCTAAGCCCTCAATCGGCCGAATCATACTGGCGTAGCAGTTTCCAGGAAAATTCATATTCATCATCGGGCTTGGACGCGGCTTGGTCGGCGCTTCCATATTCGTCGGGATGGGCTGACCCTTTTTCTTCATATCAGCCACCCGTCTTTCATGCGCTGCAATGAGTCCGTTGAGATCTTTTTCTGGGTCGTAAGCAGCTACCTTTTTCTGCCATTCGGCCAACATAGCCTGCACCTCATCAGTGCGGTGGGCTTCAAGCGCTGATTGGGGGAGCCACGTTTCGAGACTAGTGCCACCACGCGACGCGTCCACCACGCCGATGGGAATTCCAGACGCCATGTGAAGCCGCCGCGCAAAAACGTAGCCGATCGCAGAAAGCTCGTGAATCATTTGCGGGCTGCATACATCCCAGTCGCCTTTTCGATAGTGCGTGTTGAAAAAACCATGCCACTCGAAGAGCCGCGGAAAGCCTTCTTTCATTTCAGGTCCATTCTGTGAGGGAACCGTGAGAATACGAATCTCAGGAAAATTGGCCGAAGCAATCTCGAGATCACCGTTTTCCACGCGAGAAATCGGATGTTCCATGTTACTCTGACCACCGAGCAGCCAGACATCGCCAATGAGGATATTCTCTAAGGCAATGGAATCCACTCCAGCCTTGATCAACATCTTAGCGGGAGTCGCACTGGCTTCCATTGCAGGAAAGCTCACTGACCATTTGCGGTCTGCACCTGCTTTTCCTTTCTGGGCCTTACCAGCAAAAGTCACGGTGAGCTCTTGCCCCGGATCGGCCCAACCCCAAATTCGAATCGGTTGGTCCCGCTGCAATACCATATTGGATTGAAACAAGTTGTGCAGACAAAATCCGTCGCCGATCGCCGGCACCTCAATCCGGTCTTCGCCTCGCACCAATGTAACCTCAGCTTGGGCAGAGCTGAATAATAGAAGTGAAAAAAACGTAGAAAACAGTCCCACAAGGCAAAGAAGTTTCGGAGACCCACTGAAATACCCCGAGCAAATCAAATCATTACGAGCAGTTACGTTCATGAAGCGTAACTTAGGCCAGATTGAGCACCTACGCTAGGCAATAGGGCCGACCAGATGATTCGACTCACAGGCACAAAAAACCCGGAGTCTGTGACTCCGGGCACTCGTAGGTTTTTAACGCGAAGCGACTAATCGACAAGGTTGTCGACTCGCTGAGCCAGTTCAATATCAAGATCAGTGACTCCGCCTACATCGTAAGTCGTCAGTGTGAGTGTGATCTTGGTGTGTTTGATGATGATATCCGGATGATGCTGAGCCTCTTCGGAAATATCGCTAACGCTGTTCACGAAATCAATACCGTCCATGAACTCCTCAAATTCGAATACACGGAAAATATGTTTTTCTTCGGCCTCCCATTCGGGACATTTCTTCAGGGCGGAGTTTAATTCATCTTCTTCTAACAGGTCTGACATGGGATAGGGAGGTTGGTTTAATACGCTCAGCGAAAGATTGGACGTATGCTTTCCAGCTTGGCAAGTCCGTCTTTAATTTTTCTTCAAATAAAGTGCATTTTTATCACTTCTATATGACGAATGGTGAAGTCCGGTTGCATTACCGATAGCTTCATGTCATTTTCTGTGAAATGAAAACTTCAATCTGCATATTTTTGGCAATCGTTTGTGGCTTCTTATCATCGTGTGTCCCTTCCACTCCACAGAGCCGAATCCAACAACGCCCTCAAGATTTTGCTCAACTCAGCGAAAAGCATAAGGAATTGGTCTCTCAGGGTAAAATTGCGAAAGGGATGAGCAAGTCCGCCGTCTCACTTGCATGGGGTAGCCCCGATTCAAGGGCTGAAGGCTTACGTGATGGCAAGATGCTCGATCGTTGGGATTACGAAGGCCGCAAGCCTGTCGTCACACAAGAGTTTTACGGCGGTTATGGCCGCGGTATATATGGTCCGTATCGCTATTCCGGAGTAGGTGCCGGTTTTGGTCCGCAAATCACCTACCTCCCCTATAGAAGGAGTTCTGTCTGGTTTCACAAAGGATCAGTCGACGCTTGGGAAAACTTACGATGAGCTTCCAGGCTTATTTTCCCAAATGACAATCATCTGAGTAATCTTTGCATCATGGCCACGAAGACGGTTTTCGCAGCATTGATCTGCCTCGTAACAGGCATAGGTTTTTCCTCTTGTTCAATGAATGCCGCTGGGGGCGGTATCAATTCTTACCTAGAATACGACAGACCCGCGACGCTTCCCAGTGACCCATCCGCCGTAGAGGTCAAAGTTTCCCTATCGCGACAGAGGGCGTATGTCATGGAGGGAACGAAGATGTTACTAGCGATGCCGGTTTCCATAGGAAGAGAGAACACGCCAACACCACAAGGACGGTTCAAAATCTTCAAAAAAGAAGCCAAATACCGCGATCCCAAACATGGCTATCTAAAACAAGGCAATCAGGTTCGCCGGACCTATCAAAGTAACCAGTCTGCAGGCTCCATCTTCCGAGGAACGCCGATGCCCTACTGGTGCGAATTCAAGGAGGGCTACGCCTTTCACACGGGTTGGATCAAACACACTCCTTGCACCAACGGTTGTATTCGCATGCATCAAAATTTGGCTCCAAAATTCTTCCACTTGGTTTCCATCGGAACACCCGTGTCGATCTCCTACTCGCAACCGGAAGACGAGAAGTGGACCAATATCCCACTTCCTCCCGATGCGGGGCCTTTACCAAATTACCCTGAGATTAAATATTGGGATGGAAGCTATTTCTCTCAGCATAAGACTCCCGAATACGAATAGGACTGCGAAAACGATCACGTATCAAACTTGCTTGAGTCACAGATTTTCGCGTTCTTTTCGACTCTTGAGGCTTTCGCCTTGCATCGCCTCTCGATTACCTGCCTTGTGGTGGGATAGTATATGAGCAAATTTAATAAAATCGTCACACACCCAGGCAGCTCTCACAAAGATGAGTTCCTTGCCTGCTGCCTCCTCCTTTCTGGCAACCGCGTTTCGATCTCGCGCAGAGACCCAAGCCCTGAGGATCTAGAAAACCCTTCCACTGCTGTCGTTGACGTAGGTGGCGAGCACAATCCAGAGAAAGGAAATTTCGATCACCACCAGTTTCCCAGAGATCACACCCCCACATGCTCCCTCAGCCTCATCCTGATGGACATGGGGCTGTATGAAGAGGCTCGCAAATATTGTGATTGGCTTGAAGTCGCCGAATGGTTCGACACAAGGGGCCCGCAGGAGACCGCTGCTTGGCTAGGGGTGGAACGCGACTTACTCGCCAAGCTCAACTCCACCGTAGATCTCACTCTATTGCGTCGTTTCGCAGGTATGTCGAAAATCAATCCAGGCGAACCGATGTGGGAGGTCATGAATTGGATCGGCAGTGACCTAATCGGCTACCTTCGATCTCTCCGTGAGAAGCTTGCCGAAATCGAAAGAGTCAGCGAAATCTGGACTTTGGGTAATGGAGCGGAGAGCTTTCGTATCCTTTTCCTCCCTCGATCCGAAAATCTCTCGGAAGATGCTTCAGCAGGCCTCGCTCGCTATGCGTCTGGGCTACCGGAAGAACAACAAGTCGTGGGAATGGTCTATCCAGATCGCCGTGGTTCTGGCTTCGCCCTTTCACGCTACAACGATCATCTTGGTTTTGATTTTACCCGAGTCGGCGAGGAATCTGATGTCCATTTTGCCCACGCACGAGGTTTTGTTGCCAAGACCTCTGCAGTGGACCTTGACCGCATCAAGGAGCTCTTAAAAAAGAGTTGGGCTGCAATTTGACTACGATATTCGCGTGACAGCATAACTGGGTATGCCAGCCTTTTGCCATGAGCGTAATTTCCATCTCGAGCCTTAAAGAGCAGGCCGGCGAAGTTCCGTTGATCGCTTCGGTAAACGCGCAGCTTCAAGCTCGGACGGTAAAATCCACCAAAGGAGGCAAACCCTATTTCGATCTCGTTTTTGCTGATGCCACAGGTTCACTAAACCTGAAGATCTGGTCGGATTCCCCTTTGCATTCTGAAGCGGAGAAACTTGCACTCAACACCATCGTAAAACTTGACGGCGAATGGACTCAGAATCAATACGGAGTGAACGGGAGCGGAGTGAGTTGGGCTATTTTAGCCGATGATGCCATAGGAAACTTTCTTGCTGGTGATCCAGTCGTTCGGAAGAAACAGGAAAAGGATTTTTCCGAAATTCAGTCCTTCTGCGAAAGCATGAAAGACATGCGTTTAAAAAAACTTTGTTTCTATTTCTTCGAAACCATGGGCGATCGGTTCCGTCGCACCGCTGCGGCACGTAAGAATCATCACGCTAGAAGAGGAGGTTTGGTTGAACACGTCGCACAAATGATGAGAACCGCCAATGCTGTATCCGGAATTTACCCCGAATTAAATCGAGACCTGATGATTGCCGGAGTCCTCTTTCACGATTGCGGCAAATTGTGGGAGAACACGTATCCCGAAGATGGCTTCGGTCAGATCCATTCAAAATACGGGGAAATGCTCGGTCACATCCCACTCGGTATCGAATTCGTGAATAAACTCTGGCACGATCTACTAGATTCATCGGAGTTTGATGAATTTTCCAAATGCAAGCCATCTACTGAAGATGTGCGCCTTCACTTGCTCCACTTGATCGGCAGCCACCACGGTCAACTGGAATTTGGCTCACCTGTTTTACCAAAGACTCCGGAGGCCTACGCACTCCACTACGTCGATAATCTGGATGCAAAAATGGAAATGCTGCGCGACGCCTATCCACAGGCGAACGAAATTGCTCCGGGAATCTACGATAGGATGTTCCCTTTATCTGCCAATCTCATCGAGCCTCTAGGCGAATTCGAAAAGATCGATCAAGATCCGAAGTGACGATCAGAAAAGCACCAGCGACAACGCTGTAATCAGAACGATAAAAAGTAAGTTCAGCACGATCCCTGTTCGCATCATTGTAGGCTGAGCGATTTCTCCCGAACCAAACACAATAGCATTTGGGGCCGTTGCAACAGGTAGCATGAAGGCACATGAAGCGGCCAGCGCTAAGGGTAGCACCAACTGATTCGCCGGTAATTCGGTCGCCTTGGCCATCGAATAAAAAATTGGCACGAGAATCGCAGCACTCGCGGTATTACTAGAGAGTTCGGTTAGGAAGATAACAAATGCAACAACCGCAGCCACAAGCGCCCAGAGTGGCCAGTTATCAATGACACCTCCTAACACGCGTGCCAGAAAGAGACTCGTTCCTGATTGGCTTAAGATCATGCTCAACGCCAGTCCCCCACCGAAAAGCAACAGCACCCCCCATTCCGTACCTTCCTCAAGTTCCTTCCAACTCAGTGAATGACTAGCGATCAAAGCGATGATCGCAACGATGGCAATCCACGACCCCATATTTCCAATCGTTAAAAGCTTACTGAGCTCTTCGCTAAAAATCCAGGCAACAGCCGTGAGTGCGAAAATACCAAGGGTGATGAGACGTTTGCGCGAGAATTTAAAGGACTCCTTTTTTTCATGTAGCTGAATGTCGTGATTCGATGGGCGAAATAACATCCAAAGAACCACAATCATGGACGGTAAAAGGACCAAAACCGCTGGAATCCCAAAACCCATCCACTGAGCGAACGTGATATCGAGTTGTTTGGCTGCGATTCCATTCGGCGGACTGCCTGCGATGGTTCCAAGGCCCCCGATACTCGCCGCATAGGCAAGTCCAAGCAAAAGAAAATAGGTATTTGATGTTCTTGAACCCTCAGAATTCGCTTGGTTCAAAACTCCTAGCGCCAGAGGAAGCATCATCGCCGTTGTCGCGGTGTTACTGATCCACATGGAAAGCGCCGCTGTTCCGATAAACAGCCAAATGGCCACCGGTAAGAATTTCCCTTTTCCCAGATGCCCGATCTTTTCAGCCAACCAGCGATCGAGGCCCTGAACTGAAAGCGCCTTCGCTAATGCAAAACCACCGAGGAAAAGAAAGATGAGAGGATGCGCAAAAGCAGCAAGGGCTTCTTTGAAATCACTCAAACCCAACAAAGCGGCCAGAACAGGCGCCAATAGTGCGGTAACAGGAAGTGGAAATGCCTCTGTCATCCACAAGAAGGCAATGCACACGAAGAATCCTAGACCCAGACGAACTTTGCCTGGATCAAGTCCGTCAAATAGCTGCCCAGATTCTGGAAGCGGCAGCAAAAAAACCCCCGCCAACAGCAGCAAGAAGCCCAACAAGATCTTCATAAAATCGATCTTTGTATGAAAAATCCTCGTCGAACATGAAATTTGACGCGGCGGCCAAATTTAGGCACCTTCTCTGCTGATGAAAGAAACCCGAGTATTTGCTCTAGCCTGCGGTGGCCTCGGCATGATGGCATTGGCGCAAATCCTTATTTCAGGAATGGCTCTTGCAGTCCGTTTTGAAAGAGGCGGCGAAGTTCGGATCGTTGAAAAAGAAGTCGAAAAGTTCGTGCCCATCCGCATCACCGTCCCAGTGGCTGCCAATGACACCGATGCCACACCAACTACTCGAGTGGAACCCGAACTACCACCCGCTCCGGAACCAGAAAGCGTCAGCATTCCAAAAATTTCTGATCCTCGATCAGAACGACTAGTCAACGAAGCTCGGCAAGCCCGCGTTGCCGGCGATATGGGTTTAGCCATCATGAAATTGGAGGAGGCCCTAAGCGAATCTCCTGATGATGTGACCATCCTCTTTGAAATGGGAACCGTGCACGAACTAATGGGCGTCTACGGAGAAGCTTCCAAGTATTACGAACAAGTGTTCCGCAGAGGCATATCAGGCGCAGGTGGGCTCTATGAAGCGGCCGCCGCAAAACTACGAGACGGCTTTGAACAACCCAACGCGATGCTTGGTAAAATCGCCCTTGGTCGAGTCCGGATTTTCAACGACGAAACAGCTCCGGAAGGCCAAAGAGTCATTCTGACAGTTCCTGTCCAGAAAGCCCCCGGCGAGGAAGTTGAGTCCTCCGCAATCGAGGTGGCCGTAACCATTTTCAACAAGACCAACAAAGGTCAGATACTCCAACTTGAAGATCAATCTTGGGCAACTCCAGCATGGATTTCCCTACCTTTCGATTGGGCCGGTGGAGAAGAAACGCTGAGAATGAATTATCAAATACCGAGAAGAAGCGCTCAAACAGCCCACCTCTTTGGGAAGCTAGAATACTACGGCCAAGTCGTGACACTAACTTACAAAGGCGAAGTTCTCGATGTGCAGGCATGGCCTAGAGACCTTGCGGCTAGAATCGGACAAGTTAGCCCAAACGGGCAGAATTCGAACGATTTTCCTGAGTTTTTGGACCAAGATATCTTGCCTCCCAATTTCGATCCCGATATCCCGCTCCTGAACCCGCTACCGACTGACTGAAATACGGGGCCCTTCTAAACTGTATGGATAATGTGAGCAAAACCAATTCTTTCGGCGATTACCTACCGAAAGAGCGAATCGGAGAAACGGAAACAACTGTGATCTGGCTTGCGGAACAAGAGTCCGTGGGCCGCATGGTATTGGTTCAAGAACTCAAAAAAGAAGCAAAAGATCAGGCTGAAGCCTTTTTGGCAGACGTTCGGGCTAGGGCGGCCGTCGAACATCCAATCGTCGCTTCGATTTACGAAGCTTCGGCGGAAAAGGATCTTTATTATTTCGCTTACGAGCTACTTCCCGGTGATTCCTTGAAATCGATGTTCGATGAGGGCAAAAAAATTAAAGCCCATCAGTTCGTCCACATTCTCCGGAGGATCTGTGATGCCAATGTCTATCATGAGACCCATGAAAATGCGACCAAGCTCCTGACTACAGAGAGCATTCTCATGGACCGTCAAAAGGTCGTGCGCCTCAAGAATCTTGTAAAAGCAGGCAAACGTTCACCTGATAGCTCTTCGCGTGATGTGATTGAGATGGGTAAATCCTTGGAAGGACTGCTGGATCGTCATCACCCTGGCGCGACCCGTTGCCTAACCCTTCTCAAATGGATGAGAGGAGAAGAAGTTTCCGAACCACTCACTTGGGAGAAGGTTCGCCACTACTGCGAGGTCATTGAGCAGCAATTGATGGAGCCATCCAGTATTTCGGCACCTTCCACTGCAAAAATAAGCCCGAAGAAGGGCCATCAACTTGCTTGGTTTGTCGTCATCCCCATCCTTTTGATCGCCGTCATTCTTGCCCTAATTTCACTCAATAAATCTCCTTCTTCAGGAAAAAGAGGCGAGAAACCTGGCTGGGTGACCATCGAGGGCGGGCGTTATCGGGTTCCCGATGGAACCAACTTCAAGACGTCCAAGTTTGAGATCTCAGCCTGTGAAGTAACGATTGGCGATTACGCAGAATTTCTTGAGACGCTTGACGCACTCAAAGAGAGTTCCAACGAAACTACCTACGACCATCCCGAACAACCTGAAGAAAAAACCGATCATCTTCCTGAAGATTGGACCAGCCTCCTTACTGCCGCGGCTGCAGGTGAGCCTTGGAATGACAGGCGGATCGATTTGAATCATCCAGTAGTGGGTGTCGATTGGTGGGACGCCTATGCCTATGCGAAGTGGAAACGAGCCTCACTCCCCAATCAGGAGCAATGGCTTGGCGCACTGATGTCTGGAGCCAAGGTTCCATCTGCCATTCCTATCAGCGATTGGATTTCGGTTACCGAGACCAGTCAAGACCGCACAAACAATGGCATCCTCGGAATGGCCGGATCCGTCTCCGAATGGACTTCCGAACCACGCCCCCTCCCCTCTAACCCACTGGGAGACCCGAAATGGGTCATCATCGGAGGTTCTTATCTGAAGCCTGCAAAAGGAGCGACCACGCGTGAATGGACCGATGACCGGTCAACTCGGAGACCAGACTTGGGCTTCCGCATCTGTAGAGAAGTTGACTAGACCGGTTTCCAAATGGCCTTGTCGAAATCGAGTGGATTTTGTGGGGTTTGAAGAAATTGGCTACGCGATGTCAGGCACCGTTTCGGGCGGACGAAGCCAAGATCGGCAATTCCATCCGCAAAACGGTCTAATCTTCTCCCCTGAGAAGAAAGGATTCCTCATCAAGCTTGAATCCGCTCGGCAGGGAAATTTCGCCTGGGAATAGAATACCGCCTTCCAGATACCAGCCAGGTAGAATTTTACCAAAAGCTCCTTTCTTTTTGCCAGCTTGGAATCTGGCAGCCGCAGTCGGAAATGATGGATCAGCAAGGGACATCGAAACGACCTGTCCACCTACTGCGAAACATGGAAAGTGAAGCAAGTCATCTAGATCCAAGGGCTCATTCGCATTTTCACTGAAGTCAAAAAATCGGATCTCTTCGTGGAATCTCGCCTTCTCTTCAATTTGCTTTCGCAGGCTCTCTGCTCCGATCCAATCACCGCTCTTTTCCGGATCAAAAGAATCCTCAAAAATGATCTTCCCACCCGTTATTCTGGCGAATCGACTGAGGACCACGACGATTCTCTCCATGCTCCTTTCGCCCTGCAGCACATGCAGTTCTGCCTTTCTCGGTAATGCGGCAAGTTGAGTCAATTGATGCGCATTGACTTCAACAGGATCAGCCTCCTTCTCAAAACGCTTTGCAACCGCTTGCGCCGAGGCCTTCATCATTGCAAATTGGGCATCTGCACACCTCGGTTTTGGAATGCAAATTTCCTCACCTATCGCGATCGAGAGACCATACGGAACCGAATAAGGCGCCTTCTTGAAATACTTGCCACGCTCGAACGAAAAGATAGATCCCCATGAGCCATCAACCCATACCGGTAAAATTGGAACCTTGGTTTTTCTGGCAATCAATTCGAATCCACGCTCGATCACGCAAAGCCCGCCAGTGCGCGTCAACTGGCCCTCAGGAAACAGCACCACCACATCGCCATCTTCCAAGGCTTCGATCGTCTTCCGAATTGCCTCAAGAGGTTGATCTCGGCGGATTGGCACAGTCCCGAAAAGATTTGCGAAAAAAGGAATTGGCCTCTGCTCCATGAACGCCTCATCCATCACAAAACGCACTAGGCGATCTGAAACCGCCGACAAAAATACAGCATCTGCAAAAGTTACGTGATTCGGTAATAGCAAGACACCTCCCTTTTCAGGCAAACGATCCGTTCCCGAAAACTTGATCCGATAGACCACCTTTACGACACCAATTGTGACCAAGCGGATAAAGTCAGCAGGCAATATTCGAATGATAAACCAAGTCATCAAACCACTTCCAATCCCCAATAGAACGAGCTGAATTCTAAATCCACTGAGTTCTGCAATCCCGACGAGCTTCGCAAAAAGAATCAGCAACTCGATCACCACAACTGCGATGATACCCGCAAAACAGTTCTGTAAATTTACGGCGGATTGAAGTTCCCCACGTTTTGCCGGAGGATATCGATCCTGCATCCAAGCGTTCAGCGGAGCCAAGAAAAGTGCGGACGAGAATGCCAAGACACCAAGACAGATCATAAATGCCCACCCTCCAGGCGTCATCAAAGCCACAAGTACGGCACTGAGTGTCATCATCAGTCCCGCCAAAGGCACCCAACCAAGCTCAATTTTTTTCCTCAGTAGCCACGAGGAAATTCCAAATCCCACAATCATACCGAGTGAGGCTGCTGCCATAAACTTGGAAGACAACGTTCCAAACCCCTCGGCGCCCTCTGTCAGTGACCTCGCAACTTTTACCGACCAAAGATTGATATACGCACCAAAACCCCAGAAAAATGCGACGCCAAACGAAGCGTAGCGCAATTTTTTATCTGCCCACAACTGCCCCAAATCCTTGAAGTGACTCACAAGCAGTTTCCCACTCAGCTTCCCTCTCCCATGTGCTGGAACTTTCGGTATCGCCAAAGCCATTCCCAAAGCCGGAATCGAACAAAAAGTGAGAATCATCAAAGGAAACAAAGCAGCCACCCAAGCTCGATCAGCCGTCCCCGAAAGCGAAACATAGCGCTGATCATACCACCATCCCGCAACGATCTGCCCGACCAGAATCGCTAACATGGCCATCATCTGCTGAACGCCAGCGGCGAAACCTAAGTGCTTAGATCCGACCAACTCTTTATTAATGCCAATCTTCGCCGGACTGAAGAAGGCCGATTGGATCGCTAAAAGGAAAAACCCCAACAAGGCCAAAGGCATCATTCTCAAATAAACGGCCAAAGAAATCAGTGACAGAATTCCCACCTGCCCGAGAGCCGCTCCAACAATGACATTGCGCTTCGAAAAGCGGTCACTCATCCAACCTGCCAAGGGCGCAAATAGCACAAACGGTAAAGCGATCATCAAACCCGCCCAAGACTCGACCATGAATCCAACCGCTCCGCCCAACGGAATCAGGATAAACTGAGCCGCCTTGTCATTAAACGCATTTTGCGTTTGCTGAACAATCATACTCCAAAAACCGAGCCACTCTCGTCTCGTTGGCTCGTATTCTGGATCCTCGTCAATCATCGGCTCAGATATTCGACCCGCAGCAATCCAAGCGCTGATTCATTTCCATTGCCGGATTATTCTCACTCGCTTCACCCACAACAACCGCAGGCACACCGGCAACTGTCGAATGCGCAGGAACATCCGCGAGCACCACACTCCCCGCTCCGACCTTGGCATGCGTGCCAATTTCAACCCTCCCAAGAATTTTCGAGCCAGCCCCGAGCAAGACTCCCGAACGTATGATCGGATGTCGATCTCCTGAAGCCTTGCCAGTTCCTCCAAGAGTGACCTCATGCAGAATCGACACATCGTCTTCAATGATTGCAGTTTCACCTACCACAAAGGAGGTGGCATGATCGAGTAAGATTCCGCAGCCGATTCTCGCCGCTGGATGAATATCCGTAGAAAACACCTCGGAAGAAATACTCTGCAAATAAAGTGCCAACCACCGCCGTCCATCTCGCCAAAGCTGATGACTCACACGATACGTGCTTAGAGCCATAAAACCTTTGAAAAACAGCAGGGGCTCAAGTGGAGAAAAACACGCAGGATCTCTCTCAAACATCGCTAATAGGTCCCTACCACATGCATGGGAGATCGACTCATGATTCTCAAAAATATCTTCAAACAATGGCTCGATGATATCGCGAGGCATATCTTCGCGTGCAAGTCTCCGGCTCAACCTAGCCGAAAGAGCCTCGGAAAAACTTTCCCTCGAAAGTACCACATCATCCACCAAGGTCCGCAATGCTTGCTCTTCATCACACAACCTTTCGGCTTCCGAGCGTAGCTTCTCCCAAAGATTTTCCAAATTCGCTGCTTCCCCCCCGCACAACTTCATTCCACTATCAGTTGATGCCAATTGCTCTGTATCGCTCATGAAAATTTCCCAAAAATTAGAATACGCCTGCCGAGCTCTTACACAACTCGCAAAGCGGTATGATGGCAAGACTCTTACCCGCCTTGAGGAACTTGCGCAACGAGAAGCTATTTCAGCGAACTTCCTAGTGCAAATTCTCAATGACCTCCGGCGAGGCGGAATCATCGAGTCCAGACGCGGCGCATCTGGCGGATACACGCTTGCTCGACCCTCTCAAAATATCAATTTGAAGCAGATCGTTGAAGCCGTCGAACCTTCAAAGCTACAGAGCACCACGCTGGATGAGGGTGAATCCGGTATCGCCATTCAACGCGCCTGGCAAACCGTCTCAGAACAATTCAACGAAAGCCTCGAAAAAATCACTCTTGAGACCCTCGCAAGTCCATCAGCTGATCCGATGTTCTACATCTGAGGCCTCAAATTACCTTCTTTCGTTTAGTTCTATTCTGGCTTTGCCTGAGGCTTCGAAAAATCGGCAAAAAACTTCTTACCCTGTTCGAGTTGTTCCTCAGTCAAATTCGAAGCCAACTCGCGAAGCACCTCTTCGGAATCTTTATCTCCCATCTGAACTGCTAATGAAAGCAACGCCCAAGCTTTCGGCAGATTCTTTTCAGTTCCAGCTCCATTGGCATGGAGCCTTGCAAGTGCCGCAGCAGCCCTGGGAAATCCTGCCGTTGCCGCCGCGGCATACAAACGGCCGGCTTCGCCAAAGTTTTGCGGCACTCCGAATCCTTGCTCCAGCAGAGTAGCTAAATTGTAAGAACCCAGCGGAAACCCACCCGCAGAGGCTTGGCCAAACCAGGCAGCCGCAGCAACGCCGTCTTGAATGCCAAGTCGACCATTCAAATACAACATCCCGATCTCATTCTGTGCTTCAGCAAACCCAGATTGAGCCGCTGCGAGTAGATGGCCATATCCTTCAAGAATCTTGCTCTTGTCCTCACCCCCAAGCAAAAGCCTTGCAGCGAGAAGATGGCCCGTAGGCAGACCGGACTCACCGGCTTTTTTGAACCAACCTAGCGCAGCTTCAGGATCTTTCTCCACTCCCTCAGCACCCGTGTAGAGCAAATTTCCAAGTCGGACCATGCAGACAAGTTGTCCACTTTCCGCCCCTTCACGGTAATGAACCACGGCACGATCTTCCTTGCCTAGACTTTGCTCGTAGTCACCCAACACCAAATGCCCATCCGTCCGACCTGCACTGATGGCCTTCTTTATCCATTCCAGTCCTAGCTTTTCGTTCCGAATCGCCTCATCTCCTGAAAGCAAACGAGACCCAGCCGCGATCATCCCAACGGGATTATCCAGCGCGGCAACTTTTAGAAACTGATCTAGCGCTGCTTTGGGATCACGCTTTTCAGGAAATCCGAACTCACCGTCGAACAAACGACCCAGCGTCATCATTGCTCTGACTTCACCTTTTTCAGAACTCTTCATCCACCAAACTCGGGCACTCTCAAAATCTGGCTCCCCACCGAACCAACCACGCAGGCCACCTTCGCCCAAGATCAATGCCGCAGCTCCCTGATCCGTTCTGGCCAGCTCTTCCAAAAGTTTCAACGCCTCGTCCCGCGATTTCTGCTCACCCGTTTGAATGAGAAACTCCGGAAGCAAATAGGCCGCCTGCTTGTTGCCGAATACTTTGGACTTTCGCATGTACTCGACCGCCTTCTCCCAAGACGCCTCCACGCCTCGTCCGTCCTTATGCGCAAGCCCCATAATCAGCAAGGCCTCAGGATTGTTCTTATCCGCCAGTGGCTTGATCGTCCGTAGAGCCTCTTCATGGCGACCCGCATTAAATGCCTTAATCCCCTCCATGGCCGGATGATCCGGAGCCAGGTCTCCAACTGCAGACGCATTCCCAGACGCTTCAGAGACAGCCCCCAACCCATCAAGCCCTAAGACCGTAGCGGCAGAAACCACCGGCGAAATACATGCGATCAATATTGCTAAGAGCTGAATCTTCATCAGGGGACAAAATAGTTCCTAAAATCTCAACTTTGCAAGGATCGATAAAATTTTGTAGAAACCGCGAAGTCATAAAAAATTAGGCCGCTTCCGTCGAATTGACAGAAACGGCCTAAGATCAAAAAAAACGGGGTTCTTTCTTATCTACGACGACGGATAAGGAGAAGACTACTAAGACCAATAAGAAGCGTGCTGGATGGTTCTGGAATCGGAGCAACCGCGTCAGCGGTCACAAGGATCGGAACATAGTTCGCATCGTTAACAATGACCATGGTGGTGTCGCCGGAGGTGTAAGTTCCCAAATTGAATTGGTCGGTAAATTCAGCACCTGAAGGCGCATCGCCAGCATAAGGGAAAAAACCCATAAGTAAGCCGTTGTTCATCCCGGCGGAATCGAGAGCATTCCAGTAGCCCGCATCGCCGATCATACCAAAACGCGCAGAGTCACCACCAGTCGCTCCACTATTGCCTCCATTAACACCGAATTGCATACCTTGCCCTAGCAGATTAGAACCTTCGAACTGAACATTACCAAATGCCGAAGACGAATTGATGCCGTTCCAACTAGTCAAAGACTGAGCTCCTTGGACGCCAGTGCCGAAAAAGCGTACACCTCCATAATCCGTTGGGTTGTTATACCAGTTACCACCGTTTTCGGTGAAAAAAATATTTGAATGAGAAGACTCACCCATGGCGTTTCCTGCGGTGAGAGATTCACCGTCTGAGCCATCCCAATGTACTGCTAGGCCCGATCCCGCCGCAGGAACCACAGCAAAATTGCCATTTACCCCATCATTGTTGTGCTGGCTATAACGAATCAAACTACCGCTGTGATTGCCACTAGTCATCGAATAATTCGTACTAAATCTTACCGTATTATCGTCGATATAGGCGTTACTCCCGTTGCTCCCGCCGTCCATACCGTTGGCAAACGTTCCTTTCCATGAATAGGTGACAACGTATCCGCCGCCGCTGGTATGCGGTTGGATCGTAATAGAGGTTGCAGCACTCCCAACGCCTGTCGTTAAGGCTATGGCTGTTCCGATAGGTAATAGTCTTTTCATCATATATTTGGTCAATTGGTATTTTTTGTCCCTCTATCTCATCTTATGCGAAACTAAGATTTTCGGATAGCTTGGTGATGGAAAAACAATTCCATGCAGAGTCACCGAGTCAAAAGACTTTGATCTGGACAACTGTCCCAGAGATCATAAAGCCTTGGAGAAATTATGGCTCTTCAACTCCTTTCCCATGCCGAGCAAGTTGCAGTTCATCTCCGGACTGAGATCCTGAAAGGCCGCTGGACCGATAGCCTACCGGGTATCCTAAAGCTTGGAAAAGAACTGGGAGTGAACCACAACACCATCGATAGCGCGCTGCAGTTGCTCGAGACGGAGGGAATTCTCGTCGCTCAAGGCAAAGGTCGCCCTCGTAAGATCGGGCTCCCACAAGGCTCTCGAAAAAAAACACTCAGGATACAACTTTTACCATACGACAAGGAAAACCGTGAGAGCGCTGAGTGTGTCGACATCTATCGCAGAATGCAGAAAGCAGGATACATGGTCGACTTCGCAAAAAAGAACCTGATGGATCTCGGTATGGATCTTGGTAGGGTTTCCCGAATGGTGCAAAGGGATAAAACGGACGCATGGATCGTCGTTTCCGGCTCCAATGAAATACTAGAATGGTTCGGGCAGCAGCCTTTTGCGACTTTTGCCATGTATGGACGCATGTCTAACCTTCCAATCGCGGGTATGAGCCCCAGAAAGGTTCCCGCCCTATGTGCCGGCGTACGCAGACTAGTCGAACTTGGTCACAGCCGAATCGTTATGTTAGCGAAAGAAGAGCGCAGGAAACCGACACCCAGTATATTCGAACAAGCGTTTCTTGACGAGTTGGCCAAACAAGGAATCACCCCAAGCTCATACAACCTTCCTGACTGGGAAAACAATCAAAGAGCCTTCCACAAAGTCTTGGACTCCCTATTCCAGCTCACCCCTCCCACGGCCCTTTTCGTCTGTGAACCTTCCTTGTTCATCGCCGCCCAGCACCATCTTTCTCAGAGGGGGATTTTAGCACCACGCGACGTTTCCCTCATCTGTGATGATCCCAATCCCATCTTTTCTTGGTGTGAACCAGCAATATCACATATCACATGGGATGTGAGCCCCATCCTAAGTAGAGTTGAACGTTGGGTTGACAACATCGCGCGAGGCAAGAAGGACCAACGACAAAGTCGCACACTGGGATCCTTCATCGAGGGTGGAACGGTCGGGCCAGCGAACAAATAGGGCTGCCGCTCAATGAAAAAGGTCTAATCATATGTATACATCCCAAACTTTGGGATAGTTCAAAAAGGAGATAGATTCGAAATGTATTTACAAATACAATCCTCAGATCAAGCCTGAGGTCTATGCACGTATGGTGTGACCCTGCTTCAAAAACGACGAAAAGAAGGTCTTCAGGATTTGCCCTTGTCGCCACGGTACTTCTGATGGTGCTTCTCGCGCTTCTCACTCTCGGCATGCTCAGCCTTTCGACAGTGTCGCTTCGTTCAGCAGGCCAAGGCTCCGCAAATTCTGAGGCGCGTGCAAACGCCCGCATGGCCCTGATAGTCGCACTCGGAGAACTCCAGAAACAAATGGGTCCCGACCAGCGGATCTCGGCAAATGGAGCGATTCTATCCGAAACTCAGATTCCTCATCCGCATTGGACGGGCGTATGGGATTCATGGCAAGCGGGACCCGTCGACCCAGAAAACCCAACTCCAGATCCGGAGAGCGCTCACCGGACCATTCCAAGTAATCCTGATATCGCAAACGGACTCAACCCCACCTACTCCACGAACCGGAGCAGCCACTTTCGCTCGTGGCTATTATCCTTGGATCCCGCCGATACGGAAAACATTTCCAGCGCCTTAGACGCAACCCTTCAGGGCGACCGCGAACCCACATCCGATACCACGGCCGTTCAACTCGTTGGCAAAGGTTCACTCAAATTACCAACCGACGCTAATTCCAATGAATATGACCTGAACTATGTCAGTGCCCGCCTACTTCCTGTCCGTTCAGGGAACGCCGTAACCGGCCGATACGGCTGGTGGATCGGCGACGAAAGCCAGAAAGCAAGAATCATGGACGACAGCTACGAAAGCGACACCGATGATTCGCTGGCAGCTCGCCTCGCTCGCCAGCAAGCGCCCGCCTCCACAGGTACAACGACTATCTCCGGACTTGAGGCCATGACCACCGATAGGCAACTCGCGGGATTACCATCTCTCGGTTCCTTGCGCCTTGCCGATGGCGCCACTCCCGAAGCTTCACTGAATTTTCATCACCTCAGTCCGTTCTCCTTTCAAGTCCTCTCAGACGTCAGGGAGGGCGGCCTCAAACGTGACCTGAGTACGCTTCTGGAAAGATCGGTTTCCCTCAGCGAAAGCGGAGACGAGTTCATGCTCTATAAATTCAATGAGCAGGAGCGCGTTCCGATCCAAGATCTTGCCGCTTACTACCAACTCTACCACCAAGATGTTGGTGATCCAGTGGCAGGCAACAAAGGTGTGCAATATTCATCCGACTCTCTGGCTAGCAGCATCCAAATTTCCACCCCCGATTTTGGAGGCGGATGGTCAAACCGAATACCTTTTGACCGCCAATATACCAATCTTTACAGATCACCGGTGCCAGTCAAATTTCAGTTTTTGCTCGGCTTACTATCCAAGCCTCGGCCACCGGACGAGATCACAACCGAGTATCCCAGCACCCATGAGTTGTCCCTTACGATCACCCTAGCCATCACCCTCTGGAACCCGACCAATCTTCCAATGGTGATGGACAACCGCGGAAGACTCTTCCAACGAATGCGCTGGTGGTATCTCCCCTTGGAGATCCAATGGTCCAAAGCAGGATGGACCAACAACTCGAATCTCAAACAAATCATGGGAGGGAACGGCAATTTTGCATACGAACTTGATCTCTCTCGCAATGAACCACTCGTTTTCGACCCTGGCGAAGTTAAGGTGCTATCTCTCCCATACGACCCCGAAACAAGTCTCTTCTTCGTAAGATGGGATGGTGACAACAGTGATAAAAAAAGACTCCTCAAGGGCTGGGATCCAAGCGGCTTCACACGCCTCAGCCGCTCGGCAACGACTAAGAATCAAGCACCTCACATCAAAAACTTCCGCCTTCATTTCAACCCTGACGACGATATCCAACTCACAATCGCTGCCGATGGAGCAGGTAGACAACCGTGGCTCATCCAACTCGGTCAGGACAGCTATCACGATGTCGGCATCCAATTAGAACGAAGTTATTACAATTACACGATTGGGTCCCAGAGTGATGACAGTGAGTTCAGCAAGAGCCTCATGACGAGAGGCTTTGAAAACAACGGGCCAATCACCGTAGACATACCGATAACAACGCTTATCAACAGCTCTGCCTCCGGAGAGTCTTGGCCGTTCCTGAATTTTTCCCTGCTAGCTGGCGCTGAAACCCGCGAGGATGTGAATGCGAGCGGTATCGGGGGGGCGAGCGGGCGCAAGTTTGCAAGTCGACCGTTCCTGCATTCCAGCCCCATAAGACCGAGCACGATCGATGCAAACACAGCCGAGGGGTTTTACAACTATGGATGGAACTGGTGGATCGAATCGATCAACTCCCCGTTCGAAGCACCTGTGCAGGTCACCGCGGACAACAATGGATTCTACGGCGGCGGCTACGGACCCTCATTTGGAACCACTCATATCGTACAACAGGAGATTCCAGTTATCCCGCCAATGTCCATCGCCTCACTCAGCCACGCTCACCTGGGCGGTTATAGTCTCGCTGAAAGCGCACCGCCCCAGCCATGGAGCCCAACACTGGAACCAACCCCCCTAGCCAGTGGAAGAGGTGGAATGTTCCCTCACACCCTACAAGCGATCGGAAACTCCTACGCCCATCCACTCCTCTCGGCCGACAGTGCTTACGACGACAACTTTCAACGAACCTTTAAAGCCGGCGACGGTGCCACTTCCGTTGTTTTTGCCGATCATTCCTACCTCGCCAACAAGGCCTTATGGGATGAATTCTTTTTCTCATCGATCACTCCTCAGCCTGCATCAGCGCAAGTCTTTGGCAGTGCGGGTCGCACTTCTCAGCAAGTCGCGGACGAGGTCTTCTTTGGTGAGCCTTCAAAACCGTTACCCAACCGCCGAATGACACCTTTCCGCAGCGGTCTTGATGAGAGCACACTGAATGATCTCTTCGGAATGTCCGATGAATTCAACGATGGCCTCGCCGATCGAATCGCAGCACATCTGATGGTTGAAGGGCCTTTCAACGTCAACTCAACTTCGGTTGAAGCTTGGAAAATCCTGCTATCAAGCCTCAAGGGCAAGCCCTTGGCCTATATGCCGAAGGAGAACACCGGAATCTCACTTCCCAACATGACCAATGCTGAAAGCGTAACGGTTTCCGGATTCAATCTACCAAGCGGAGAACCCGCAACTACGGCGGATACCTCAGCTCCCTCAGACCCTGAGCAATGGTTGGGAGCGAGGAAATTGACCGACACAGAAATTGAACAGTTGGCAACCGCCGTCGTCAAACAGGTCAAGTTACGCGGCCCGTTCCTTTCACTTTCAGAGTTCGTGAATCGACGGCTTGATCCAAACAATCCCGACCTTTCGGCCAAAGGAGCGCTGCAGGCGGCATTGGATGATGACGACGTGTCAATCAACTCAGCTTTCCGGAGCTCCTCACGAAAATTCTCTGCGAGTGAAAGTTCGGATGTGAACCCAAAATTCCCTGAAGCCTTTGATGGGCCTGTCGCCTATGGAAGCTCCGCATACGTGGATCAGGCCGATATCCTGCGTAACTTGGCCGGCCAAATGACTCCTCGTGGAGACACATTCATCATCCGCACTTACGGCGACTCACTCGATTCCAGTGGGCAGGTCCGAGCACGCGCTTGGTGTGAGGCTGTTGTCCAAAGAATTCCACAATACATGGATGAGACGGACGAAGCTCACATCAAGCAGACAGAACTTCAGTCAGAAACGAACAAAAGCTTCGGGCGAAAATTTGAAATCGTGAGCTTCCGCTGGCTAAACCCATCCGAGATATAATCCTCTGCTTACCAAATCTCAAATGATTCAGTTCTATCCGATCCGTCTACAATTTCTCACTGCACTTGTACTTTCCCTTTTGCCCTGTGGTGCACAACAGGCCGGAGAGGTAACCATACAGTTCCTTTCCTTTCCTAAAACCGTCGACCCTCAACCATTAGAACTACTCATCGGCGAAGGAAAGACGCTCGAAGTCGAAATCCCCACCAACGAGCTCTCCAAACCATACAAAATTCCTCGTATGACAGACTGGATCTTTGGAAAATCCGTGACGGGAGAAGACGGAAAGCCCGCCTTCAACGTATTCGGCCGGGCTCCGGCACTCGCTGCTCCGAACCAACTGATCCTCCTCGTGCGAAAAGGGGCGAACGACAACAATGAGGTGGAAATAATCCCGATCGACAACCAAATCGCCAACTTCGGCGGGGGTGAATTCCTGTTCATCAACGCCGCAAAAGTCGATATTGCCGGCCAGATTGGAGATCAGAAATTTGCCGTCAAACCAGGCAAGCATGCGATCGTCGCCCCAAAGGCCGATGTTCCCAGAAAAAATGGAGTCAACGGAAAGGGGCTCGCCAATGCTGCGCTTTATTTCCGCAAAGACAATGAGGCCAAGCCCTTCTTCCGCTCCATATGGCCGCTAAATGAAAAGGCGCGCGCGCTCATTTTTTTCTATCACGACCCAAAGAATCAGGGCCTTCGAATGCACTCCATTCGCGACTTTATACCATGATTTTCTGAGAAGCAGTATCCCTTAGCCGAAATCAAGACGAGCCAATGCATCCAACAGGTTTCACTCACTTTCTCGCTTCTCAGTAGTTTACCCAGCATTCAAGAATTGGAAGAAACGAAGCAACAGACTCGTAAATGGGCTTTCCCATTTACTTTCTTTGAGATTTCAGACTTAGCAACTAGGCTCCTCTCAATTCATGATTCGCTGGTTCGCAAAAAACGACATCGCCGCTAACTTCCTCCTCTTCGGCATTCTTGCTTGGGGCTATTGGTCGGCGACCGAGAAGATTGCGCTAGAAGTCCAGCCCAGCTACCGACCCGACCGAGTCTATGTCAAAGTCGACTACCGCGGAGCGAGCCCAGCCGATGTTGAAAAGGCTGTCGCCCTCCCCATCGAGGCAGCCCTAGAGGGCGTATCCGGTATCAAAATGATCGAAACGCGGGCCGACGATGGATACGCAAGAGTCACAGTCTATTCGGAACCCAATCAAAACCTCGAAGATCTTCGAGATGAAATCAAAACACGCGTTGACCGAATCAATAGCTTTCCGGATGAGACTGAACCAGCTCAAGTCTCGATTCCTGATAGCAACCAATGGTTCGACGTTATTAAACTCGCCATCTACGGCGAAATGGAAGAAGCCGATCTCCTTCGTGCCGCTCGCACGGTCCGCGACGACCTAGTCGCTCTACCAGGCATTTCCCAAGCGAATGTTTTAGGAAATTCTTCACTGGAAATCGCCATCGAAACCGATCCTCGGCGCCTTCGTGATTATAGCCTGACATTTTCGGACATCTCCGATGCGATCCGAAAATCCTCCGTCGATCTCCCAGCGGGACGTATCACTACCGACGAAGGAAGACTCACGATCCGCTCGAAAGGACAAGCCTACACCGGCTCGGATTTTGAAGATATTGTCATCACCAATCGCAACGGCTCTGAGGTCAAGCTCAGTACCATCGCTACGATTTCGGATGGCTCTGAAGAAGAAAGAAAAATCATGCGCTTCAACGGCCAGCCTTGCCTACTGGTCGATGTCCTCAGGCTCGGCGATGAAAACGCGCTCGAAATCGCCGCCAAAGTCAAAGAATACGCCAAAGGTTCATCGGCAAGATTCCCAGAAGGAATCACAGTCAAAATCTGGGATGACTCTTCCGAAGAACTCGAAGGGCGCCTTGGTACTCTTATCAATTCCATGCTTCAGGGAGGCATCTTGGTCCTCATCGTCCTCGGCCTCTTTCTCAGGCCGATGCTTGCGTTCTGGGTCACCCTCGGCATCCCGGTTGCCTTTGCGGGCGGCTTTATCGCGATGCCCTACTTCGGCCTATCCGCAAATGTGATGTCGATTTTTGGTTTCATCATTGTTATCGGACTCGTCGTTGACGATGCGATCGTCACTGCAGAGAACGTCTATTACAAACTCCGGCAGGGTGAAGAGCCACTCGAAGCAGCGGTTGCAGGAACCAAAGAGGTCGCAACCCCAGTCACGTTTGGCATTTTGACCACCATCGTCGCCTTCGCCCCTCTGATGACTTTCGATGGATTCTACGGAACCTTCACCCGGCAGATCCCACCCATCGTTGCCGCCGTCCTGATCTTTTCGCTCATCGAGTCCAAACTTGCCCTCCCCTGCCACCTCAAGCACGTCCGAGTGAACCGCAAACATCTCAATATGTTCGAACGTTTTCAAAAACGTATTGCCGATGGCCTAGAAGTGTTCATCGATCGCGCCTACGAACCAGTTCTAAGATTTGCCGCCCGTCATCGGTATTCCACCATCGCTCTTTTCCTAGCCGCAGCCATGGCATCCGTAGGGTATTTTGCCTCAGGAAAAATGGGCTTTGTGAGCATGCCTTCGATCGACCGCAATCGCATCATGGCATCCGTGCATCTATACCGCGACGCTCGCCCAGAAAATACCGATGTCCGTGTGCGACAGATCACTGATGCCCTCGAGCAGGTCAAAAAGGAATTCACTGATCCAGAAACTGGTGAGTCTCTGATTAAAGATTGGGTTTCTTCCGCCGGCGGATTCGCTCATCGAAATCGCTTTGATTCCAATTCTGGCTACGTCATTGCAGGTATCATGGACCCCAAAGATCGCAGCGAACCTGGACCAAAAAATTCGGAAATTGCCGCACGATGGGAAGAACTCGTGGGCGAGATGCCCGACGTGAATGCTTTCTGGGTATCCGGTGACCGTGGGCAGAATATGGGCGGAGGAGATGAAATGGAATCACTCACCGTGGAGGTCCGTGGTCCAGACTCTGATGAAAAAGACGAGGCCGTGCGCGAGATTATTGACCTGATTAAATCTTACGAAGGCATTGGCGGTGCATACAGTTGGTCGGGTAGAAGCGCCAATGAGTTGCTAATCACCATTCGACCCGAGGGCGAAGCACTAGGTCTCACCCAGCGTGAGTTATCCCGTCAGGTGCGTGCTGCATTTTTTGGAGAACAAGCACAACGCGTCCAGCGAGGTCGTGACGATATTCGCGTGATGATCCGTATGCCTCTAGAAATGCGTCAGTCTCTTTCCACCTTGGACTACCTCCGAATCCGCACACCCAAGGGTGGTGAAGCACCTTTCCACACCGTAGCGACCGCTAAATTCGCGAAGGGCCGGTCACGGATCGAGCGAATTGATGGTTCTCAGGTTGTCGAAGTCGATGCAGAGCCTGCCGACGAAACCATCGATATTGTCGCGATCTCTAAGTCTCTCGAACCCAAACTCGATCAAATTTTGAACCGATATCAAAACCTCTCTTGGCGCTATTCAGGCTACGTGGCGGACCATGAAAAAACAAAAAAACGAACCATCATGGGAGGACTCGCTTTGTTCTTCGTTTTGTATGCTCTTCTCGCGATCCCGTTCAAATCACTCTACCAACCTCTCATCGTGATGCTTGCCGTCCCATTCGGCGCGATCGGCGCGCTCTTCGGCCACATTATCATGGACATCGTGCCCTCCTATTTATCGATCTTCGGGATTCTCGCTCTTGCCGGTGTTGTGGTGAATGACTCGCTAGTCATGGTCGATTTCATCAATCAAAAACGCCGTGCAGGAATGGACCTACATGAGGCCGTGATACGTTCAGGCACTCGTCGCTTCCGACCTATTTTCCTTACTTCTGCAACAACCTTCGCCGGTTTACTACCTTTGCTCTTTGACCGTTCCCTCCAAGCTCAGTTCCTCATTCCAATGGCAACCTCATTGGCATTTGGAATCGTATTTGCCACAGTAATTACCTTGTTCCTCATACCCTGTGCCTACCTGATCGGGGAGGAGATTCGTAACTCTCTCTCCAAAGCTTGGACTTGGTGGAGATACCCGAACGGAAAATCGATTTCAACGGATGAAACAGTCGCAAGCAGCGATGCCTAGTTGCATACATCCTGCAGTCACTTCCATTCTCCAGAAAGCCTTTCGGCCTCAGCGAGCGCCGCTTCCACATCTTTGCGCACGATCGTCACATGCCCCATCTTGCGCATACCGATCGCACGCCGCTTCCCGTAGAGATGCAAAACAGCTCCTTCTGTTTCCAAAAGGGATACCCACTCAGGCGGAGTCGTTTCACCCTGCCAGAAGTCTCCCAGTAAATTCAACATCACGCAGGGAGAAACCAGCTTGGTCGACCCCAATGGCAATCCAAGCACCACTCGGAGTTGCTGCTCGAACTGCGAGGCCGAACACGCATCGAGCGTGTGATGTCCGGAATTATGCGGTCGTGGAGCCATTTCATTGACGATCAACGAACCATCCGCATTCACAAAAAATTCAACCCCGATAATCCCTTGATAGTCCAAAGCCACAGCCACCTTCTCCGCCAAAACTCTTGCCCGCATGGCTGTCTTTTCTGAAATTCTTGCCGGTACAATCGAAACATCCAACACGTGGTGACGATGACGGTTCTCTGCAGGATCGTAAGTTCTCACCTCGCCATCTGCGGCCCGAACGACCATCACGGAAATCTCTTTTTCAAAAGGAACCCATGCCTCCAAAACTGCTCGCTCACCACCAAATTCCTTCCAAACTTCTTCCGGATTCTCTCCACCCTCAATCTTGAGTTGCCCTTTGCCATCGTAGCCGAATGCCGCGGTCTTCAACACACCCGGACCGTCCAGCTCTTTCATTGCAAACTCAAGATCCTGCAAATTCTCCACGACTCGAAACCAAGCGCAGGGAATCCCGTTCTCTTTAAGAAAGTTCTTCTCACGCTCCCGATTCTGACAAATCGCCACTGCAGACGCCGAAGGAAAAATCCCGATCCGTTCACCGACTCCCTTGAGGGTCTCCTTAGGAATATTCTCGAACTCAACGGTCGCTACACTTGCCTGCTCGCAAAACTGCGTAAGTGCCTCTGCCGAATCAAAAGGCAAGTCGATCACCATATCGGCCACTTCTACCGCTGGAGCCTCCAAGCCACCCGTCCATACCACAGATCTTACTCCCATACGTCGCGCAGCCAGCGCCAACATACGTCCGAGCTGACCACCGCCGATGACGCCAACGACCTGCTGCTTATCCAAAGGGAAAAAAACCGAAGCTGACATCACATTTAGTCCAGCTCAGGCAACACCGCATCGGCGACCTTAGCACTCTGGTTTTTACGGAAATCTGAAAGCTTCACGGCTAGTTCCTCATTTTCAACAGCAAGCATCGAAACCGCAAATAAACCGGCATTCGTCGAGCCTGCTTTTCCAATGGCAAAGGTCGCCGTCGGAATCCCCGCAGGCATCTGCACAATAGAAAGCAACGAATCCACACCTTTCAGAACTTTTGACTCCACCGGCACACCCAGCACTGGCAGTTCAGTCATCGCCGCCACCATACCCGGCAGATGCGCTGCTCCACCCGCACCGGCAATAATACATTTTAACCCCTTTGCCTTCGCTCCCTTTGCATACTCCACCAATCGATCCGGCGTCCGGTGCGCACTGACCACCTCAGCCTCAAAAGGCACTCCGAAATCTTTCAGAACACGCGCCGCATGTTCCATCGTCGGCCAGTCCGACGTGCTACCCATAATAATACCCACACTCATAAGCGCCGAGATTGCCCACACCTCCGCCTTCAGTCAACATCCGTCATCACGTGCGGGAAAGACTGCGAGATCAAATAAATCCTAGTTATCCGACTCTTCCTCCACCGCAGCCTCTCTGACCAAGACATATCCATCTCGCTGGGCCGCACCGATCACAGATTCTGGAAAAAGGGCCATGATCGGGCTGACTTGAGTCCCTGCTGCGGTGATGGCCTGGCTCGTCCAACTATTGCACATCTTCGGGAAATGATATTTATGAGGCGACTCCAGCAATACACCCTCGCCCCAACCCGAATTTGCGATGACTCTCGGTTTGCCATTTTCATCGAAAATCACCGAGTGATTCAGAAATGCCGCCACGAATGGCCCTCGATCCTTTGGCACTGATTTTTTGGTCCAAACTCCAAACCTCTCAGGAACTTCAGAAATCGGTTCGTTCACCGAAACGCATTCCATTACCGAAGAACTAGGCAAATAGAAAGCTGCCAACGTTTCCGGTAAATTCAACCCCGCTTGTTTGATCATAGCCTTCGTGCCTCCCCAAGAAACGGCGACATACTTTTTACGTTTCAAATCCTCAGGAGGAGTAAAGCCTGATTCGACCAACCAATCATAAGGGAAAACCAATATGGTATGCATCTCATCGGCCAACAACCAGGCCTGCACCGTAGATCCCTCCCCGTCCAATTGGCCCGCCACGTTGCTTCTTTTCAAAAGGGATGAGGACGGCTCAGGAGGACTGGATATCGCAAAAAAACTACAGGAACAAAGCGAACACGCGACAAAAGCGATAGATACAAACGAGCCTATATGCATGGCCACATCAAACAAGAATCAGGAAGAATGGAAATACGGAAATCTCCTCTCGCCTTAGGTTTTCCCACCGCTAGCGGCTATTCTCAACCTATGAAATCACCTAAAACATAGCCAGACTTTTTGAAAAACCGCCGATACCAATTCGTCGCTTGACCTGAAGGGTATTCGAGTCGCTATTCTGCCAAGAAAAATCATTCCACCCATCAACGATGTCCGATCAAAAAGTTTCGCAGGCTTTCATGCCTTATCCTGTTTCGACCCTAAGCCCGAAAATCGTCCCAACCGACCTCAGCTCTTTTAAATCCAGAGGTATTTCTGAAGTGGAGCGAGAACTGCAGCAAAAACTTACCGAAATTCGGGAGACCTATTTGGCGGCGATCGACCACTTCAACTGGAACAAGCTTGTCTATGAAGCAGACATTAATTTTGAACCGATCGTGGGCGAAACATATCACCTCTATGAAGTCCGTGGCCGCAAGCTACTTTCTATGATCGGGCCAGATCAGTGGCGCCATAAACATCTCGCCACCGTGCGATTGAACGTAGACCGGCAGTGGAAACTTGAAGAACTCTCCGATGAAGTTGATCAGAGCGTGTTGTTTGGAACAGCCATGGAGGCGCAAGCTAGCTGAATTTAGAAGAACTAGCAGTTTCTCGTGGAAGGTCGGTTTTTTCAACCAACAGCAACGACAAAAAAAGTCCTGAGTGCGAAAATGCAGCTCAGGACTTTAAAGAGTAAATAGAAGCCGGCGGCGGTCAGTTCGCAGCGACAACGTTGACGCGGCGACCTTCGCGGTCAAACTTGACCTCTCCATCAGTCAAAGCAAAAAGCGTGTAGTCTTTGCCGCATCCGACACCGACACCTGGATGAACCTTCGTGCCGCGTTGACGGATGATGATGTTTCCAGCGATCACAGCCTGTCCGCCGAATTTTTTGACGCCGAGGCGCTTGCTACGAGAGTCGCGTCCGTTTTTAACGGATCCTTGTCCTTTTTTATGAGCCATGGAATAGAGTGGTTAGTAATGAAATTAGCCAATGGAGGTAATCTCCAACTTGGTCAGGTGCCTACGATAGCCTTTGGTCTTATGAAAACCCTTACGGCGCTTGAATTTAAAAGCAATCTCCTTTGGCGCACGGAATTGATCCACCACTTTCGCCCTGACGCCTGCTCCTTCGATGAACGGTGACCCAATCGTTAAGTCACTACCCTCACCACGAAGAAGAACTTCGGTGAATTCGATTTCTGTATCGACTTCGACATCAAGTTTTTCAACGTCGAGTTGGTCGCCTTCTTGGACGCGGTATTGTTTACCGCCTGTTTTGATTACTGCGTAGGCCATGGCCGGTTGGGGAAATTGTGTTTGTTCGCTCGCGAACGGGCGCGGAACTCACCATAGTTCCCAGCCCCTTGCAAGGTTTTTTTATGTTGTTCGAAATTTTAGCAGGAATGAAGAAGATTTTTTGAGAAAACCGCTTTTGCAGACACCACGTTTCCGATTGAAAAATTCACATGAAAAATAATTAGAATAGTTCTTGATACAAATAAGAACCGTTCTAATTTCCCGTCGCAATGTCTTTGGAATCACCAATAACCGATCATGAAACTGTGCCGGATGCGATCAACGGGCTCCGGATGACACGTCAACGCACTGAAGTCTACCGCTTTCTCATGAAAATGCGGACTCATCCGACCGCAAATGATGTCTTCATGCGAGTGAAAGAAGCACTCCCTACAATTTCGCTCGCGACGGTTTATAACTGCCTCGAAGCCCTGGTTCAGCACGACATTATTAGGCAGGTGAATTTTGATCGCGAACCTTCGAGATATTGTCCGAATCTCGACGATCACGGGCATTTCCACGATCAAAGCACTGGACAGATTCACGACGTAAAATTCAAGCCCGGCATCAACCTAGCGGACCTCCTAGATCTTCCGCCGGATACGGTGATTGACGATATCGAAATCACGCTCCGCGGCAAACTCTCCCATTCTTAATCCAAACCTCTCTTTTCATTCAACATTCTCCATTATGAGCCTCCAAATAAACAACATACACGCACAACTTGAAGACGGCACTCAGATCCTCAAAGGAGTCGATCTTGAAATTCCTGTCGGTGAAGTACACGCAATCATGGGACCAAACGGTTCTGGTAAATCAACTCTCTCCAAAGTCATCGCCGGACATGAATCCTACGAGGCCACCGAAGGAGACATTCTTCTCGATGGCAAAGACATCTCCGAAATGTCGATTGATGAGCGTTCGCGTGCAGGTATCTTCCTCGCTTTCCAATACCCCAACGAAGTCCCTGGCGTTTCAAATGCAAACTTCATTCGTGCCGCTCTCCAAGCCCGTCTTCCGAAAGGCGAAGACATCGATGCGGTGGCGTATTACAAGTCTCTCTACGAGAAAATGGATCTCCTCGAAATGGATCGTAAATTCACCGGTCGCGCCGTGAATGAGGGATTCTCTGGCGGCGAGAAAAAGCGCAATGAAATCCTCCAGATGATGATGCTCGACCCGAAATACTGCATCATGGATGAGACCGACTCCGGTCTTGATATCGATGCTCTCAAGATCGTCGCCAAAGGAGTCAATGCCATGCGTTCGCCAGACCGTGGGATGCTTCTCATTACCCATTACCAACGTCTGCTCGACTACATCAAGCCAGACCACGTTCACGTAATGGCTGAAGGAAAAATTGTTAGATCGGGTGGCCCCGAACTCGCCCTCGAGCTTGAAAAAGATGGCTACGACTTCCTCAAGGAACTGAGCCCTGCTTGAATCAAAAATCCAACCAACCCCTACCAATTTCCCTATGTTAACTGAAGAACAAAGCACCGCTGTCCTAGACGACGAAACACAAGACGCGATCAACGTCGACCGCACCAAAGGAGACTTCACGTTTCCTGAGCGCAACAAATTCGACGCTGGATGGGGCCTTTCCCCGAAGACAGTCGATTACATTTGTGACGTAAAAGACGATCCCGATTGGGTCCGTGAGTTCCGCCATAAAGCACTCGCGACCTTTGAGAAAAAGCCGATGCCTACGAACTGGGCGACGAAAGACCTTGAGAACATTGATTTCGATAAAATTCGTTACTATCTCTCGGATGGTGAGAAGCCAAAGCGCACATGGGATGAAGTCCCTGACGAAATTCTCGAAACATTTGAGCGCCTTGGTATTCCAGAACAAGAGCGTGGATTCCTAGCGGGTGTAGAGGCCCAGTACGATTCTGAAGCCGCCTACTCGAATATGAAGGAGGAGCTCTCCAAAGAAGGCGTGATCTTCGTCACATCCGCAGAAGGACTTAAAGAGCACGAAGAAATTTTCCGCCCCTACTTCGGCAAAGTCATTCCAACGGGAGACAATAAATTTTCCGCTCTCAACAGTGCCGTCTTCTCAGGTGGTTCTTTTATCTACATCCCGAAAGGCGTTAAACTCAAACAACCTCTTCAGGCTTATTTTCGAATCAACTCGGAATCCTTCGGACAGTTTGAACGCACACTCATTATCGCAGATGAAGGCTCAGAAGTGATGTACATGGAAGGCTGCACGGCTCCGAAATTTGAAACCGCGACCCTACACTCCGCGGTCGTCGAATTGGTTGCTCTGAAAGGCGCCAAAATCCAATACATCACGGTTCAAAACTGGTCTTCGAATGTTTTCAACTTGGTAACCAAGCGAGGACTAGCCATGGAAGATGCAGAAGTCCGTTGGATCGATTGCAACATCGGCTCCCGCCTCACCATGAAATACCCGGGCGTCATCATGAAAGGCGAACGTGCCCGCGGCGAAGTCATTTCCATCGCCCTAGCAAACTCCGGCCAGCATCAGGATACCGGAGCGAAAATGATTCACGCGGCAAACAACACGTCTTCCAACGTCGTTTCCAAGTCGATCTCTGTCGGCGAAGGCCGTTCCACCTATCGAGGCCAAGTCCACATTCCCAAACATCTCAAAGGCTGTAAAAACAATACCGAATGCGATGCCCTACTCATCAATAGCAATTCGCGCACGGACACCTACCCAGCCATTTCCGTCAAAGGAAACCGCCATGCCACCCAGCACGAAGCCTCAGTTTCTCAGGTCTCCGAGGAAATGCTCTTCTACATGCAACAGCGTGGCCTTGATGAGGGCCAAGCCATGTCCTTAGCTGTGAACGGTTTCATCAACGACCTCGTCCGTGAATTCCCTATGGAATACTCCGTCGAACTAAAACGTCTCATCGATCTTGAGATGGAAGGCTCAGTCGGCTGATCCTGCATCCGATGCGGAAACCGCTCCTCATCGAAACTTTCTCCAATTTTTGCTTATATTCCAATGACTGACATCATTCCCGCTTGGCTTGAAAAAAGGCAGGTTACCGCCAAAAAGCGCTACGAAGAGCTTCCCGTCCCAAAACGCAACGACGAAGAGTGGCGCTTTGCAAACGTCAAACAACTCGACTTTGAAAACCTCGAACCTCAAACTATCGAAGTTGATCGCGAGGAACTCGTTTCCCGATCAAAAGGCCTTGAGCAACCCGTGGCTAAACTCATTTTTCTCGACGAAGAACTTGTTTCTACTGAGGGAAATCTTCCGGAAGGCGTGATCTGTCTCTCCTTCGCCCAAGCTCTCCAACAACATCCAGATCTTGTGGAAGAGCATTTCATGAAGCAGGAAACTCGTTTGGGTTCCTTGAAATATGCGACTCTCCACGAGGCTTCTGTCACCAACGGCATCTTTGTCTATGTCCCTAAAAACGTTACCGTCGAGGGCACGATCGAAGTCCATCACTGGGTCTCAGGTAACAAAATCATCTTCCCGCATACCTTAGTCATTACCGAAGAATCTGCGAAAGTACGCTTAGTCGATCTCTATCGTTCCGTCGATGAAACCTCTCCGGGCATAGCTATCGGATACAAAGATCTATACGCTGGGAAAAACTCATCCCTCGATTACATCGCGATCCAAGATTTGAATGAATTCACTCGAATGATCTCGATCAAAGAGACTTCAACCGACCGAGATGCTCGCACGAAAGCGTTTATTCTGAATACCGGAGCTTCATGGGCGAGAAATGAGTCCATGTCTCGCCTAGAAGGACCAAACGCTCATTCTGACATGCTTAGCGTTTCGATTCCTGACCATGAGCAAGAATATGATCAGCGCACCTTCCAGCATCATGTATCAGAAGGTGCCTACTCCGATCTACTCTACAAAAACACACTCTACGGCCACTCAAGATCTGTCTTTTCCGGTCTCATTTTTGTAGATGAAAAGGCGCATCATACCGATGCCTATCAGACCTGCCGAAATCTACTGATGACCGATGACTGCGAGGCCCACTCCATGCCCGGCCTTGAAATCAATGCCGATCAAGTGAAGTGCTCCCACGGTTCCACTGCTGCTAGGATTTCAGATGATGAAATTTTCTACCTCCAAGCGCGTGGCATCGATCCGGTGAGCGCAAGACAGCTCATCGCCCGTGGTTTCTCAATCGAAGCCATTGAAAGGTTAGAAAACGACGAAGTCGAAGCGTTGATCTTAAAGTTTGTGGATGCGAAATTCGCACGGATCGGCACGATTTGATCCAGTCTCACGAACGAGCCGCCTAGAGGTAAATTCATGTGATTCGAGGTTGGACCTTCGCCCAACCTCGTTCAATCTACTCGCGCATGCGCATCCTTCGTATTCTGACGAGAAAAGAACTCAGTTCCTATTTCCTGACCCCCTTCGGTTGGGTCGTGCTGGCTTTTGTCGTGATCATGCAGGGCTTGTCGCTATCATCGGCGATGAAGGGTTTTCGTGATACCCCAGTGAAAGATAGCCTCGTCTATGTGACCTTTCACACTCCCCTCTTCTGGTTCTATTTTCTGTTTATCTTTCCACTCATCACCATGCGCTTGTTTTCCGATGAGGAGCGCAGTGGAACCATGGAAACACTACTGACTGCCCCAATTCGAAACTGGCAAGTTGTCGCTTCAAAATATCTAGCGGCAATGATTTTCTATATTGTCCTTTGGATTCCCGCGTGGTTCCAATTCCAAGCATTCTCTTGGTTCACCGACATTCCTCCGGCCTACTCAGAGGGCGCTCTTTGGGGAAGTTTCCTCATTCTCTTCCTGATGGGCACCACTTTCACAGCGATCGGTTGCCTCGCTTCGTCAATGACTTCCAGCCAGATCATCGCCGGCATCATGACGATCACGATTCTTGTGATCCACTACTTCCTTGGTTTTGTCACAGTCATTTGGGGCGATTCTTTCGCAGGTGCAGGCTTCTTCCAGTATATCTCAGTGCAGCAACATCTGCACTATTTTACAAACGGCCTTATCGACTCACGCCCCGCGGTCTACTATCTGTCCATGAGCGTCTTGTTCCTCTTCCTCACTCACCAGGTAATCGACCTACGGCGATGGAAATCCTAACCGAACCAACCGATCTGAAATCGACGAATTGTCCCGTAGACGCCGCTTCAACTCGTGTCTCGCATCCATTCTCTATAGATGTCTTCCAATAAAAATCGCAATTCCCGCCCAAATCGATTTGGAATCGGTTTTCTGTCGGTTTTTCAAATCATCCTCGTGGTGCTGGTTGTTGTTTTAATCAATTACATTTCTTCACAGAATTTCGGTCGAGCCGACTATTCACGAACAGCTGACTACACCCTATCATCCTCAACGAAAAATTACCTCAATAGCGAATCGGTTGCCGAACGCGAAAGACCCGTGAAAATGTTTATGGTCTTCCGGCGCTCATCGACTTTCTATCAGAGAGTCCGTGCTCTCGTCGAAGAATACGCTAGAATCTCAAATAGAAAGCTCGAGATCGAAGTGATCGATCCGATTCGATCTCCTGATCGTACCCAGCAGTTCACAGCAACTTACAACCTCACCCTCGTCCGCGACCTAGTCCTTATCGATGCGAGACCGAATGAAGAAACTCCGATCATTTCGGAAACGACCGCCGGAAGCCCCACTCTCAACCAGCATGTCACCTTGGCCTTGGCAGAAGAAATGGTAACATACACCATTGATGAAAGCGGGCAACGGCGACCAGATGTCTTTCGTGGCGAAGATCTTCTCACCGCTCGCTTGGTCGAAGCTATTGAAGGAAAGCCTCGTGAGTTCCTTTTCTTAGCTGACAAATCCAGAGTCGACACGAAGGATGAAGATTCACCTTGGAGCAATCTTGCAACCACCCTCCGCTACCAAAACATCCGTCTGACTCCAGCCAATCTTGCCGGCCTCTCCGAAATACCTACTGGGGTCAATGGCCTCGCAATCATCGCCCCGAAATATGATTTCACTGATGACGAGATCGCCTTACTCGAGTCTTACTGGAACACCCCCAAAGCGGCGTTCTTGATTATTTTGGAAGCCGGCGAATGCCCGCCAAAGTTAAAGACCTTTCTACGATCAAAAGGAGTCTCTCCACGCAAAGATCGGCTAATTACGAATGACGGCACAAGAATTATAACAACCGTTCGCGGCTTCTTTTCTCAAGGAATTCCGTTTCTCAAAGACCTGGCTGGGCAGTCTGCAGTGTTCGAAGGTGCTTCTTCATCAATTGAAGTCCGCGAAAATGCAGAAGACCTAGCTATCAAGAAAATCGCACCTGTCCCCTTAATTTCAGCCTCGCAGGGATTCTGGGGAGAATCAGATTTTGGCAAAAAGACCGATGAAAATGCAGAAGGTGAGACCTTCAACGAAATGCGCGACAATGCTGGTTCTTTGCATTTTGCCGCAGCGGTGACACGAGGCGCGGCAAACGATGATCGATTCGCCTCTGATACTTCTCGGCTCATCCTTATCACAAACACAGACTTCTTGGAAAAGAATCGCCAAAGGGCTGAAAACATCGACTTTCTCGCCTCCGCTTCGAACTGGCTGGTCGCTCGGGAGTCCCTCGCTGGACTAACCCCACGCACCATTGGCACCTACAAGCTACCATTGCTCGATGCCCAAGTCTCTTTCATCAACCGGCTAAACCTATTCTTCATTCCGCTGGGACTACTCTTAGTCGGTGGGCTCATTTTCTCCAGCAGACGGTTCTAATCCCTCCCTTTTTCTTTCATACGTCAAAGTATCCTTTCCACGTTGCGCTCTACTATCTTCACCACCTTTCTCATTATTGTCGCGGGCGTTCTTGGAGCACTCGCGTTCTGGCAATTTCAAGAAGGCAATCTAAACGACATTTTGGGGGATCCACCGCTTGAGGTCGGCGATAAAATCTATCCCGATTTCCAACCCGATCAGGTGACTTCCATCATCTTGAATTCCGGAGAGAAACGTGCGCATTTTATAAAAACAGAAAATGGTTGGGAAGCAACTGAACCATGGCGAGACCGCATGGACGCTCGGGCTGCAGTCGCGATTCTTTCCTTTGCCAGCACCGCCACAGTGGAAGGTTTGGTTCCCAGAGAAAAACTCGACCCAACCCTTGCTGGCATCGACTCGAACGGGGTGAAAATCACTCTTAAAAATTCTCAGAATGAAGAACTTGCGGCTTTCCGTCTTGGGCGTAGGACTCCTTGGCTCAACCTTCCAGAAACCGAGAACCCCGAACCCGTTCCGACCACTTATCTCTTAATTATGGAGAGAGGCCGAAAGTCTCATGTGTATGCCGCAGCCGGATACATCCAGCCACTTTTTAAGGAAAACTTCGCCTACCTCCGGGATCATCGCCCGTTTTACTTCAATCCGCTAACGCTTCAGAAAATTCGTATTAGCACCTCCCAAGGCCAGCTCACGCTTGGCCGTGAATTCCCGCAGTCTCCTTGGCGAATCGTCAAGCCTCTCAATTTGCCCACAAATCCTCGAGTGATGAAGACGCTTCTAGAAGGTCTATTTGAACTAAGCGCGACGAAGCTAGAAGACCGCTCGGCGATTACTCTTCCCACCACTGAATCAACCGAGGAAAAAGACCAAATTGCCATCACGCCCTTTGGACAGGAGGAGGAAATCATTCTAGAAATACTTCCTCCAAAAAGTGCAGAGGCACGTGAGACTCTCGCGACGGTTAGCGACAGGCCAGACACGGTTTTTCATATCCCGAACAAAGCGGAACCAGAGCTCGTATCCATTGCCGATCTTCCACTGACGGTAAATGACCTACGCGACCCGACGCTCACGAACTTGAACATTGCTTCGATCCGTGGAATAGCGATCGAGACGGCGACATCACCAACCATTCTCATTTCCCGAGAGCCCCCCGCACCATGGATCGTTACCGTGAATGGTGCTGAACAAGAGGCAAATGAACAGAAATTGTATGAATTGCTAAAGGCCGCCACCGAAACCCAAGCATTGTCCTTCGAGACCGATGCCGCGCCCGAAGATCTCTCTCCGTGGGGATTGGACAAACCCATCATAACCCTGACTTTTCTAGCTAAAAACAATCAAGCGCTTGCCATCAATTTTGGACTAAACAGCAGTGGAAACTTGTTCGCCAAACGCAAAGACAGCGCAACCGTCATGCGCATTGACAACAGCTTCCTTGAAAGAGTCGCTGTTCGCCCTCATCAATGGAGACATTCTAGGCTTTGGTCAGTCAGCAGAGTAGATCTCACCGCGTTGTCGAGAAAAGTAGCCGATTCTCCGCCTCTCGAATTGCAATACGATGCACTTGGAGATGAATGGCAGGGATTTCAATCTAAGGAGGAAATCACTTCGCAACTTGATTCGATTCGAGCAAATTTCCTACTGACTGTTTTGGAAAACCTCCAAGTCGAGGATTGGCTTTCGCACGAAGATGCGGCTGCGGTCGAAGCCCTAAAAAATCCAGCCCTCAGATTTGAACTAACCGAGAATACCGTTGATGAATTTGGAGATAAAACGGGTGAGAAAAAACAAACCTTACTACTATCGCCCGATCCTAAAACTCGGAAAGTCTATGGAAAGATCGACTCAGACCCCTCCTACTTCAACCTCTCTCCTGAAGTCTTTCTTAAGCTAAGTATTTCGCTTCTCGATGAATAAGACCGCTAGAACGACCATTTTGGCTGGTAATGCCTCGACCAATGCGACGCTCTACCATCGCACTCGATTCATTGCTCCAGACGCATGTGTGATGATCGAATTTGCTGATGGCGGTTCATTACTCCTCGTGCGTGACCTAGAAATGGAACGTGCAAGAAAACACGCCAAAGCAGATCGAATCTGTTGCGCCGCAGACTTCACACCTGCATCTGGATTATCCGGCGATCGAGACACGGCCCTCGCACAAGCTGCTGCTGAATGCCTGAAACAACATGGCCAATCTGATGTGATCGTAGACCGAACGCTACCTTATCTCTACGCTCATCATATCGAGCAGGTAGGTATCAAAATCGAATACTCTGAACATTTCGGAGTGATCGCCCGACGTATTAAAGATGAAGAGGAAATAGAGCACCTCCGCTACGCTCAGAAAATCACCGGTGAAGCCATGACTTACGCCTGCCGGATGATTGCAAACTCAAAACCTGACAAAGACGGTATACTCCACTCCGATGGCGCCGTTCTTACCTCTGAAATAGTTCGCTACCGCATCACAGCTTTCTTAAACGAGAAGAACTTTTCAAACTCCCACGACTCCATCGTCGTGACGACCCCGCACGTCGCCGACTGCCACCATTTCGGATCAGGGCCCCTGAAAGCCGATATACCAATCATTGTAGATATCTTCCCGATGGATAATCAAACTCGCTACTGCGGTGACATGACCCGCACCGTAGTCTGTGGAGAAGCTTCAGAAGAAGTCAGAAAAATGCATGCAGTGGTTGCAGAGGCGAAAGTTGCCGGCTGCAACGCCCTCCGTGCTGGTACAACTGGCGAAGCCGTCCACAAGGCAACCATCGAGGTGATTCTGAAACACGGTTACTCGAACATTCGTGGAAGCTCGAGTCCAACTCATCAGAAACCCGCCATGCATCACGGCACGGGTCACGGGATCGGTCTTGATGTCCACGAGCCCATCCTACTCGACAATGGAGGCGGTGAAATCTTTTCAGGTGAAATTTTCACCGTAGAGCCAGGCCTCTACTCCGCCGAAATCGGAGGGGTGCGCCTAGAAGATATGGTCTTGGTAATCGAAGAGAGCCATCAGGTCCTTTCCAACATCCAAGAATCCTTGAATTGGAAGTTCTAGCTGTGCCATTCAAGCAGTAAAGCCACAAAAAACCGGATGCCGTCAAACGACATCCGGTTCTAGAATGAATCTATCTAGGCCTAATTAGTCGAAGGTCCTACGATTGTTGGGGTAATTGCAGTTCCCCAAATCGTGTCCGCACCTGCATCAGTGAGACCTTTTCCTCCTTTGAATTGAGCTTCGTTTGTGCCGTTAATGTTCAGAGACGTGACGCTGTTGTCGATACGTAGAACGACCGCTTTCGCATCAAACGGATCCGGATTGAATGTGGCTCCATCTTCGTTGAGGGGAGTCATAGCAATCACTCTGGAAGGGTTACCAGCAGTACTGAGGCCTTCGGCAACGTTCATCATGTAGCCAAATCCACATTCGCCCACATCGAGACAATCTGCAGCAACGATCGCACCGTCAGGTTTCTTTGAAAACCCGGTTTTGGCGAAGAACATGGCCTCCGACTGAGTGATATTCGCGCGGAATAACTGTCTGAAGTAACCGTTGGAGTCGGTCGCGTTAGGTATTACGTCGCCATCAGGGTAGTCGGCTAAAACATCGACCTGAGTATCAGCATCTGGGAAGGAACCGTATTCAGTTTCAAACTCGAACATCGCGAGTCCAATCTGACGTGCGTTGGAAGTTGCCTCGGTTTGGTCGGCTTTCTTACGCTGACGGATTACCATCGGTGCGGTAAGTCCTGCCAAAGAGGCAATAATGACGATAACGACGAGAAGTTCCACCAAGGTGAAACCGCGCATCTCTTTACGATTTGTTTTCATAGTATTTTTGTTTGTTATTGGTTTTTAGTATGTTGGGCAATCGCCCTTATGGATAACTCAAGACGAAAAGTCGACTGGAGTTAGGTGAAGATAAGAGAGCTCTAGGTGGATGCAAGCTCTTAATTAGATGCTACGGAAATCCGTGATTCTTTTGCATGGTCGCCGTGTTTCCACCCTGACGTAATTTCCCTAAAGCCTTGATTTCTTTTTCAGTAATTGGATATGGCCCCGAAAACTCAACTTGTCGTGAAGCTCCGTCGCCGCTCCTTACAGCGAATTGTTCACGGATTTCTGTATAGTACAAAATCAAATAGCGATTACCTCCTCGGCTTGTCTCAGCCATAAAACCAGGCAAACCTTTTGATTTCAAAAAAACGGGAAGATCTGGGTAATAATCAGAAAGGGCAACAAGCCTTCTGAAACCGAATGTTGGCGGTTCCTGACGAACTAGCATAATATGATCCTTTGCTTGAGCATTCGTCCTCTGAAGAAAGGAGGCGGATCCAGATTGAGTGCAGGATGGACCGATCAATAGCCCAACGAATCCTGCCAAGAGCGAAAGATATCCTGCCTTAAACCTACGCTTCTCGCTCATCTTGAATTTCTCGCCAATCTGTCTCGAGTGATGATCGCTTCGAGCTTACGAACATTCGGGCGATTCCCTTCCGAATCGATGAAAATAGCAGTTTCTAGTGGAATGAGATACTCAACCGCCGAATTGATTCCAACTAGGTTTCCAAAGGAGTCGACAACTGGCCCTCCGCTATCCCCAGGTCGCAAAGGAATATCAATTTTAAACGTTCGGTTCCCAGTGAATGAACTCTCTGGCTTCAAAGAAGTTCGGAGCTTTCCAGGTGGGCTCTTAAAGCCCGTTGCCATACCGCCATGGATAATTGCCTCACCGGGCGAAAGCCAACGACTCGGTGGAGTCCATTGATAGTAGAAGGGTGTTTTTATCGGAATGTGAAGCACGGCCAAATCGTCTTTCTGAGATCTCCAGACGATCCGCGCCTTACTAGTGGTGACTCTCCCACCCTGCCCGTAAATGATGAAAACATTTCTATTTGGTGATTTTGCCAAAACGTGGTCAGCCGTTAAGAAATAGCCGTCGCCGGTGATCGGAGCTGCCGACCCGCCATCTGCATCTTTGGGAGCGTTCTCGATAGAAAATTTCTGATTCACCCAACTACCGAGTTCTGAACGCGCAGTCACAACCACTGCGGATAATCGTTCGCGAACAATTCGCCGAGTGCCATGATCAGGCACTTCCGAAGTGGCCGGTGGGGGCGTGCTCAAAGTACATGCAGCACCCGCAAAAATCATGAATACCATTGCCAATTTAGGGAGAAACCAAGCCATCCGCACGAATGAAAGCATAAGTATAAAGCTTCGTCACATCTGATTTCACAAATCGGCGCAAAGTATATCGATCGCCTTCCTGAAAGGTGCGGCGAATGGAAGTATTTCTACTCGATCTCTCGGAATCCATTTTTCCCCAACTTCAAGCGAATCCACGTCAATGCCATCAAGCTGAAAAACTCGCAACAAGACTCGATACCGAGTGATCTGATAGGTCGATTCGTAAACCCTTTCAAAATCTGAACAGAACTCAGAGCTTCGCAGAGGAAGTTTCCACAAACCGCTTCTCCGTTTACCCATTTCTTTCTGTAGTAGGATTTCGCCCCGTTGATTTCGAACAAAAATCGCGTTCTCCTCGATCTTGGTCACCCCAACTCTTGGTTTCTTCTGAGGAAGCATCGAAGGCTCTTGGCACTCGCAATATTTGGATATTGGACAATCAAGACAATGCGGAAGACCCGGACGGCAGATTTGCTGGCCGATCTCCATCATGGCGTGATGATGCAGATCGGGTTGCCCTGGATCACAGAGATCGTAAGCATGTCTTCGGTGTTCACGAATGGTTGACGTTGCATCAACAGGTGCTGGATCATTGAGAATCCTTGCCAAGACACGTGAGACATTGCCATCCACCAAGTTCGATCTCTTTTTAAACGAAAACGCCCGTAGCGCTGCAGCGGTGTAAGGCCCGATACCCGGGAGACTGAGTAATGAGGATTCAGCTTCAGGAAACTTCCCACCGTATTCCGAGACAACATGTCGCGCGGTCTCGCGCAGCATCCTGACTCTTCTATAATAACCCAAGCCCTCCCAAGCCTTCAACAGGCTCTCATCATCCGCTTCCGCTAGGCTTTCGACGTTTGGGAATTTCTCTAAAAATTTGGTGTAGTAACCTTTACCGAGAACCGTGGCAATCTGGGTTTGCTGGAGCATCACTTCGGAAATTAGCACTCGGTATGGATCGCTCATCCTGCGCCATGGATAGTCCTTTCCCACCTGTTGATACCAAGATCTCAACAGGGATCGGAACCCCGTCTTATCCTTCAAAGCAGAACACTCAAAAGCTGGCTTCAGCATCTAAATCAGCGTTTTTTACGGAGCCGTTTCCCTGAAAGTCGGGCATCAATTAGATTCTGGCATCGCCCATTGAGACGGAGCTGCTCGCAGCTTGCTTCGATCTTGATCGATTGCCGAATCGCCTTGAACCCCAGACGCCGACTCACACAATCCGTCTGAATATCGACGTTTCCATCTTCAAATTCTACCACCCGACCGCAGTCAATGCAGACGAGATGATTGTGAGAGGGCTTGTCTAAGAAATTCGGATCGTATGTCACTTGGTTTTCACCCAGATCAATCTGGCGGAGCAGGTCCGCTTCCACCAACAAGCCGAGTGTTCGGTAAACCGTCGCTCGCGAAGTCTCACTATCGACCTCTCGCACACGATCAAACAATTCCTCCGCAGTAAAATGTTCGTCACGTGAAAAGACAACATCCGCAATCTGCTCGCGCTGCGCAGTTCTTCGCAGGCCCTTCAAACGGATGAAGTCATCAAGTCGTTCTCTGATCGCAATCTCCATTTCCTAGAATTGTGACTAGACGATAAAAAATGTAAACCCCGCTCACCAAACCAGCCCAGCAATCTTCTGTTGCGCAGTCTCCACTCTACATTCAAGATCCTTCGAAGAAACTTCCGGAAATTTTCTTCCGTTTCATATGAATAAACCTCGCGAAAACTCGTCGAAAGGAAAGCAAGACCTGCCGAAAGCAGATTCCAAGGACTCCTCGACGACCGATGACCCTGCCGAGGATATGCGATTAGTAGCTCTTGCTCAGAAAGGTGACATGAACGCCTACGACGAACTCGTCACCAAGCACAGAGGAAGAATCTACGCAATGATACGGAATATGGTAAAAAACGATGCGGATGCTTGGGATCTATCCCAGGACGTCTTCATTAAGGCTTGGCAGGCCCTGCCCCGCTTCGAGTCGCGAGCACGTTTTTCTACCTGGTTATTTAGAATCGCTCACAATGCGGTTTACGACTGGGTCAGAAAACGAAAAATCGAAAGTGCTGGAGAACTCAATGATGAAATTTTCAACCGAGACCAGATCGACCTTTCCGCCAAAACCGCCCCATCCCGTGTAGAATCTCCTGATGCCGCTCTATCCAATACGGAACTACGGAAGAAAATTAGCGAAGCTCTCGGTAAACTCAGCGCTGAACATCGAGAAGTTGTCATGCTCAAGGACGTCCAAGGACTATCCTACAAAGAAATTGCCGAAGTTATGGAATCTACCACCGGCACCGTGATGAGCCGACTATTTTACGCCCGCCAAAAACTGCAAACCCTGTTGAAAAATGAATATGAATCCCGATGAAACCACATTGGCCCTTTGGCTGGACGATGAACTCACCGGTTCGGAATTTACCGAAATGGAGGAGTGGGCATCTACTCGCCCTGAACAGCTCCAAGCACGAGAAGAGCTCCGGACCTATCGCCAAACGCTCACAGAATTGATTCCGCCAAGCCAAGAACCACCCTACCCAGACTTTTTTAACACAAGAGTCCAACAGGGAATTCGCGACCTTGAATCCCAAAAGGAGCCGATAAAATCGACAGAGAAACGCGTTTCCTCGGCTGCTTTTTGGAAATCTTGGCTCATGCCCCTCACCGCCTGCGCCGCAGTCATCCTAGCGTTCAATCTGGGCCGCAAGGGAGCCTCCATGGATGTTCCCACAGTCAATACAAGCTTCCCAAAAGTGGCTCCAGCCCCAGCAGTTTACACTCCTGAGGAAGGCGTCAATGCGCGGTGGTATGGAAACAACGACACTGAAGCGACCGTGATCGTTCTCGCAGGCGTCACGGCCATTCCAGATTCCACCGACTTTTCGCAAACCGTCTACGTCCCTACGGTCCGTGAGTTTGAACGAATGGCAGCCCGGGAAAAAGAAGTTTCAGACACGAAAAAGCAATGAAACGCGGATTCTATCAATGCTTACCCCTTTTAGTAGGCATCGTCTTAGGTGCCCTTTTTAGCACTTTAAACGCCCAACAAGATCCAGGTCGAGAGGAGGTCGGACAGCTTCTCGTTACCGTTTTCTACGCCACCAACGGGGATCCTGAAGCCGCCGGTGAGCGCTCCGAAAAAGTCACCGCTGAATTGATCAAAAAATTCGAGAGTTCGGAGCACTTGAAGTTCACTCACTACCGAACTTTGGGTGCTGAATCCCAAGAAATATTCCGAACATACGAAAACTGGGCGCAACCTCTAAAGCCCTCTGATGAAATTTTAGTCAGGTTTGAACCGAGTTCAAAACCAACCGCCGAAAAAGTCTCGCTCGACCTAGAACTCTGGCTAAGTCGGAAAAAAATTCTCAAGACCGATGCGAAGCTAAAACTTGGTCACCCGCTGCTAGTACTCGGTCCCGAATGGCGAGGGGGCCGCCTGATCATTTCAGTGGCACTTGCTACCAAGTAGAATTCGGTCTTAACTACACCCATGAAATCTTTGTTTTTCCTTATAGGTCTTTCATGCGTAGTGAATGCTTCAAAGCTGAGCTTTGAAAACGCTAGCAAGGAAGTTCATGCCGATTCGAACGCATCAACGGTGAAGGTTGATTTTAAATTCTCAAATCCGGGCAAGAAGCCAATTCGTATCGCAAAAGTTGATGCTGGCTGCTCCTGCATGACGGTGAAGGTTTCCGAGGGCAAACTCAAATATGGCCCAGGTGAGTCTGGAATTTTTCGCGCTACATTCGAAATTGGAACTTTCCAAGGTGCGGTCGATAAAACGATTCATATCTGGCTCGATGGGGACCCTGAAACGAAACCATCCCAGTCGGTCAATCTTCGCGTCCACATCCCCATCATCATCGCTTTGGAGCCAAAAACCCTCAAATGGGATACTGGCGGGCCCAAGACAACCAAATCGATTCGAGTGAAGATGGACTACGGAAAACCCATTCACGTCAAAGACGTGTCCACGAGTAATTCAAACTTCACAACGAAACTCGTGACTGTTGAAGACGGCAAAGAATACTTGATCGAAGTCACACCGACTCAGACAGAAAAGGGCGGCCTTTCAGTTATTCGAATTGAAACAGACGCCGAAGTATCAAAGCAGAAAATACAACAAGCCTTCGCAATCGTGAGAGCGCCTATCAAAAAGTGAAGAATCCATTCATTCAACTTGCAACCCTGATGCTTATTTCGGCAGTAGCTGCCGGAATGACATGGGCTTTGAAAGGACCACCAGCAACAGATAACTGGATAGAATGTGATCCCAGCAACATCAAGGAAGATGAAATCTGCTTCAGCGACGTGGAAGGAAATGTGCTCTGGGTCGATGCTAGGCTTCGATCTGAGTGGCAAGAGAATGGACTGACAGGCTCAATCCTATGGAATCTCGATCCCAAAGAGGATCAGCAGCAGTTCGAGGCACAAGCCGCAATGAAAGTCTTAGAGGCAGATCTGGTTGTCGTTTATTGCGGTAGCGAAGCATGCGGAACGAGTCGCGAGATCGCAAAAAAAATCAAAACCCTCGATCTTGGCCCACCCGTCAAAGTGTTGTTCGGTGGCTGGGACTACATCAAGGGTTCCAGTTCAGAGCCTTGATATCCAAAGCTTCTAAAAACGGTCTAGCGGGATTGTCATCGATATTCCAGCGCATGAATACCGTGCATGCTTTGGACTGACCGTAAGCAAATCCTGATGTCTCGTCTTCAAGCATCCTACCAATTTTTGACTGCTTTCCAAAATATGCTTTCGCGATCGCTTTTGTATCCTCACGAGAAAGTATTTTGAGAGTGTATTTTTTCTCACTTTCAGGAATATCATCATAGCAAAAAGCTCCCGCAGTCACGATCACCTGGAAAGTTCCCGAAGTTCTCGAAGGCTCTGTGGTAAAGTTTTCAAAACGTCCCCCGAATAGGTCCAAAAACGGATCGACGACGACTTTAGGTGCCTGATCACCACGTTTTCTAACCAACATGGTTTGCGGATCCACATTGCCATCCTCACCTTTGAAATCCACATGATAGTAGAAATCCACGACCTGCTCAATGGAATTGGTCTCACGGACGTCCACTGTGATATTTAAGACCTCTGGAAGGCTTTCATTCAAAACCGAAGACTCCAATTCTTCCTTAGAAGATTTCGTTTCTATGTGTGGGAAACGCTCATCTAGATTTTCCATTCCCAAGAAAAGTTCCAGAAGTTCTAGGGCGGCGATTCCTTCATCTATTGAATGCGAAACGGCTTCCACGTTTGACGTATCGTCCGGACCAATCAAGACGACATCTGACGGGTCGACATCACTCCCCCCCGGCAGCTTCGTCCGGGTCAGGGCATCAAAACTATCTCTATCTTCACCATCTGCCGAATTCGCACCCGACTCCTGTGTCAGTTGATCAGAATCTGTCGGATCACCCTCTGCATCGGTTTGTAGAAACTCCCTGATTCCAAATGCCATACCTACCGCAAGACAAACAAAAACTAGTGGGATCAAGACCCTGACCAAGCGGCTCCTGTGATGACGGTGAGGTGGAGGGCCTTGACCACTAATACTCGGCCTGATGTGACCCGTTGGTTCCTTCCTCTGGCGAATGTTTGCCGCAGTCGGTGCAGAACGGTCCGGCAGCTGTCTTGGCTCCGGTCTCACAATATTCGGCTGCCCCTGAGGCTGCATCGGTTCGTAGCGTTGAGAGGATGGCACTGGCTGTGGAGCCTGATGCTGACGCTGCTCGATGGCGGGCTGCGTTCCACCTTGATAATAGGATCCAGACGGCGAAGGCGGATGACTCGGATTTTGCAGAGTCTGCCCATGGGCCGTCTGGGGGTGAGGAGCCATAATGATCTGGTTGCATTTAGGACAAGGTCCAGTCACGCCCGCAAGCTGCATGGGCACCGTTAGATGCATATTGCAAGAAGGGCATGCAAATGAAATCGTATGATGGACGTTCACCTCCTAAAACTAAAGAAACATAAAGTAGATGTCAATCCATTTGCAGAGCGCAGATCTGCTGCATTTTCGACTACTTGCGACTTCGACGGCCCATCGGCATCAAAACTGCTTTTGCTGATCAGTTGGATCAACGAACCGGAAAACCATTTCTTAAATTCAATATTCCTTGTTTTTGCTAGAATAAACAACTTCTCTGTCTGCAAGACCTTTAAAAAACTTTTCCTGAACAATCGAATGGCAAATATTACAAAAAGAGAACTCGTCGTCCGTATCACTGACAAATTGGGCTCGCAAGGGGTCGATATCACCCAGCGCGATGTTCACGAAGTCGTTCAGAATTTCATCGATGAAATCACAGAAAGCCTAGCAAAGGGAGACACGGTGATCTTGCGAAACTTTGGAGCTTTCCAGGTCAGGGAAACGGCGGCAAAGGTCGGACGTAATCCGAAAGAACCAGAAGTCAAAGTGATGATTCCTGCTCGCGCCTCGGTAAAATTCAAACCCGGCAAGGAAATGAAAGAAAAGGTCGCGACGGTTTTACAACTGATTCGTGAACAAAATTCGAGTAAGAATCAGGTCCCGAGCTAAGAGATCGCGGTGTTGGCTCAGTTTATCAGCTTCAGATTCCTTTCGATCTTCGTTGTTGTAGCCATTCTCAATTCGTGTTTTTCACGACCGGAAGGCCATTCTGGGTATATGACTCGGTCTTACACAATACGTGGACAGACTTATAACCCCATGAGTGTCGAAGAGGCGCTTGGATTTGAGGAGGAAGGCACTTGTTCTTGGTATGATGAATCGAGTTTTTTCGGTCTCCGACGTGGCAGGACTTCACTAGGTGAAAAGGTTCAGCCTTGGCATCTCACAGCCGCGCACAAAACGCTGCCTCTCCCCTCCTTAATCAAGGTCACCAATCTTGAAAATGGCAAATCTGCAAAGCTCAGGGTAAATGATCGAGGTCCGTTCATCGTGGGAAGACACCTTGATGTCAGCCCGCGCGCTGCCAAAAAACTCGGCTTCCGCGACAATGGGTTGACGCAGACCCACATCAAGGTCCTCTCGGTCGGGGATGGGAAATACAAACGAAAAACGAAGAAGCGCTTCTTTTTCTGGTAGCTTCTGTAGAGGCGAAGCTTGCCGCCGACTTAGTTTAGGCGCAGCCTTTTGTCGGCAAGATCCATGAAGGAAAGCATCGATGAACTAGAGCAATGGGGGGCGGATGTCATTTTTGGCCGTGCCAAAGGCTTTAGAGCCAGCTTGATGAGAGGCCTGATGCTGGGCTTGTCCGGATTCTTCCGCGGTCTTGTTCAATTGCGTATCGCCTTGTTTCGAAAGGCTTGGATGAAACAGGAATATCTAGGGACACAGGTTGTCTCAATTGGCAATATCACTGTTGGAGGGACTGGCAAAACACCCGTTGTGGAATTGCTTGCAAGATCGCTTAGGGATCGCGGAAGGAAAGTCGCCATTCTCTCACGTGGCTATAAAAGTAAGAAGCTCGACCACAGCCAGAATTGGAAAGACTCGAAAGGCAATCCCATTGCTTCAGCTAAAATGCCCAAAGTCGTATCCACTGGCTCGGCCTTACTGCTTGATTCTAAATTTGCCGGCGACGAACCCTTTATGTTAGCAAAAAACCTAGAGGGGGTTGCCGTCGTCGTGGATAAAAACCGAGTCAAAGGCGCTCGGTTTGCCATCAACGAACTCGACGCTGAAACGTTGATTTTGGACGATGGTATGCAGAATTTTCAACTCGCGCACTCAATTGACGTTGTTCTAGTCGACTCTCGTTCTCCCTTTGGGACTGGATCACTGCTTCCACGAGGCACTCTTCGCGAACCTCCAAAAAATCTCCGCCGTGCAGCGTTTATACTAATTACCAAATCAGATGGCAGTTCGAATGCCGAGCTGATTGATGAAATCCGCACATACAATACGACTGCCGAAATCATTGAGTGTGCTCATGGACCAAAATACTTAGAAGATATCCACACGCGAGAGCGCAAGCCTCTCGAGTTCTTAAAGAACAAATGGGTTGGAGCTATCAGCGCGATCGCAGTTCCTGAAAATTTCGAGCGTTCTTTAGTGAAACTCGGTGCAAAAGTAGAGGTCAAGAAACGCTTTTCAGATCACCACCGATTCAATCGCAAGAATATCGACGATTTCATGCAGCGATGCGTGGAACGAGATATGGAAATCATTCTAACCACTGAAAAAGATGCGGTTCGATTTCCAAGACCTACGGAGATCAACGTTCCCATATTCTTCCTTCGGATTGAAGTTGAAATTCTTTCGGGTTCAGATTCTTGGGAAAAGCTAGTCGACCATCTCTGCAATCCCCTTCCAACCAAGAATTCAGTTTTAAAAAACATTGGATCCTATAAGTCCTGATTTCCAGAAGCTAGAAATCGCAAGCTACCGTTGTTCATTTGAATCCCTTTTCCCTCCGTCTGCATGCTCACACTTGGAATACTCGGCTCCGGCTCCGGCTCAAATATGCAAGCAATCGTGGATGCAATATCTCGCGGCGATCTCAGAGCCAGAATCGCCATTGTTCTGTCCGATCAACCAACTGCCACAATTTTGAAACGGGCAGAGAACCTCGGAATACCCTCAGCAACCATTGACTGTGGAGGCCATAAAACGAAATTCCCACTTCAAAGCCAGATGGAGACTGCGGACAAACTTAAGAATGCCAAGGTCGACCTAGTCTGCCTTGCCGGATTTATGAGATTGGTAAAAAAGCCCCTGTTAGATGCCTTTCCTTCTCGAATCATCAATATCCACCCATCTCTACTTCCAAAATTTCCTGGCGTTTCAGCTTGGAAGCAAGCGATTCAGGCGAATGCGAAAGAAACCGGAGCGACCGTTCACGTGGTGGACTCAGGCATGGATACTGGACCAATCATTCTTCAAGATTCCTTAGAAATCGACCCAAGTGAATCCTCTGAAGGATTGCATGAACGAATCAAAAAATTAGAACACCGCCTTTACCCACTAGCCATTCAGGAACACGCTGAAGCCCTAAAGCTATGAATTCCAACTCTGTAACTCCTCTCATTGACTACCTTTCTGATACAGTAGTCGGAGCTGAAGAAGCCGCTAAAATGCTGGTAACGGCTCTACTTGCAGGAGGACATGTTTTGATCGAAGGAGCTCCCGGAATTGGAAAAACAACACTCGCAAATACTCTAGCTTCCGTAATGGGAGGTATGTTTAAGAGAATACAATTCACTCCAGACCTCCTTCCGTCCGACCTTATCGGCTACAACCTATATCGTTCCGACAAGGGTTCGTTTGAATTCATCAAAGGGCCTGTTTTTTCAAACTGCCTGCTCGCGGATGAAATCAATAGAACCTCCCCGCGAGTGCAGTCAGCACTGCTCGAAAGCATGAATGAAGCTTGTGTCACAGTAGATGGAGAAACCCATCAATTACCCAAACCATTCATGGTGATCGCCACCCAGAATGATACCCATGCAACTGGAACGTTTCCCCTTCCAGAGCCACAACTAGACCGCTTTTTATTATCACTTCAAATGCTCCTTCCCAACAGTGACCTGCAAACGAAGATTCTATTGGATCATGCATCGAGATCCACCGAACGCTTGGACAAGCCCGATTTCGGACTCGACGGTGTAGCAATTCAAAACCTACAAGAGATCGTGGAGAGCATTCCTATCAGCGAAGCTGTGGCGGGATACATTACAAGCCTGTGTGAAAATCTAAGGCACCTTGCCGGATCAGAGGAGAGCGTATCGATTCGAGCTTCCTTGGCCCTACTTCGAGCATCAAGAGCGAATGCTTTCTTGGACTCAGCACCCGCCGTTTATCCTGATCACGTACAAGCCGTGTTTTCCCCAGTCATGAGACACCGGATTCTATCGGAAAACGAACAGGATCCGGAAGAACTCATCGCCAGCACACTCATGAAGACTGAGGTTCCTTGAGATAAGTCCTTACTCTGCGGACGGCTCTTCGGGAACAGCTGGGCTTTCCGTCGGACCAACCTCACTCGGGGCTTCAGGTTCCACCGGTTGAATGTCAGGAACTGTGTCCAAAGTCGGAGGACTCCCATCGATTGGACTGTCTGGATCAATGATTGCTGGAATGGCACCCTCAGGTGGCAAGCCATTTGGATCAATTGTCGGAAGTGGCTGCAAAGCCTCTCCACCTGGAATAGGCGGATAGACTTGGTAAACTCCATCCACTGGAATCATCGAGCCTCCAACGTCATTTCCAGTCATCACCATGACTTGCGGCACCCAACCGACTTCCCCGCTGTCCAATTCTACCTTCAGGTGATTGGAACTTACCTCAACGATTTTCATCTGTGTCCCTTGGTCGATCAATTTATCGGCTTGCTCAGTCCCCTTGGGCTTCTCATTGAAAAATGCCGTGTTGTTTACCGCCGCACTCACAAACTCTCCGGGAGAAAACCTCGGTCCAGAGGACTGATTCAAATTGGCATCGCTTCCCGGAGGCGCCAATGGGTCGAAACTCGAGCCTGTCATTGGTCGGTTGAAGTCTTCACAAGATACCAAAGCCAACCCTGCCAGCCCGCAGATCAGAACATTAAATTTCATAACTCATTTAAGCTGGCATGGTGTGTGAATACGGTCAACGCGATTAAACCTAAGTATTCAAAACCTGTTGAACACCGCTTCGACCCTTTACCAAGAGTTCTTAGCTCCAGCTTGCAATAAGCGCTTCACAATAGTTTTTCCTTCAAAGACTATAACACATGGGAAAGTTTGGTATCCCTCTCGTCTATTTCAATGGCGAGGCCTACGCCCAAACGATCTACAGACTCCACCGCCTCCTCCGTATGGAGCCCTTAGTCTCTCGGGGACTTGCTCATTCGGAAAAAACCTGGCTCCCGTTCTCTCTTTATCGGATTTACCGATGAGCCAACCCAGACCCATCCCACATAGCGCCAGCAAAGCTAGGGCCCCGATGGTTACAAGAGCGAGTCTGAGTGAACGGCTGTTCTCGGAAGGCGCCTTTTTTAATTCAAAATAGTCATTTAGCTCTATGCAGAGAGCCGTAATAAACGTCTCAAGAAAGACCTCCTGTGCTTCAATCCCTTTCGCCGCTTCCAGTGCTTTGGACACAATTTCAATCAAACTAAATGAAGGAACTCTCATATCCCCGTTCATCATTCCTTTCTTCGTTTCCAAGCCTCGTCCAAGCCCAACTTTGCCCGTGTCGGATTCAAAAACGACAACCAACCCACCCCCATTCGGTAGCCATTCCTTTTGAAGTAAAGCTGCCAGATCTTGAGCTCCGGTTCCAATCAGTGAACTCTCCAAAACGAATAGCACTCGGTATTCATGCTTTCTTTCAAGATCTTGCAACAACTCAATAACTCGTCGCTGTAAGTCGGAATTATTCCCAAGAATATTTTGGTCGTCGAGGAGGCCTGTTGGTGGAACGACAGGAAAATCGGAATCAGGCAATCTCTGTCCAACAATCAACCCGCCAAATAACAGGTTCACTACGCATACCAAAAATAACCACTTCACTGGTAACAATCTCCCCTCACAGCCATGGACTTACAATCCATAAAATGGATGTTTTGATTTGAAATGTATTCGCTTCCCACTGCCCCCTGCGATTGGCTTACTTCGCTCATGCGAGTTCTCGCCATTGATCCTGCGGTCAGAAATACCGGATACGCCATCTTGGAAGGCGACCCGCGTAGTCCCTCCGTGATTGGCTATGACACATTATCCGTACCCAAGAAAATCCCACAATCGGGTGCGCTTTCCGCCATCCGAACGCACCTTGTTCACCTCATCAAGCAGCATGAACCAGATGAAATTGCCGTGGAAGGCATCATCTATGTGCAATCTCACAGAACTGCCATCTCTATGGGCGCTGCTAGAGCTGCAGCAATGATCGCGGCTGCCGATCACGGAATTCCAGTCTACGAGTATTCACCGAAAAAAATCAAAATGGCTGTCGTGGGTAAAGGAACCGCTGACAAGGATCAGGTCGCTTTCATGGTCCGTGCACTACTTGGCCTTGCAGAAACCCCACCGTCCGATGCGGCGGATGCCCTCGCGATTGGCCTCGCGCACCTACAAGCATCCGATCCCCTGCGCGCCAAACTTCTCGACCGGCGACTCATTTGAACTTTTCCATTCCTACCGCAGACTTCAGCCATGACTGATTGGAATCAACGCTACCAAACAAAAGACACACCTTGGGACAAAGGAGAGGCAGCTCCACCGCTTTTGGAGATATTTGTAAAACATGAGCCATCACTTTGGGGAAACGGAGAGATTCTGGTTCCCGGCTGTGGAGCCGGACATGACGTTCGCGCACTCTCTTCACAGGGATTGAAACCTCTTGGCTTAGATCTTGCTCCACTTGCTCTTGAAATAGCTCGGAACCAACAAGCCGCTGGCCAAGAAACATACGAGCTTGGCGACTTTCTAGATTCAGAGTGGCGCCAAGGAAGAAGCTTTTCAGCAATCTGGGAGCACACCTGCTTCTGTGCTATCCATCCATCTCAACGCCCGAAATACGCACTCGCCTGCTCAGAACTCATTCCCGAAAATGGCCATCTCATTGGTGTGTTCTTTCTGACTCCGAACGGCCCCGATGAACTCGACGATGGCCCTCCGTTCAATTCCAGTATTGCCGAAATCGACGACCACTTTTCAACATGGTTCGAACGTATTGACTCGTGGCTTCCAACAAATTGCTATCCAGGCCGCGAAGGTAAAGAATGGATTGCCATCTATCGCAGGAAATCTGACAAACCCCAAGACACCGATCAGTGAATCATCTCCTTCAGAAACTCTACAAACGCCTTTATCTTTGCGGTATTGCTGCTGCGTTACCCGTCATATCGTGCACGTATTCACCAGAGACCCTACCGCCTCCTGGCATGCCGATCAGGAAGGACTTAATCGATCCAGATCCCAAAAACTTGGCTGCAAACACCTCTCAAGAGAGGCGGATTCCATCGAACCAATGAACGACTCTGACCAACCAGAGGTCAACACTCTAACAGAAAGAATTACGTTCTCCGAAGGCCTTGCCCTCCAAGACCAAACGGTCGTCGATATTCTATCGGGAAAATCAACCGAGAAGATCATCCTTCTCGAGCACGAACCTGTTTACACCATCGGCCGCCTGCGGGATCAATCGTCACTGCGAGCCTCCGCAAGTCTACCGCACCCTGTTTTCGAAACAAACCGCGGAGGCCAAGCCACCTACCATGGACCAGGGCAATTAGTCGGTTATCCGATTTTGAACCTTAACAACCGAGGCCGGGACCTCCATCTCCATCTCCGCCTCATCGAAGACGCATTGATCACCGCATGTAATGAATTGGAAATCAAAGCAGGCAGGCGATCCGGCATGACCGGTGTCTGGGTGGAAGACAGAAAAATCGCGTCGATAGGCGTAGGAGTCCGAAAGTGGATTTCCATGCACGGGTTCGCAATCAATGTGACTCGCGAATCCCTTCCTCCTTTTTTATCCATCACACCCTGTGGTTTGGAGGGTGTCAGCATGAGCTGTTTACAAGCGGAAGCCAGTCAGCCCATTGACATGCCACTCGCTACAAAAATAATTGCGTCGCACCTTCAACGAGTTTTTTCAGAACACTGAGGAAAACATGTGCCCGCGGAATCTCGATTCCGTTATCATAGCCAGTTAGTTGCAAGTCAGTTACGCATGAACCAGTGTTCTAGCCTCTAGTAACTTGGGCCCTTCAAAAGATTTTGAGCTGTTTGGAATCTCACTGCGATTTCCCAAAAAATAAATTCTCGAACAACATTTGGCCCGCTTTCTGCAAAGCGGACATTGCTCGCGTCTAGCGACCAATCGACGTCATTCCAATTTTTAAAGGTATCCATTTTCATGAAAAAAACGATTTCCCATACAAGCAACAAAGGCTTCACACTTATAGAGCTGATGATCGTAATTGTGATCGTCGCGACACTCGTTGCAATCAGCATCACAGCCGTCTTTCGGTTCAGAAAATCAGCGGACAAAGTTTTGGTTCTCGGAAGTCTGAAACAACTCCAAAACGCGAACATCGCATACTCCTCTGACAACCAAGGTAGATTCGTTCCACCGGAAGAAGAAATTGAGACGGTTTTTTACCAGTGGTTTGAAAATCCAGACTTTATCAGTCAGGTCAAAGGTGTATCAGCAACTTTTTCTTCAACTGACGCACCCGATATCTCACTACCCATCGAAATCATGGATCCGGAAGTTGTTAGAGAAAAGCCCACTGGATACGAAAGCCTCTCTCGATCCTATGCCTACACTCGGCCTCTTACAGCTGACCCGATCATCGTGTCACAAATCATTGACTCAGCGCGATCCGCTGCGTTCATCACGGCAAACAGCAACGGATTTATTGAAAACTCTACACGAGCCAAAGTTGCCTACCGCCATGATGAGAAAGCCGTCGTCGTCTACTACGACGGCCATGCATCGACGATTTCTGAGGCAGACATGAACGAGATCCAAACCCAAGGAGGTGCTTCAAGTATCTTCTGGGAAGCAATTCAATAAACTCCAAACGAAGCGAACCTCACTCAGGCAGTTCTTTGATACGCAGATTCTTCCAGCGCACATCAGTCGCCTTTCCGGAATGCACTTGAAGTCCAAGAAAGCCCTCGGGCGTCGAGTGTTTTTCACCGGTGTCAGTAAAATCAACGCGCTTTTCGCCATTTAGGAAAATCTGAATGTGGTTGTCCACGCAGAGGATGCGAATCTCATTCCAAGCATCCCATTTGATCAAGCCCTGCCCTTGCTTCGTGAAAGCGGCACACTGTTCCTTGTTCCCTTTGTTTGGAAACAACCACCCTCTCCTCGCCTCATCAAAGAGACCCGCTGTCCAGGCCCGCGCCTTTCCATTGTCATGCTCGCACTGATAGCCATACACCCTACCGTTCCCGTCCTCTGATTCTTTTTGCAGACCGCGGAACATCATTCCTGAGTTCCCTTTAAGAGTGTCGAATTTCATTTCGAACCGGAAATCAAAATTCCTGTAGGTCTTCTCGGTGATCAAAAAGGTATTACCTTTCACATTACGTCCGATTCCAACGACTTCGCCATCCCTCATCTCAAACTTTCCGTTCCCCCCAACCGTCTTCCAACCGGCCAAATCCTTGCCATTGGTCAGTGGAGTGAAATCTTCTTCGACTTCGGCGGCGTGAATGTTCGGAATAATAGCGAGCAGGACAAGTGGTAGGATTTTCATGAAGACAATTTCAGATACGAGATTGAGACCTTTCTTTCTTTCTTGCCATTCAAAATAAATACCGGTTCATATATTGTTCAGATGATTACTAAACTGTATTCCGCTGCCCTGCGTGGCGTCGATGCCATTGAGGTGGAAGTCGAGGTAAACGCCCATGGAGCCGAAAGCCCCGCAGTCATCATCGTCGGGCTCCCAGATGCCGCAGTCCGTGAAAGCTCACAACGGGTCACTTCCGCAATCGTCGCCTCAGCCCTCGATCTGGATCTAGGTGTAAAAACCGTGAACCTCGCCCCGGCCGATCTAAAAAAAGAAGGCCCTTCTTTCGACCTGCCAATCGCCCTCGCCATGGTCGGAGCAAGTGGAACCAAAATTCTCGAAACCGAAGACTTCAGCGTCGTCGGAGAGCTAGGCCTCGACGGCACGGTCCGCCCAGTCAAAGGCGTGCTCTCCATCGCCCTCGAAGCACGCTCTAAAAAAAGAAAAGCCCTCCTCGTTCCCGAACAAAATGCCGCTGAAGCCGCAGTCATCGAGGGAATCGATATCATCCCAGTCCAAAACTTACGACAAGCTTGGGATTTCATCAGTGGAGAAAAACGTATCGCTCCCTTCATTCTAGACCGTCAGGCTTTTTTCAAAAATCAGCGCACCTACCTCGTCGATTTCAACGAAGTGAAAGGCCAACAACTCGTCAAGAGAGCTCTCGAGGTCGCCGCCGCCGGAGGACACAACATCCTAACATTGTTGCATATACTCCCTAATCGTGTATCCTTTGCCCACAATGAAACCGAGAGTTTATTCCTACATCCGCTTTTCCTCCGCCGATCAAGCAACGGGCGATTCCCTCAGACGGCAAACAGATGCCGCCAATCGGTTCGCCG
>JBGCEE010000050.1:0-70983 GCA_045106015.1 Akkermansiaceae bacterium | reverse complement strand
GAGCGGGCGAGGCCGTATTACGCTAGGCATCTTGAGAGGTGGGGGCAGGCGTTTCGGAAACGGAACAAGGAACAATCAAAAAAGGATTTTCTTGAAGAGTATTTTAAAAAATTAAGTAACATAGTTGGGGTTGGGGCATTTATGGCGAATCAGGCGTTAGACGCGATCCGGTTGGCGCATGATGTGTTGCTGGGAGAGAAGTGGGCGGGTCGGGTAGATTGGGAGGGGTTGCAGCTGGCGGAGGAGATGGAATTACCGGGTGAGGTGGTGGTAGAGACCTTGGATGAGCTGCGTGAGGGATGGTTGGCGGCTGGGTTGTCCCGCGAGAAGGCGGAGAGTCTGGTGTCGATGGTGCGGGTGATGCGGGAGGGGAATTATGCGTTCCGGACGGAGCTGGGGTATGTGCAGTGGGTGCGGAGGTTGATGATTTTCTCTGGGAAGAAGGAGTTGCCAGAAATGGAGGATGCGGTGGCGTTTCTGAGTCACTTGGCGGTGGAGAGCGGTGTGGTGGTGGCGACGCAGAAGCAGGCACTCAATGCGGTGGCGTTTTACTTCAAGCGAGTGCGGCAGATGAAGGAGGTGGATCTGAGCCATTTCCAGTATGCGAAGGCGAGCCAGCGGCTACCGGTGGTGCTGAGCAAGGGGGAGATCGTAAGGTTGCTTGCGGTGGCAGAGGAGGAGACGCAGCGCGGGGGGCTGGCGAAGACGTATGCGCTGATGTTGCAAGTGATGTATGCGTCTGGGCTGCGAGTGATGGAGTGCGTGCGGCTGCGGGTGAAGGATATTGATTTTGAGAATCGATATATCGTGGTGCGGCAGGGCAAGGGCGATAAGGACAGGCGAGTGCCACTGGCGAAACGCCTTGTGAAGTCTCTCAGGGAGCATCTTGAGGAGGCGCGGCTTCTGTATGAGCGGGATCGTGCGGAGGGCTTGGACGGGGTGTGGATGCCGGGGGCCTTTGATCGCAAGGCTCCGGGGGCGGGCAGGGAGTGGACGTGGTTCTGGGTATTCCCCTCCCCCAAGCTTGCGGTGGATCCGCGTAGCCACCGAGTGAGGCGGCACCATGTGCATGCGAACGGGATTCAACGCTCGATGAAGAGGCTAGCGAAAAAGGCGGGGATCGATAAGCGGGTGACGTGCCATGTGCTGCGGCACAGTTTTGCGACGCATTTGCTGGATAAGGGTCGGGATATCCGAACGGTGCAGGAGTTATTGGGGCACGAGAGCGTGCAGACGACAATGATTTATACGCACGTCCTAGATGATCCGGAGCGGTCGAGTGGAAGTCCGTTGGATGATTTGTAGCGGGATGTCGTCGACGATGATTTATTGATTCGCAGGCTCCGCCCAGCCTGCTCACCTCGTTGGGGCACGTCGCGTTCGCTCCTGTCCAAAACACCTACAGGCCTTCGGTGTTTTTCGCATGTCCTAGATGATCCGGAGCGGTCGAGTGGGAGTCCGTTGGATGATTTGTATGTGAAGGAGGCAGGGATGGCTGTCCCAGCCGTCCCTGCCTTTTGGTGGGGTGTGGGCGGGTAGGTTGGGAGAGGGAAGGTTGGGGGCGCGGGGTGAATTGGAAGCGGACGGCTGGGGACAGCCATCCCTGCCTTTTGTTGGCGTGTGGGCGGGTAGGAAACGGACGGCTGGGACAGCCATCCCTGCCTTGGAAATTCTGTGGCTTTTTGGTGGTGGTGGTTGGATTTTTTCCTAAGGTCTGGAGATGCAGGCGGATGATAGGCCGGTTAGGAAAGTGCGGAGGGAAATCCATCATCCTCCTTCATGGGTTGGGACGACGGGGACATTTTTCATCACAATCAATTGCTCCAAGCGGGGCGTCGCCCAGCTGACGGAGGGCGGGATTTCCGAGGAGCTTTTTGGGTCGTTCGAGTTTCAGAATGAACGGCAGGTATGGCATGCCTCCATCGTTCTTCTCATGCCGGATCACCTGCATGCGATTTTCTCATGTGATTGGGAGAAAGGCGATGGCTTGCGGGAAAAGGTTCAAAACTGGAAGAAGTTTACGGCGCGCAAGTTGGGGATAGGATGGCAGCGGGATTTTTTTGATCATCGGATTCGTAGCGAGAGCGATCTCGGGAACAAGTGGATTTACATCAGGGAAAATCCGGTTCGGGGGAAGTTGGTGGAATCGTATGATGAATGGCCACATGTTTGGAGGCCGCCGGATCGTCGGGGTTGGAGGTGAGTGGGAGTGAATTGGAAGACGGAGGGCGGGGGGAAATGAAGACGGACGGCTGGGACAGCCATCCCTGCCTTTTGTTGGCGTGTGGGCGGGTAGGAAACGGACGGCTGGGACAGCCATCCCTGCCTTGGTCTTGGTTAGAAGTCTAGGTAGATTTCGGTGCGGCGGTTGGCGCGGCGGCCTTCGGGGTTGTCATCTCCGGTTTCGGTGACGTTGGGGCGGCGGGGTTGTGAGGCGCCTTTGGCGAGGGTGACGATTTGTTGGGCGGCGACGCCGGCTTCGTCGAGGAAGTCGCGGACGACTTTGGCACGGCTGGCGGAGAGTTTGTCATTGTAATCATCGGTGCCGAGGGAGTCGGTGTGGCCGCTGAGGGTGATTTTTTTCGCGGGGTCGCTTTTCAACATGGCGGCGACGATCTCGAGCTGACGGCGGGTGCGTTCGTTGATGGAGTCTTCATCGAACTCAAAGTAAAGGGCGAGAGTTTCACCGCCGGCGGGATTTTGCACAAGGGGTGAGTAGTAGACATCGCCCCCAGCGACGCGGGAAGCGTAGTCTGCGAGGAGCTTGTCGAGGTTGATCTCGGTGACGAGCCAGTTGGCGGGTTGTGTGGGTAGGCGGAGGTTGAGGGCGAACTGGGCGCTCTGGCCGCCATCGGTGGTTTCGACATTTGCGAGGTAGCCGACGGTGTCGTCTCGCTTGAACATGGCGCGGATGGGCTTGGAGGAGCGCATGCGGTATTCACCTTCTTCAAAGAGGATACAGAGGGCGGCGATCTTGGCTTCAGAGACTTTCTCTGAGTCGACAAAGTCGAGGGCGAATTCGAAGTCTTGGTTGAGGACGGCTTGGAGGAAGGCATCGGCGACGCTCAAGGAATCCGCGAAGATTGCTTTTGGGATGGGCTGGCCGGGAGCGGGCGGGAGGGTGACTTTCTCGACGAGCCATTTGCCATCGGCGCGGCGGAGGTCAAAGAGGATGCGGTCGCGGCCGGGTTCGCGTTGATCGAGTTCAAGGGCCCAGCGGGCGAGGCGATTGAGTTCGAGTTCGCCGACTTCGCGGACGCCGCCTGGGCGTTTCAGGCGGAAGGGTTGGGTTTTGAGGAGTTCTTCGAGGCGGGCGAGGTCGGTGGTGTTGAGTTTTTCTTTACCGATGAGTTTGGAAACGGCACCGATATCGCCATCTTCAAGGGCTTTTCCGATGCGGTCTAGGATGTCTGTGGGGTTTGCAGATGAGTAGCCGACGCCGAGATCGGCTAAGGTTTCCTCGGTGGTATCGGGAACCATGGGTTCGTTGAGGCCCTCGATGGGGTCTGGTGTTTGGACGGTTTCCTCGGTGACTGGGGGTGGCTCCGGAGGAGAAGCGGGTTTTGGCTTCACAGTTCCAGGCCTGAAAATGAGGAGGGCGAGAGCCGAGATCGCGAGGACCGCAGACAATGCGAGAAAGAAGTAGGGGGCTTGGTTTCTCATGGGAAGTGAGTGTCTAGAGTTTGGTGAGGGTGGTGGGATGCGATTTCAATTCGGCGAGAAAGACTGTGCTGTTATTGGTTCCCGAAGGGCTGCGGGATGCTAACGCGGAGGGGTTTGGATTTTCTAAGGATCTGAAGGCTAGTGGGTTGCACGGCTGCGGAGGCGGCGAGGTGGAGGTAAAACTCCTCACTATTGGAAATGGGTGAGTTGTTCAGCTCGATGATGAGATCGCCGGGTTGGAGGACGCTATGGGCAGTGCCAGAGGGCAAAACTTGCTGGACGACGACCCAGAGGGAATTGTTGGCTCCCTCACTTCCACTGATGTTTTGGACTTTGACGCCGACACCTCGGAGGATTTCCTCGTTGTTGTGGGTCACGTTCTCAGGTTCGGCTTCATCTGGAGCGCGAGAAGGTGTGTTTTGGGTGATGGTTGCCTCTAGATTCAGGATTTGCCCCTTACGCCAGACTTGGATGGGGATTTTGGCGCCGATTTGAGTTTTCTGGACAAGGTCGATGAGTTGGTTGGTAAGGGTGATGACTTCGCCATTGTATTTGAGGATAACATCCATGGGCATGAGGCCGGCTTTTTCCGCGGGTGAACCTGGCTCGACAATACCGACGGCGGAACCTTCTGAGTCCTGATAGCCAATGGTGGTGCGGACCACGAGGTTTAGATCTGCCATCTGCACGCCGAGAAAGCCACGCACGACCCGGCCGTTTTTGAGGATTTCGTTGAGGGCTTCTTTGACATCGTTTGAGGGGATGGAGAAGCCAGCTCCTTGGAAGCCGGGGTTTTCTTTGTTGGTAGAAATGATTGCGGAATTGATGCCGATGATTTCGCCCGTGAGATTGACGAGTGGTCCGCCGGAGTTCCCCGGGTTGATGGCGGCATCGGTTTGGATGAGATTGCGCTGACGATCGGAGAGGGAGCGTTCTTTGGCAGAAATGATTCCTTGGGTGACGGTTTCGCCTAGGCCGTAGGGGTTTCCAACGGCGAAGACAAGCTGGCCGACCTTGCTCAGGGACGAGTCGCCGAGCATGAGTGGTTTGAATTTTCTTTTGGAATCAATTTTGATGACGGCGATGTCGAGCATATCGTCTTCACCGATCATGGTGGCGCCGTAGGTTTTCCCATCATGCATGGTGATGCGGATCTGTTGCTGTCCGGAAATCACGTGGTGATTGGTAATGATGTGGCCTTCTTCCGAGACGATGACGCCCGAACCCAGGCCTTTCGTCGGGTAGCGGTAATCCCGGACGACTCTGGAGCGCCCTCGGAAATCCATGAGTCGCTCGGTGCGGAAGCCAGAAGTATCGATACTGACGACGGAAGGGACCACGGCGTTGGTTAGCTTGGCGTATTCTTGATTGAGTCGGGAGATGATTTGGACGTCGCTGAGGTCGAGGGCAGGCTTGGTTGAGGGGGTGAAGTCTTCGGGGCGGTTGGTATCAGATTTTTTGAAAAATGATGGAATGAGGGCAGAGAAATCACCGTTGGCGCGCCAAGTTCGCACGGCGGTTACCAAAAAGAAGAAAACGATGAATACCAGGAGTAGCGCAAAGAAGCGTTTGATGGCAGAAAGCATGGGTGGGTGGGGTGAAAGGATTTGCAAGATGACAGAACCGGTGCATTTTCCAAGTTCAATGGGATAGCGTAGCGGATCGCGGGAGTTGCTCCCAATCTCTATGAATATGCTATTTTTTGACCTTATAAGATCTTCATCATCATGGTGTGAATAGGTTGAAAATTAGGCGGTTCCTCAAGATCATTTCGGGTGTTCCACGGGAATGATAAGGTGGGCAAAGGTGAAGGTGGGTGGCTAATGAGTCGGCTTAGTTTATAAACGTGAAATGGTTGTTCGATATTACTCACAAGTTTTTGGGGCTTTATTCACAGACTTTTTGTGTGGATGATTTCTCTCGTGAAGCGCGTGGTAATCACAGGTGGGACGGGTGGATTGGGTTCGGTGATGTCAGAGAAGTTTCGTGGAGCGGGATGGGAGGTCAAGGCGCTGGGAAGGGCGGATCTTGATCTGTTGGACGAGGAGCGAGTGCGGGAATATTTCAGTGAGAATGCGTGTGAGCTGTTGATTTGTGCGGCGGGTATGATTCGTGATCAGCCCTTGAAGCGTATGGAAGAGGAGACGTGGGATGAGGTGTTTGGCATCAATTTTGAGGGGGCTCGGATTTGTGCGGAGGTGGCGATTTCCGAGATGGTGAAAAGGAAAGGAGGGCATGTGGTTTTTGTTTCCAGCTATGCGGCGATCCGCCCAGCGGTGGGACAAGCGGCGTATGCAGCGGCGAAAGCGGCTCTCTTGGGCCTTACGAAGGCGTTGGCTGAGAAATGGGGGAAAGAGGGTGTGCGAGTGAATGCGGTTTTGCCGGGTTTTTTGGAAACCCCGATGACGGAAGCGGTTTCAGAAAAGCGCAAGGCAGTGGTGCGGGATTTACATTTTCTCGGTGAGTTCAACACGGTGGAATCGGCGGCGAACTTCTTTCTATTTCTCGAAGAAGGCATGAGGGGAGCTTCGGGACAGGTTTTCCAACTCGATAGCCGACCATGATTTTTTTAGAATAACGCGCGATCTGCTTGACATGAGAAGTGCTGGGATGCTTTCTTTCCCGCCCGTAGCGAGTCTACGAAGGCACCCTTAGCTCAGCTGGATAGAGCGTCTGACTACGAATCAGAAGGCCGGGAGTTCGAATCTCTCAGGGTGTACCACTTTTTAATCTCCGCAATCCTCTGGGTTGCGGAGATTTTTTATGCTGGTTGGGCGCTTGGTTTGGTCTGGTCGGGCTGGGGAGTGGCGGGGAGTTCGTCGGTTGGGACAAGGGCGTAGACGGTGGTGTCTTCGGGGACTTTTGTGAGATCATTCGGAGCGGCGCGGAGACCCTTTGCATCAGAGAGGAACATGACGATGGATGAGGGATAGCTTTCCTTAAAATCCTCGAAGGTGAACTTTTCGGTGATGAGCGATTTTTTCATTTGTCCGCCGAGTGAGGATACGTGGGAAAGTAGCTGATGGTTTGGGCTTCCTGTGAAGGGGTTTTCGCTACGGATTTCACCGGAGGGTGATTTTTTGTGGTCGTTTTCGAGTTCAATTGGGGAGAGTTGGCGAACGCCGTTGCGGCCAAACTGATGGATGAAGCGTTGGGCGGCCATGGAGTTGACTTCATCGTTGGGGGTGCCGGCGATGAGGGTTCCGATGCCGTTGAGGTCGAGTTCTTCTTCGGCGAAGTCGGAAAGAATGTTCGCGCGAATAGCTTCGAGTCCGAGCATCTTGGCGGAGGCGATGTTTTTGTAATTGGTGTCGAGGAGGAGGACGCGGTTGCCATCGTCATGGAGGATTTTGGCGGCTTGGCGTGCCCAGAGATCGGCCCCTGCAAAGAGGATCCCGGTCACGTTTTTGGCGGCGAGGCCGAGGCGGCGTGCGAGAGGCGCGGCGGCAAGGCCGTAGATGAGCACGGTTCCGATGATGACAAGAAAAACTAAGGCTACGAGTTCACCGGCTTGTTTGGCGATGATCGGAGAAAGTTCATCACCGAAGATGCCATTTTTTGCAGCTTCTTCGAATTCGAGGGCGAAGATCGCGGTTACGGCTGCGGCAACGATCCCGCGCGGGGCGAGGAAGGCGAGGAAGGTTCGTTCTTTAATCGAGGTGTCTTTGGAGAAAAGCAGTGAAACGAAAACGGAGAGGGGGCGACCGATGAGAACGAGAAAGGCGATGAGAAGAACGCCGTCTTTCATCGCTGCGATTAGGGCCTCTGAGGAGATCCGCCCGGAGAGGACGATGAAGAGGAGTGAGATGATGAGGATGCGCAGGTTTTCCTTGAACTCGAGGATGTGTTTGACTGAGACCGAGCGTTGGTTGGCGAGGGCGATGCCCAAGACCGTGACGGTGAGGAGGCCGGCTTCTTTTTCGAGCATGTTCGAGCCGGTAAAAGCGAGAGCGACCACGGCTAGCAGAAAGACCGGCTGCAGGTAGTCGGGGACCAAGTGGTGTTTCAGAAGTAACTCGACGGCTTTTGCTAAGAGCAAGGCGCCGATGACTCCGACTGCGAACATGATTCCAAGGGCTTGCCAAAGTTCGGTTTGTGCGGCGGCAAAATTTCCGGCGAGGGCAATTTTAAAAACAAGAACGGCGAGGATGGCGCCGATGGGATCCACGACAATGCCTTCCCACTTCACGATGGAGGCCATCTTGCGCGTAGGGTTCACATGACGTAAAAGCGGAGCAATGACGGTGGGGCCGGTGACGGTTAGGATGCTGCCAATCAAGGCGGCAAGGCGGATGTCGAAGCCGAGAACTAGGACCATGAAGAAGGTGGTCGCTCCCATGGACAGGGCGACGGCAACGGTGCAAAGGCGAAGGATGGGAAGGCCGGATTCTTTGAGCTCTCGGAATTTTAGCGTGAGGCCACCTTCGAATAGGATGATCGCGACGAGTAGTCCGACAGCGGAAAGCAGAGGACTGGAATGGCCATCACCTTCTGTTAGATAATCGTCGATACGAACCCCGCTGAACTGACCCAACGCGAAGCCGAAGGCGAGAAGGAGGAGGATGGAAGGTAGTTTAAATTTCCACGCGAGCCATTGTGCGGAGACACCGAGAACAAGGATGAGAGTGAGGAAGACGAGTGGGTCCATGTGTGGGAAGGCTTAGGGCAGGATAGAGATTCCGCAATGTGTTTTTCCTGATATGGAAGGGTGGAAGACTCAGGGTCATCAGCAAATCTTCTCCCTTGCTGGATGAAGCAGGTGGGAACCTCAACGCGTCATTATTTCAGGGCTTTGAAACTGCCACCTTGGCGGCGGGTGAGTTTCTTCCAGGTCTTTTCGTCGTCGTTGCGCATTTGGAAACCGATGAAGTGGAGAGGAATCTTTCCTGCGTCAGATTTGTTCAGCTCTTTGAGGAGGTCTTCGAACTCGTCTTCGGAAACCGTCTCGCTACCGCCGGCGATGGGGGTGCGTTGGAAGCTTCCATCGGCGACGAGGAAGATGACGTCTGGGTCGTATTCGTAGGCGGCTTGAAGGAGGGGTGGAAGTCCGTTTGGTTTGGGTGAGATGACCCCTTTTCCTCTGGATGACATGGTACCAGATTCGCTCCACTCCTCCTCGATCCATTTGCGAGCAAGGTCGCGGTTCGGGACAGTCGCGGGAATGAGTTCGCTGCGGAAGGGTTTGTAGTTTCGGACGAACTGGATGATGCCGAATTTTGAGTCGGCGGGTAGTTTGTCGATGAGGTTGATGGTTTCTTCCTTGATGCGAGAAAGGGGCATGCCAGAGGCCTCGGCTTTGTTGACGACTGAGCCGGATACGTCAAAAAGCAGGAGGATGCGTTTGCCGTTTGTTTTGATACCGAGGAAGTTGATCGCGCTGCCAAGGCCGTTCCCACCAGAGCCACCCTGGCCCATTCCAGCGCCAGAGCCCGCGGTATTTGCGAGGCCGGAAATGATGTTGCTGGCGATTGCGGCGGGGTCTGGTGTGAGCATGTTGTCGACGTTGACGGCGGGCGCTTCTGGAAGGGCAAAGGCGGTTTCGCGAAGGCTGACGAGGCGTTTCTGAAACGTCGGCTTGGAGGCGAGAGCTTCGTGCGCAGCGAGATTCATGCGGTGCTGGCGCGTCTGTGGTGGGATCTTGATTTTCGGCGTGGGAGGGGCAACGAATTTGGTTTCCTCCTTGTTGATGTAGGTGGCAATGATCCAGACGCCGCCGATGATTCCAATGACGAGGTGGATGACGACGCTGGCGATGAGCGCTGCGCCAACCGACTTGCGAGAGTTCTTCCGTCGTTGGTTGAGTTTTGAGAAAATATCGTCGCTCATGGTTAGGAACCTTCTTCGGTGTTATCGGCGAGGGTGACGCCACGAATGCCGGCTTTTCCGCAGGCATTGAGGACATCAATGATGCGTTGGTGGGTGGCGCCGTTATCGGCATCGACGGTGACGAGGGCTTCGCTTTGGTTGAGCTCAGCGGATTCTTTAAAGCGTGCGAGGAGGGTGACGAGTGCGGGGAGTTCCATGTCGCTGGGTTGGCCAACAATGCCTTCGTTCACTTCGATATTTCCATCTGGAAGAATCGCGATGCGGACATCTTCTGGGAGCTCGACGGAGACTTCATCTGAGACTGAGCCAGGTAGGGTCATGCTGAGATCTGCCTCATATCGCGGGGGTCGCGATGAAATAATGAAGAAGCAGATGAGGAGAAAGCCGATGTCCGCCATGGGAGCAAGCTGAACCTCAATGGAGGGTTCGGAACGGCGGCGAAGGAGTGGCATAGGGGTGGGTTCAGCGAGGTTGATTGAAGGTGCCGAGGACGATTTCGATGGCGCCCGCTTCACTGCAAGCACGATAGAACTCCTTGGTTTTCAGAGCGGCGGTTTGTGCATCTGCGCGGAGGTAAACTCGGAGTGGTGGGAACTCGATCATGCGGCGTTTCAGTTGGCTGGTGAGTTCTGGGAGAGCGAGAGGTTCGTTGCCTAGGTAGAAGGTGCCTTCTTTATCGAGATTAACGATGACGCGGCCTTCCATGTCTTCGGGGACGGTGGCGGCGGATGCCAAAGGAAGATCGATGGGGACATCGTATTGATTCTCCGTGATCTGATTGGTGACCATGAAGAAGATGATCATGATCCACGTGATGTCCACCATGGGGGCGATTTGCATCCCCACGTCATCATTTGGCCTTCGTTTTAGCATGAGTAAAATCTGTTAGAATCAGGCTTCGACTGGTGCTGGTTCTGGCTCACTTGGGGGTGCGCCACTGACGAAGCGAGTGATGAGATTGGAGGAGGTGTTAGCGATTTGGCTAACGAGGCCTTGGAGCATGTTGCGGAACACGAAGTAGGCGAGCATCGAGGGGATGGCGACGATAAGGGCTGCCGCGGTGGTGATCATGGCTTCCCCGATTCCGCCGGCGAAGTCAGAGGGCTTGGTTGCACCGGCGGCAAGTTGGTCGAAGGAGCCGATCATTCCCGAGACGGTACCGAGGAGGCCCATCATGGGAGCGACCGCGGCGAGGGCATTGAGCATGTTGACCCAAAGCATGTATTTGGTTTCTTCATGGAAGATTGTTTCTGCGGCGACGGTTTCGAGGTCTTGCTTGGAGTAGACTTCGACACCTGCGGCGGCCTTCGTGAAAGTTTCTTGGATGACGTGTGAGAGCGAGCTCGAGTTGTTTTTACAAAGATCCAGAGCGGCGCTGACATCTTGTGAAGCAAGGGCATCTGCCAAGGAGTTTTCTAGGTCACGTGGTGAAATATTTTTCCGAGTAATTTTCATACCACAGAAAGAAATGATGCCGATAACACCAACGGATGTGAGGGCGATGAAGTGCATGATCCAGCCGCCCTTCGAATAGACATCAAGGAGGCTTTCGCTTTCCATGGCGGGAGCTTCTGCCGGAGGAGGTGGGCTGCTATCTTGGGCGGTGGCACGCTGAGAAGTGAGCGAGATGGCCGCCAGAACGATGGCAGCGGAAATGGCAAGCAGGCGGAGGATATTCGATGGATGTCTCACGGAGTTTCGGTTGGTTGTAGATTGTTTCGTTTCACGGAACTAGTCGTCGAAAAGGTTGTAGCGTTTCGGTTTCGGAGGAACGGTGGTGGTTGGTGTTTCAGAATCTTTTTCTTCTTCGGGGGAATCCGAGGATTCTTCTTCTGGTTTTGGATCCGGTTTGTTGGCGCGGAGGTTTTCGAGTTCTTCGGCCGTTTGTTTCGCGGCTTCGGAGTTAGGGTAGAGAGCGGCGAGGTCTTCGAGGGCGGCAAGCCGAAGCTCTCTAGATTGGGTGAACTGGTAGACTTCTGCGGCAGCTTTGAGGCCTTCTGAAGCTGCGATTTCTCTGGTTGGGTGGAAGAGACTTGGGTAGAGAACGAAGTCTAACGAGAGCTGATAGAGCCGCTGCCGGAGGGGTTTGATTTCGTCATCGAGATGCCAGCGCGGATGCTCCTCTTGGATGGCTTTGAGTTGCTCAAAATGGCGTTTGCCCAAAAACGAGGTCGCGATCAGCATGGCATCTGGATATTCGCTTTCTGCTGTGATCTTCCATGCGGCTTCTTCGGCTAGGGCAATATTTTTTTCCTCAAGAGCTATTAGAAAATCGTTGATGTAGGTTTCCCCGGTTGCACGAGTTTTTAAGTGAGAGGGGAGGTCTTTCCCGAGAATGGTCAAGAGGATTTCGGAAGACTCTTTTAGTGTTTCGGTTGATGGTTCGACGCGGAGTGTTTCGACAAGACAAAGACCGGTAAGGGCTGTTTCTGGGTTGTTGAGCCGTAGAGTGGGTTTTCTGTTATCCCAGAGAGCTCGGAGAATCGGAATATGCTTTTGTTCGGGGTTTTGATGGATCGCAGATTCAGTTGGTGTGAATTGGAATCGGAGGTTTTGAATTTCGCGGAATGGAAGTGTGCGTCGTGCAAGGGTGTTGCTGAGGGTTTTTTCTACGACAACGTCTTTTTCATCGGCGCTGATGAAGCGAACTGTGAATGGTTCACCGCGGCTTTCGTCTGCCCAAGTGATGATGTCTTCTTGGGGTCTTGAGGTGATGAAACGTTGGATTTTCTCTGGGTCTTCTATGGCCTCTGCCCTGACGGTGGGCGAATAGCAGAAAAAGACTGCGGCGATGGGCGCGATGTGAAGGTTGTAACTCATTCGTCCGGTGTAGGGGGGTTGACGGTTCCCACGGAGGAATCGAGCGGTTGGATGACGCCGCCGAGTTGGGTGGCGCGTTGGCGAGCGAGTTTTGCTGTTTCGAAGGAGGCAAGGTCAGGTCGCGTTGCTAGCTCTGAGTAGACTTGGCGTGCCTTTTCCGGCAGGCCGAGATTTTCAAGTGCTTTGGCACGTTGGAAGTAAGCGGTCGCGACCTTTTCCGGATAGCGATTGAAGAGGAGGTAAACTTGTTCGAAGTAAGGGAGTGCTTCTCGTTCACTCTTACGGGAAGCATAGTAGTTCCCAGTGGCGAGAAGTGCATCTGCACGCACACTTGCTGGCATGGCCTTGTTCTTTTGGACGGCGAGAAGTGTGTTGAGGGCTTTGGGTGGATTACGTGTTTCGAGCAGTTTCGCCTTGGCTAGAGCGACTCTTCCACCGAGTTCACTTTCGACGATGGAAAGACCGTTTTCGTCGGTGGCAGACTTAGGCATCAGAGAGTATTTCTCAAACTTTTCGAAGCTGTCGATGGCAGCGGCTTCATCTCCTCTTTCAAGCTCGATGAAGGCTTTTCCAGCAAAGGCACGGTCGCGGAAGGGAGACCTTGGCCACCATTTGCGGAGATCCTCGTAGGTTTGGTAGGCAAGGTCTAATTTGTTATCGGTTTCAAGTGCATCAGCCAGATCAGCAAGAATGCGAGGCGCGGTTTCTTTAGGGTCCACGTTGCCTGCGAGAGAGACGAGCTCGAGTCTCGCGCCGGTGATGCGCTGTTGCTCCGGAAGAGATTTCATTCCAAGTTGAAGCTGAGCAATTGCCCATGTGAGCCGAGTGGCGAGTCGGTTTTTACCGGTGGCGGATGCGAGGGAGCGTTGAGTTTTTAGTTGAGTAAGAAGCTCATATTTCTCATCGCCAGAATAGAGATCTTGAAGGCCAATGAGGATGTCTTCCAAGCCTGGCCTGACAGTGTCGTTGCCGTATTTTGAAATGGTATCTAGGTAGATTTTTCTTGCTTGCTCCGGCTTGTTTTCTTTTTTGGCAACCCATGCCAACCAATACAGGCCTTCGGCAATGCGAGGGCTGGCGGACCGGTTACTAATGAACTCTTCGAAGAGTTGTTTCATGCCTTCGAAGTCCTTGCGCATTTTTAAGATATTGCCTCGTTTCATCCATGCTTCGTCATGGAAACCGGGTGCTTCTACGCTGATTTCTTTGTAGACTTGATCTGCTTTATCGAGGTCTCCCAAGGCTCCGTGAGAGTCACCCAAAGCAAGTAGAGCCTCTGGCAACCATTCGCTTTCTGGATAGGTTTTCTTGAGCTCATCGAGGATTTCGATGGCCTTTGGATAGTCCGCTTCTGAGAAGTGGCTGTAACCAATGCGGAACATGGAATCATCGATATATTCACCGCTTATTCCGGAAGTTTCTGCGGTTTCAATATAGTTTTGAAAAATCTCTCTCGCGGTTCCCCAATCGTCTTGGAAATAGATGGCCATGCCCCTCCAGTAGGTGAAGTCTTCCCACATGGAATCTGTTGGGCGTTTCTTATCTAGTTGGGTTTTGAATAGAGATGCTGCTTCTGGGTAGCGTTCGAGTTGAAGGATTGAATAGGCCTCCATGAATCTCGCTTTATCGGCGATGGGTTTGTTTGGGAATTTCTCAGCAGTTTCTCGGTAGGCTGTGGCGGCTTCGACAAATTCGTTCCGGCCTTCCAAAGCCTGCGCTTTCAGGAAAAGGATGTCGGAAAGATTCGGACGCTCTTCGAGTCCGGCTAGGCGTTCGAGGTAGAGATCGGCAGTGCGTTCAGCACGAGCAAACCGTTCGAGTGACATCCATCCGCGAATGAGAGATGCGGTGGCGGATTCGACGACGGCATCAGGTTCCATTTGCCGGACCATCTGATCAAGGATGAGGCAAGCTTCGCGAGTGCGGCCGAGCTGGAAGTAAGCACTGGCGAGGCGAAGGCGAGATGCGCTGTCAAACTGTTTGAATCCCGAAAGAGTTTCGAGTTCGCCTTTGATTTCATCGATGACTCTAGTGAGTTCTGTCGTTTGGCGTTTGTTACTGGCTGATGTTACCTCTAACAGTTTTTCAGTTTCGCTGAGACGCTGGTTGAGGAGGGTTTGAATTTCCGATGTGGTTGGGACAAGCCGCAGGAGTTGGATGGCTTTGTAGAATTCACCTTCCTCCAGAAAGTGGGTGCTTATTTGGATCAGTTGCGCCGAGAAGGTGACAATCTTGTGCGTGTGTTCGAGGTTCTGATGAACGGATTGGATAATCGCGATGGCTTCATCCCAGGATTCGAGTTGGGTTAGGGCGTGGAGTTGGAGGAGTTTTGCTTTGGTTCCTGTTTTTGGATCGTGTTCTAACAGATCAGGAACATGTTTTTTGAAGAAAGAAGCTGCTTCTTCCCAGTTCTCTTCGACGATGTAGCTTGTGCCTCCAAGCATGAGCGATTCCATCCGTCGTTTTTGATCGACCTTCGGGTTGGAAAAGATTGCGCCGAAATGTTTCCGAGCAGTTGTCTGATCGCCGGTTTGCATGCTGGCAAGACCTCCGAAGAAGAGCATATCGATTCGCTGTGCTGGAGGGAGGTCCTTCGACTCAAGGACTTCGGTCAGGATGGGTAGGGCCTCTTCGTATTGTTCGAGCCTCACCAAGGCGGTGGCGAGTAGGGGTTTCACGCGGGCGACGGCGTTTTTCGTTTCTGGGAGTCCCCCAAAGCTTTCGATGAATTTTTTGAAAGAGTCCGCAGCAGCCTGCCAGTTTTTTTCGTTGTAGGCCTTTTCTGCGAAGACCAAGAGTTCGTTGGCACCTAGGCCCTCAGGAGGATTGGCTTTCACCTTGGTTGCTGAAAGCAGGGAAATGATCAGCAGGGACAATAATGGAAGGTGACGGTTCAAGGGGAAGAGGCGGGTGCGTTTCGCAATACGTGGTTGTCCGAGCGTAGCGTCTCGTAAGCCACAATTTGAGCAAAAAGTGATTTTCTTCAGAAAACCGTATTCTGTGACGATTCCGTGTCAGTAGAAAAGGAGGATGGGGTGAGATTTTTCTCTGAGATGCAAAGGACGGGATCTACCATTCGATCCCGACACCTTCTTCAGGAATGAGGATTTTGTCGCAGATGCCGAGGCGGTCTGCTTCGGTGAGCAGGCGTTCTACGGGCTCTTCCAAGGTTTCGTTTCCCAGTGGAAAGGTTCCATAGTGCATCGGAATGAGAATTTTTGCCTCGAGATCGACAAAGGCACGAACGGCCTGTTCTGGATTCATGTGGACATCGCGACCGCTTGGAGACTCGTAGGCTCCGATCGGCATGAGTGCGATATCGATATCGTGGCGTTTGCCAATATCGGTGAAGCCATCAAAATAGGTGCTATCTCCGCAGTGGAAGACGCTTTTTCCATCGGCTTTAACGATGTAGCCGCCGTAGTCACGGTGCGTGTCGTGGACGTATCGGGCGCCCCAATGATGACAAGGGGTATGAATCACTTCCATGCCGTTGACTTGGATTTCATCCCAGATTCTGACCTCATGCACTTTTGGGAAGCCGAGTTTTTTTACAAGAGAACCACTGCCGTTGGGAACGACAATTCCTTCACTTGCTTGAAGGACTTTGAGGCTGGGTTTGTGTAGATGGTCGAAATGTGCGTGAGAAACGAGGACGAGGTCGACTTCCGGCACGTTTTTCAGGGGCAGGCCTGGATGGCGTTGGCGTTTGACTGGTCCGTGCCAGTTGGCCCAGTTGGGATCGACGACAACGGAATTTCCTGCGAACTGGAGAAAGAATGAGGCGTGCCCAATCCAAGTGATACGAACGCGATTATCCTCGGGCGGTGTAAGCACTGGTTCGAGGATTTCTCCTTCGCGCTTCTTGAACATCCCAGGGACGATGCGGTGGCGGAGAAACTTTGCGTTCCGGCCTGGCCAACCTTTTTGAGGGGCTAAGCCGGAATATTGGTTTTCGGACGGTTGAGTCATTCGATTCGGCGCTCAAATCAAGCAGATCCGTAGCCTGACGCGATTTTTTCCATCCAATATTCCGCCCGTGCGCGGAAACCCTTGTCGTCTTGAGCATATAGAATACCGCGTGAAACATTGATGACGTCTGGGGCGGTTCTCTGAGCGGAGGCGAGTGTTCCTAGATCGCCACCTTGTGCGCCAAGCCCTGGAACAAGCAGTGGTGCGTCAGGCATTTTCGGGAGAACGGCTTCGGCATTGGTGAGGCCGACGACGTAGCCAACATCGGTGAGTTTTTCTTCTGATTTCGCGCGTTCACCCAGTGCTGTGACAAGCTCGAAGACTTTGCGTCCGTCCTTGAGATCTTGTTGTTGAAAGTCGGCGCTGCCGGCATTGGAAGTCACCGCGAGTAGATAGACGGCCTTTCCTTCGTAATCGAGAAAGGGTTCGATGGAGTCGTATCCGAGAAAGGGATTTAGGGTCACCGCATCTACGTTCCAGCCTTTGAAATAGCCTTGGGCGTAGTATTTCTGGGTCTCGCCAATGTCGCTGCGTTTCGCATCGAGGATGACTGGAATGTCGGTTGGGATTTCAGCTAGGATATCTTCAAGGATACGAATGCCTTCGATTCCCATTGCTTCGAAGTAGGCCATGTTTGGCTTGAAAGCGGCGGCCCAAACGGAGGTCTCCTCAATGACGCGGACTAAAAAATCCTTGGCGTAATTTGCACCGTGTTCACCCGGTCTTGGGTCGAGGCCGACGCAGAGTCGCGATCCGCTGGATTTGATTCGTTGTTGGAGCTTATCGGTGTAGCGCATGGCTTAGCATTCACTGAAAGTTTTCGATAGGCAAAGAAAACCCCTAGGCTTTCTCTGCTGGAGTGGGTTCAGGTGTCTTGCGCCACTCGGTCCAAGCAATCCATGCGAGGGCGGCGAAGTAGATTGCGAACTCGACGGCTTTTCTCCAGTAGGAGATTTTTTCTGTGCCACCGAGGCAACCACAACTGATATCCAGCCCACGCATCCAAGCGGAACCAACAGAAACGGTGAAAGCGAGGACAAGGCCAAACATGGCAAGCCATGCGCCTTTTTGAAAAATTCCTAACATGAAAAAGGTCCCGGCCACGACCTCGAACCATGGGATGAAATAGGCAACCGCGACGGCAAGACTACCTGTGACGAGTTTGTAATTTTCGATGTCGGTGACGAAGCGGTCGAGGCCGGTTCCGAAAATTTTCAGTCCACCAGCATAAGCGAACCACGCGCCCATCAAGACACGAAGTGCCAAGGTGATTCTTTCCGCATTCTTCGGAGGCATGACTGAATCATTTCGCACAAGTGAAGGGAATGTCACGAATTTCCGTCGTCATTGGAAAATGCTTTTCGGCCAAAAAGCATCACGGGCAGTCCGACGATGAAGGAGATTAGAAGCACAAAGGGCCACGCACGAACATCTTCGGTCACCGGGGGGCCATCTTGCAAAGCTTCTTGGTATTCGGTGTAAAGAGCCCGTGCAGGTTCAAGGTCTTGATCGGCGACGGCAACTCGGACTCCGCCGATGGCTTGGGTGTAATGCCAGAAAAGCTGAGGGACGTATTCGTCGAAGACAAAAGCTTCGATTCCATTCGCGTCGAGAAATGATCGGAAAAGATAAGCGTCTTCACCGCGAATGAATCTGGAGACGGTTTCCATCCCTGAGTATATGCTACGGAAAGCATATCTGGCAATGCTCAAAGAAATACCGAGTGGAGAAGGTATTTTAGGGATTCAAAACAGTTTCGAAAGTGGATTGCTATTTCTCAGTATCTATATAGTCTCCGCCCCTTTCCGGAAAACATCCGGATTTTCAAATGAACACAGCAGAGATATTCAAAGATCACGTGATGGCCACTTATGGCCGTTTTCCGCTCACTCTTGTCGAGGGAAAAGGAGCACGCGTGCGAGATGACTCTGGAAAGGATTATTTGGATTTCTGTATGGGTATAGCGGTGTGTTCGCTGGGGCATTGCCATCCTCGGTTAGTCAAAGCGATTCAGAAGCAAGCCGAGCAGTTGATGCATGTTTCTAATCTATATATGATTGATAATCAAGGAGTTCTGGCAAAAGAAATGAATGAACTCGATATCCTGATCGCGGGTAAGAGCTTTTTCTCCAATTCTGGTGCGGAAGCGAATGATGGCTTGATCAAGTCCGCTCGGCGCTATGGAAACCTCAAACCGCAAGCCAACGGGAAACCGCGCTTTGAAGTGATAACCTTCCAGAAGTCATTTCATGGACGGACGCTCGGAAGTATGGCGGCGACTGGGCAGGCGAAGGTTCAAGAGGGCTTTGACCCGATGCTGCCGGGGTTTCGGCATTTACCATTCAATGACCTTGAAGCATTGGAAAACGCGGTATCTGAGGAGACAGTTGCCTTTTTACTAGAACCCGTTCAGGGCGAGGGCGGCGTGCATGTTGCAACCCGAGAGTTTCTTGAGGCGCTGGATGCTTTACGGAAAAAGCATGATTTACTGCTGTTTTTCGATGAAGTACAGGCTGGTTTTGGCAGGTGCGGCGATGCGATGGCATGGCGGAGAATCAATCCAGAGATTGATCCAGACGGAATTTCATGGGCCAAGGGCATGGGCGGAGGTGTGCCGATTGGTGCGTTTTGGTTAAGTGATCGTGCGATTGATCCGAGCGGTAAGAAGCTTTCCTCAATCATGGGGCCTGGCTCGCATGGATCGACCTATGGTGGCAATCCACTGGTATGCGCCGTGGCTTTGGAGAATCTCCGTGAAATTCGGGAGAAGGATCTCGCTGGGAACGCCCTGCGGCAGGAAAAGCGGATTCGAAAAGAAATCAACTCCTGGGAGATTCCTGCGGTGACAGAGATACGTGGGCTCGGTTTATTGCTCGGGCTGGGGCTCGATACACAGAAGATTCGCGCCGATGAAAACTCCACATGCGCATTGACCTTGTCGAAGGAGCTAATGACCGAGGGCCTACTGATGGTTCCGGCCGGTCCAGAGACCATCCGCTTATTACCTCCGTTGAATGTGACGGATGAAGAAATCGACGAGGCCTTGGCAATTATGAGGCGCGTTCTTGTCAAATTGAGTGCATAAATCCCTTATTTTCAGTAAGATATGAAAAAGTTACTTTCCATTGAAGAATTGAGTTCAGTTGAACTTAAAAGCCTGATCAACACATCCGTGAGGCTAAAAGCAGAGCGTGGAAGCCATTCGGAAAGTCCTCTTGCAGGGCAGACGTGGGCGATGATTTTCACGAAGTCTTCGACACGGACACGAGTGTCATTTGAGGTTGGAATTCGTGAGCTCGGTGGTTTTCCGATGTTTTTATCGAGCAATGATATCCAGCTCGGACGCGGCGAACCGATTAAGGATACCGCTCGGGTTTTGGGACGGATGGTGCACGGTGTTGTGATTCGGACCTTTGCCCAACAGGACGTTGTGGATTTCGCTCATTATTCCAAACTACCTGTTATCAACGCCCTTACGGATGATGAACATCCGTGCCAGATTCTCGCCGATCTCTTGACCGTAAAAGAGAAGCTCGGTGGCTGGGATGGGAAAAAATTCGCATTTGTGGGTGATGGTTTCTCCAATATGACGCGGTCATGGATCTGGGCGGCTAAGATTTTGAATTTTGAACTTACGGTCGCAACTCCAGAATCTTGCCAGCCTCCTGCGGACTTTATCAAAGGCCTGGATTATGAGGGGCTGACTATTAGTGCAGATCCGATCGCTGCGATTGAAGGAGCCGACGTGATCAATACGGACGTATGGCTTTCGATGGGCCAAGAGGATCAGAAGGAAAAGGAGATGGAGTTCGAAGGATTTCAGTTGAATTCTGAGTTACTCAAAGGCGCTGCCAATGGGCACGTTGTCTTGCACTGCCTTCCGGCTTACCGTGGCAAGGAGATTAGTGAGGAGTTGCTTGAATTGCACCAAGACACGATTTTCCAGCAGGCAGAGAACCGGCTTCATGCCCAAAAGGCCGTTCTTGTTGATCTTGCAAATAGTCGATCAACCCCAAACTGATGAACGTTGAAGCCCTGATTTCCGCCGCATGGGAGGTACGTGAAAATGCTCATGCACCCTATTCAAATTTCAAGGTTGGAGCGGCTCTGGTTTCGGCCTGTGGGAGGATCTACACGGGTTGCAACGTAGAGAACCTTTCTTTTGGCCTGACAAACTGCGCCGAACGCGTTGCCGTTGGGTCGGGGATTGCTGATGGAGTTAAGAGGTTTGAGACTATTGTGATTGTTGCAGATACCAAGACGCCGATTTCGCCTTGTGGTGCGTGTAGACAGGTCCTTGCGGAGTTCGGTGTAGGAAAGATTGTTCTCGCGAATCGGGAGGAGACCCTTGAGTTTTCCTTGAATGAGCTTTTGCCGAGGTCGCAAGATGGTATTCTGGACGGAGCGGATTAGGGCGCTGTTCCACGTGGAACTTTATGGATATACAGTCAGGCATTGCAGCATGAAAGAGCTGTGTTAGTCTCGCCCCGCTTATGTTCTGCTACCCCAAGGGATACGATGTGATTGTGATCGGCGCCGGCCATGCTGGTGTCGAAGCTGCGTTTGCTGCTGTCAGGATTGGAGCTAAAGTCGCCGTGCTGACTCAGAATCTCGATACGATTGGGCAGATGTCCTGCAATCCAGCGATTGGTGGACTGGGGAAAGGACACATGGTCAGGGAGATCGATGCGTTGGGTGGTTTCATGGCCTTGAACACGGATGCCACGGGAATTCAGTGGCGCATGCTCAATGCCTCAAAGGGACCGTCGGTTCGAGCGCCTCGTGCACAGTGCGACAAGAAGGCCTATCAATTTCGTGCCAAAGCAGAAATTGAAAAGACTGAAGGGATCGACCTTCATCAGGGAAATGTCGCGGAGCTGCTGGTGGATGGTGAGGATCGCATTACTGGGATTCGGACTTCACTTGGGATGGAGATTTCTGGGAGGACGGTGATCCTTAGTGCGGGAACCTTTATGCGTGGTCTGATGCATGTTGGCCTGAAGAATGAAAAGGGTGGGCGCATGGGTGATGCGACTTCGACCGTATCGGATTCGTTGAAGGACCTTGGTTTTGAGGTGGATCGGTTCAAAACAGGAACTCCTTGTCGACTCAGTGGGAAATCTTTGGATTTCACCAAGTGCGAAAAGCAGGAAGGGGATACGCCGGTTCCGAAGTTTAGCTACATGGCGGATCGGATTGAAAAGGGGGTGAATGATCTGTTTACTTTGAATCACTGGGCGAATCCAGAGTTCCACGTGGAACAAATGCCATGTTGGGTGACTTATACGAATGCTCAAACCCATGAGATTATTGCCGGGAATTTACATCAATCTCCCATGTATTGTGGTGTCATTGAAGGTGTGGGCCCAAGATACTGCCCCTCGATCGAAGACAAAGTGGTGCGCTTCGCTGAAAAAGAGCGTCATCAGGTTTTTCTTGAACCTGAAGGTAGGCACACTTCGGAATTCTATGTGAATGGGGTTTCGACCTCTTTGCCCTACGAGGTGCAGCTTGATTTCTTACGCACGATCCCGGGATTGGAGAAATGCGAGATTCTACGCCCTGGATATGCGGTCGAGTATGATTACTGCCCACCCACTCAGCTGAAACCGACTCTGGAAACAAAAAGGGTAGAAGGACTCTATTTCGCGGGTCAAATTAATGGCACTTCCGGATATGAAGAAGCTTCAGGCCAAGGGCTGATTGCTGGGACCAATGCGGCCTTAAAAGCTGCTGGTAAGCCTTCATTCGTCCTTGGCAGAGACGAGGCATATCTTGGAGTGATGATTGATGATCTTGTGACTCGTGGCTGTACCGAACCCTATCGAATGTTCACCAGCCGAGCGGAGTATCGTCTTCTCCTACGTCAAGATAACGCGGATTTACGCCTAACCCGAAAGGGTGCTGAGATCGGGCTCGTCTCAGGCGAGCGTCTTGATCGCCTGAAAGAAAAAGTTGCCGAGTTGGAACGTGCCGATGGATGGATACGGAAAACTTCTTATGCTGGCGGTAAATTGGATCAATGGCTGCGCCGAAGCGAGAATATTTGGCAGAGTCTCCCGCAGGAACTACGTGAAGAATTTTCAGCCGACCACTGGGCCTTGATTGAAACAGATTTTAAGTATGCCGGTCATCTCAAGAGGCAGCAGAAACAGGTCGAACGTATGTCCCGCCAGACCGGTAAGAAGATTCCTAGTGATCTTGATTATGATTCGATCCCAGCGTTGAAAAAAGAGGCAAAGACCCGATTTTCAGAGATTCGTCCAGAAACGGTTGGTCAAGCGAGTCGAATTCCTGGGATTACACCGGCAGATGTGGCAATGCTTGTTGTTTGGCTGGAGAAGAGTGAGCGGACTGCAGCGCGCTAGGGCTGGGCTAATACCATCTCGACAGTTCTATCCGAGTATTGGAATACAGAGAAGGTTTTGTAATCAGGCTTCGGGTGGAACTCGCGCGCCGCTAATTTTCCGCCCAGTAGCGTTGTTCGGTGGTCGTGTGGCTCGCCAGACTTTCTCATTGCCTCGCTGAATGAAGAACGATTCGCCGCCATTCCTCCAATCTAACTGACGAAATGTTACAAAGGTCTCCAATCGATTCGGTCGTATACTGATGAATAGAGAGAATGTCGGCTGAATCGTATATTTCATAAAGAAACGTTTTTACTTGCTACAACATACTATGTATCGCATAGTATGTTGCGTATGGGTAAGAGTCATTTTTCTTCAGAGCTGATCCGAAGCAGTACGGATTTGGTGATTCTAGCGCTTTTGCGGAGTCGGCCGATGTATGGTTACGAGATTCTGATCACTTTGGTGGATCGCGGAAACGGAGAGTTCCAGCTTAAACAAGGTACGCTTTACCCACTTTTATATCGGCTCGAGCGAGAAGGGTGGATTAGTGCGAAATGGGAAACTCCAGCTACGGGGAAGAAGCGGAAAGTTTATTCACTCACTGCAGAAGGGGAGAAGGCGCATTTCGCGCGATCCGAGGAGTGGTTTCGCTTCACCGAGGCCGTCAATTCACTTTTGAAAGAATGTAACCATGAATAAGAAGAATCAAAATCGTATCGATGAATTTGTACTGATGCTGGAGAAATCCCTAGGTCAATCCGGGAAGCAGTCGAACGATATTCTCGAAGAAGTTTCCGCAGATCTTCATGCGCATGTGAGTCGATTTCGTTCCGAAGGGAACAGCGAGGACGAGTCTGTCGAAAAAGCCCTGAGTGAAATGGGAAATCCGTATGAACTAGGGAATCAGGTTCGCCAGGAGATTCCGCCTTTTGGAGGCGCAACGGCCACTGTGATTCGTTACGTTGCGGCGTCTGGAATCATGGTGTGGCTGCTCATGCTGATGTGGCTCCTTCGAGGATGGAGCTATGGGTTTGCCGGCATTGCGGGGCTTGTAACCGTTACGTTTCTGCACCTTCCGGTGATTCTTTTGCTTTGGCCGCGGATCGTTTGGCGGAGGAATTGGCTGTTTGGCTTGATCCCGGCAGGTATCGCTTTCGTCTTCGCATTGGTGATGAATTTTGCTGGGACCGAACACTCGGTTGAATTGGGCAATATTTCTCAGAACGGGGAAGAATTCGTGCCTGCTCCAGTAAAAGAAGAGCCACTTTTTCCAAGCTATTATCTAATTTTGGCAGCTGCCGTTGTCGTTACCATGACCCTCTACTTTGCGATTCAACAGAGGCTCCAAAGGCGAATGGTCGTGCTAGCGATTGTTCTTCCTATCGGCCTTGTTGAGATCGTTTTCCAAGTGGAAGAGCATATATTCCGGCAGGATCGCGATAGGACTCTGGAATACTTCGAGTCCACTTTTAGGGAACGCGGGAGTTACCCGACCGAAGAGGAATTTGATTCCAATGGTCCGCGCCTGAGGGCCTCATATTGGATTGTCCCAGTATCGGACGACGACTTCTCACTTTTCTGGAAAAGGCCACTAAGTTCAGGTTTCTCTTTGGCATTTTCACCGAAAAGAGATGAAATCTGGATTCAGGACTGAATCACACCGCGCCTTGCGCAATGGAAGTGTACCTGCCTAAAAGGTGGAGTGGAAAATCAGTTGCCGATCAGCCGAAACTTTCCGTTGCTCGTACTTATCGGGGTAAACCTCCTGCCCATAGCAGGGGTTCTGCTATGGGGCTGGAGTGCATTTGAGATTGTCGCGCTCTATTGGTTCGAGAATGTGGTGATTGGAGCCATCAATGTATTGAAGATGGTTACCTGTCGACCACGGTATGGTGCAATGAGCGGCACCCTTACGGACGCTGGAAAAAAGGCTTATGATGACATCCCGGACTACTTGAAACATACTCCTGCGTCCGAGGGCTCTCAACAGGCTTCAAAGCTATTTATCATTCCGTTCTTTTTGGTTCATTATGGGATGTTTTGTTTCGGCCACGGGATTTTTGTTTTTGTTCTGCTTGGCGGGAAAGGGGGGCCATTATCGCACAGTACAAATCCGTTTCGCGGAATGATGGATATGGTTGGCGAATTGTTCAAATCAGGCGCGGTAATTTTTGTATTAGCGATTATTGGAAGTCATTTATTTTCATTTTTAGTGAATTACATTGGTAAAAGTGAGTACCGCGAGACTACCCCGTCTAAGTTGATGGGTGCCCCGTACGGCCGAATAATCGTCCTCCATATAGCGATTATTTTTGGGGCGTTCGCAGTCATGGCCTTTGGCGATTCAACCTTCCTTTTGATTCTTGTCATCATTGGGAAGATTTTGCTCGATGCTAAACTGCATCTTCGGAGCCACCAGAACATCGATGAAAGTTCTTTCGCAACTCAGGCATGAAATTTTTTCAAAAAATTCCCATATTTTCGCATTGCCACGGGAGCTAAAGCCAATTAGCTTCCGCGCCCCAACGGTCTAACCACTCTTCAAGATGTCCAAGCACAATTCTCTCAAATCAAACGCCACCGTCGGCGGTAAACGCTCCGTCCTCAAACGTTTCGAGCGCGTGAAGCTTCTCAAGGAACGCGGTGAGTGGAAAAAAGGATCTTCTCCCATTGGTCTTCCAAAGACCAAACATGAAGGCTGAGCCGCTGGCGATTCGTTCGCTGGTCACTCCCACCATCCGCGAAGGTTTCGCGGTTTTTTATTACTAGTATGTCCGAGGGGGTTCGACTCAATAAGTTCTTGGCTTCATGTGGTGCTGGTTCGCGCCGTGCCTGTGATGCATTGATCGCTTCTGGGCGAGTTGAAGTCAATGGCGCGCCGTGCGTCAAGATGGCGACCCGTGTTTCAGAAGAAGACAGCGTTCGCGTTGATGGCAAACGCATGTTTCCGAAAGAGGAAGTCGTCGTGATTTTCTATAAGCCTCGCGGCTATGTTTGTACACGTAGCGACGAACTTGGACGAGAGACCATTTACGATCTTCTTCCGGGTTCTTTGCAAAACCTCCATCACGTGGGGCGTTTGGATTCCGATTCTGAAGGGATGCTGATTATGACCAATGACGGCGACCTCTCTCAGCAGTTGATGCATCCATCAAAATCGGTTGAAAAAGAGTATTTGGTTACATCGAATCAAGCTTTCGAGAATGTGCATCTCGATCAATTTTTAGCAGGTATCTTCACCGAGGAAGGAAAACTCCAAGCGAAGAAAATCGAACGTGTTTCAGCTCGGCGAATCAAGATTATCCTAGATCACGGAGCGAAACGGCAGATTCGCTTGATGCTTGAAGCCCTTGGTTACCAAGTCACGAAGTTACTTCGCGTGCGTATAGGAAGTCTATGGCTAGGTGATCTAGAGCCTGGTGGATGGGCGGTGCTAAATCAGAAGGAAGTTCAAAAACTTCTGAAGAGTTGAGTTGGGAAAGCCTTGCCGACACTGACTATTCGACGCAGCCTGAGGGTGCAAGCATGATGGACCAAGGCAGTGGAGACACGACCAGCCCTTCTGACCGGGTGGCAAATCGCTTGGTATTTTACTTCAGTGGATTCGATCCTCGTGGGCCTTCTCAGTATCGAAAGCTTTACGAAACCGAGGCGGAATTGCAGTCGAGAGTCAACAGCCTGAACCTAAAGATTGGAAAAAGGCGAAAGCTTCATTCATTGGCGCATGGTTGGACGATTGAACACAGCGAGACAGGCACGACCACAGATTATCGGTTTCTGAGATGGGATGACGTTATCCGAGACAACTGGCCAAAGAATGAATTGGAACTGCTCAAGGCAGCAGGTCCGACGTATTGGATTTTTATCAAAGAGAATTTGATTCCTCGACTTCTGAAGATTGCATGGCCAGCGGCTGTTACAGTGTCTTATCCTTTGGTGGCGTTTTTTGGCTTGTTCGTAGTCGGGTTTTGCCTCGCTGGAGCCATTGCCATGCTGCCGACAGTGACCACCTTTTCTCTTTGGTTGGCCTTATCGATGGCTAGTTGCGTTTTGCTTGGAACATTCTATCTCTCTCGCTTCCTGGATACGAAGTTTCGGAGCCATTGGCTGCTGCGTATCTACGCGATGATGCAACCTTGGGCTGCTGGGAAACGCCCAAAAATGGACGAGCGTTTGAAGGAGTTTGCGCAATACCTTCTCGATGAAATCGAGAAGAGTGATGCAGATGAAGTGCTTCTTGTCGGTCACAGTGTAGGCACGATCCTAACCGTATCGTTAGTGACCGAGATGTTAAAATTGGATTCGAACCTTGGCCAGAAAGGCCAAGACTTTTGTTTAGTCGGACTCGGAAATTGCATTCCGCTTGTGAGCCTCTTGTCTGGCTCTCAAAGGTTGCGAGACGATTTGAAAACGGTGGCTACGGCACCGGGAGTGCAATGGTATGATTTTTCCGCCCGCCGAGATGGAGCTAGTGTCACTCAAATCGACCCACTCGAAGTATCCGGCGTTTCGAGGCCAGAGGGTATCCCACGGCGCCCACAGCAATATCCTGTGCGAATTCATAAGATGTTTTCCCCCAAGAAATACGAGATCATCAAAAAAGATATTTTTCGTATTCATTTTCAATATGTGATGGCTGGCGAGCAGCAAACCGACTACGACTTCTTTGCAATCACGGGCGGGCCGATAAAACTTTCGGCAAGGTACCCTGTCGCATCTTCCAACTCCTAATTTTACATGGCCTATACTCCACCGTTCCCAAAACCCCTCGATAAGAGTTCGAAGCGTTCGTTGTGGAACCTGTTCAAGCGTGGAAGGAGGTCTTGGCTCTCGACCTTGTATGAAGGCTCTTACCAAGGCCACCTTTCAAGAGTGCGTCTGCCGGGCGTTCAGCTCTTTTTGGTGAAACTTCCATCGCTAATCAAGGAAGTGCTCGTGGACAAATACGCCACCTATCCGAAACACGAGCTTTCGGAGATGGTACTTAAGCCGCTGCTAGGAGTTAGCATTTTCACGACGAATGGTCCGGTTTGGGAGCGCCAACGACGAATGCTCGATCCGGCATTTGGACAAGCAAAACTCAAAGAAGTTTTTACTTTAATGAAGGGTGGCTCCGACGCGATGGTGCAGCGTTTCGACGAGCTCGCGGATGGCGACGTTGCTGACATAGAAATTGAGATGACCCACGTGACCGCGGATATCATTCTCCGAACGATTTTATCCGAGCCCTTGGAGGGCGAGGACGCGCGTAAAATTTTTCACGGTTTCAATCTGTTTCAGGAAAAAGCATCGGTAATGATTCAACTCGGATTCTTCCATCTCCCAAGATGGATACTGCCGCAGCACTATTTTACATGGAAGCGCACGGGCCGAGAGATTCGAGAGTTATTGGCCGTTACGATTCGTAGACGCTATGAGTCATATCACGCTGGAGACAAAGGTGAATACAAAGACATCCTGCAATCGTTGCTCGAAACCACGGACCCAGAGGACGGTTCTTCTTACACGCTTGAAGAACTCGTTGACCAGGTCGCTATGCTGTTTCTCGCGGGACATGAGACTTCCGCGAGTGCCCTATCCTGGTCCTTGTTCCTTCTGGCGAAGTGTCCGGAGATTCAGGAAAACCTGCACAAGGAAACGGTGACGCTTCTTGGAGAACGCGAGCCAGAATTTAAAGATATTCCTCGTCATAAGCAAATCCGCAATGTTTTCAAAGAAACCATGCGAGTTTATCCACCAGTTGGCTTTCTTACGTTTCGCAAAGCGGTTGGAGACCAAAAAATGAAAGGTCGAGATATTCCCGATGGCTCACCCTTAGTCGTTTCACCTTGGTTGGTGCATCGTCACCGTGATCTCTGGGATCGGCCAGATGAGTTTGATCCGGATCGATTTAAAGGAGGATTGGATCAACCCTCCTGCGCTTATATTCCTTTCGGCCAGGGCCCAAGGATTTGTATTGGAGCAGCGTTCGCGACTCAGGAGGCGATGTTGATTCTTGCGACTTTGACTCGTCGTTATCGTTTTGAACCCGCACCGGGTCACGAACCCGAGCCGACTTCGCGTCTGACGATTCGTTCATTAAACGGAATCTCACTTCGTGTTTTCAGGCGTCCGAAAACGGATGAGCCGGGTGTTCCATTTGGCGAAGAACCAGAGACTGGAAAAGTCGAGACCGGCGAGGCTAAGTGTCCCTTCCACTGATTTCTACGGAGCGTGGGCCGTGGATTCGATAGTGAATGCCGCCCCAGGTCATTTGCCGGGAAAAGAGAGCTGAGCCAGAAGCCAGCAAGCTGACGAACTTTTCAATAGGATCCATCCACCATGAGTTTTGGTTGAGAGCGAGTAAGGTTTGCAGTTCATCTCCAGAAAATCTTGCTTGAAGGTATTTGCCCCGAATTTTTTGACGGTAGATGTTCATCGTTACTACTGCGAATATAGTAATTACTACGAATAAGTTACCTGTTATAAGCATCCAAAAGCAGAGGAAAAAACTGCAGAGATAAAGCAAAGGGAAAAGGAAGGCCAAATAGTGAATAACCGCTCGGTAGATTCCAAGATGCATGTATTGCCGGCGGCCAAATTCGAACAACGAAGTGACAGAATAGTTGACTGGTGAAATGGCTTCTGCCGAGCGAATATAGCGCATCCTCTTTCCTGCCTCATGGCCGAGCTGCGTCATACGAACATCATCGTTCATACAGCGATCGAGTTTTTCGTAGATATTCAGTTCGTCATAGATTTCCCGCCGCACAGCCATTGAGCCGCCCCACAGTAGCATACGCCAGTCGGGCACGATCCAAGATTCCATGGCAATGCCTAGAGTTGCGATAAAACGGTTGGGGAAACTGGAGTTCTCAGGAAGAAACCATCGGTATCCACTGGTAAAATCGGTTTGCTCTCGATTGAGAGGGAAGGTCAGGCAGGCAAGCCAATCACAGCGCCCATAGAGGTCAGCATCGGCAAATGCGATGATCTTGTCGTCATCGTTCACCTCCAAAAGTGCGGCGCGAAGATTGTGTACTTTTTGGGCACAATCGGTGGCGATCCCTGCCACTACGATCTTCGCTTCAGGTTGACCATGATGTTCCGCTATGCGGTTCAGAGTGACTTCGTATGCGGGATCGGATTTTGATTCGGTTACAAAAACGACTCGGTAATTCCGGTAATCTTGGGCGAGGACAAAATCGAGAAACCGCTCGTAAGTTTGCGATATTTTTTTTACCGCGATGATTAGGACGGTCTGCTTTTGTGGTTCCTCTCCCGCAGTTTCATCCATCCATTTTCGATGACCGGCATACAGCCGATGAGCGCGTTTGGCTTTCCAAAGTGACAAAGCGCTATGAACCGCCCAGTAGCTAGAGCCAGCGTAAAGGAGGATCGAGCTTACAATCATGAGGGCAGAGTATGGCTCAATCTGAACTTGAGAGCGATCCTAGGATTTCTTCTCCGACTTCTCTCTTGCCTTTTCTTCCATAATTCCTCCGATGAAGAGAAGCACCGCGGCGATACAGATACAAGAGTCCGCGACATTGAACGTCGGCCACCAGCCACCGCTGGAAGGAACGATTTTATCGTAGAAGGGAAGTTTCACCGATAGGAAATCTACGACGTAGCCTTCAGAAAGCCTCTCCCAGAAGGTTCCTCCTTTGACTTCATCAAGAAGAAATCCCTGAACGAGGCGGTCGGTTAGATTCCCGAAAATTCCGCAAAGGAGAAGGGCGACGGCGAAACGTGAGACCATGTGATCGAAGGCGCCTTTTTTCCAAAAGATACGGATTAGCACTAGGGCAATGATCGGAATGATGAGGAACACGATTGGGGCCCATGCTGTTCCGTTTCCGAGACCAAAAGCGACGCCTTGGTTGTGAACGCGAATCCAATGAAACCATCCCGGAATGATCTGCCATTGATGGGCGTCTGCTGACCAAGGTGGGGCAAAATTACTTACCGTCCACGCCTTGGTAATTTGATCGAGAATATAGAGCGGAAGAGTCAGGACCAGGAGCAAACGAGGAAGTGTCATGTTATTTCAAGGGTGAGCTCTTCGTGGCAAAGGGCTATTGGGACTACTGGGAGGAAACCACATCGTCACAACGTTGGCAGAGGCCCGAGGAGATGACGGGTTCATGTTTGCGGCAGCGCGGGCATAGTGGGAGTTCGGTCTTAACGGCTTCCGCCGAGAGTTCGGAACCTCGTTTCACGGAGAGATCTGCAATGATGAAAAACTCGGTAGCGAATTCACGGTCTTTCAGTTTTTCCACAAGACTGGAATCGGATTCAGGAAGAGTGAGTTCCACGGCAGCCTCATTGTTGCGGGTGAATTCTTTCGCTTGAACTTTCGCTTCGATTGCCGTTTGCATAACAGCTCGGATTTGGAACAGGCGTTCGGCATCAGCCGTGGCTTGTGCTGGTGCATGATCGGAGGAAGCGACGGGAAAATCTTCGAGGTGAATGCTGCCTTTCGTGAACGGTGCATGCTCCCAAGCTTCCTCGGTAGTATAGGCGAGAATCGGGGCAAGGAGTCTTGAGATACTACTAAAGATCTCGTACATTGCTGCTTGAGAGGCGAGTCTACGCGAAGAATTTGGAGCGTCGCAATACATGCGGTCTTTCAGTGCATCGATATAGATGGCGGAAAGGTCGGTGGTGCAGAACTGATTGATCGAGTTGAAAACCTTGCGGAACTCGAAGGCTTCGTATCCCTTCAGGCATTCGTCGGTGACGGTGTTCAGCCTTTCGAGAATCCATTTGTCGAGCAACGTGTATTCGTAGTTCGTGCTTTCTGAAGGTTGGAAGCCATCTAGGTTTCCCAGAAGAATTCGGAAAGTGTTGCGGATGCGGCGATATGGCTCAGCAACCTGCTTGAAAAGGTCTTCCCCGAAGGGGACTTCATTCTGCCAATCGACACTGGAAGCCCAAAGCCGAACGATGTCAGCACCGTACTTATTGTAAAAGTGCGCTGCGTCAGTGGGCTTGCCCTTTTTCTTATCGTCAGATTTTGAAGTCTTTTTACCGGTGTCTTTGTCGACGACAAAGCCGTGGGTCATGACGCTCTTGTATGGAGCATGGCCACGGAAGGCGGTGGAGAGCATGAGCGAGCTTTGGAACCATCCGCGATGCTGGTCGGTCGCTTCCAAGTAAAGATCTGCGGGGCAATGCAGTTCAGGATGGGTGTCCATCACGGCGGCGTGGGAACAACCGGAGTCGATCCACACATCCAGAGTGTCTTTGCCCTTCTTCAGGCCGGCAGGTAGGTCAAGTTTTTTGGCGAGGTCTTCATCTGAAGTTTCGAACCAAACATTGGTGCCTTCTTTTTCGACGAGGTCGGCGACTTTACTGGCGAGGTCGGCGGTGAGAACGGCTTCGTTGTTTTCATCAAAGAAAACAGGGAGCGGCACACCCCAGGTGCGTTGCCGTGAAATGCACCAGTCCGGACGGGATTCGACCGTTCCGTAGATTCGGTTCCGGCCCCATGCCGGCATCCATTTGGCTTTGTCGATTTCTTCGAGGGCCTGGCCACGAAGTGTGTCGAGGGAGATGAAAAACTGTTCAACAGCGCGGAAGATGATCGGAGTTTTTGAGCGCCAGCAGTGAGGGTAAGAATGATGATATTCTTCTTCTCCCAGCAGGTGGCCACTCTCGCTGAGAATCTCGATGATGCGACCGTTGGATTTGAATACATGTTGGCCAACGAGTTCGGGAAGTCCGACCTCTTCGGTGAAAAGACCTCCGTCATCAACGGGTGATAGGACACCGAGTCCGTTCTGTTGACCAGCAACGTAGTCGTCTGCGCCATGACCGGGAGCGACATGGACGGCTCCGGTCCCGGTCTCTGTGGTGACGAAATTGGCGAGGATGACTTTGGAAGTACGGTCGAGGAAGGGATGTTTTGCCTCCGTGCTCTCGAGTTCTTTCCCTTTGAATTCGGAAAGTGTTTCCTGCAGGGTGAAACCCGTTTTTTCGGCGAAGGATTCGATCAATTCGCGGACTACGACAAAAGATTCTTCAGAAGTTCCGTTTGAGAACTTGCCGTGGATATAGGTGAACTCTGGATGAAGAGCGACACCGAGGTTGGCTGGAAGAGTCCAAGGTGTCGTGGTCCAGATCGGAATCGATGCGTTTCCAGCTAGTTCTCCCGACACAAGAGGAAATTTCACAAAGATCGCTGGCGAGACCTTGTCTTTATATTCCACCTCAGCTTCTGCGAGGGCGGTTTGAGCGCCGTAGGACCATTGCACGGGCTTCTTCGACTGGTAGATGCAGCCGTTTTCAACGAGCTTGGCGAAAACACGGAGGATGTTTGCCTCATAGGAGGGATCCATCGTGAGATAAGGATTCTGCCAATCACCAAAAACGCCGAGACGTTTGAAAGATGCGCGCTGGATATCGATAAAACCGGAGGCGAATTCCGTGCAACGGCGGCGGATTTCCGCAGGTTCGAGACCGGCAGCTTGTTTGACGACCTTGAACTCGATGGGAAGTCCGTGGCAATCCCAGCCGGGGATAAAAGGTGCGTGGAATCCTGCCATGGTCTTGGATTTTACGACCATGTCTTTGAGAAGTTTGTTCAGCGCCGTGCCCATGTGCACGTCGCCATTGGCGAAAGGAGGACCGTCATGGAGAATAAAATCAGGTGCGCCTGAAGCTTTTCGCGCAGTGGTGATCTTCTGATAGAGGTTTTCCTTTTCCCAAATTTCCAGACGCTTCGGCTCGTTCTTCACGAGATCCCCTCGCATGGGGAAACTCGTTTGCGGCAATGTCAGCGTATCTTTGTAGTTCGGGGCGGTGCTCATGGCGGGCGCGGAAGCTAGCAACCACCGCCCTCAGGGTCAACCCTTCGGGCAGGTTCAGGGGCTTTGCCTGTAAAAATCGCTTGCGCTTCATTGCCATAGGCACAAGCCTCCGCGCTTTCTCGGTCGCGATTCCGCTGGCCCAACTCTTGCTGCCTTATGTTTTCACGCCTGCCTTCTTCATGGTTCTCAAATGTGCGCGGCGACGTGCTCTCCGGTTTAGTCGTCGCACTTGCTCTGATTCCTGAGGCTATCGCCTTTTCAATTATTGCCGGGGTTGATCCTAAAGTTGGTCTTTACGCCTCGTTTCTGATCGCGGTGATCACTGCTTTTGCTGGTGGTAGGCCAGCGATGATTTCCGCTGCAACTGCCGCCATGGCCTTGTTGGTGGGGACCTTGGTGAAAGTCCATGGGGTTGAGTATCTTCTCGCTGCCACCGTCCTGACCGGGGTGATCCAGTTTATCTTCGGCCTTTGCAAAGTCGGATCGGTGATGCGGTTTGTTTCGAAATCCGTGATGACAGGATTTGTGAACGCACTGGCCATCCTGATCTTCGTCGCACAGCTCCCGGAGCTGAATATCTGGTCCAAAGCTGGAGACGTCACATGGATTGCATGGGCATTCACCGCTGGCGGCCTCGCGATTATCTATATCCTCCCGCGTTTCACCAAAGCCATTCCGTCGCCGCTCATCTGCATCATCGTCCTCTCACTGGTGGCCGTCTTTATGAAGATCGACGTCCGCACTGTCGGCGATCTTGGAGAACTGCCTAGTTCCTTGCCCGCTTTCCTGATTCCCCAAGTTCCTTTCAGTTTGGAGACCTTGATGATCATTTTACCGTTCTCTCTCAGCCTAGCGGTCGTCGGATTGCTAGAATCCCTGCTCACCGCACAGATCGTTGATCAACTCACCGACACCTCCAGTGACAAGAACCGCGAAGCGCGCGGCCAAGGCATTGCAAACTTCGTCACCGGCTTCTTCGGTGGCATGGCTGGTTGCGCAATGATCGGACAATCTGTGATTAACGTGAAATCCGGTGGCCGTACCCGCCTCTCGACCCTCATCGCAGGTGTCGTGCTGATCATCCTTTGTGTGGTTCTTGGAAAATGGGTGAGTATGATTCCAATGCCAGCCCTCGTCGCGATCATGATCATGGTCTCGATCGGAACATTCAACTGGGCTTCATTCAAAAATCTCGCCATCCATCCGAAGACAACGAGCATCGTGATGCTGGCGACGGTGGTTGTGACCATCTGGCAGCACAACCTTGCGATTGGTGTAGGAGCTGGAGTCCTTCTAAGCGCAATCTTCTTTGCCAGAAAAGTTTCCCAGATCATTGCCATCGAAAGCGATCTCTCTGATGAGACGCGCACCTACACGGTCAGGGGCCAGATCTTCTTTGCTTCGTCTGAGAAATTCTTGGCTGCGTTCGATTTCAAGGAGGTTCTCGCCAAGGTGGTCATTGACGTTTCCCATGCGCACTTCTGGGACCTTACCTCTGTAGGGGCGCTGGATACCGTGGTGCTGAAGTTCCGCCGTGAAGGCACGGAGGTAGAAATTCTTGGCATGAACGAGGCAAGTGCCACAATCGTCGATCAACTGGGTGAGCACGACAAACCCGGAGCCATTGATCGCATGCTTGAGCATTGATCTTTCACCCCTTCACTTTTTAGAATTCAAACCTTAGAATTTCAATCCGATGTCCACTATTCTCGCTTGCACCGACGGCTCCCAATATTCTCCGAGTATCTACCAAAATGCCTCTTGGGCTGCCAACAAATTGTCCCTGCCTGTCCATGTTCTGCACGTCATCGAACGTGAGGAAGCGGCACTCAATCATGATCTCAGTGGAAATTTGGGCTTCCAAGCAAATGACGAATTGATGGAAGAACTGACTCGTCTTGATGAATCCCATGCTCGGGTGGCACGCCTTCGTGGGAAAGCGATTCTGGAGGATGCGGCGAAACAAATTGATGCAGAGGTCAAGCTCACCCAACGCCATGGGGCGCTCGTAGATACGGTGAATGAATTTGAGGAAGGCGCTGCGCTTGTCGTGCTCGGAAAGCGAGGAGAGCATGCAGATTTTGCCAAGGGCCATTTGGGTAGTAACCTGGAACGTGTGGTCCGCTCGGCTGAGGTTCCTGTTTTGGTTGCCGCTCGTGAGTTCAAACCTGTGAAGCGTTTTTTGATAGCCTATGACGGAGGCAACAGTGCTCTGAAAGCGATCGACTATGTTGCCAACAAGTCTTTGTTAAAAGGAGCAGAATGCCACCTTGTTGCCATTGGGAAATCTGGCAGCGAACTTGAGCGCTCTCTTGAAGCTTCGACAACCGCCTTGAAAGGCGTTGGCTTTACGGTCACTTCCGAACTACTTGCTGGCGATCCAGATGAAGTGATTGCAGCCAAGGTGACGGATAGCAAAATCGATCTCCTTGTTATGGGAGCCTACGGACACTCACGGATTCGCGAGTTTATTCTAGGGAGCACCACGACGAATCTCATCCGGACCTGTCATGTACCGGTGCTTTTGTTCCGCTGAGGCAAACCTCATTTGGGAGCAATCTTGTCTAGGGCCGCTAGGCGCGCTTCGATTGCGAGACGTTTCGCTTTCCTTGTGCCGTATTTGTTGATCGAGAACTGCCTAGATCTGCGGGTCCCGCTTCGGGTTGTCCAAGATGCTTTCCAGACCTCATACTCATGGCCTTTTGAGTAGGTGGTGATTCGGGTCACGCCGGGAATTCCCGAAGCGGTTGGTTTCCGAAGTACTTCCCTGAATCTTCTTTTTGTGAGAACCGGGACTTTTTTACGAATCTCTCGCCAGCGCTTCAGAGCTTCCTTCTTTGCAACGGCTTCAGTCTTACCCGCTCCGTAGTAGAAGTACTCTTGGATAATCTTCTTATTGTGATTGATCAAAATGCGGAAGCGAGATGCACCTTGAATATTTGGTTCGTGATAGAGCCCTGGAAATCTCTTTAGATCCTGTTTCATTTTTTAATTGCTGTCACTTGTTTACCCCTTTACCGCGCGTTTGCTTGGGCGTTACCTTCAACCCAATAGCATAATAGACGCAATCGGAAATTTATTGAAGTCGCTCCTCTACGGTCCAAACGAAGCCACTTCTTGGTTATTGAAATTTTTTGTAGGAGAACGAACGCTTCGGCGTGTCTTGGCTCTTAACTCTCCTGATTCGATTCTACCAGCTTGCGATCTCGCCGTGGTTGAGATTTCTGAGTGGAGGCCATGGTGTGTGCCGGCACGATCCGACATGCAGCCACTACGGGCTTGAGGCAATTAAAGTTCATGGTGCGTTGAAAGGGTCTTGGCTGACCTTACGGAGACTGTTGCGCTGCCACCCATGGGGTACGCACGGCTACGATCCGGTTCCAAAGAAGAACAAGAAGTCTAAGGAATAGGTTCGTTATGCTGGTCGAGTGATCGGCCAACCGTCTTGCCAGCGTAGTTTCAGTGGCATGCCATAGAGTTCACTTAGCGCCTCCGAAGTGAGGATCTTCCGTTTTGTTCCGTCACCGACGATTTGCCCTTCTTTAAGAAGAATGACTCTTTCTATCTCCGGAAGAATTTCTCCTGGGTCATGCGTGACAAGTACGACACTTCCCGTAGAAGAAGCGATCTTGCGTAGGCCATTGAGCATTCCGAGGCGTGCAGCAAAATCGAGTGCGGTAGAGGGTTCATCTAGGACCAGAACTTCTGGTCGGTGCACCAAGGATCTGGCGATCAGGAAACGCCGCTTCTCTCCAGAAGAAAGTGTTCCGAATGTACGTTTGGCCAAGTGTCCAATACCAATGTCACGCATGGCGGTTTCGGAAGCTTCTCGCTCCGAGTACTTAAAACGCATATCTCCGGTCCGTCCGTAAGCACCACGAAATACAGAGCGAACGACATCCTCTGCGATCTCATCGGTGTGAAATCGTGCCACTTCTTCCGGCATGACGATTCCGAGCCGATGGCGAAGCTCTTCGAGACTCCAACGATCTTCAGAAAAAAGTTCACAGATCGTTTCGCGTCTTGCCTCAGCTCGGACCTCTCCTGTCATCAACTTTAGAAGACTGCTTTTTCCTGCTCCATTCGCCCCGAGAATGGCGACATTTTCACTCCTGGAAAGAGATAAGCTAAGGTTACGGAGGGCCAAGGTATCGCCCCGCCAGACATTCGCGTTTCTGATGACGAAAAATGTATCGTGATTCTTCATCCTTTCACGCAGAGACCACGTAGTCTCGTATCATTTTCAAAGATTGAGGTTTCAAGATGGCGTAACTTCAATGATTCCAAAAACGGTTCACCTGAGAGTGCGGAGACACCACTTCCACAAAGAATTGGCGCGTAGTAGATGACAACCTCGTCAACGAGGCCTGTACGAAATACTTCTGCCGAAAAGTTTCCTCCTGCTTCAATCATCACGGAAAGGACCCCTTGATCGGCCACAAGACCTCGGAGTATTTGCTCGATGCTTTCCTTCGAGCGTAATAATGTGCGGCTCTTCCATTCATCCGTGAAAAGCGGAGCATCAGTTGGCAGAGTTTCGGGATGTTTGGTGGCAACCACCCGCCATGGCTGGTCGCGGCCTTTCAAGAGTTCTGGAACTCGAATGGTCAGCGCGGGAAGGTCGCGACGAACGGTTTCGCCACTTGTCAGGATCGCATCAACCTCACTGCGAAGTCTTTGAACATCCTCGCGCGATTTTTCCCCGCTCAACCATTGGCCTTCTCCTTCAGGTCGGGTGATTTTTCCATCGAGTGACATCGCACATTTCCAGATAATCCATGGTAATCCCGTTTTCTGGGTTTTCGCAAAGGGCCGCAGGATTTCGTCACACGGACCTGAGAGGACGCCGCTTGATACCTCAATTCCTTCCCGCTTGAGAACGCTATCCGCAGCACCGGCATGGGAGGGGTTTGGATCTTGACAGGCGTAGACCAGACGGGAGATTCCCGCGTCGATTAAAGCATCGGTGCAGGCGGGTGTCCGGCCCTTGGTTGAGCAAGGTTCCAGCGTCACATAGATCGTCGCTCCTCTAACGGCTTGATTACCGTGTTCGTCGATGGCGGCTCGGATCGCCTCGACCTCAGCATGTGGCAAACCAACTCGTCGGTGCCAACCGCTTCCCAGTGGTTTGCCATCTTTCACGACGACTGCCCCAACAGGAGGATTCGGGGAGGTCCTTCCGACTCCCTTTCGCGCCTCTTTCAAGGCCAGCTCCATCCATTCTTTGTCGGTCATTTTTTAAAAAATGTCGCACCTACACGGCTGCGTCCAGCCCGTAACGGGCGATAAACCTATAAGAAACATAAAATTCTATTGCCAAGAGCACAGCTTTCTCTAGACTTTCGGCATGTTGAAACGCATGGCTGCATTCGTATTGCTGACGATTATCTCTTTGGCTGCAACGTCCTGCTGCTGCCTTTTTTAACTGAATCCTATACTACTACCCGATGAAAAAACTCCTCAGCCTTCTCACACTTGCGGCTCTGTCCTTGGGCTTCTCTTCATGTTGCTCAATGTTCGGCATGCCGACGCAAACCGCCGGATACACGACCGAAACCAAGCAGGTGAAAACTTGCCACTACGATATCGTCACTGAAGAAATTTATGTTGCCGGCGATTCCAAGAGCGGAAAAGGCGGTATGGTGAAGACCATCGAGAAAAAGGTTCCTCGTTATAAGACCGTTGAAAAGAAAGTCCGCCAGCCGTGCCCGAAATGCACACGTTTCTATTGCCCGAAAAAAGGCTGCTGTGGGTCCACCTCTGACCAAGTCATCAAAATGGCGACTGCCCAAGGTCCCGTTGGAAGCCCGCATATCGGACTGATTCCGACCATGAAACCTCTTGCTGAGTAAGAGTGTCTTTTCACTGAATTTTTTATAAAGCGCGGAGTGGTTGATCCCCTCCGCGCTTCTTTGTTGCCGCCTTAGGCAAAAATGGCTGGAAATACCGGCAACATCTACCATCCTTCTCGCGAATTCCATCTCTTTACAAATCATGTCAGTAAAAATCGAAATGCCCAAACTCTCGGACACCATGACCGAGGGTACTCTCATCAAATGGCACAAACAGGTCGGCGACGAGGTCGAGATTGGCGATGTGCTGGCTGAGGTCGAAACCGACAAAGCAACGATGGAAATGGAAGCCTTCGATGAGGGAACGCTGACCGATATTTTGATCCAAGAAGGTGAAAAGGCGACCATTGGAGCGACACTTGCTGTGTTGGACGGGGATGGTGAAGACTCATCTGGGGAACAAGAAACTCAATCGGCAGCTCCCGCCCAGGAGGCACTCGAAACCTCCCCTGAGGAACCAGCTGCAACTGAGTCAGCGTCCGAGGCTCCTGCAGCAGCTTCTGCCCCATCTGATGGTGAGCGAGTCAAAGCATCACCGCTCGCGAAAAAGATCGCAAACGAGTTGGGCGTCGACCTTTCAACGGTCACTGGAACCGGCCCAGGAGGCCGGATCGTGAAAGACGATGTTGAGAAGGCCAATTCTGGATCTGGTACTACGTCCAAAGCAGCCTCAGCTGCGGCAAAACTTTCCGAGGCTGCGAAGTCGCGCCGTTCTTCTAGCGAGGGAGCTGCGGCCACTCCTGCGCCCGCAGCCCAAGCGATTCAGCCAGTCTCCAAAGAAGGAGACGAGCGTATTGAGCTCTCCTCCATGCGCAAGGTCATCGCTTCACGCCTGCTCACTTCTAAGACGACGATCCCACATTTCTATCTTCATGTTGAAGTTGATGCCGCTCCGCTGATGGCGCTGCGCAAACAAGTCAACGAGCAAGCTGAGAAGACTCATGGGAACAAATACTCCGTCAACGATTTCATTCTGAAAGCGACAATCAATGCTGCTGAAGCAGTGCCTGCGATCAACGCTTCATTTGCTGGTGATCACATCGTGCAGTTTAAGAATATCGGCCTTTCGGTTGCAATTGCTGTTGAGGACGGTTTGGTGACACCAGTGATCAAGGAGGCTGAGAGCAAATCCCTTCTCGCAATCTCCCGCGCGGTGAAAGACTTCGCAGTTCGTGCCAAAGACAAAAAGCTCAAGCCGAACGAATTCGACGGGGGAACCATTACCGTTTCCAATCTCGGTGCTTGGGGAATTGATTCTTTCGATGCCATCGTCAATCCTCCGCAAGCCGCGATCCTTTCAGTAGGAGCGGCAATTCAGAAACCCGTGGTGAAAAATGGAGAGCTCGCTGTGGGTCTCCGCATGAACCTTGGAATTTCTGCAGATCACCGCGTTGTCGATGGAGCCGTCGCAGCCAGCTTCCTCGCCGAAGTGAAGAAGCTCATTGAGAATCCTGCCTTGATGCTGCTTTAAACCGTTTTGCGAAAATCAGCTCAGCTACTTTACCAAGCAGTTTTGTGAGTTGATACAAGCGCGTTTTGAAACCCCAGAAACGACTAGATCGTTTTTCGGCCCGGGATGAGATCGCTTATTGTCACTAAAAGAAAAAAGTATCTTAGCGTTTGGTAATACTCTCCGTGACCTTTTTGATCACGGGAAATGCGCTGCCTTTTCTGGACTTCAAGGTCCAACCAATCGCTTGGTGGTAATATTCCGGAGTCTCAAGCGCCGTATGCAGATAAACGATATTCACGTTATCGATTGTTCCCGAAATCTCACGTTGGATTCCGGAGATCCCATTGATGGTGACATTTTCTAGGATTGTTGCATTCGAGTTCTCCAGTTCAGCAATCATATTGCCACCAGTGATTTCTGCATATTCAGCAAGGTCTCCAGCAAAATCGATTTTGGATTCCGTCATCATCACGAAGTATTCCTCTTTGGCTAGATTCCCAGCTCCGAGTTCAGCTTCTGGATTCAAATCCTTCAAAACAGACCAGCCAACGGGTAAAACAACTGATAAATCCGAGTCACGCACATCAACCGTTTCTTCTGAAACAATTGCCGTGCTGGCGATCGCTTTTGCGCGGGTTGTCGATGCCTTGATTCCACTGTAGGCACCGTAGGCAATCAGCGCGAGGAACCCGAGTAGCGGAAGGCTGCAAGCAATCAGTCCGAAGAGCCATGCTCGTTTTTTTGTTTTGACCAGTTTGACGAGGCAGAACACGAAAAGAATCGGGATGCCCAGCATCAAGATAACGGCGAGGATTCCACCGACGATCTGGCCGACTTTGTAGGCGGCAGTATCCTGCTCGGCGACGGTGGTAGCAATTTGCAGCCATGCGAGAACCGCTGTGTGGTGAAGAGCTTCAGTATTCATTTCATTAGGAAATTCAAAAGCTTGCCAAGGCGGTCACGCATTTGGTGCCTTGGCACGATCGAATCAATGAGTCCGTGTTCGAGCATGAACTCGGCTGTCTGGAAGCCGGGAGGCAGGTTCTGGTGAGTGGTTTCTTTGACGACGCGTGGACCGGCGAAGCCGATCATGCACTTGGGTTCGGCGAGGTTGATGTCGCCAATGGTTGCAAATGATGCGGTGACTCCACCAGTCGTCGGGTGGGTCAGGACGGAAATGTAAGGAAGATTTGCTTCGCCGAGTCTTGCGAGCGCGCCGCAGGTTTTCGCCATCTGCATGAGTGAGAGCATTCCCTCCTGCATGCGTGCGCCGGATGATGCGGAAATAATAACTACGCCTCGCTTCTCCTTGATGGCGGTCTCAATTGCACGAGTGATTTTTTCTCCAACGACGGATCCCATCGAGCCAGCGAAAAACTTGAAATCCATTACGGCGATCATCACGGGTTTTCCCAGAATATTCAGGCGCCCGGTCACGACGGCATCGTTCATGTCGGTTTTTTGGCGTAGCCCGTCAATTTTTTCCTCGTAACCTTTGAAGCCAAGAGGATTTGCCGATACGAGATTCGCCTCTGTTTCCTCGAAGCTCCCAGGATCGGCAAGAAGATTGATCCGATCTCTGGAATCGAGCAAAAAATGATGGCTACATGTGGGGCAGACCTGAAGATTTTGCTTCAGTTCGAGCGCGTGTACCATGGCCGCGCATTCGGGACACTTGGACCAAAGTCCTTCTGGCATATCATCGCGCTTTTGTTTGCTGCGTAGGGAAGGTTTACTGAAAATGCCCATGAAGTCGGTCTGGTAAGAGTGAAAAGTTGGCTTTCGCCGAGAAGCCTAACGAATCGCTGGCATAGCGACAACACTGATTTCAAGAGGATTGGGATGAAATATTCAACGGTTTCTTGCATATTTCAGGACTGAGCCGCTTACAGATACCGCTTGAACCTGCAGGAAGGAGAGACTAAAGCCTGTTCCGCATGGACCCACGCCATCCTTATGAACAGATACCGCTTTTCACAGCTGGCATTCTCCTCGCCTTATGGCTGATCGGGTCGCATGCGGTGATGTTAGCCAAGCCCACCCTTGTTCAGGGGTGGTTGAAGAAATTTCCTCGCAGCCCTCTCGCGGGTCAGATCCTCCTCGGGATTGGTCTGGGATGGTTCTGGTTGTTGATCGCTCCAGATGGCCTGGGAAAACTTAGCGCCCTACAAATGGACTTGGGTGAGTTCAACAATGCGAAGCCGATTTTACGTATTCTTGTTCCTGCCGCGCTGGTTGCAGTGGCAGTGAGCGTCCGTGATTTTCTTGCAGTGCGAGCCCTCGGATTGCTTGGGCTGATGGTTGCCTCACCTCTACTCGAGGCTGCTTTTCTTGAGGATCCAGTGAGCCGTTTACTGATTCCGATTTACGCCTACGTGATGATTACCGCCTGCCTGTTTTTTGTGGGGATGCCTTACCTGTTCCGCGATGCGGTCACGTGGGTGACAGCCGAAGGGCGGAGGTGGCAGATATTTTCCATCGCTGGCTTAGGCTATGGAATTGCGACACTGATTTGCGCTGTCCTTTTCTGGCGGGGCTACTAATACGATTTAGTCAGTTCCACGCGAAGCCTGATTACAAAACCTTCTTTGTATTCCATTACTCGGAGATCACTGTCGAGATGGTATAATACCAACTCACAAAACTATCTAGTAAACTGGCAGCACCCCGGCTGGATCGGGATTGTAGTCAAGATTTGGAGAATCGTCCGAACTGTAGACCGGATCGTTTGTTGCCTCACTCGTATCCTCATAGTCACTGGTGCCCGGCGCGGCCTTTTCAGCGACTTTCTCTATGGTCTCGCCAGCAATCTTCGTATCCCTCCCAACACCGATGAATGTGTTGCAAGAATTGAGCAGGCTAATAGCGCCTAAGCTAAGAAGAATCCGTTTCATGCCACCGGAAACGTCTAGTTATTTTACTTAAATGTCAACTTTGCTTTAATTCCTTACGAATTTTGATAATGCCGTCGCGAATTTCGAAAACGTCAGATCGCAAATGCTCAAGAGCTGCCACTTGATCGGTATCATCTTCTTTATCAATCAGTTCATTGCAGGACCCGATCGCATCATTTGTCCAACCTAGGCATCGTTTTAGAACCGCGAGAACAAAGCCAGCTTCAGGGCGATAGTTACTTCCCTCGCTGTTCAGCACACCGGCAAGCTTCACGCTGATCTGCATGAGCTTGGCGGTGAAAGCCTGAGCGGCTTCCTCTTTTGCTGCTTCGCCCGCGCAATTGACGATATCGAACGAACGCAAAGCAACTTCATGCGCTCGGCTTTGCAAGGGATGTGCCTGATCTGATTCTTCATCGTCCTCCTCAGCAAATAGCCACGTTTCTGATTTGTCATCTTCATCCTCGTCACCTTCCTCTTCACGGTCTGCCATGGCACTTAGCAGACCATCCCATCCCATGACAAAAGCCTCCTTTTGTTCAGCATCTGGATCGTCCATGTATTTTTCCAACACTTCTTGATAAGCGTCTGTTAGACGGTCCGATTCCTTGAGTCGCTCTTCCCATTCATATTCATCAAGCTCCCCGCGAACTTTCATGGATGTGCTCTCATCAGAGCCTTCTTCATTTGTGCTTCGTCCGATCACTTGGGCCATGAAGTCTCTCATTGAGCTCATGTTTGCGAGTTTCTGAGCTTCTTCTAGATCCTCATCCATTTCCCATGTTCTCTCGGAAACGGTTAGAGAGAAGCTCGGTGCTTCGACGAGAACGCGCCCGTTCGTTTCGCTGAACCATTCGAGGTAGAAAATATTTCGCCACTGACATGGGCCTTCGAGGCTGCTTGAGAATTCGTGGATTCCATCACCAACGATTTCTGAAATACGCATTTTGAGCGATGCTGTGATATCGCCGACGGTTCCTGTTTGCTCCGGATCGAGATCACTTAGTTCATGCAAGACTCTTGGATTTGGATTCTCAAATTCCAAGGAAGTCCCAGCCAAGTCTCTCCAGCAATCGCCGTTGAGTGAGAGGATCAATGGTTCATCGCGCCCCGCTAGCCAAATTTTTCCAGTCGTGATTCCCTCGACAGTGTTGTCGATGATCCCGTGTTCGATCGCTTCATCAAGGCGCCAAGCCATGGCGGAGATTGTCCTCATTTGAAACCGAATACGTCAAGCTATCGATTTCCAATCTATGAAGAGAAGAGGGTATTTCTAATAGGGCTCCCTTCCTGGGGTTTTCGAGTAGTCATCGATCAGGGAAAGGGCTTGATCGATACAGACTTGGCTTTGGGAAATTTTTCTTTTCTCAGGTGGCAGTGAGAATTCATGAAAAATTTCGCTGTCATCAAATCCGATTCGTGCGGCTTCTCCGATACCAAAACCATAATAAATATGGCGGATTCGAGCCCAATAGATCGCACCGAGACACATCGGGCAGGGTTGGCCGGTCGTATAGATTTCGCAGTCCTCTAGGGCGAAACGGGATACTTTCGCCGTGGCATCTCGGATCGCCATGACTTCACCGTGTGCCGTGGGATCGTTGCTCGCGAGCACCTGATTCCAACCCTCTCCTATAATCTTGGAATTCCTCACGATGACCGCACCGAAAGGTCCCCCGTCTTTGGCATCCATGCCTTTCCGAGCCAGTTCGATCGCTCTCTCCATAAATTCCGTGTGCATCTTCTGACCCTAGGTGCGAAAAGGCAGTTCATGCAAGCCACCGCATAAATTCAGCATATAAAGAATATCAACCAAGACTTGATAAATTGATCCCCTTTGCGATTCTCCCTCTATCCCAGCGAAAGTTCATCATCCGGCTATCAATCCCTATCGTTCGATTCTCAAGCGAGAAATCCCAGAACCATTGATCGCATTGTTTTGCTTCATTCTTGGGATATGGATCTGGGATAATTATTTTGGTGAAAAGATCGGCTATGCCCCCGGAACCCAAGAGGCCGCTCTGATCAAAATGGATCGTGACCTCAAGCTCGCCGAAGCGATGGCCGATGATCCACCGCTGCTACGTTGGCTAGCTCATGCTCAAACTCTTTCTGATGCGATCGACCATTCCATGCTTTCTCTTGAGACCCTCGCCGAGAGTCAGTCGCTGGGCCCAGCCGGCTTTGAGGCATACGCGGCTTTGTTCGCGACAAAGACCAACAGGAACCCAGAGGCCTTCCTGCAAAGCTTCGGAGTTTTCCAAGTCGATACTGAATCTACCACTTGGTGGAGTCTAAAGCTTTCTTCTCCAGATTTCACCTACCCGACCATCCAAATTACTTCGGACTTGCGCACACGAGCGGTGATCGTTGGTTCGTTGATCTGGTTGCTCGGTTTGGTGGGCCTCATCTTTATTCCCTCGACACTCCGATGCCTTCGTCGAGCTTTTACCGTCAAATCTAAAGGTTACTCTTCGGCTTGGAGTCCATCCCTCGGTCTTCTAATTTTTCTCGTCGCCACCCTCGCATGGATTGGCTTGTCCATGGTGATTGAGATTGGGATTGCTCATCAAGATGGAGTCCATCCTGTGGTCATCATTCTGCTCGATACCTGCCTGCGAGTTTTACCAGCCCTCATCGCCCTTGGATTTCTTTTCAAAAAGGTTTCTCATATTTCCCGTTCACTTGGTTTGAACGGCCATATCAATCCGCAGTTGATTCTCGGGCTATTTTCCATCCTCGTGGTGGTCGATCAGTTTCTGCGATGGGCATTGCTCAGATTCACCCCTACCGATCCGACCGGTGGTTTGTCATTCGCAGATTCAGGAGTCTTCGGGCTAATATTTCTGATTATTTCCGCCTGTCTCATTGCGCCAATTGCTGAGGAAATTCTTTACCGTGGAATCCTCTTCCGTTCGTTGGCAAATAAAATGGGAGTCTTCCTAGCCGCACTACTCTCATCCACCATTTTTGCGACCCTGCATTTTTACGACTACTACGGTTTGGTTAGTGTAGCGACGTTTGGTTTTTTCTGTGCCCTTCTCTACCAATCCACCGGATCGCTCCCAAACGTGATTGCGCTCCACATTCTTTACAACACGTCCATCACTTTACCGGAGTGGACAATTTATCACGCACCGCTCTGAGAGTGGCTCTCGGGCTTGCTTTTTATGATAGCGATTGTTGAATCTCTTAGCTTCCAAAAACCCAGGTAGTTTCCAAAATATGAGTGAATCCGAAACCGAACCAACTTTTGTCGCCCCTGAACCAGAGGAAGTGGCCGCCCTTTTCCCGGCCTACGAAGTGTATTCGTTGATCGCATGTGGCGGAATGGGGGCCGTCTACCGCGCGAACCAAAGTTCACTGGATCGAGAGGTGGCGATCAAAATTTTACCAAGAGAATTTTCGAAAGATGAAGCTTTTCGATCCGGTTTCGAGCAAGAGGCAAAAGCCATGGGGAAATTAAACCATCCGAACCTAATTGGAGTCTATGATTTTGGTGAGGTGAGTGGGATGTTGTTTATCGTCATGGAGTATGTGCACGGTCAGTCGCTCTATCAAGCTGCTGACGGAAATGCTGTGGATAAAACCGAGGTTTCACGTCTTGTTGCAGGTGTTTGCCGCGGACTTGCGCATGCACACAAATACGGAATTCTCCACCGCGATATCAAACCGGCCAATATTCTGTTAAACGAAACCCTTACTCCCAAAATCGGCGACTTTGGACTGGCGCGCACACATGGATCTGGGCCTGAAGAGGGTGAGCAAATTTTTGGAACCCCGGGCTATACCGCCCCAGAAGTTACCACACCGCCATTCACCTTTGATCAAAGGGCCGATATCTTTTCTGTAGGCGCAATGTTGTATCAACTTCTAACAGGTGAGGCTCCTATTGATGCGGACGGCTCACAAAAGATTCCCCAACTCGCAAGCCTGAGCCTCAATAAAATCATCAAGAAGGCCATGGATCCAAATCCAGAGGCCCGCTACTCGGATGCTGATAAACTCGCGGATGATTTGGAAAAAATTGCTTCAGGGATTGAAGAAGCCGAGGTGCAAACTGCCCAAAGTGGTGCTCTACGTGCTCCACAAACAAGGAAGGCACTAGCGCCCGTAGCCGCTCAGAGAGCTAAAGTCGCGAGTGTGGGCGGCGCCTATGTGCCGAAGACGTATGTGAAAAAGAGTTTTTCCACCGGACCTATCATGATCGTTTTGGCACTTGCCGTATTGGGCGGAGTGATTTTTTTCCTGACGAGAAACCCACCCGAGAACAATGAGAGCCAAGCTCGAACTGAAAGCATTCCCGACGCACCGAAAGTGATTGTTCTTGGTGATGGCCCTGCACCAGGTGCGATGACTCGCAGCGAAAAGAGCAGTGTAAGCGATCCATCAAACTCTCCGCTGATTCCTATGATTTTGAATTCAGGGCCGGTAATTCAACAGAGTTTTGACGTTCCAAGATTTCTTGAAAAAGCGCAGGGAGTGATGAAGGCGTCAATCGCTCCAGACATCAGAGGCTATGAGAAAAAGCTCGAAGAGAATGCAAATGCTTTGGAGTCCGGATTGAAATCGTTGACAGGAAATTGGGAGGGTGAAAGGCGCCAGACTGCCGAAAAGAGTCTCTCAGATGAAACTGAAGACTGGGCGGCAAATGGCTTTCGTATTCCTAAAGAGCTTCCAGTGGGTTTCCGCGAGTCTTTCAGTGCGAGAGAGCTGTATGAAAAACACCTGAAAGCACAGAATGCGCTCCGCGCTCCATTACTTGAGAAAGCGAAGGCCCAAACCGAGGCCTATCTTATCGGTTTGGAGTATCAGATCAATTACCTGAAGGATACAGACAATGAAACTGCGATTGAATCGCTCAAGAAAGAGATAAAAAGAACCAAAGAAGATCCCAGTTACTTTGGTTCAATCATGTTGAACTGATACGGCCGATTTCGTATTTGGCAGATCCAGCCGCATCGGTTTTGCCTCGGGCATTTTCACTAGTGCCAAGGACTGCTTTGCCGTGACAAGTAGCTCGGAGTCGGCCTCACGGCGCATTTCAAATTCACACCAAAAGCGCGCTTTGCGGACTTCGCCGAGCCAACCGGTGATTTCGATCCAATCCCCCAGCTTTGCAGGCCTTTTGTAATCGACCTCAGTTCTTGTCAGGACGGGATAGATCTGAGTTTCAGCCATTTTTCGGAGTTCCATTCCCAGTTCCGCAGCTAATCTAGTTCGGCAGGTTTCGATCATCCGGAGGTAGGCGAGATTGTGGACGACACCACCACAATCGGTATCAAAAAACATAACCTCTTCACGTGTGACCACCTGCGTTCTCTCCTCTTCCATGGTGGTATTGTGCAAAGAAAAAGCAAGTGACCGCAATGATCTCTTGTTTTGAGGCGTAATAAATTGAATACTAAGAAAATTCTTCGCTTACGCTATGTTGAAACGCCAAATGATTTTCACCACCGCCATGGCAGCCTTTGTCGGCGTCGCTACGGCCTCTTTTGTGGTGCCGGAAGAGAATAATCCGCCTTTTCGGAGGGATCGCCTACCGATCAATAGCGAACAGATGATTTCACTTTCCAGAGACCTCTCGATCTTAGCTCAAAGTCTACCCCTCAGCGAAGCCAAAGAGCGCCGTTCCGCCGCACAAGCACTGGCTTTGGCCGTTGCGCTTGATCCTGCCAACCAAGGAGCCCGGGACATTCTCTCGGCACTCTCAGATGGAGACGAACTAGATCGCCCCAACTCAAAAAAAATCGAAGTGGCCAAATCGAGGATATGGAAATCCTATGAGTGGCTATCTCTTGCACAAGCGGGCTCGGATGGCAATACACTCGCCTCGTTGCTCGAACAACCTGCATACGTTCTTGATCCCGAACGTGAGAAATCCTCGGAGAATCAAGTAGCAGATTCACTTTGGTCTGGATGGGTTGCACCGATTTCCGCCTTCGAACTCAAAACAGACAATGAACCAGATCCGATTGATGAAATCGCCTCGAAGAATACCGATCCGCAGAATGAACTAGAACCTAGAGGTGATGGGACGATCTTGCTCACAGAGGCTCAAGTTGAAACTGTGGTTCACACCTACGATGATGCGTTGGAAAAATGGGTTGAGAATCTATATCCCGTAAAGATGTCAGCCTCTACGAAGGCGCCAAAATCCGATGACGATTCGAATGAAAGCTCCAAGAGTTTTGCAATCTCGGTTCAGTCGAGTTCGTCAGAGAGCTTTCGCGTGCAGAGAAATATTGTCGATCCCATTGAAGCGGCTCTCTTATCCCGAGGAGGTAAACTCCCCAAAATGGGAGAGATCAAAATCCTTCCCGGAGCAAATGGCGGTTATAGCTACAGGCGAAATCTTACACGGCTTACTGGGCCCGGCTTCATTCTTGCTAACTCAGCTCTGACAGGAGTTGAGCCAAATGGGCTTATCCTAGCTGAACTCGATGATTCAAGTAAGTTGAAACTGCCAACGTATTTTTGGAAAAAGCTTTCAAAAATTTCCGAGGTTAAGGGTAAGAAAATTATTTTACCAAAGGGCTCAGAGAAGATTCTAGTGAATCTCTTGATACTCGATAAACCGGAGTTCTTCCTTAACAACGAAGTGCTGCTCGGAGCGACCAACGAACAGTTTATCAAGTTGTGTAGCAAGAAACGATCTCCCGAACAGGAAGCCATCCATCAGAAGTTTCAGGAAATCGTCGAGAAGGCAAACGGCAACCCAATTGGCCCGTATTTAGCGAACCGCTATGTGCGCCAGCGACTCGAAGAAATCGTTAAGGCTGCACCTTATCATCTTTCCGCCAAACTTTTGGTTCTTCAAGGGTCTCCAGTCCGGCCCAGATATCTCTCCAAGGAAGTGCTTGCTGCGGAAGTTTGGAGAGCGATCGATCCACTTGGTGCGGCCATCGGTTCAGGTTTGGAGCCTTCACACACCCAGCAATTGGACCAAGCTTACAACTCGATGCGGGAAGAAATCGAAAGTCTCGAAAAGCATACCGACCTCAGAAGCCAAGGAGTTATCAACGAAGCCAAAGATCTCCTTTCAAAGACCCGAAGCTATATGAGAACTCTACGAGGAAGTGGCGAGCTGTGGGAGCGCATGGACGAAATTTTGGAGGCAAGGAAAGAGCTCATTAAGACAAACAATGAAGTCCGTGAATCCCTCTCGGAGATAAGCGGAGAGCCTTTACCCGAGGAATTGGAAAAAACTCGTAGACGGTCACGAAGAGATCGATAGCGCTCAGTTTGGCGCACGGTGCTCACTAATCCAAGTGTAGAGCATCACCCACATCGCTAGCGCGAGCGAGAAAAGCGGGATCTGTAGTAATGGAGGAAGTGAGTAGATGATCGCTACCAATGGGATCCACACCCCCCAAGTGGCGAATAGGATGGGAACGATCACGTCGCGATAGTAGCGGAAGGTAAAAAACCTTTTAATGTTCCTGAAGCTGTATCCGGATCGTTTCCAGTCGTAACACCAAGCCCCACTCGGCCCAGCGATTAAAGGATTGTAGATGAACTGATCTACTATGACTTTCGTAGCAACCACGGTCAACGTGACTTCTGTTCCAAACCAAATAGCCTGACAGCGATAGAAAAGATCGACCATCATTCCCGTGCCCCCCCAGAATGGAATGGTGAAAAGTAGATTGGAAAAGTTTGATGGACTAATTTTGCCTTTTTGAAAGATAAGAACCCTCATGATCTCAGGGACCAATGCACCCGCGATCACAGCCGCCGCCGCGGAATACCCATAGCTCAATCGACCCTTGAGGGCGGCGAGTTGGTTCAGCCAATCGGTGGTTGGTGGGTAGAAGTAGTAGCACAGAACCACAGCAAGCATGAGACCTTGGACGATGAGTGCTGGAACAAGGTTCGCTCGCGCCGCTTGTATACCGATGATCCAAGGAGCCTCTCGGTTTACCGATTCCGAGTCTTGGTTCATCGATATGGTAAACGGATCACAATCCTCATTCGACGAGATCAGAAAGTAGCCTGCGATCCGCTCTTTTCTAAGCGTGGTACTCCTGAATGCTTTGCACGGTAAACTCGTTCTCTTTGAGGGAGCGGATTGCTTTTACTGTAGCTTCGGCGGCTGCCATGTTGGTGGCGTGGGAAATTTTCTCAGCGATGGCCGTGGAGCGAATAAGGATTTCGTCGGCACGAGACTCATGAGTCGATGGCGTGTTGATCACGTAATCGATCTCACCGTTTTTCATCATATCGATGACATTCGGGCGAGCTTGCTCCAAGACTTTATAAACCCGCTCGGCAGGAATACCGGCCTCACCCAGTTTCTTGAGCGTTCCACCAGTTGAACAGATGGTGAAACCAAGATCATGGAGATCCTTGGCAACTACCACTGCGCGGTCCTTGTCACGGTCTGCAACCGAAAGGAAGACTTTGCCGGCTTTTGGAAGAGGATTGAAAGCGGAAATTTGTGACTTTGCATAAGCCATTCCCCAATCTTTATCGATACCCATGACTTCTCCGGTGGATTTCATTTCCGGTCCGAGAACAATATCGATTCCAGGGAAACGATTCCATGGGAAGACCGCTTCTTTTACCGAGAAGTGTTCTGGGATGATGGTTTCGGTATATCCCATGTCAGCCAGTTTTTCTCCGACCATGACTTTGGCTGCGAGTTTGGCGAGCGAAACGCCTGTCGCTTTGGAAACGAATGGAACCGTGCGAGAAGCGCGTGGGTTGACTTCGATGACGTAGAGCTCTTCGTCTCTCACGGCGAACTGGATGTTCATCAGTCCCTTTACTTCGAGCTCCTTGGCAAGGTTTTTGGCAGCTATGGCGATTCGAGATTTGATTTGATCGGAAATAGAGAATGCCGGGATGACGCAAGCGGAATCTCCGGAGTGAATACCGGCCTGTTCGATATGCTGCATGATCGCACCGACAACGGCGGTCTCTCCATCGCTGATACAGTCGACGTCGATCTCAGTGGCGTTGTCGAGAAAACGGTCTACGAGGACGGGTCGCTCCGGGGATGCATCAACAGCCTCGCGCATGTAGGTTGAGAGTTCGGAGTCGCTATAAACGATCATCATCGCGCGTCCGCCGAGGACAAACGACGGGCGAACGAGCACGGGATATCCAATTCGATTTGCCACTTCGATGGCTTCTTCTTTGTTGGTTGCGGTTCCTGCTTCAGCTTGTTTGAGGCCGAGTTTGTCGAGAAGGGCCGAGAAGAATTTTCTGTCTTCTGCCAGTTCAATGGATTTTGGAGAAGTTCCAATGATGGGAACTCCATGACGCTCCAAATCAGCTGCAAGATTCAGTGGGGTCTGGCCGCCAAATTGCACGATGACACCGTAGGGTTTTTCCTCATCGCAGATGTTGAGCGTATCTTCTAGGGTAAGGGGCTCGAAGAAAAGTTTGTCGGATGTGTCATAGTCCGTTGAGACGGTTTCCGGATTCGAGTTCACCATGATGGTTTCGTAACCCAGCTCTTTGAGAGCGAAAGCCGCGTGAACGCAGCAGTAGTCGAACTCGATGCCTTGGCCAATTCGATTGGGGCCGCCACCGAGGATGATGATTTTCTTTTTTTCGGAAGATCTCGCTTCATTTTCGTCTCCGTAGGTGGAGTAGAAATAAGGTGTGTAGGCTTCAAACTCAGCGGCACAGGTATCAACAAGGCGGTAACCGGGAATAATGCCTTTTTCTTTACGTTCGGCACGGATGATGTCTTCCGTGGAGGCGCGCGCTTTGGCGATCTGCCGATCGGAAAAGCCCAGCTTCTTGGCGCGCTCTAAGTCAAGAGTAGCGAGGCCTTGGCCCTCTTCGGCGATTTGTTCAAGGTGCCGTAGAAACCACGGATCGATTTTGGTTGCGTCGTGAATTTCTTCAAGAGTCCAGCCGTTGACGAAGGCGGTTTGAAGCCAGAAAATTCTTTCGGCATTTGGGATTTGTAGCTTCCGAGTAATCTCTTCTTTGGTCGGAGCTTTGGCGTCTTTGTTATCAAAGCCAAAGCCCCAGCGATCTGTTTCCAAAGAGCGCAAACACTTCTGCATCGACTCTTTGAAGGTGCGACCGATGGACATGGCTTCGCCAACGGCCTTCATCGAAGTCGTCAGCACGGAATTCGCGGTGGCAAATTTTTCGAAAGTGAATCGCGGAATTTTAGTGACCACGTAATCGATGGTCGGCTCAAACGAAGCGGGAGTTTCGCGGGTTATATCGTTTGGTAATTCGTCGAGCGTGTATCCGACGGCCAGTTTGGCAGCGATTTTAGCAATTGGAAAACCAGTTGCTTTCGAAGCGAGAGCAGAAGAACGCGACACGCGCGGGTTCATTTCGATGACGATCATCCGCCCAGTTTCAGGACAGGTGGCAAACTGAATATTCGACCCGCCAGTCTCAACACCGATCTCACGGATGACTGCGAATGACGCGTCACGCATGATTTGGTATTCACGATCCGTCAGTGTTTGGATGGGGGCGACGGTAATGGAGTCACCGGTGTGGACCCCCATTGGATCAATATTCTCAATGGAACAGATGACCACGCAGTTGTCTGCATTGTCGCGCATGACTTCCATTTCGAATTCCTTCCAGCCAAGCAATGACTCATCGATGAGGACTTCGGAAACGGGAGAGAGATCAAGGCCGCGATGGACGATTTCCTCGAATTCTTCCTTATTATAAGCGATACCCCCACCTTGCCCACCCAGTGTGAAGGCGGGGCGAACGATGAGTGGGAAGGTACCAATTTCGGCGGCGACGTTTTTTGCTTCATCCATCGTGCGGGCGATACCGGAGCGGGGCATATCCAGCCCGATTTTTTCCATCGCTTCTTTGAAAAGATGGCGGTCTTCGCCTTTGTCGATCGCCTCGGCGTTGGCTCCGATCATCCGAACTCCGTGCTTTTCGAGCGTGCCGGATTTAAATAAATCCATCGAGGTATTCAGGGCTGTTTGACCGCCCAAGGTTGGAAGCAAAGCGTCGGGCTTCTCGCGAACGATGATTTTTTCGACGACCTCAGGGGTGATCGGTTCGATATAAGTCCGGTGGGCGAACTCCGGGTCCGTCATGATGGTCGCCGGATTGGAATTCACGAGAATCACCTCGTATCCTTCTTCTTTCAGAGCCTTACATGCTTGGACACCGGAATAATCAAACTCGCAACCTTGGCCGATGACGATTGGGCCGGAGCCGATGACGAGAATTTTGCGGATCGAGGTGTCTTTGGGCATGTTGCGCGTGCGATTCGGTTAACCTTTCAGGGGTTTGACAGGTGAGAGAGAGATTGTAAAGAGGAGTGCAAGGGAGGTTTGAGAAAGCTGCCGAGCGTTGGTTTTTTACGAGAGGTTTTCAGCTAGTTTATAGTTGTATTGGACCGACCTCCGAAGAGCCGCCATGACTTCTACAAGCCCTTTGCATTCCTTGCACGCGGCTCGGCATTCCGCGTTGCTTTCGTAGTTTCCGCTAATGAAATGGCCTATTTCAGAATAGAGCTGGGACATCTGAGTATTTAGAACTCCCAGCTCGGCATTGAGATTGGATATCGTTTGGTTGGTATCGCCGATTTGATGAAAAGCCTCGGATGCTTTTTTCCGACGATTCGTTTTTTTCTCGGCGATCTTTTCCTCGATCTCATTCATCCTTTCGTCTCCGTCGGCGATTTCTTTGCCTACGGCGCGTCGCTTCTCCTTCAGTTCGTTGAATTCTTTCTTGAGTTCGGCTGCACGTTTTTTGTTCTTCTCGACCTCTTCCTCAGAAGCACTGTCCTCTTTCTCGAGAACTTCCTGCTTCATTTTGATACCTTCGTAGTTCCTCTTGACCTCACGAGCTTTGATCACGATCTCGTCTCGTTGCTTTGCAAGGCCCTCGAGCTTTTTCAAAACTGCACGGCGCTCGTCTCCGAATTCATGCACAGGCTCTTCACTGATTCCGAGTAGCCCGGCGCGTTCTTCGTGAGCTTTTTCCAGTTCTTTGTGACAGGTTTCCAATTCTGATGAGACACGGTCCCTTTCCTTCCGCATCTTGCGAATACTCCAGTATTCGACAGAGAGTTCTTCAATGCCTTCGACGTTTTCCCATATCCTTTTCCCGAGCATGAGTTCTGCATCTTTCAGCAAATGCATTTCGGAGGCAGCATCGCTCATCCGAATCATCTTGCGGCCAAAGCCGAATGCTTTGGCAAAACGACAGATCACGTATCTTGTGGGGGTCATGGTACGTTGGTTACTTCTTGATAAGTTTTTTCAGGTGATCGATGACTCCCATATCTTCCAGAGTCGTTACGCTTCCTGAAATGGTGCCTTTGGTAACCAGCTCTTTGAGCAGGCGGCGGATGATTTTCCCAGATCGTGTTTTTGGCAAGGCAGGAGTGAAATAGATGTCGTCTGGCTTGGCGATGGCTCCAATGACTTTTCCGACGTGATTGCGGAGTTCTATCTGCAGCTTCTCTGACTCCTTTTTCCCTGCTTTCAAGGTTACGAAGGCGGCCACTGACTGACCTTTTAAATCGTGGGGGCGGCCGACGACGGCTGCTTCGGCCACCGCGGGATGGGCGACGAGGGCGGATTCGATTTCGGCGGTGCCAAGGCGGTGTCCGGAAACGTTGAGAACATCATCGAGGCGACCGATGATCCAGAAATTTCCCTTCTTGTCGCGGCGCGCGCCATCTCCTGCTGTGTAGAGTCCGGGGTAATCTGCAAAGTAGGTCTTTTTGAAGCGTTTCTTATCGCCATAAATGGTCCGAGTCATCGACGGCCATGGTTTACGGATCACTAAGCGGCCATCGACGTTCGCGGGGCACTCGTTCCCTTCGTCGTCAAGAATGGCTGCATCGATACCGAAGAACGGACGAGTGGCGGTCCCGGGAATGCAGGGTGTTGCACCCGGCAATGGAGAGATCAGGATCGCGCCAGTTTCTGTCTGCCACCAGGTATCGACGATCGGGCAGCGACCGCCGCCGATTTTCTCATGATACCAGTGCCAAGCTTCTGGATTGATGGGCTCGCCGACTGAGCCGAGGAGGCGAAGGGTGGAAAGGTCGTATTTTGCTGGAATGTCATCGCCTGCCTTGATGAAGGCGCGGATGGCGGTTGGAGCGGTGTAGAGAATGGAAACGCGGTGTTCCTCGACGATTTGCCAGAAACGTCCCCAGTCAGGTTGGTTTGGCGCACCTTCATACATCACTTGAGTGACTCCGTTGGCCAGCGGGCCGTAGACGATATAGGAATGTCCGGTAATCCAGCCGACATCGGCCGTGCACCAATAGACATCCTCGTCGCGCATATCGAAGATATACTTACAGGTCGCGTAGGTGCCGGTGAGATAGCCTCCGGATGTATGGAGAATACCTTTGGGTTTTCCGGTCGATCCGGATGTGTAGAGAATGAATAGCGGGTGCTCGGAATCGAAGCCCTTCGGTTCGTGTTTGGCGGATGCACCAGCCATTTCTTCTTCCCACCAGAAATCACGGCCTTTCTTCATGGAAATGTCATTTCCTGTTCGGTTGACGACGAAGATATTTTTGATCTTTTTGTAGCTTTTGAGCGCTTCGTCCACGGTGGCCTTGAGAGGAACCACCTTGCCACGCCGCCATCCACCGTCTGCCGTGATGACGGCTGTTGCGCCTGAATCCTCAAGGCGGTCAATAATCGATTCAGACGCAAAGCCACCGAATACGACATTGTGGACAGCGCCGATACGAGCGCAGGCGAGCATGGCGACGGCGGCTTCAGGAATCATCGGCATGTAGATGAGAACTCGGTCCTTGGATTTCACTCCTCGGCTGAGAAGGACGTTGGCAAATTGACACACCTCGCGGTGAAGCTGGGCATACGTGATGGTCCGCTTATCGCCCGGTTCACCTTCGAAAATGATGGCTGCCTTGTTCGCTCGCTCACCCTTGGCATGACGATCTACGCAGTTTTCCGCGACGTTGATCTTGCCGCCAACGAACCATTTCGCATCCGGCGCGTTCCACTGAAGGGTCTTAGAGAACGGCTTTTGCCAGACGAGTTCTTTAGCTTCGTTGGCCCAGAACTTTTCTGGCTTATCAATGGACTCCTTGTAGAGCCTTTCGTAGGCAGCCATCGAACTGACCCTAGCTTTCTTCGCAAATTCCCGAGAGGGCTTGTGAATGGCCGTCAGCTCGGCGGAATGATCGGATGAAGATGATTTGGATTTTCTGGGTTTCTTAGCGCTCATGACGTGAATTGCCAATAAGCTAGAGACCTCAAACCGTTGGGGCAATGCCAGATTGCGCTACCTTCTTGGGGCAGATTCTAATTCTTTTCTCAGTCCGGCTGGGCGATCCGTAATCAGAAAGTCGACTCCATGTTGAGTGGCGCGAATTGCGGGTTCCAGTTGATTCACCGTCCATGTTGCCAGCAGCCCTCCTTCACCCCTTGCTTGCTCAAGCCATTTCTTTGGGATTTCTGGACTTTCTTTGTAAAAAAGTCCTTGGGCATTCGATGCTCGGACATCGGCGAGATATTTTTCGGCAGATCCTTGTTTGGAGAATTTTTTCAGTGAGGATAGCAGGCAGGCGCGGTATTCGGGCAGTTGTTTTCTGCATGCTTTGATCACTTCTGCGTTGAAGGAGATCAGAACTGTGTGTGACGTGTTGGCCGATTTTTCGCGAAGAATTTTTGCAATCGGTTCCACAATTCTTGGCGAGTCTTTGATTTCTAGGAAAAACCACTTGTTTGCTGGGATGGCATCGAGCACTTCCTCTAAGGTCGGGATGGGTTCATTCTTGAATTTTGCGTTCTTCCACGATCCGTAGTCTAACTGCCGCAATTGCATCAACGTGCTTTTGGTGACATCAAGGTTTCCATCGCTAATCTTCTTGGTGTTTTTGTCATGGATACAAACGACCTTGCCATCAGAGCTGAGGAAAAAGTCACCTTCGATCCCATCGGCACCCTGTTCCCAAGCCAGCCTAAAAGCCGCTAAGGTATTTTCAGGAGCATCTTCAGAGGCACCGCGGTGGGCGATGATCAGTGGTATGGAGTTTGTCTCCGCAAACGAAGTTAGGCACGAAAAAGTCAGACAGAGTAGGATGTCTCTCATAGGGCGGAAGGGATCGAAGAGCATTGTTAAAATAGGAAGCGATCAGAGGCCTACGATCAACCGCAATCGTTTCTACGGCAGTTTTTGAGTTTTTAGGGTTTGATCTCCATTTCGAGTTGCGAAAACATTGACACATGAAAAAAGCCATATGGATATTCCCAGCGTTTCTTCTAGTTGCATGCCAGACAGAGTCTGAGAAACCCTCGGAGACTGAGGAAGAAACGATGCAGGATAGTCATACTGAAGAACAAACCTCTGAAGAAGAGCCATCAGAAGAACCGACTCCAGAGGAGGAAGAACCTGCAGCAGCTTTTGATGTGAATAAATCGGAAACGCTCGTGGGCCAGAATTTTGAAAAGGTGAAACAGGCGCTGGATTCGACGGAGATTCGTTACCGGGTGGTCGAAAAGGACGGGGAATCGTTCATTGTGACGATGGATTTTTTACCTGATCGCCTGAATTTCAAGATCAAGGACGGCATGATCACCACGGTCACAAAGGGCTAGACCGTTTTCAGTTTCGGGATCGAAGCGAGAAGGCTCTTGGTGTATTCGTCTTTCGGTGAGTGAAAGACCTCACTTGCCGGCCCAGTCTCGACGATTTTTCCTTTATACATCACTGCGATGCGGTCGGCGATGTAGTGCACCACTCCGAGATCGTGTGAGATGAAAATCATTGTCAGACCAAGGTCGCGTTGTAGATCTTTAAGAAGATTGAGAATTTGAGACTGGATGGAGACATCCAGTGCAGAAACAGGTTCGTCTGCGATGATAAGCTTGGGTTCAGGGGCCAGCGCCCTTGCGATGGCGATGCGCTGGCGCTGACCGCCAGAGAATTCGTGCGGGTAGCGTTTCATCTGCGAGGCTTCGAGCCCCACAGTGGTCATTAGCTCGATCACTTTGGCCTCCAACTCGGCACCCTTCATCTTGCGATGTCGTTGGCGGACGGCCTCAGCAATGGTTGAAAAAACCGTCATCCTTGGGTTCAAGGACGCGTAAGGATCTTGAAAAACCATCTGGAAATCGAGGCGGTGTTTGCGGACTTCCGATTGGCTCAAAGAAGATAAAGATTCACCATTTAGAACGATGGACCCTGAAGTTGGAGGAATCAGCTGCATCAAGGTCCTCGATAAAGTCGATTTCCCGCAGCCCGATTCGCCAACGAGGCCGAGAATTTCTCCCTTCTGAATGTCTAAAGTCACTCCGTTGACGGCTTTCACCGTTTCCTTCTGGGAAGAAAGCATTCCACCAGTTGTTTTCACGAAATGCTTCTCAAGGTCTTTTATTTCCAAATAGGCCACGTCGGGAGTAAAGCAGCGCTCTATCCAGATCGCAATTCCTGAAATCCACGACCATTTTCACCGACAATGTTGCCATCGGTAGGCATTTAGGGTGACACTGTCTGCGAACGGATGACCGAACTACTACTTGAACCTGCCCGGAGATCCGGTTGCAACGACCTACCTGCGGTTGGAGAACTGCTCAAAGAGGCCGCCCAGCGACAGCGTTCGCCGATCGACGACCTGCTCGATGCCGCAGTCGTTGATGAGGAAAAATATCTTTGCGAGCTAGCAAGGGATCTGGACCTCCCTTGGCTTGGGAGCATCGAGATGGACGAGAACACAGTCCCGTTGCGTGAAGCTTGCGGCCCGCAGGTGGCGCTCAAGCATCGATTACTTCCTGTGGCTATCGAAGGAGAGGAAAATGATCGCAAGCTCATCCTTGCCACGTTCGATCCATTCAATCTTGTCGCCCATCAAGCCGCTGCGCAGGAGCTAAAAATGCCCTTCGAGTGGTGCATGGCATCTCGCAAGCGCATTCATGAATCATTGCGCAGACTCTACGGAGTGGGAGCTGATACGTTCGAGCAAATCCTTGAAGGCCGTGATCTCGACTACGACCAACTTTCCGATTCTGAAGATGAAGCAAATGTCATCGATGAAGATGAGGATGAAGAGGCCAGTGTGGTGAAATTTGTGAATCAGATCATTCGTGAGGCCTTGGACCAGCGGGCAACAGATATTCATGTCGAACCGTTGGCCAGCAACCTGCGCATCCGCTATCGCATTGATGGCAAGCTATTGGAGATTGCAGTTCCGGAAAATATCAAGGCTCTGCAAAGCTCGGTGATCGCGCGTTTGAAGATTATGTCGCGCTTGGACATCGCCGAGCGTCGCGTTCCACAGGATGGACGCATCAATCTTCAGTTCGAAGGCCAAACGATCGACGTCCGGGTTGCTACGGTGCCCACCGTAGAAGGTGAAAGTGTTTCGCTCCGCCTCCTCAACCAAGAAAAATTCAATCTTGCGAAGCTGGGAATGGAGTCCTTCGTCCAAGACAGCATCAAATCTCTACTCAATCTTCCCAACGGAATCATTTTGATTACTGGGCCAACGGGGTCGGGTAAATCCACCAGTCTTTATTCGTTCCTTAGTGAAATCAATCACCCAGAGCAACGCATCGTGACAGTCGAAGATCCGGTGGAAAACAAGTTATCAGGAGTCATGCAGATTGCGGTGAAATCCGAAATCGGCCTGACTTTTGCGACAGCGCTTCGCTCGATTCTCCGTGCTGACCCAAATGTGGTCATGATCGGTGAGATACGCGACTTGGAGACTGCTGAGATCGCCATCCGTGCGTCACTTACGGGACATCTAGTATTTTCCACTCTCCACACCAATGACGCGATGGGTGGCATCTCGCGCCTAGTCGACATGGGTGTCGAACCGTTCCTTGTTTCAGCAGCAGTTCGAGCGTTTCTTGCTCAGCGATTGGTTCGTCGCTTGTGCCCGCACTGCAAGGTGCCGAGGGAGGTTTCGATACAGGATTTCATTGATTTGGATATCCCCAAAAGCATTCAGGGCCAACCCTACGCGCCCAAAGGCTGCGACCGCTGCCGGATGACCGGCTTCGCTGGACGCCTAGCGATTTACGAAGTGATTCTCCTGACTCAACCTATGCAGGAATTGGTGGCTCACTCCAAGCCACTTGCTGACATGAAAGCCCAAGCATTTAGGGACGGTTATGTTCCGATGCGGACGTATGGCTGGCACAAAGTTATGCAAGGCGAGACGACCATTGAAGAGGTCATCTCCGTAACGTCTTCTGATATTGGTGGGGCGGAATAGACTAAAACTCAGTTTCTGACTTATGCCTCTATTCAACTACAAAGCTCTTTCATCCGGCGGCACGGTCGCGACGGGTGAGATTGAGGCTTCGGATCGTCCGGAGGCATTGAGGCTTCTGGATAAGCGTGGTCTGCAGCCGGTGAATTTGAAGGAATCGGCCAAAGAGCCGGTGAGGTCGGCGAAAGCGAATCAGAAAAAGCCTGCGGCCCGTAAGGTGGAGAAGGCGTTGGATAAGTTGGATGATGTTCCTGAAGGCCCGCTGAAACTCAAGCGTGCGGAGGTGATTCTTTTCACCGAGGAATTGTCTGACATGTTGAGTGCGGGTCTGCAGTTAGAACCCGCGCTGAAGTCCATGGAAAACCGTCAGGAACTGGGAAGTCTGAAAACGGTTTCCGAACGGATTCGCCATATCGTCCGTGACGGGGTGAGCTTCTCGGTTGCTCTGAAAAAAGTTAGTCCGAGTTTTGGATCGTTGTATTGTTCTTTGGCAGCAGCGGGTGAGGCTTCTGGCGCATTAGATACGATCCTGAAGCGTCAGGCACATTATTTGAAGACGCTTTCTGAGCTCCAAAGCCGCCTGATCCTAGCGATGATTTATCCGGCTTTCCTGATCCTCGTCGGGATCGGTGTTGGGATGGTTTTCATTACTGTATTGATTCCTCAGCTGACGGAATTGATTAAGAGTACTCCGGGTGGAAAAATTCCATGGGCGATCGCGATGATGATGGGCTTTGCAGATTTTGTGAAAGCTTGGTGGATTGTCATCGCGTTGACCGTTGTTGGAGTGAGTTTATTTTTCAAAGCATGGAAGGACAACGAGGCGAATCGGCCGAAGTGGGATGAGATAAAACTTGGCTTCCCATTGGTGGGCGATGTGATTTCGTCACGATTTTACGTACAGTTTTTGGAAACGATGGCGAACCTCGTAGGCAACGGCTTGCCTCTGTTGCGTGCTTTGGAGCTTTCGAGGGACGCGACGCAGAATCTGTCGATTCGGCGGAATCTGAACGGGGTGATTGAGCAAGTGGGCGATGGACGTGCGTTTTCCAAGGCGATGATTCGTTCGGGTAGCTTCCCTCCCCTGCTGATTGATATGATCGCGGTGGGTGAGCAAACGGGAAAAATCGATCAGTCGTTGCGACGAGCTGCGGAGCGCTACGACAAGGAGTTGAATAAAGACTTGCAGCGAATCATGGCCCTCATCATGCCGACGGTCTTGATTTTGATGGCGTTGCTCATTGGCACGTTCGCCTACCTGATGATCACGGCGATCTTCCAGACGATTTCGAATCTTAGCTGATGTGATGTTTCCGGAACCTGCTTCGGGCAATCAATATTTGGCCCATCATCTAGCAGATTTGTTGAGAAGTTATCATCAACTAACAGGAAAATATCTGGTCGAGCCATGTGGTTCTAAAGAGGAGATGGCAAGAATGGCCTATGAGGCACCATTTGTTCTTCTTTCGCACGAACAAGCCAGTGACCCCCGGCTAACCTACGGAAACCTGGCAGCTCAGAAACTCTTTGCGATGGATTGGCAGCAGCTCATTGGAACGCCCTCGCGGAAAACGGCCGAGGCACCCGAACGAGCTGAGCGCGACGAACTACTCCGCCGTGTTTCTGAAAACGGATATATCGACGATTACTCTGGAGTTCGCATATCAGGTGATGGGCGGCGTTTCATGATCCGCGAAGCGACGGTATGGAACGTGATGGATGCAGAGGGAAATCCGGCCGGCCAAGCTGCGACTTTTTCCGATTGGGAGGAGATTTAATTTCCTCGAATCGCTTGTCTGATGGACTCTGCCTGCTTGAGGTGGATTTGCAGGTGAAAGGCAAACATGCAGTTCCACTTATGCGCATCGAACGGGCCAAAGACCGGATGGTTCGTCACAGCGGTTCCACGCAGCTCGCCCAGTTCATCGACGGCATCGAGATGGGATAACACGGAAGATTTGAAAATCGCAATTTGCTCGGGTCCACAATCTGGCTCGGGCATGACATCGCTCTTGGGATCGAATCGTTTTTTAGGTTCGGGTTCGCCAAGTGCCAAGCGTTTCACGTTCGCCGAGATTGCACGATTCACGATGATGTTGTGCCGGATCAACATGAAGAACGACCATTCACGCATCTCTTCATCGACTCCGAGCATTTTTGGGACTTTCACAGGTTTGCTACCAGCGAGTTCCGAAACACCTTGTGAGAGCTGAAGATAGGATCTCAAGACCTTCTTCGTCTGTCTGTCTACCGCCGCCCGGCTGGTCACGGTAAAGCGGGTGCGGACGATCGTTTTGATCAATGGGTTACTCATTTGGCGGTTCAGTCCGTTTGTAGGTGGCGCTGGAAAAACTCCATGCGTTTGCGGCGAAGATATGGAGTTTCACCGACACCATGACCTGCACCTGGAACGGCGATGTATTCGAAATCTTTGTCCGCTTTGATCAGCGCATCGACGACTTGGTAGGTGCTGGATGGGTCGACGTTTGTATCGAGCTCTCCAACCGTGAGTAACAAAGCTCCTTCAAGGTTTTCGATGTGGGTTACATTGGCGTTTTGTTCGTATGACTCATCGATTGGCCAATCCATCCATTGTTCATTCCACCAAATTTTATCCATGCGATTATCGTGGCAACCGCAATCTGCAGCAGCAGCTTTGTAGAAGTCGGGATGACTGAGCAATGCGGCCAGGGCGGATTGCCCGCCGGCGGAACCTCCATAAATTCCAACACGGCTCAGGTTCATCTGGGGATATTTCTTGGCAGCGGCTTTCATCCATTTGATGCGATCTGGAAATCCGGAATCCATGAGATTCTTGTAGGCGACTTCATGAAATTCTTTGCCTCGATGATTGGTCCCGAGCCCATCGATCTGAACGACGATGAAACCAGCTTCCGTCATCTCAGACTTCGCTCCATACCAAGTGCGCCACGATTTAGGAACGAAGGATCCATGGGGGCCGGCGTAGATGTTTTCGATAACTGGGTATTTCTTTTCAGGATCGAAATCGAGTGGGCGGAAGATAACTCCGTGGATATCAAATTTACCATTTCGATCCTTTGTGACGAAGCGTTCGGGCGCGTTCCAACCACTTTCGCGGAGGTTTGTAAGATCCGGTTCTGGTAAGGTGGCGATCCGTTTTCCATCGGCCCAGTTTCGAAGTTCAAAGATCGGTGGCTGATCGACTCGTGACCATTTTGCAATGTAGGCTGTTCCCTTTGGTTGGAGGAAGATTTCATGAGTGCCATTGCTTTCGGTGAGGCGTGTGATGGAACCTGTATCGAGACAGATCCGTACGTAGTGGAGGTAATACGGGTCTTGTTCGGGATCGATACCCGAGACTGAGGCTAAGACTGTGCGCGCTTTTTCATCGACTTCCATCACCTCACGGACCACCCATTCGCCGCTGGTTAAAGGTCGGATGGTTTCTCCGGTTCTTCGATTGACGAGATACAGATGGTTGAAGCCGGTTTGTTGGGAAAGCCAAAGTATCTCTTCGCCATTTGTTAGAAAGCGGCAGTAGGTATTGCCGTAGACGTAGACAAACTTCTCGGATTGTTCTGAAATAAGGATGCGTTGCTTGCGAGTTTCGGCGTTGATTTCGATGATTTTGAGAGCACCAAAGCCTCTTTCGATAAATCGAGCTGTCAGCGTTTTGGAATCGCGGTGCCAGTGGATTTTGGGAATTTGAAAGGGATGCTTGGCCAGTTCTGGACTGAGTGCCAGAGGTTTGCGGTCGTCGGTAAAAAATATGACAGGTTGAGGAATGTTTAGATCGTCGCCGGGTTTTTCATAACGTTTCGTGAAGTGCTCGGGTTGCAGACTCTTCTCGGGGCTTGAGCGCACGTAGTGAACTTCTCGAACAGGATGGGAAGTCACATGCCATGCGACGAAGGCGGAGGAATCTGGTGCCCAGTCGAAACGTTTCTGCCACTTGCTACCTTTGGGAATCTCGTAGTCTTGTTTGCTTGGCTCCCCGTCTTTTGGTTTCAAGGTAAGGCCTTGGTCAGAAACACCAGCGATCCAGGCACCGGATGGAGAGGTGGCTTTGCTACGGGGAGATTTCGGTTCGCCTTCGGCTTTAAGCTTCTCGGAGGGTTTTCCTTTCGGGTCTTTTTCCAAAGCTTCCTGCTCACCAGTCTCGATATTGTAAGCGACCCAACGGTATTCTCCTTTTTCACGATCCCAGATCCGTGCGTTGAGATGGCTTCCGTCTTCGGACCAGCTGTGCCGGACATCTGTGCCAGAGATCTTGCTCTCAATTGCCTTTCGAACTTCTTTGGATGAGTCGAGTAAGCGCTTGGTGCCGCCATGTTCGGTGGCGTGGGAGAGTGGGATGATTACTGCGGGAAGCAGGATGGATATCAATTTGTGCATGGGGTCGTTTTGGGGAACAAAAAAGGAGGCATTTCTGCCTCCTTTATAGAATATGGGGTGAGTCTTGCTTTAAGCGATCGACGGCTTAGCGGCTTGCGAAAGCTGCCGCATCAGGGCGCGTGTCTCGTCTTGCCATTGTTGGAGATTTTCCTTGGAGACTTGCACACGGTCAGTGACGGCCTTTTCGAGCTCTTGGTAGTTAGCTGCGAGTTTCTCGGAAACTTGCGCGATCAATTCTGCAGTGCGTTGGCAGTAGCCAGGGGTCGCTTGAATTTCAGAGAGGCGCTCTTCTGCACGGCGGCGGGCTTCTCCCATTTCAGCGAGAAGAATTTTACCATCAGGCACACGGCGAAGGCCTTGCACTAGACCGAGTTTGGAAAGTGTCCAGATCGTCCACTTGGAAGGATCCCACTGCCATGGCTTCACGCCGTTGCGATAGTCGTGTTGGAACTCGTGGTGGTAATTGTGGTAGCCTTCACCAAAAGTGAGCACCGCCATGACTGCGCTGTCGCGGGCCGAATGTTTGGTAGAGTATGGCTGACTGCCAACCGTGTGGCAGAGCGAGTTGATGAAGAAGGTGCAGTGCTGTGCGACAACGATTCGGGTCACGCCTGCGATGAGGAAGCCGCCAAGGGCACCTTGGATCGGATCGAGGCCCATCATTGAATTGTAACCGAAGCCGAGGGCAGTCGGAAGAATGAGCCCGACGATGAGGCCGATCCAATGAGTGTATTTGTGCTGCCACATGACCAACTTGTCTTTGCGAAGGTCGGCGACATTGTCCATTGGAGGCTCGGGGTCGAGCTTGAAGAGCAACCAACCGATATGAGCCCAGAAGAAGCCCTTGGAAATATCGTATGGGTCTTCGTCGTGATCCACGTGTTTGTGGTGGCGGCGATGGTCTGACGACCAGTTCAAGCAGGAATTCTCAAAAGCGCAGGCACCGAAGATGAGGGTGAAAAATTTCACCGATTTCTTCGCTTTGAAGGAGAGATGAGAGAAGAGCCGATGATAGCCGACGGTGATGCTCATCATCGTCGCGCAAAGATAGAAGAAGAACATGGCGAACTGGAACCAGTCCAATCCGAAGTGGTAGAGATAGATAGGAGCGCCGATTAGGGCGATCAGGGCGGTGCCTATGAGGAAGCTAGAAGTGATCCAGTTGACACGCTTAAATGGTATGCGTCGCATAATTGATATTTGTGTGTTTGGTTTTGTCTGAGTGGCGGCGAGTTAGCGGAAATGAATCCAAACGTTCTGTCACGAGTGCCCGCCGCGAGGGCTTTTCTATCAGGAAATCCCTTGGCGAGCAAGCCAGGATTTTCCCGCAGAACTATTGAAAGATTGGTTTACGGGGTTTCGCGCTGCGGGAGTCTGCGTATGACGGAATCTGGAAGATCTGCCGAATCGATCCAGCGTTGGGCCGCGACTTGGTCATTGTTGATCCATGACTCAAGGGTGCGGGAATACATGCGATTGCGGCGGCCTTCGTCTTCGATTTTCGAGACTTGGCTCATCGCGATGGCTGGCTCCTCTCTGAAGGAATTCCAAACGAAATGCATGACTGTGGAATCGTCGACTTCGTCTGCGTAACGGTCCATCAGAGCTGCTGCGGCACCTGGATTCTCACGGGCCTCGACGGTGATCACGCCCCGAAGCGCGCGACTGCGAGCGGCTCCCTCGGGAACACTTCCAATGGTTGCAAGGGCGGCGGCTGAGTCTTTTTTCGCCCACTCTTCATAGACTTCGTCAACGCTTCTTGTGGAGGATTCACCGAGATTAGCCAGCAACCAAGTCGCCGTGCCTTCTGGGTCCTCTTTTGCCATTTGCTCGGAGAATCTGGCAATGGCCCCGTCTCTGAGTTGGTCGTCAGCCAGGTTGGAAATCCATGTTTTTGACGCCTCGGCCCCCATTTTCATGAGATGGGGCATCATGGCTCCGAGTGCTTGCCCACGTTCGCGACTGAAGGGAAGTTCTTGGAGGATTTCGGTCGCGCGGGTCGGGTTATTTCCAGCGAGGCCACGAATAATTCCGACCATGTAGGGGTTGGCGCCGTCGCCTTCGTGTTCGTTATTGGCCCATTGAATGGCACCTTCCGGATCTCGGCTGGCCCATGCGCTAAGCACGGTGCCTGTAGCCATACCGCCACGGGTGTTCTCCTTGGTGTATGTAAGGGCGGCGATCGGATCGACCTCTGCCCATGCGGTGAGAAGCATCGCATATTCTCCCATACGTGCTTCGGTGAGGCCGAGGCTACGGAAACGCGCAACGGCGCCTTCAAAATCTTCCGCCGCGAGGGAATCGATCCAGTCGAGCATGGCGCGACCGCGATCTAGTGCGTTTTCACCACGAACGATTTCTTCCATCTTGGCCAGCCTTTCATCAAAAGTGCTGTCTGATCTTTCTGATCCTGGGCGGAGGGGGCGATTCCCGGCTCCACGGCGCTCTCCGTCAGGGCCACCGGAAGAGGTGCGTGAATTGACAAGCTGATCTGTCGATTCGAGCAACCGGTCTGCTTCAGACTTTTCCGAAGGTGCGGTGGTGACTTTTCCGACAAGGAATCCTCCCAGTCCGACGATGAGACAAGCAGCTGTTGCGCTGGTGGCATTGAGTTTCATTGGCATGATGGTAGAACGGATACGCAAATTCTCAAACGGACATTTCAGCGAGTTTTGAGGTCTGTAAAAACGATCTAGATCTTTGAGAGATGAGCCCGTGTTGAGTGACGAGTCCGAGAAACGGCGCTAATTTTTGCGCAAGGCAGCGGCTTTTTCAGTCAACTCGAAGGCTTTGTGGCCAGTGGAGCGAGTGCCGAGTATGGGATGAAATTTGGTCGGAAGGGCGGTGCGGTGTTTCTCGATGACATCCTTGAGAGAGGCATCAGAGGCGAGATTGGTCCACTCGTGAGGATCGCTCGAATGATCGTAGAGTTCCTCTGAGCCATCGGCATAGCGGATGTAGCGGTAGCGCTCGCTTCGTATGGCCACGTTGCCCGGGCCGAAACTTGAGCGGGCGAGGTGCGGCCATTCAGTTTTCGGGTTTTTCAAAAGTGGGACGAGGGAATTTCCTTCATGCATGGGGTCTGGATCGAGCCCAGTCAGCTCCAGCAGAGTCGGATAAAGGTCGATGAGTTCAACGGGCTTGGTGCAGACGCGACCGCCTTCGATTCCGGGTCCGGCGATGATGACGGGAACATGGACCCCGTCTTCCCAGATGCTGCGCTTTGCCCAGCGGTCTTTTTCTCCGAGGTGGAAACCGTGATCCGAATAGAGCACGATGAAGGTGTTTTTTCCACGTTCGGATTGATCAAGAGCATCGAGAAGGCGGCCGACTTGGGAATCGACGAAGCTGACGCATGCCAGATAGGAGAGCACCAGTGGCTCCCACTGTTGGTTTTCTGTGACCCACTCTTGAGTTGGAGAAATGTGGCCGAGGCGTGTTAGGTCAATGCCGTATGGTGGGATGTCCGCAAGGTCATCTTTCTGGACCAGGGGAAGCCGCGAGGTGTTGTCATGAAGATCGAACCATTTCTTGGGCGCATATTGCGGGACGTGTGGCCGATAGAAACCCACTGAGAGAAACCGTGGTTTTTCGGGACTTTTCTGAATTTCTGCGACGGTCCAGTTGGCGATTTTGACATCTGGCATTTCGTCGTCTGTTTTCGGGTAGCGTCCCCAATCCCAGAGCCGGTGCTCTTCGAAGGGTGAAAGTTTCTTTTTTGGGAGTGGTCCGAAACCGCCGAAGCTTCCGGCATATCGTGCGATGTATTCCTTGTTTTCGTTGTGGTGGTAGGTCTTTCCGGCACCGGCGACCTCATAGCCCTCATCGGCGAAGCGAACGGTCATCGGCGTGGCCTTCGCAGCAACTGGGGATTTCTTGAACTCTGGGCTGAGAAAGTAGATGCCCGTCGTTTCCGGATAGAGTGAGGTCATCATGCTCGCCCGCGAAGGATTGCAAACCGGCGACTGACAGTGGGCGTTGGAAAACAGAACTCCGCGTTTCGCGAGGCGATCGATGTTCGGAGTCTTCGCATCCGGATGGCCGCCAAGACAGCCGATCCAATCGTTCAGATCGTCGATGCCGAGGAAGAGGACGTCGGGGCGGTCTTGTCCGAGGACCGGACTCGTGGAGCCGATCAGTGATACGACAGTGGCAAGATGAATGAGGGATCGCTTCATGGTTTTCTCTCTCGAAGTAAACCAGCTGCTGCGAATTCGGCAAACTTATCTATTCACCGGCCCGATCGTGCCACCTTCGACGAACTCGGCTTTGGTAAATGTCTGACGGAGATCTTCCTTGCCGCGACTCACGTTCGCCAGCCATCGGTCGACACGGTTCACCTGAGCTTCCTGGCTCCACCGAATGTGGGCGACATCCGGTGTGAACCAGGAAAATCTTGGATCGTAATCCGTGGAGATCAGGGAGACGTCCTCAGGTATGCGGAATCCTCGGCTCCCGCAATATTGCATGACAGCCAAGAAAAAGTGGGATTCGTCGACGATCATCGCCGTCGGAGCTGTGATTCGGAACAAGGATTCAAGACACGCATGGAAGCCTGAAGCGGTTTCCTCCCAGTCCGGAAGATGGTAGGCGCTCGGTTGGATTCCAAGAACTTGAAGTTCCTCGAGAAATGCGGTTTCCGGAGCACCCGGCCTAGGAAGCCTGCGCGCCTCGCTGGTCATGAGAACGATACGGCGATGACCGAGCAGACCGAGCCGCCTTGTTGCTGCCCGGTAGGCTGGAATCTTATCAGGGCCGATTCCCGGGATCGCCACGCCGCGCCGCCTGCCAAAAAGAGCGAATGCCGGGATTTCCTG